>NZ_JAQFTZ010000009.1:0-163741 GCF_027715825.1 Bacillus cereus group sp. Bc061
TCGCCTGAACAGTTATCCTACTCTTTATTGTTTTCGATGTTTCTACAATTAAGAATAGTCCTCGTTGTCGCCTATGCTCCCGCATTACTTACTCGAGAACGTCTCGCACCGCATAATCGTTCCCTCCAAGTTCTTTTTTACATTAAAAAAAGGAAGATCCAAGTAAATACATCACTCAGTTCTTCCTTTTACCCTCTATAAACTACCTCGACCTTATTAAAATGGTAGTTCTTCATCTGTAATCTCCCGTAGCTCATCCATACCAGCAAATATATCGTCCGGCTCTTGGGATGGCTTTCTCGTTTCCTGCTCTTTTGGATCATCTAATTCTGTCCAAGTGTTATCTTTTTTCATTTTTATTTCCCTCTATCTTTCTTATTTTTCAGGTTCGTATACAACTTCTTCGTAATCAAAAAAGAAATCTTTTAGTTTACGTAGGATTGTACAAAACTTCGGTTCAGCTACGATCTTTGTACCATGGTAAAAACTTTGTTGCCCGACAAAGCGCCATAAGATTACATAGCCTTCTTTTGCTTCCTGTATGCCTTCAATGTATAAAGCGATTTCTTGAATAGCAACCTTTTCATTAAGAGTATCTGGTTTAAAGTATTGAAATTTCCCATCTGGTAATATAATTTCAGCTTCAAAACATCCTCTCATTTGATTCACTCTTGCTCTTGATTCAGATGACATTGCTGGTGCAGCATATGATTTCTGATTTTTTTCCATTCGTGCTTTATGTTCCTCTACTGTTGGTACTAGTTGTAAGTGACTACAATCTTTTTTCATTTTATTATCTCCTCTACTGTTTAATTTGTTATTTTATGAATCATAAATAACCCCGCCTGCAAACTTGAAAACAACACAAAAAGGGCTTCTTCAAGTCGATTAAAAATGTGCATAGCAAAATAAGCTATATATACACTAATCGGCTCAAAGAAGCCCTTTCATAAATGAAACAAGACGCAACTTGCTTCTACAACTCAACCACAACACAAAAAAAGGTGTGGGAATAAACGGAATCAAATAAACTAACAATATACCTATATATTACACAATTTGGATTATAGTAGCAAGGTGTTTTACAAGTTTTAATAACTTAAGTAAGTTATAAGTAATTTAAAGAAATAATAATTTATATTCAAAGTTAAAAATAACTTACTCATCAAATCTCTCCTTTTGTATAATTTGATTACCATCTAGCATAATGCTAATCTATGAAATAAGCAGTCTTTCACGGATAAACTTAGAAAAATCCGCTCTAAAAATTAAAACAGATTCTTCTAAGTTATAGACTTTTGCTTAGATTATTCTGAAATGAACTCTAAAAATCTTTTTCCAACCTCTGTAGTACCTGATTGCCACAATCCTGTTTCACTCATTGTATTATGAAGTGTGTCATAGGCAATTAAATCTCTATTTTTCAAATCTCTGACGATTTGGTCATAAAAGTCACGTCTGTCTCCTAATTCGGGGAATGCTGAAACTAAAATTGTAGATTTTCCTCCCGAGAAAAGGCTAGGTCTTGTTTCAGCTGTAAAATAAGATTCTGGAGAATTTAGGAATGATAATATTTTCAAATGCCATTCATTAAATTGGTCTATATAATTTAAAAACATTAACTTTTCATTTTCTTCTATCCCCAATTTAGGCGTATTGGAAATTGAATTCATTAATGCTACTCTTTTATCCTTTTGATGTGTTTTTAAAGCTATTGAATATGCTTGCATAGCAACTGTTAAGAACTCTTGATTATCAGCTAGTTCACTTATATTAAAACCTTTTTGCTCAAGAGCATGTAACCTACGATCCATTTCTTCCAAAATTTCAGTTCTTCTCTTACTTGCAGGATCTGCAAATGCAACTCCAAATAGTTCTGAAAGCATCGGTCCTGCTACCGGTACAGTACCTGCAGCCCCCTTAGCCATTGCATAAATAGCCTCTTTTGTTTTTTCATTCATTTTAATTACTCCCTACTTTAAATTTCCCCTTCTAGAGGTAAACCTTGCGTTATTGCAGATGATATATCATCATATTTTGAATTATATTTTATATTGGAATTTATATCCACTCGTATATACCTTCATAAAAAAGAATCTGATATCTTAATAGATACCAGATTCCTTTTTATACTAAGGGCTATATATTCTGTCTTAAATTATTAATATCTTTTCAATAATTGTTATATAGAAGTCTTTCTTTTCTTTTTATGACCTGGAATAATCAACTCTCTAATTCGCTCATTTATTTCATCTTGTAATATATTAAAGATTTTAATAAGTTCTGTACGCTCATTCTCCATCACTATATGTTTAGGGTTATTGTTAATAACTCGCATTATTTGTTTTTCTATATTGTCGATATCAAATTGTGGGAGTTCATTATTAGGATCTAACCCTATATTCATATATTTTTCAAAAGCTTTTTCAATAGGCAGTAAACACTCTGAGCGTTTAACAGGTATTTCACCAGCCTCTGGATCATATTCAATATGTTCAACCAAAATCTCACAATAAATTTCAGGTTTTACATGAGAACATACTAGTAGATAATACAAATTATTGCTCATTAATACATCGTAAAGTTTTGAACCATTCATCTTAAATTCTATATTTCCTACTTCTTCCTCGTAATCAGTTTTTTCTATATATTTATTAATGACTTCACATATAGCATTAGATGCTATTCCATCTAAACTTTTTTTTATTTTATTTATATTATTTTCTTTTTCTAATATTTTATTTATTTTCTGTTTCCAATCTTCCTCAAGTGCATCAAATATATATCCATTTTTAACTGCCTTTATCCCACTAAAATCCAAAGGTTGAGAAGAAAATGGTTTTAGATTACGATAATTATTGATATCATTAATTATCGGTTTATAGCTCTCATTAACAATAAGTGACCTTTGACTATGTTCTAGTGCACCTTTAGCAAACTTTATTGATTTAATACCAATAAAAATCGCTACCACAATTGAGACTAAACCAATCCAATTGCTAACTCCTATATCCTTTATACTTTCTAGCATTTTCTTTGCACCTTTTATCCCTTCCCATTTATAGGCTTTTTATAATAAGTTCATTACCTCTTGTCTCTCTATCCACTTATCCAGTTTATTTTTCGTGTCATCATTTAATCGTTTTCTTTTACCTGATAGCATCCTTGAAAGCGTTGAATACGAAATATCAATTTCTTTCGCTAGCTCACGAATACTTTTATTATTCTTCTCTTTATACGTGTTCATTTTTTCAATATAGAACTCAATACTATTAGGTATTTCTTGATTTGGTATACTTATTGGCTTCTCTTCAATTACAGGTGGCTTTTCTTCAATCTCGATAATTAATGGTGACTGCTGCTTACTTTTCTTAGTAATCAACTCTTGTTGTAATTTAACAAGTTCATTTGTCGGAGAAATAATTACTTTTAATTTTAGCCAGTAATTCTCAAACCAGTTTTTCCCCTTGCATTTCTCTTCATCAATTTCAGGAGAGTACTTCCATTCCTTAATAACTTGGTCCCTCATAAGATCATCTAACGTCTTTTCAAAAACTTGTCTTGTAAGGCTTGGTTTTCTATTCATACTGATTTCCATTACTTGTAATAACCCTTTTGGACCACCAATACTATATGAATGTGTTAGATGTTGATATGATTGTTGAATACGCCAACGCCAACTTAGATATCTGGTTAATCGTTTGTGATATCTTTGTTGCTTGCTGTTATACTCCAATGCTTTCTTAGATAATAAACCTGTTAGTTTTTCAGAACCATATAGATATTTCGATAAAAAACTACCTGGTGTAACGTTCATACTCTCTATTCCCAATGTTTTATCCGTATCAATATCTTTTGCAATGATAATTTCATCCATTACAAATAACCTTCTAATTCTTTGCTTTTTATAAGCCAAGGTTTCATTTGGATCCTCTTCATTTAATATCACGATCTCATTATCTTCATTTACATAAATAAAAATACTAGCAAGAGCAGCTAAACGCTCCATAATCTTTAATCTGTCTTCTTTTCGATAATAAGCCTTACCATTTTTGATTTGTTTCATATTACACATATCTAATATTTGTTCATAATGTACAGGCACAATAGTCTTATCATTTTCCGCACTCTTTACCCACAGTTCTGTTACAATATCAAGGCAATCTGCCGTCAAATCATCCATTACTCGTGTTAAAAAAGTAGAGTCAATCAAGGTATTCCATCTTTTTAACTCTTCCCTTTGTAACTTCATATCACCATCGTCATGTGACGATACTACGACTAGACTATTTTGTTTATCCTGCAATTGAGCAATACGTACATTCTTATCTTGGTCATCTGTAAACTTATTCTTAGCAATAGTGTCTGATAAATGGTACATAAACCCTGCATTACTTCGCTCTATGTAATCACTCTTAGCCTCTGTATCTAAAGGTAATTCTTTTGCGACAACAGGCAATTTAATCCCAAATTCCATATATAAATCATCTTTTAGACATTCAAAAATTTCTCCCTTATAATTATCTAATTTTGGAAGAATGTCTATCGCCGATAATCCTAAAGCTTCCTTTTTAGAAACCCATTTCACTAGTCTTTCGAAAGTCTGTGACGAATAAGTTGAGTTGTATATCCTCTGTAGATCTCTTTCTACATCTTGATAGAATTGTTGCCATTTATTTAACACTCTTTCACTTCCCTCAACTCCAGTTAGTAGAGGGTATGCTATATATAAGGTGTTTTGAAATAGTACTTTTAACTTTTCCACTAATAATCCTCCTAATTGCTTCTAATACAATTATATCAATTGCTACTTATCATTCATACCATTCTAATTAGAGTTTCGATAGGATATATTATTATTGAGCATTCCAATGAATATTCCTATTGTTTAGCTAACGAAAATATGATGAACAATTAATATCTTTTTGTAAACTGAAGTGCCCATGAAAAAGGTATCTATCCAGAAGCAGGAAACTTTTATGAACACTTATTAAAGAAAATTAAAATGCAATTGATTATGAGTAGTGGGAATAATATTTAACAAACCTTTTTATAAAGGTTTGCTTTGAGGGTTCAGTAGATTTGACATAAATTCATTATTTAAGGTGGAATAAAAGTAAACAAATAAATATAAGTTCACATAAAAAAGAAGCATAGAAAAACATTCTATGCCTCTTTTTTTATAAACAACTCAATTCCCATTAATTATTAACTTAAAATCCATTACTAATAGTATAAAGTATTCTTTAAAACATTTATAACTGTGATGCTATAACAGCAATAGAGTTATGTAGTGAGTGAATCAAAACAACAATCCAAAAAGCAGATATTGTAACTTCTACTTTTTCATTCTTTTTTTGATATACCCAATAAGCATAGTTATATAATACTCCAATTATTGCTGTAGCGACTATATAAGTAATACCATCTGAATGAATTAATCCGAATATAATCGATGCTATTAAAATGATAAGAAAATCACGATCTTTAATAAGAGAAATACAACTTAATACCCAAAATAAAAACACCTGAAAAATTACTGTTTCATATACAGGTGCCGCAAATACTCCTACTAAAATCTGTATAATAGCGGGTTCTTCCTTTATTGGATGTTGTTTTATTGCCGGTAAAAATAAATCTAATGGCATCACAAGTAAAAATGATCCCAATACCATAAGTAATACAAACCAAATTATAGGTAAATCAAACATAAATCTATTCAATTTTTCCAGCATATATCTTTCTCCTATCACCTTATTATATTCATAAAATTATATATTATATTTTCATTAATACAATAAGGTAATAGAATTAAATTAGTATAAATAGTACAAAATAATAAATTCTCTATCTTCTTCCCTTTCGTATTTGTAATAGCAACAATACATTTAATTTTTATAAGTTTACAAAATTCGTTTTACACTAATTATAAGTTAAACATGCGACATCTTTCTCAACTTGTGTACTTTTCCTGCAAAACATGCAACACCTTTCCCATCTTGCGTACCTTTCCTGCAAAACATGCAACATCTTTCCCATCTTGCGTACCTTTCCTATAAAACATGCAACGCCTTTCCCATCTTGCGTACCTTTCCTATAAAACATGCAACGCCTTTCCCATCTTGCGTACCTTTCCTGTAAAACATGCAACATCTTTCCCATCTTGGGTACTTTTAATATAAAATGAGCAACGCTTTTCCAATGTTACGTACTCTTTTACTAAAACAAGCAACATTCTTCCCATGTTGCGTACTTATTTTTCGCAACAAGCAACACCTAATATTTAAATTATTTAATTTCACATTAAAAATAAGCAACATTTTTCCCAAGTCGCGTACCTATACTACTAATAAAACCAGCTACAAATGCTGTTATATCAGGTGATTTAAAACATTTAATCTAAAACAAACTATATATTTCACAAAAATCCTTTCCCAAGTCGCGTACCCATTTTCGCGAAAAAGAAGCAACATCTTTCCCAAGTTGCGTACCAAAAATCAATTGGAATATCTATAGAGTATTGATATTAAAGGATTTCTCCTATTCTCAATAAATAGCATCATACAAGAAAAAAGCAACACTCCTTCCCAAGTTGCGTACCAAAAAAAAAATCAAACTTTTTTTCTATCCCTTGTGGCTCTAAGGCTCGTAAGGTGTTGCCTTTTTTAAAATTCTCTCTTAAAGGGCACATTTTTACAAAATTCGTTTTGCTATAATCAAAATTGGTATATTTTATAGTCTTTTGGCATATATTTCTGAATTTGTAGAACGGAGGTGAAAAAGATGGGGAAATCATTTGTAATACGAAATCAACGTAGCTTAAATGGGAAAACAACCAATGCCGTGTTAGTAACACTAAAGTCTTGGCAAAAACTTGTAGAAGCATTTGAAGATAAGTACTACAGCTATAAAGATACATATTTAGAAGATATTCTGCAGCACATGACATACGAAGAACGTATTGCTGACGAAGAAGGTTTTGTCGAAAAAGCCAAGCCATCTTTTTCACGTCGCGCATTGTCTGCACTTGCTGAAAAAACAGGAAGAAAACATAAATTATACGGCATTACGAATGCTGATCTTGAAGTTTTCTTATATCTACATAAGAAATGCTTTACTAATGGTGTCATTCCAAATGTAACAATACATATGATGTGGGAAGATTACAAGCAATATAAAGAAGAATTTGCTTATATCCAACATTCTCAATTCTATATTGCATTAAAGAAATTAAACTTACATAACATTATCTCCATTGAAAACGGAGTAGATGGCCGATATACAATCAAGCTGACTCATTTTATGAATGAGGAAACAGAAAAAGCAAATCCATACGTATATATTAGTCCTGTTGTATTTACTAAGGCTTTCTTTAAGCTATCTGTAGCGGCTAAGAAACTATTCTTAGACATTGCCATGCAACAACATACAGAAACAACATTAAAGCGTTCATTGGACAAGCAGGATGAAAGAGGCAACAAAACTCACTTCGGTGGGATGTATCGTTTCTTACATAAAAAATATCCGCATCAAATCCGTTCCGTTATCGATGAATTAACAACGGCATTACCATGTACGGGGAATCCCCTATTCAAAATTTGCAAAATGCAAAAAGGGGTAAAGCATACAAAACGATATACAACCCTATATCTATCTATTCATTCAGACTTTTTATGTACAAAAGAATCTGGAGAAGAGCAACACAGGGATCCATTTACACCAAAAACCACCTATGCTCGCAAGGCAAAGTTTATAGAAGCAGTTCTACAGGAGATGAATATCGGTGAACTGTCTGCAGACATGAATAAGTTCATTCATGTATTAAAGCATACTTGTCATCGTCAAATCCGCAGTGTGATTCGCGGACTCCGTGACATGATTGATCGGAAAGAAGGATATCCAACGAAAATTGTATATACATTGAAAAAACTATTACATCAAACATCTCAATATCAAATCCTTGATGCTGCAGCGAAAGAAGGTATCTACCCTCTTATTGCGCAACATATACCAAAAGAGAGAAATAGTGACCGTGAGCAAGCTGTCTTTAATTTCGGTTTACATTATTCTATGTACTCTCTACACAACATTAAGAAGATGTTTAAGAATGTACATGCACTACTGAAGCAAAAGTTTGCGGTACCTGTGACAGAAGAATCTTATCACCGTAATTATTTAAAATACCAGGAAGAAACGTTATTTAGAAAATATGCATATGATCAAGGTGTGAATCTCCATGCATATATTGCTTTAGAAATTGAAATGCGTGAAAAATTAAAAGTACGCGGCCATAAAAAACGCACAATTCCAAGTGATGTACGTGAATGGTTTATTGAAGAAATTGATAAGCTACCGCAAGAGCAGCTGCGTGTGATTGAGCTACCAAAACAGTTTAATTTACTAGAGTTTATGCGTACCTTTGAACGTTTAGTACGTGCTGGTGTAACAATAACCACTCCTGATCAGGTGCTAACCGCAATGAAAATAAAATAATAGCAACTAGCTCTCTATTTTTGAAAAAAACAAAAGTAGAGGGCTATTCGTGTTTATTTGAGTAGTAACACCTTCCTACTACTCTATTTATAAATACTAAATCGAAAGAACTTCATGTAAAATGGAGTCTTTTTTTATGCACTTCTATACAATTTTGATTCTATCAATGCATAACTCTCCACATAATACTAGAGTGTATTCCTCTACTGTATTAAAACCTATCCCATAATACCTACAAAAAATCAAAAGGAAAATTATAAAAATAGTGGATATGAGGACAAATATGATCCAATGTGGATATAATCCTTCTAAAATCATTGTTATTACTAATGTTGTTGTATTTATCTAATAAAAATCATCAACAAAAATGTGAGTTATGTGTAAATAGTGAGTTATGTTCAAAAATAGCAGCCTAATCTGAATAAAATGTGGATAATTAGACGGTTAGAATTAACCTGATTCCTAAAATAAGTAAAAAAATTCTTATTTACGGGGTTGAATATATATAATGCGATTAGTATCAAATTCTTTCTGATTTCATGTAGAAATATAGTAATTCCTTTCTGTTTTTTTGTAGAATTAAACGTCTAATAATCATTGAATTTACGAATACATTTTCTGCTATTTATGATTTTTTAGGTTCTAACATGAAATTTTCCCTTGTGGGAGTAGATATTTCCCCTGTTTTTGATAACCTATAATAGTTTTATCTTTATTTCTTTTTTATATAAGGTATATATTTATAATAGATTTTTAATATAGCTAGTATGATTGTTAATAAGATGTCCGACCTAATTGAAAATATTTGTAAATTGCGTTATAATAATGGTAATTAAACAGATCATTACCCTCATACAAAAGGACAAACCTACGTATCCCTACCAGGACTAGGTTTGTCCTTTTTTCATTTTAATAAACAATTTATATTGGAGGATTACACATGGCTACACTAAAAGAGACAACTTACATAGAAATGAATACCTATAACGAGATTGGATTTTTTAAAGGGATTGTTTGGGGATTAGTTTTTGTAGTGC
Organism: Bacillus cereus group sp. Bc061; assembly: GCF_027715825.1. Classification (NCBI taxonomy): domain Bacteria; kingdom Bacillati; phylum Bacillota; class Bacilli; order Caryophanales; family Bacillaceae; genus Bacillus; species Bacillus cereus group sp. Bc061. Next base: position 9,531 of record NZ_JAQFTZ010000009.1, read on the forward strand.
CTTTTTGGAGTATTATGATAACTCTATTTATCTGGCTTTATAACTAATAAACAACATGTCCAAAAAGCAAAGGGTTGTTTGTCCGTTTGCTTTTTGGATATGCCAGCAACCGTGCGTAGCAAAGGGCGGTAGCAGGTCTTTCACTTGTTTTCTGTTATAATATATCCAAAGAAATTAGGTGATTATATTGAACAAGACAATTAGCTTAGAGAAAACTTTAGAAGATTTCTCTACATATTTAAATAAAAAAGGCCGAAAACATTCTACAATCCAACGCTATGCATACGATATTAAAGACTTTTATAGATGGTTAAATGAAAATGAGTTGCTTTTACATATCAAATCATGGAACGAAATATCCGTAGATGATTATCAAGCTTATTTCTCAGTGTTAGAAAATAAACGAGAATATTCGCTTAAAACAAGGCACAGGATATGGGTGGTTTTAAAGAAATTACACATGTTTTTAGGTATAGTTAGTCCATTAGATGATATTCATCTCTCTTTAATTCCGGATCAATCACTAAATGACAATGATTTTATTACCGAATCGGAAGAAGCACTTTTAAAACAAACCGTTCTATCAACTAAGGGATTAACAGAGAGACAAGCTAAATACCGTCCTCTAATCATGGATAGAAACGCTTGTATAATTAATTTAATAGTAAACTATGGTTTGTCTTTGCAAGAGCTTGTATCGCTTAATATGAACCATATACAGTTTGCTAGGAACACTATAATTGTTCCAGGAGAAAACGGAGTTACTAGATCCATCTTCTTAACAGCTGAAGATACACAACAGCTTTACAAATATTATTCGACTATCCCTGAACCTGTAAGACCTCGACAGCACTCAGATAATCCCTTATTTGTGGCATTTGATTTTAATCGAGGTACTTATCGATGGGTTTATGAAAATGATGCACCAAAGGCTTTGTCTGAGGTTGCTATGCAAAAGATGATACGACTTGAAGTGAAACGAGCAGAGTTAAATAGGCGTATTTCTGCACAACAAATGAGGAATACATTTATTCTTCGCCTTATAAAACAGGGATTTAGTGAAAGTGAGTTAATTGATATAATTGGTTTTAAAACTAAAATATCGTTAAAAAGATATTTTCAATATTTAAGATTAGATGGTTAATAATACTTTAAAAGAACTAATTTATAACAATAAATATATTTAAAAGATGGAATTGTTTTTGTAGTTCATGAATGAGAAGTAACGTGTCGTTTATGTGATTACTATTTGATCGGACTCACATCGACTAGTTGTACCTAGCTTAGCTAGGCGCGCTTGGATAAAACGAAATACTTTCCTTTTACGCCCGGGAATACGAATTGAATCCTCAGGGCATATTACTTGAAGGCGTCGTCCGTATACAGAACGTAGATTTTCATATCATTGTCGACTTAATAAAGACGCTGGGAGTTGGCATGGAAGTAAAGGCCGATTGTGAATCTTTTCATCCACGGGCAAATGCATGTAGTTTAATCACAATAATTAAGGGGGACCTATGGCAACCAAGGTTATTGATGTCGCAGTCGCGACTATAAGAAACACAGGATCTAAACACGTCTCGCCAGAGGGTTTTATTTCGGGCTTGATAGTCCGCGCTGTAGACGATGAGCAAGTATTTGAGGGAGGAAGTTTATACGATGGGGCAATGGACACTCTGCTACCAGGTCAGAGCATAACTGTCGGCATTATTAAGCGACTTACTGTTCATCATTTCGACCCGCAGGAGAGTCTAGGGTACAATCAAATGTTGGTTTTTCACGAAGAGCTGAAGCAACGCTATGTTGAATTAGGAAGAATTGAAGAGGTACCATATTTTGGCCCGTACAGCTTCAAGGTACATTTTGACGATATCGCTGGGTTCCAAACATTCTCTGTTGGCTATAGCACTACTCAGGGCCACGTAATCGAAGTAATATATACAGTAAATCTCGTCGCCAGTAATTAAAAGGTATCCAGCTTCCGGGAAACAAAACTGGGCAAAACCTTGTAAACAAAGAGACAGCAACGCTTGTGTTGCTGTCTTTTGTTTACAATGACTCACTAATTAATTTTGCGATATCTATAAATTTCTCTGACCATAATATAAAGCCAATTGCAAGTAACCCGCAAATTGTCTTTACGGAGAACTCGACAGCATCTACATTAGGCTTAGTTAAATTAATAAGTCCTCCTATTCCCATAAACAGTGTAATCAACCCAAGTATAAACTTTGTAAAAGGATTTACTCCAGGTATTTCATTTCCTACAAATAGCTGAAAGCAATAGTATATGCTCCAAATAAAAAATACTATTGTTGGAATTGTGGCTAGAATTTGAATACATCTGTCTTTTAAACTAATTTCAGTCATAAGTATCCTCCTTGAATCCTATATTTATAAGTTCCTAATAGTTCTTCGGTAAATATCGTAACTATTTTTTAAAATCTGTTTCCTTCTCATTTTTTTTATCGCTTTCTTTAATTGCGTTTTCATTTTTTTTAATTAATTCATCAAAGTGTTCTTCCTTATTCTCTTCTATATACTTCATAAGTTTTTTAAATTCCATTATAATCTCATCTTGCCTTTGTAATATAGAAAGCACCTATTGAATAGGTACTCTCTAAATATACCTATTATTTATATATCACGCTATAAGAAATGTTTCGTTAGCCATTTCTTTAAGTATTTTTGCAAAGAGGTGATTAGTCTCCTCGGATAGCAACTCCTCTGTTTCTAGCAATCGAGAGAGCCTACTTATAAACTCTGTAGTATATAGGATCTTCGTATTTTCTAATTCATCCGGATTAAATAATTGTTCATTCTTCATAGAATGAATGAACAGCTGTACAAGCATCTTCTCATGTTGTGCTTCTGCCTTTTCATGGTACATCGTCATACCTAACCATTGACGTATAATGCGTTCAGCATCTCTTGCTTCTGTTATATCAAATCTAGATACAACAAAGGTTAGTTTGTTCCATGTAAGCTTTGCAGAATCATTAGAATAATTTGAAGGGAAAAAGAAAAAACTCTGCTGCGTAACTTTCTGTCGTTCCTTCATCCAACGAAATATCTCCTGCTTCCCTAAATGAACATCAATTTCCACGAAAAACACAGGGAATGGAGACGTCGTTTTTTCTTCATTTATTGTACAATCAGGTTTGAACACCAATTCACCAAGACATGCGTGATGTATTGGCTCCAATTCATCTCGATATACACGAATACCATCTGTGTCATACCAGCCTTGTAGTACTGCCTCAATTTCTTCTTCAGATATAAGACTCGTATTCATTTCTTGTTGAATATAAAGTAGATATTCTAAAAGCATTCTTCTACCTTCTACTGTTAGTCCTCCTGGTGCATAGTCTCCCTTTTCTGTACGATCAAACATAATATAATCATATTCAACATGATTACATATGGAAAACAAGTCTGAATCCCTTTTATTTTCGTTTCTAAGGAGCGTTTGCAGGCTTCGTCTATTCATTACATTCCGATACCGAATATCGTTTCTAATCGAACGTAAGAAGCTTTTCCAGGATTGTAGATAAGCATAGTCCGTATACCCCTCACTAATTAGCTGGGTCAACATTTTATCCTCACCATTCATCATTAGGCAAGTCCAACATCCACTACGTGAGTTTGCAGCTCCACAAGCATTTCCCTGCTGCTTCCCACCTGTTTTTATGCCACATTCAAACATAGCTTGTCCATACTGTATGCTCATTTCTTCCACATCCACACCAAAGGGCAGTATCCCTCTATCTAAAAGTAACATCCATACTTCATCACCGGTTAAAAATTTAACTGGATTAAAGCAGAGGATATTCTTCATATCATTATGACGTGAAAATAAGGAATCATTACTTATCTCATGCTTTTGAATACTATGTCTTCTTCGAGCGCTCTCTTCATTACGAACGGCCAGCATAAGCACACCATCATATTCATCAAAGCATTCTACTGCAGTAGTAGTTTGAGAAGCTATTAAGATTTCTTTCATCTTTCGCTGCATCGGTTTGACCTTGAGAGAGTCAGTACACCATCTCAATCTACTGTTTCCGCTCGGTGGTAAAACGCCTCTGCCTATTACTTTATACCAATATGATTCTTTCATAAGTGGTTTCACACCATGAACGACAAATGGTAGGTTTTGCTCATTTGCTTTCTCCTGGATCTTTTGTAATGTCCTTGAGATATAAGCCGTCATAGCAGGTGTTTCTACTCCAACTTCGGAAGTTAAGATATGAATTGGATTTGTACGTTCCTCTAGTGGTAGCTCAGCAATTGCATCCCATAGTAACGTCAACATGGCAGAACTATCTTTCCCCCCACTGTAACCTACAAAACAACAATCGCGAGATAAATAGACCTTTTTCATTTCCTCTTTAATTTCTTTATATATATCCATCATTATATTGTTATCCCCATAGCAAAGTATCATTTCATACTACTATGGAGCATGCCTCCTCTGTTTTTAGATAGAAAAAGAGAGCCCCTATTTAATAGGCACTCTCTTTTGTGTATATCCTCTATTTTTAATCAACTGTGATTTCATGTATATTCAACTTGTTTAACTTTTCCATATAAAAGCTCATTACTTTTTGAGCATGTTGTATAGCGATTAATCCATCTTGAACAGTAAGTGCTTCAAAATACGGATAACGAATGTCTGTAGCATAACCATTTAGCTGCACGCACTGTTCTAAAATCAATGAGAATTCCTCATCTAATTTCCGACACGATTTGTGCAGCATTAAAAGGTTATGAGTTTTTGGAACTGTCTTACCGTTTAGTGCAAGAAATCCTTTTAGAAGTTTTTCCACGCATTGTTGACTATGATAACAAATAATTGCAGTAGGGAAAGGCTTCATGTGAGTTAAGTAACTAGCAGAATCTAAATCAGATTTTGCAATAAATACCCACTCTTTTAGATCCTTAACATTTCTCATATAGGACCTTCCCTTCTAGTGCAATCTTATGTTCCATAGTAACGGTACGGCTAGCACGTTCTTGAAACTCTTCTGGTCCATACACTAAAATATCAACTGGTGTTTCCATAACATCATAAATACCCCAATTGATACGATTAATGACTTCCCTTTTTCTTTCTCCGACACCTTCCACAACAATACAGAGATCAAAATCACTGTCTTCATTTGGTGTGCCATATGCATGAGAGCCAAAAAGGATGATTTTTTGGACAGAAGATACAGTTTCACGAATCTTTTGCACCAATAGGTCCAATTCCCTTTGTACTTCTTCGTTAATCCGAATCACTCCTCGGATAAAGTAATTATATTGACGTTTAAGTATATTATACATACGTTTCCCTTCTCCTTGCTATTACATATTTATTTTTATATTTTTCTCTTGTTTCCCAACGTTCTGCAATGCTTGATAACATTCGTATATCTGCTTGAAATCTTGTAAAAATCCATCGTCAGAGATACTATGAAATCCTTTAAAGTTCTTTCTACACCAATATAAGATGCTAGATTCATCCTTCGCTAAAAAAGAATCCGGATTGAAATGAATCAAAGCCTCTACTAAACAAGCCAGAAGCAATGGTATCGTTTCGGAATCTTGTTTTGATAAATCAAGTACAGATACAACGGTATACTGTTTATATTGGTAGTATTGTAGAACACCATTACACATGTTTGTTGGTGTTAAACTGTGTTGTAATTGAGTGGAATCTAATTGATACACTCTCATCTTGTTCCCTCCTATATCATTACCCCTCAATTGGTGCAGCTTTCATAAAAGCCTTTTGAGCTTGGAAAATGATATAGTGATTCGATACGGTACCTTCATCAAAGAGTTCGTTGACGAATTGAGCAACAGTCATGGCAGCGAACTTATTGGTAATAACGCGCTGTGGTTCTGAAGCAGCTAATTCGGAACAACTTAATTGACTTGGAGCCGTTTCTTTCTTCGTAAAAGCATCTGGAAATAAATCACCAAGCGGTGAAAGAATGACCTCGCCATTCAATTTAACTCCACATACTGCTTGTCCGTTATAACCACTATTTTTATAATCAGCTATTTGTTGAGGTGTCCAATGTCTTTTATTTACTTCTCTCCAATTATCAGGAACGGTTACAGCTGTATTCCCTACATCGATGTAAAGAAGATTATCTGATTGATGGAAGAATTGATGAAAGACCTCGCGAGAAAACATATTATCTACTGCCCCAATTACAATTGGCAGATACAAGTAGTCGTCTTTATGTTGTTTTTTTAATAAATCATATTTGTTACCAAACAACTGCTGCATTGTTTCTATGTCTTCTATATACTGTGACGTAAAGGAAGAGATAGGAACGTTATAGCCAGCTTTATATCGACGAGCCAGTACTTCTGCTTTGTATTTACCAACATCAGGTCGAATAAAGAGTTGATTTCCAAGGTTTTTTTCTTCAACCGTGTCTGGATCTGCAACTACAATTTCGCCATCCAATTGAAAAATACTCATCATTTGAGCAATATGTTGTAAAATTAATCCTCCGTTTCCTCCAGCGCCTACTAATACAATATGTGGTACAATCTTCTTTCCTTCTGCAATATCAATAACAATACTCATTTTTATAGCCCCCTATTTTTCTTTTGATAGTGTATTCTCTAAATTTCGTAGAAATGGAATCGATAAATTTGTAAGCCTATGCACGGTATACAAGTCAAATGAATGCATCACTAGTATCGATGCAGCATAAATAACTCCTTCTTCTTGCACAATGCCTACAACATATTGAAGTAAATTCAACTGCACAACAAGCGTGTCTACATATTCTTGATGTGTGTCTAAATCAATATGAGTATTCTTCCTCTGTCCTTCTAATGCTTCATATATGTGATTCATCTCTAACTTGCACATAAATTGAAATAGCTTATAGTCACCATGCGATTCCTCTATTGCTTGTTTATTCTTTGTAAGAACTAACATGTAGTGCTTTATCTTTGTAAACATTGAAACGTGAATTGTTTTTAATGTTGTCATAATAAAGAAAGAGACATAAAAATATGTCTCTTTTACGCCCCCTTGTGTGTTTATTTTAAAAGTGTGATCCTACTTAAATCGTAATCTTGGCTTATCCCTTTTGTTGCATATTCTCCTGCAAATATAAAGTTAGGATTAATAGAATGAAATTTTCCATCTATACAAGTACGTACTCGTAGTTCAGGGAAAACATCCTCTATTCTGCCAACAATTGCATAAAGAATAGGAGCCCGTTCACTTTGATCATCTAAATCACTTGGTTCAGCAGAGAAACGATGATGACTGTGTATCTCCATAACTTTCATAGCAATAGACTGCATCTCTATATTTGTTTCTGGGATTACAATTTCAGTTGCTACCTGCTGAGGTGGAAAGTCCATAAAATAACCACGCTCTTTGTTGAAATAGATATCAGCATGCAATTCGCAATCACATTTACGAGAAATGGCTTGTGCAATAATAATAAAGTCCATTAATAGTGTTCTCGGAATAAAATCCCCAGGTAAAAAGTGATTCAGCCAAGTACTAAGAAAAGAAAAAGGACAATCTGAAATGGATTGTCCCTCTACAATACTTGCTCCTTTTGCGCCGACAGTTAAAATCGGAAGTAGTGCATTTGTATCCTCATCATATTTAATGACAGTTAAGCCTTTAACAAATGAGGGATAACGATGCTCTAATTTTACGCGAATATCCTCTGCTTCTATTTTTCTTACATCTGTTGAATCTCCATTTTGAACAGCGATTCCATGTGTAATTTCTTCTTCTGTAAACCAATCTACTAATGGTATATCACCAAATACTACGTGACGAACAACCGTTGTTGTATTGATTTTATCTAGACAATCTGTAGATTTTGTAGCTTTAGCTTTCTTACTACTCTTTGTCTTACCTTTTGCCTTTTCCTTTTTTTCTTCCTTTTTAGCAGTTGCTTGCTCTGAAGCAGCTTTTTTCACTGGTACTGTTGTTTCCTCTACTTGTGTTTCCATATCAAAAAAATCGAATAAGTTTGTCATAATAAAAAATCCTCCTAGTATCTTTGCTTATATATAGTCCTGCTATTTTCAGAAATTCGATGTACCTAATTACTGTCTGCCAGTAACTTATTTTCCATTAAAGTTAATGGCCAAAGTGGTAAATCATTGACTCTTTTGCCATCTGAATTTTGTGTAATACCCTTCTCGTTTAAAAACTTAATAATTCGTTGTCTTTCTCTCTCAATTCTCATTCGTGTTTCATAATCTAAATACACCGTATTTCCTCCTAAGCATGTTGGATCCAATGTTTATAATCTAAACTCCAACAAAATTATTATTCTTAATAAATACTCCCCTACTTCTAATAACCAATCACTTTAAAGAGCGTGTATTAAAAAGTCATTTCCGATTCCATTAAAATAGAATCATCAAAACTTTGGTTTTCAAATCGTTTAAATAGCTCTCCAACTGGTCCCGTATGAGTATGTGTTAGGTCGTGATTAAAAGAACTTGCAAAGAATAAAACATGAAATGTTTCTAAATCTTTTAAAGTCCGGAATTCAGGTATCACAACTCTACCCGTACATACAGATCCACTAGGATGAACATTAGAATATGGAAATTGATATAATTTCATTCCTTCTTCTAACTCCATATCTTCTTTTACAGCAAAGACAGAGATATTCGTAACTCGTTTTTGGTACACCGTATAACGAAATAATAGACGTGGAAAGCCTACTTGTTGAAACGGTCGTTCAAAGAAATGAATATCCCACTGAGCCTTTGGTACTTCAATCCAAACAGCTTGTTTATCTCCACTCTTAGATAACACCTCGTGTTTTATACAACCTTTTGGGAGTACGCCACTAGAGTAATGAGTATTATCTTGTGTACCCTGCTCCATAACTTCTTTTAAAGCTAAATAAAAGTCCTTAAAAGTAACGGCAGTTTCTCCACGTGATAATTCGTTGTTAAATTGCTGAATGGTTACAATTCCTTTTGGCTCTAAAGCATCAAATATTGCTACTGTCTTCATTTGTTATGTCCCCCTGCGTATAGATTGTTTCCACTAAATCTAGTAACATCTCAAATTTATATGGTCCGTATAATGGTTCCTGGCCATAATAGAGATACAGAGATTCTTCATCAATTTGATAAGAATGCTGCACTGGATAACAATCTAGTAATTTAGAAATTTTTTCTTTATGCTTCGGTGATATGCCGTCTATTGTTTCAGCTATAGCACCCCATGTGTCCTCTGCTGCTTCCTTTATTTCCTTTAATGGTATGTCGAATAGTGTAGAGAGCTTTTCATACTCTTCTTCATCAATTGGAAAAGCTTCTAAGCCCATATCTTCGATCATGTCCGTACCCAATTCTATAAATCCTTCTTCATGGTCTAATTCATAGATATTCTCTCGGTCTAAATACGAGGGAGAATACTGTGTTACATCAATCGAAAGCTCATGCATGCTTTTAAAGTAACGTAAGATATGAAATTGACATGAATAAAATTTAGATAGATTTATGTTTAATAGGTTCATGGAAAGTAAGAAGATGACAATCGTATCTGTTGATTCTATGTCCTCCCACCTTATTGTTTGGTTTTCATCTAGAAAGTCCACACAAGTTTGGATTTTACTAATTGTTCCATGAGAGATTTTGTTGAAATCTATTTCTATATCTTTAGAAAGGCTTTCTAATATATATATTTCCTCTTGATATCTTTGTTTAATTTGTTCCCAACTAACGATGCTATAAGTTTTGTTTAACTTAAGTGATAGTAAATAGTTTGACATCGCTATATTAGATGAATATCTAAATAATTTTTTCATTTTTAGTCCCTCTGTACTAACTTGCTATATTTTTTGTTAACTGTATCTCTTCAAAGATACAAAGTAACATCTCAATTCGTTTAATTGCTGGAAAATATGTATCATCATCATAGAAAAGGTAAAGTTTTTCCTCATCAGCTTGGTAAAGCATACGTATATCAAACTGATTCTGGATTGACTGAAAGAAACTTTGATCCTCTATCTTGATATTAGAGAGCATTTCACCAATTGGACTCCATGCATTCTCAACAATACGGTTTATCTCATCCATAGATATATGAAATAAATTCGAATATTGGATTAAGGTATCTTTATCGTCGCAATCTACCTCTTCGTGATGTAATTTCATATCTTGAAGTAAGTCATCACCCCAGCTTTTAAATGAATCCTCACAATCGTATTCTTCGAAATTATCTTGTTCTAAATAAGTTGGGTAATAATCTTTTACAGGAATCCCCAATTTATACATACGCATAAATATCTCCATAAGATACAATTGCGATGTATAGAAGCAGGAAAGATCAGTATCTAAAGATGTTTCCGCAATCATAATTATTTCAAGTAAGGTTTTCGAATCAATTAAACCAATTGGGAAATTCGAGTCTTCCTCTAAATAAGAAACAGTAGCCATTACTTGTTGAATGGATCGTTCTGAAATCTTACTGAAGTCTATTTCTCTTGAGTGCTCTAAACAATCTAATATATAGATTTCTTCTTCATGCTTCTTATCTGCAAGTAATTCATGCAGTAAGTGAGCATTCTTTTGCATTTTTAACGAAAGTAGATACTTTCTTACTTTCTGGTGATTGTATGTAAATAATAATTTCATACCTGGTTCCCCTTCGTCTTTTCTCGAATCATTGCCGCAAGACGGATTATAATTTCATAATAAGAAAGTACCCATTCATCAAATGAGTACTGTTCATAACCATCCTCTAGAAATTCAATCAAAATATGACTGGGATACGCTTCACTTTGATAGGTGTTAAACGAAAATTCATGTAACACGAATTGAAAATCAGATTGTGTTATATGTTCCGAGCCTATACATAAATAGTAACCAGCTGTATCGAAGTAACATCCTTCTGCAGCCATAGAACTAATATCCGAAGCGAAATTCGAATACATGTCTTCTGAGCTAAATAACGTCCCATCTAACAGGTCTTCTTCAGTTCCAAAGGCAAAGTGACAAAATATACGTGTTTGCTCGTTAAAACGCGCAAGCGACTCGAATAATAGTTCACTTGTGATATGCAATTTGTCCCTGTGAAAATCATTAATATTGATTAAGAATGGGATGTTATATTTACGAATTAATTTTTGTATGCGTAGTATCCGAATGTATACTTTCATCTCATTTCCTTGATTAAATAAATATCTCATCTTCTAGCCCCTGCTTTTCTACATCTTCTAGTTGTTCAGTGAAAAGATGTAAATGTAGCATTTCTTTTAATTCACAATCTGGACCATTTATACGAAATGAATTACCACTATAAAACGTGACATAATGTCGTAGCTGCTCAAATTGCTTTTCAAATTCATCTATATGTTCTAATGGTATGTTTTCTAAATCAGGCATTTCGTTCGCAATAAATCCATTTATAATCAATTCAAAGGATTGACGAAGTTCTTGATTATTAGGAAGGACTTCTTTTGACTGTAAAAAGTCAAAGAAGTCACTGTGATTCATACTCATTTGGATGCCCCCTTATACGCGAACCGGTAGAATTAACTGCAGATTAGAGTGAGTTGTATCTTCTGCTCCTACTACCACGATAGGTCTCTGATTACTAATCATTTTTATCGCGATTGTTTCAGAAGTTATCGTTTGCAGTGCTTGTAGCAGATATTCCACATTACAAGCCAATGTAAATGCTTCAACTTGATTACATGGAATTTCTACACTTGCAGTACCTACTTGAGAATTTTGTGGTTTCAGATGGATGCTTTCTTTTCCTTCTGACGTAAGCACGATTAAGGAAGAAAATGCTGAAAGCTGCTCCAACGTGTTTTTAAATTCTTCACGTGATAGTTGTATTTCACTTTTAAATTCGTCGGGTACCATACGTGCCGTATCAGGATATGTACCAGCTAGTAATCTAGACTGATAGATAATACTCTCGCCACGGATTAACAGCTGTGTATCACTAATGAGCTTTAATTGTAAATTTGTTTCACGATTAAAGAGCTTAAGAGCTGTTTTAAGAGACTTAATTGGTAACACGACTTCACCATCTTTTGCGATAGTGATCTTTGTACAATCAAAATGTAAACGGGCTAAACGGTGAGCATCAGTTGCTATACTAAAGAACTTATCATCAACTGATTTTAAGTTCACACCTGTTAGAATCTTACGTGTATCCATTGCAGGAATAGCATGTAATGTTCCGTTGGCCATTGATACAAATTGTTCTTGTGAAAGTGAAATCCAATCTTCCCCTGCTTCAATTTTAATTTCAGGATATTCTTCATGATCCATGGTACAAAAGCTAAATTGTTTCTTCTTACTTTCTACAATTTTTAGCTCATTATTTTTATGTTCAAGACCGATGAATTCACTTTTGAATTTCTTAATCGTTTTAAGTACCGGAGCAGCTGCAAAAAGCACCTTCCCCGGTTCAGTACAATCCCCACTGTTTACATTAAAGCGAGTTACTAATGTTACTGTTTCTGTACCGTCTGAACCCATTAGAATCATTCCCTTTGAATTACAATCCAATAAAACACCTTGTAATGCCGGCATTGGGTTTTTAACGTCTACAGTAGCACTTGCTTTCTCTAATTTTTCGATAAATAATGTACGGTTAATAGTAAATTGCATAATAAATCCCTCCAAAAAGTAATAAAAAAAGAACAGACCTCATATCCTGTTCATTCGTTTTCCTGCTATAAAACAAAGCTTTACGCGCTTTGTTGTTTTTTCAACTGTTGTATGAGTTGATGAATGGCTTCTGTATGATCATGAAGTAACCATTCTCTAAAAGATGTAACATCACCAGGAATAAGAGCTGATAACCACCGGTTAAGCTGTTTCTCATTTCCAGGACGAATATTCTTCGCTTCGTGAATCAACTGTAAACTAGTTAGAATTCCTTCTAAACCACCAATCGTCGTATCCTCAAATGTTCTTGCTTGCGCATTATAATTGTGATTATAGGCAAGTAGAATTTCCTTGGATGTAATACTTAATGGTTTTGCAAGCTCTTGTATGTTTTGAATTAGTACACCTAGACTTACTTGGCCATTCGATGGTTCCTTCTTTGAACTTCCTTGTTTATGTTTTTGCTGTAACATAGTAGGTGGTATAAAATAATATCCTTTCTTTTGATAAGAAATATAGATACTATTTGGGCCATTACTACATGTAGAAAGTTCTACCTTAGTAGGTTTTACATTATAAAGGTATCTTCCTACGCCCCAAAGCACAGCAGCTCTTTTTAAACTATTTGAAAAGCCACCTTTTACAGAACTATAGTCAGATTCTTCACTTCCATCCTCTTTTGATATCCAACGTTCATTCAAAAACACTGATATGGTACATTTCGTTGCTTTCTCACCCCATTTTTCATACGACACCTGCCAGTTATCAATACCAAAGACTTCATCGAATCGGTCCTGAATGGCGCGTGCGTCAACAAATGGAGCTACAAACGCAAAAAAACGACCTTGGCTTTCAAATGTATTTATAATTTTCCATCCTAATTGTTCGACAGGAAATTCAGCTTGTAAACTTTCCATTATATTTGTCATAATAATCCTCCTGTATTACTTGTTATTTCGAATCTGGGTGTTTCCACTCTTTCTTTCGAAATTCATCAATCATTTCACATATAATTCCTCTGTTTTCATGAAGCAGCCAATCCTCATAGGAAGTAATATCTTTCCCTGATTGAATGGATAGACGCTTATTCAAATCCTCTATACTTTTACAACTGATATTCCTTGCTGCATAAATGAGACTTAAACTTACTTTTAAATCTCTTAAATCAGAAATGGTAATATCCTTAAATGTCGTAGCTTTCGTATTGAAGTTTTGATTGTGCGCTTGCAACATTGATACAGAACTGATCCATAAAGGATTAGCTAGTTCTTTAATTTCTTTAATAATGTCATGTAAATGAGCATCATTTTGTAATTTCCTTTGTGATTTTTCCATGACTAAATTCATGATGTTTCCCCCTAATTAATAAAATAATTGCCTAAAGTGCTGGCTATGCAATAACTCCAAACTTGAAGACAACACAAAAAGGGCTTCTTCAAGTCGATTAAAAATGTGTATAGCAAAATAAGCTATATATACACTAATCGGCTCAAAGAAGCCCTTTCATAAATGAAACAAGACGCAACTTGCTTCTACAACTCAACCACAACACAAAAAAAGGTGTGGGAATAAACGGAATCAATTAAACAATAAATATATCTGTATATTAAACTATCTTTATTTTTAATGCAAGTAAAAAAGAGTGAAACAACCGTATCACTCTTTCATCCATAGTATATTATTTGCTCCAAAATTCATTATAATACCAAGCTCGATAAGAAATATGTTCTGATACATCCATTATTTTCATACGTTTTCTATGATTTTTAGGGTGAACAGGTATACTATATATCTTCGCATCGTCTGGTTTCATCATGTCTTCTACTTCAATTTTTACAACTTTTAGATGGTACGGCATACGACCATTACTAAAAATATCCCCTACACAAATTGTCCAAAGACTTGTTTCTATTTCAGTTACATTATTCATTTTATATTCTCCTCTATAAATTAATAAAAAAGACATTGAACAAATACGTCCAATGTCTTTTTCCCTCTTATATACTAGTTAACTCAAAGTATAATTTTTCTGGTTTTCCATACATGCTAATTTCATTTTGATATACGACAGCTAATGGCTGAGGCATCTCAATGCTTTCCATATAGGATAATGAAGCAGCTGCTTCTATTTTTTCTTTAATCTCATTAGGAATGGCTGAATAAGATAAGCTATCCATTTTACTTCCTAATTTAGTATCTGTAGCAGCTTCATAATAAATTTCGGTAATTAAGACCTCATTATCATCTGGATCATACATATATCCTCGGTTAACTGTAATCATATTGTAGTGCTCCTCTCAGGTTTACATTTTCTTATTCCTTGTGCTTTTAGCATTGCAACAAGTTCCTTACCTATATATAAATCCCATATTTTCTATAGTTGCATTCCATTCTATAACTACTGTACTATGTCTCTTTTATGAATTGTTATTAAAAACGGAGAGTTCAGAAATTCTTAACAAAAGTAGGATATGATAAAGCCCTGGATTTGGTTGTAATTTCTTACCGCTTTTAATATTCGACATTCTCTAAATTTGCTTTTTTACAGTGTAATAGCATAGACCCAGGAGCCTTTTTCAAACCTGAATGTATCAAGATCTTTATCTATACGATAGAAAACATTTGGTTCATGCTCTGAAACTACTGCGAAATACATATAGACTGTCCCTTTTCCTAAATATTCAATTCTCTCAATCGACAAAGAGAACATATCCCTCATAAGTTGTTTACAAAATAAAATCTCTCTTAATTCTTTTTCAACATTCACAATATACACCTACTTTATTAAATTTATGGTAGTAAATTTGCTATAACACATGGGAAATTTACAATCTTTTGACGATGATAAATTTCTTCTACGGTGTCATAGATTGCTATATGCCCATAATCTACCTTTACTCGCTCGCGCAAACCTAATAGTTGAATATTAACGTACTCCACTTCACCATAATCACTTTGCGCTTCCATTAAATAAAATCCTACTGCTTCATATGAGCTGTTGGCTGCAATAATTTTTATAGCAAGTTCTTCTCCATAACTAACCTTATAAAATTTCATTTGTACTTCCCCCTTGAAATAGAAAAAAGCACCTTAAAATTGTGCTTTAATCACTTTTATTATTCGTTTAGCCTAAATGGTCTAATACATGTATTTCCTAACTTAAAGACAACACAAAAAGGGCTTCTTTAAGTCGATTAAAAATGTGTATAGCAAAATAAGCTATATATACACTAATCGGCTCAAAGAAGCCCTTTCACAAATGAAACAAGACGCAACTTGCTTCTACAACTCAACCACAACACAAAAAAGGTGTGGGAATAAACGGAATCAATTAAACAATAAATATAGTTATATATTAATCTATTTTTATATCATATTCAATTGTTTTAAAGAAACAAAAATAAGAAGGGAATTTATATATAGTTGTTTTATGTACCATATAATAATGCCCCTGTTTCAACGTTTATAAATCCCCTCTTATTTCAGTTCTTGTTGTTACACCATGTACTGCATTTCAAAATAAAGTTTTTCTGGTTTTTGATTTTGGTCTAAATGACATAGTATTTCTGGAATGGTTTGTTCTTCTACTTCCATACTTTCCATATAAGACATACTTTCGTTTTCTTGAACTTTTTTAAAAATGGAAGTAGGTAGTTTGTCAGCAGAAAACACACCCATTTTGCTTCCTAACTTTTGTTCGGATGCAGCGTTGTAGAAAATTTCGTTCACAATGACCTCATTATCATCTGGATCATACATGTACCCTCTTTGTATACGTAGCAATTTGTTACTCCTTTCAAATATATTCCTTTACACGGATATTTATATTTGTATATATTGTTTTTCTGTATAAAGGTGTCAAAGAATATTATTTCGTAAAATCCGTAATTTGTATAGAGGGAGATACAGGATAATTCGTTTTCTTAAATTATTTTTAAATATTCCACGCTTTTTTATATAACAAACAAGCCACCCTTTAAAATGAATCAATAGCTTGTAAGGGTGGCTTAGTTTGTTGCGAATAGCTTTGTATTTAATTGTTTAATCTCTCCTTCTGCAAGGGGCTGGTAAAATGCATGTTGTAATCCTTGTATATGCAAGGTTTCTCCTATACATAACAATACTTTACCAGGGAGCAGGTCGAGTAATAGTTCATTATTAATTTGCTTTGCTTGGTTTTCAGTAGAAACATAGATAACTAACACTGTAGGATTGTTGCCTAAATCTTGCATAATAACATCTTTTCCTGATTCTACGAAATCTTTCCATCGAGCAATAATTCGTTTTAAACGATCTTTTTTATCTGTTAGTAGAGTGGAGTATACAACGAAATTAAATATGTGATTTACTCCGCCTTGCACTGCAAAACTTAAAGGAGGGGTAAAAACCCCTTTACTAATAGATGGATGCATAATATGACCTAAAAACGATGGAGCATAACGCAGGTGGCAGATTAAATCTATATCGTGCCAATAACGTAGGTGGACATATTTACCGTGATTATCAATTCGTTCTGGAGCAAAGAAGAACATATTTCCCTGCCAGTATTTTAAAAATTTGTAACCATTGTCGGATAACGTATATGTTTCTTCAAAGATCTCCATATCAAAACTCTCTACTTGCCATTTTTCAACTAGACGGTAGTAAAGTAATCCTTGAAGTGCATCATTTATTTTCTTACGGGAATATTTACCCTTAAATAAATATAATAAATGATTAAATCGAACAGATGTATGAACACCAATGAAGGCAAGTACGGTATACTGTTCTTCTGTTAAACGCTGCTTAAACTTAACCAATTCGTCAAAAGAATGGAATACATAGGTTTTATTCAGTTCATGTATTCGGTATATTTGAAGTCCCTGTACATCCTCACTTGATAAATGAGGAATAGAAGGGACATAAGTAGGCAATTGTTTCTCTATTGTACGCATAGTCATCCATTAAAATTGGAAAATTGACGAATTAGTTTTTTTACTTTGTCCCTGCGGATAATTTAGGATACGCACTGTACCTTTTCTATTTTTGGCGTCGATATTAAGCAGCTCACATGTAACAATCGTTTGATTTTTCGCATCTTCTACAGTTGGATTGGCAAGATTACGGCTCTTAAGTCCTTTAAACTGAATTCCTGGTGCAACCTCTACGAAAATACCCGCAATAGCGTCTACCCCTACAATTTTACCTACAAAGCGGTCGCGGCGTTTCTTTAGTTCTAACAACTTTTCAATTGGATCTGTTTCTAGTTTCTTTTTATTTCCTCTAAATTCATAGCGGCCATTCTTTTCCCCTACTTTATCGATGATAAGTTCTACAACATCACCAATGACAATATCCTCCGGACGAACGAATGTATAGGACCAGTGTGAGTACCTTACACCTATTGTTACACCGTGTACTTCAACTAAAACAGTTTGTGCAGATGGGATATGTCCTGAAACAGTTCCTGTGTATACCTTGTTGCCCTCTTGCGCTGTCACTTCTTCATATAATCTTTTTTGAAGTGCCAATTCTCCTGCTGTGATAGATACAACAGCAAAGTTGCCTTCCTCCGTTTTCTGGAAGTGTTCAATGATTAAAGGCTTTGTTCTACCAACTAGCCATTGGGGATTCTTAGGAACATTTATACCTGCCTCTGTAATAGGGCAATATGCTGTTGTATGAGTACCAATTTGCATTGTAAGTACTTGTATACGCTCAGACTTTCCGTTTTTAGTTGGGAATAGCTTTTCGGATACGACTGTAATTAAGCCTTTTCCTACAGTACGCTCACGTTTCATACGGGCTAATTCCTCTAGTTCATGATCACGTACTCGCTCAAATTGATTAAAGCTTGTTTCTAACACCGTGTCACCTTGTGGATTCTCTGTTTCAAAAGCCATTCCAAGTTCTTCTACAGTTTGAGTGTTTGTCTTATCTTCTGCCATTATATTTTCCTCCTAGAACGTAAAAAAGGACACACCTGTACCGTTGGGATGGTACGTAAGGTGTGTCCTTCACGTAAATTATGGTTTATTTATATAGTTGTTAATATAAATATAATGGTATTTCTACTCAAATGCAAGAATAATTTTAAAATCATAAGTTTGCTATAGGTCAAATCAAAATCTATGATGCAGACTTACTAGGGGTACTGCTAGTATTTTGAAAAAACCACTCTAAGGGCATGCGAAATTCATACAATTTTTCGAGTAATCCAGTAACAAACAATAACCCTAAATGCGCACTAGAATAGGAATGTATAAAAAAATGTATAGTTCCATAGAACAAAAAAAGAAGGTTCCCTTGTGAGAGTAGGGTTTCCCTTTTTCTTTACTACCGATAATGAGACGTTATGTTAATCTGATATGTATAGAATATACAGCCAAAAACAAACAACATATCACTTCTTTCAAATGGTAAAATAGTGGAAAAGGAGGTTCTAAATAATGCCTTTAGAAAACTCTATTTATTACATAGGAGTTGCTATTATTTTAGTAATCATCGGTGCACTATTTGGCGGGATTATACGTATAATTCGGCATACCAGCAATCACAAAAAGCAAGATCCAGTTGAGCAAAAGTTAGATAGGGTTATTCAACTGTTAGAAAAACAAAACAAAGATTGACTCTCCAAACAGAGGGAGTTGTTGTTGAGATGAAGAAAAGGAGGGGAACATAAATGGAGTTGTATCGCAGTAAAATTAGAGAATTGCTTGAATTCAATAATCAAAGGGAGTATTTCTATAAAGAGAAAGAAGAAGCTATTCAAGAAGTTGAAGAGAGACTTAACGTAAAGCTTCCAGACAGTTACCGATGGTTTCTAAAGGAATATGGAGGCGGGGGTAATGGTCTATATGTGAACGACTGCAACGATATTTTGCATTACCATGACAGATTTAAGTCCTTCAACATTCCGAAAGGATATATTATTATTGAGCATTGCGATGAGTATTCCTATTGTTTAGATACGGAAAAAATGATGAAAAATGAATGTCCTGTTGTAAACTGGAGTGCTCATGAAAAAGGTATCTATCCAGAATCGGACAACTTTTACAAACACTTATTAGAGAAAATTGAAAATGCAATTGAAAATGAGTGGTGGGAAGAATAATATATAACAAACCACAACACAATTCCTTTCAAGAAATACAAGCAGAATTACTTCAGTTTTCGATAATTATGTAAATAAGCTGCCTACATGGGCAGCTTATTGTATTTTTGGCTTAGCGTGTTTTTTTCTGAAATCCTGACTATACCAATACTAGATTTAATTTGAGGTTTACAAACTATTAATCAAAGAAATTATTCAATTCCTTACTCATTACGTTAGATGTTTTTTGCTTAGGTTTCTCAATTTTATTAACCAGTGACTGCGTAATATTATTCTTATTTTTTTGCTGAGATCTTAAGTACTCTTGGCGTTCTTTGTAGCTCATACGTTTATGTTCTGGTTGCTTCTCATCATTTTTCGAATGCTCTTCTCTATTTTTTTCTAAGTTTTCTTGTACCGTAATACTAATAGATTCGTAAACTTTTGCTACATCTTCATCTAGCTTGTTTTCTTCGATATGATTAAGCGTTTCTTCAATTGGAACCGTGTTGATTTCTACATGTGTTTCTTCTGGCTCTGTTCTTGTAACGGGAAGTGAAGTAGATTCTATACTTGTTTCTGCAGTTCCTATCATAGTATTGGGAATTCCAACAGGTGGGAATTCTTCTAACAGTGGCTCCGTTTCGTCAGGAACCGCGGAATGAATAAGGGAATCTTTATTCCAATCTTGCTCTAACATAGTAATAGATAATTCTTTGTTTAGTTCTGCTACCTCCATGTTTATTTCATAGCATTCTTCCATAGGAGGTAATTCTATATCTATGGTTTCTTTAATATCTTCTTTCACGACCGGTTCTTTTATTTCAGAGCTTATACTTTCTACATGAGTTTCTTCTGCTATTACAGGCAGTTCACCATTTCGTTGTAGGGCTTCTATTAATCTCGATGCACGTGTATAACTAATTTTAAACGTGTCTTGTAGTACAGAAATAGAGATACTTCCCGATTCCTTCACAAAACTTAAAACATCGTCGTATAGAATATCCTTAAAGGAGCTAGTTTCCTCTTGTTCGATTCCTTCGCCTTCAATTGGAATAGCTACTTCCGGTAAAATAGTATTGTCAGATGAATGAGTAGTAATAACACTTGATTCTTCTGATGTACTACTATTATTTGAAATTAATACTTTACGAGGACCATCCCCTGTGTAAGAACTTACAACTAGATTTTGTTCTAACTTCTCAATATATTGCATAGATTTCATATAGCTAATCTTGAATTTTCTTTGCAGAAGAGATGGCGAGACTTGTTGTGATTCGATAATAAATTCTTTAATATCTTCATACAACTTATTTTCAACTTCATCATCAACATTTTCCTGCCGGCTCATTGCCGCGGGATCATTTGGTAAGGTTTCATTTTGAGACTTGTGTCCCTTATAATCCTCCAATGATACAATGTGTTGATGCTCCCTGTTTGTTTCCATGGAGTTATTCTGTTCAATCTCACCTTCTTGGATAGATGGTAATGGTTGTATTTTCTTCATGTTTTCTGCATCCACATGCTTCATAGGATTAGCTTTTTCTATAGATTCATTAATAAGGCGAAGACGCTCATTTTCCCAATATTCCCCTGTTTTTGTATCTACTTGAATGATCGCTTGGGCGAATTCTTCTTTTGGTACAAAGTTACTTGTGATTTGTTGTACAGGTTGCACATGATTATCTTGTACGATACGAGCAGCACAGATGAATGCACCTTGTGCCATGATATCTCCTGGTGACATAACAACTTCTTTCGTTTTTTGATAAGTTGATCCTAGTCGACTAACTGGATTCTCTTGCATAGGGGAAATGCCCTGTTCGGATTCTGCCTCTTTAAATTCCTCTTTCTCACCAAACATGTCAGAGAAAATTTTTGCATCATATGGTGTTACATCTCCAAATATCATTTTGTTACGGAATGAACCTAATAAAGTAAACATGTATTGTTCTGTGAAGTCGAGAGCTAATTGTGATAGCGTTTGGCTAGCGATTGTTAAAATCACTTTATATTTACGAGATTGTGCAGGGAATTCTTTAAACGGCCGCACAACATAATCCGGGAACTCATCGACAATTATGTGATGGTAAGGTGAGACGTTTGGTTCTCTACGGAATACCGCATTCTGCATACTTAATAATACAAATTTTCCTAATACGTTAGAAAGGTCTGCTAATTCCCCTTTTGCAGTGTTAACAAGTAGAATGCCACCCTGCTCTAAATGGACATCGAAATCAAAATCGGATTTTCCAAATAAAACACGTCGTATTAAGACGTTTGACGCCAAATCTTTTAATATGTTGCGTAAACCTTTTACATATTCTTCTTCTCTGTCATAATGCATTGGTTGTCCGCGGTATTTTCCTGATTTATAAACGGCTGGTTCACCTTGAAAATCCATTTTTTCACGAATGGTATTATCAAACCACTCGTCAATACCTTTTATAATTTTATATTCATTTTTTTGGTCACGTGAAGCAGCTCCACTTTGAACAAAATCATATAACTTTTCGACCTGTACCTTTAATAGTTTATGCATACGGTGAACACGTTCTACATCGTCGTACATCTCAATTAAATCATCGAAGGTGACATCTTTTTGTGGATTGTGAAGCTTTAATAAATAGATATGTTGTTTAAGGTGGTTACGTTGCGCTTGTTCAAAGAATGCATTATTAGATTCAGACAAACCTTGAATAACCATTGCGAAAACCTCTGCAACTTTATCAACTGGTCCCCGCAGAATGTTTATATTCTTGGTATCGGGATTAGTTGGATCAATGTAATAAACTGAGCTTGCTGGGATCTTATGTGCTTGTACCAATTTAAATACTTTTTGACATAAATCATTACTGGGTTCAATAACAGTGACACCATTTAAAAAAGTTCCTTTTACTTCTTCTGTATCATAATCATTCTTTTTATAAGCAGTTTCAAACTTATTTATGAAACGCACCATCCAGTGTAAATCTTGATTTATCATAGGAATAATTAAACTTGATGTTTTACCAGAACCAATTGGCCCAATAATAATTCCATTTAATGTTCTATCTTTCCCTTTAATTCGGACCATTTCTTTATGTTCAATATGCGGTCCAATTTCTACATCAGGATATATTTGTTCTTCTTGGCTATTAAACCATTTTTGTAATTTGTGATTTTTATATTCGTATTTTTGTACCCACTGTAATATCTCTTCTCGGTAACGAACAATATGCCCACTATACCAAAGTGTAAACAAAATCATAAATACTGTTGGTAAAAATACAAAAATCATAGTGAGTGTGTGAAAATTGCCTGTTAAGACATGACCTAAGGCTTCATACTCACCAAAATTAAGATGATTTGATTTATCGGTAAGATAAGGAATAACCTTTGCATGGATCGGAGCAGTTGCAAACCATAAAAATTGAATATCAACCGCAATATGAGAAGCAATCAAAATTATTAATTTACCATTCTCTACATGCAAAGCTGGAATACGACTATAAAACCTAAAGCTAAATTCTCCTAGTAGTAAAGAGAAGAACATTAAAATAAGCGGTACATATGTAATTTCTATAGGATAAGACGGTGGTTCAAATGCATAGTAGAGTAACTTGATGTAGTTTACTAAACCGAATCCAAACGAAAGAATGAATCCGCTAATTAAACCGATAGTAGTAAATAACGGTAATCGTTGTTTAAATGTCTCCATATAGGCTCACCTACTTCTTACAGATACAGTTGAGCTTTATGTTTAAATTGGAATCGATTATTAAATTTTGGTTGGAATAGTTCCTTTGATTTTTCGAGAAAGAATTTTGCTGCATCTTCAGTTTGTTTTAAATATAAATCAATACTCTCTCTTTCACAGAGTTGATTGTATTCTTCTTGAGAAAGTACCGCAATATTTATCTCAATTTTTTTATCTGTTGCCGTTTCAATTATGACATCGTACCAATAGAAATTTGGTTTCCCTGGAATTTGGATATCTTGTAGAGAAACACTAAACGTTGCCCCCTCTTCTGTAATATGATTAAGGACTAGTTCCGGGTTTTTAAATGCTTCTCTAGCAGAGAGCACTCCCCCAGTAGTAGTAGTTGCATATTGTAAATCCATTTTGATTTTCCACCTTTCTCCATATAAAAAAAGGCAAGCGACACCCACTGTAAAAACAGCGTGTGTCGCTTGCCTTAATTTCATATGTTCTGATTTGATTGTAGTTTTTTGTGTTTAGTTCAAACGTAATTCTATCACCTTAAATAATAAAAATCAATAAAATTGTATAAAAGTATATGAAAAAATAACGATTAATATAATTCAACAAGCTTACGTCTTTTCGGATGTATGTTATTTGCAGTACGTGCCATGATCTGTTCATCTGCGTCGATAGTAACATCTTCATTTTGGAGGGATAGCAGTAATACGTTGTCATACGTGTCCATTAAAAGTATATCTCTAGTCTTTTTGCGCTTTGGATAAATTACAACAAGTGGCACCCCTTCATCACCTTCTCTTCTTGAAAACACAACATCGTCTAATCTAGCAATCATTCGGTAATCATTTTCATTCCCAAAAATAAAGAAGAAATCTTGCATTACATCTTTATCTCTCTTATACGTTCGTCTAAGACCACCATCAATTTTCTCTTTAAATGTTTGAACTGTTTCAACAAATGCATAGCGCCAATCGGCATCTCCTACTGTACGTTTAGATAAAGGTAAGAGAATATCTTGTTCAAAGTTTTGATTATCATCTATTCCTAGAAGAATATCTGAAATAACATCCCCAGCTTCTTTCAAAGAGCAGATGTGCATATTTAGGTTTGGTAGATTCATTAAATGTTCATGATATTCTCGCATAGAAAATAAGAGATTTTTCATACGTACGTATGGAGGTTCTGCATCTTCTGCAAGGAACATCGACTTGTCATACATAACAAAAACAACAGTTATATTCTTAGTGTTTTTTTGTGCATATTCAATATACTTCCCAACCTTTTCAACTAAGGTAGCATTGGTTTCTTTACACATATCCATTTCAATGTAAATATTTTTGTCTTTATATGAAATGTGTTCATCAGGAATTAGAAGTAAACCTGCATCTTCAATTTCTGTTTTCTTTTGTTTTTGATGATATGAGCGAATATCTAACTCGGATAATATCTTATTCGTATTGGTCTTTTTCGACACTTCTAAAAGTGTGCGTACTAATATTTCTCGTGAGCAAAGTGTATGTAGTGAGCTTGAAGAAGAATATCTACGTTTTGAAGATCCTGCAGGAATCCGTCCTAATTCTTGAAGGTAATCAACCATTCTATCTTTTAAGGAGAATGTCGCACGTCTGGTTATACTATCATCTCTTTTATCAATTTTTTTAGTCAGGATCGCACCGTATTTTGAAAAACGATTAAGTTTCGTAAACACACTATCCTCAGAAAAATCTCTACCCTCAAATGCACTATAAAGCTGAGTAATTTGTCGTGTAGTAAGATACCTTTTGTAATATAAAAATGTAAATACAAATATATCGGCCTCTTTTAAACGAAAAGATTTCTGTGTACCTTTGCTTGTATATTTATACGTTTTACTTTTCATTATATGCAACTCCATAACTCGAATGTATTTTCAATAAATAACAACCATTTCTATATATCTTATTACAGCAAAATTTAGTTGTAAATTATTAAAAGTTTAAGCTGAATTTGCTTTAATCTAGATACTAAAACTTGTACGCTGAAGTTTGGATTACTTCTCTTCCTAAAAATTCGCTAGAAACATTGATTTATATAGTCTCTCGGTTCTTTTAAAATTGTTCGGACAGAAGACATGTTTTAACCGAACAATTTTTTTAAGGTTCAAGTATTGGAATAAAATCGTTAGGACGGCCTAACAATTTATTTAAACAATTACATTATATAAAGACATGTTACACATACAGAAAATATAATAGATTAATCACTTGTGTATTGTAGTTTCTTTTTGCTATTGCAATAGAAAAAGACCGACAAAATTATATTTGTCGGTCTTTTGTTTAGAATGATAATTTCTTCTTTGCTGGTTGTGAATCGTCAGCAACTTCTACTTCAGGTTCAGCACCAAAATTCAATTTTTTCTTTTTAGGTTTTTCTTCTTGTACTGAATCATCAAATGCAAAAAGTTTATTTAAAACAGCATTGGATTTCTTTGAATTAGCTTGCTCACGTTCTTCTTTAATTCTCGTAATCTCATCAATAATATCACTTACACGTTTTGGTAATGGAAGTCCTGCAACAACTGAATAGAATTTTACTATATCCTCTTCTTTTTTTGTTGTATGTTTATTAACATATGGAGCTATAGGACGTTCATCTACATATGGAGTTCTTTCTTTTAAGAAGTTTTCCATTTGGTTAAGGAATGAGAAGTTGTATAATCGCCCTGCTCGTAGCGGTGATGTAACGATAGATAGCGCGCTTTTTTTAGCACTTTCTAGCTCTTCTCTTTCTGTATCGTATAAAACGCCTTTTTCTAGTGCGTTACCTAATTGAGTCAAGTAACCTAGCGGGTTTTCAGTGTCTAATTGATTTGATTTTAGTTCTAATTTTGCTAATGATAAAACGCCTGGTGTATTAATTACTTGAGCAAATTCACTCGCATCAAAATGTGTATCTGAAAACGGTGTAAATGATGAAGTAACTAGGTTAATCTCATGTAATGCATCAGCAATATATTTGTTACTATAGCTAGTATATTCGTTTGCTAAAGCACTTGGATTTTCCTCTTCAAATTTTCTATATAGTTTAGCATTATCTATTAATACAATTGAGCCAAAAGCTTCTTGGTTCATAGCAATACTACGAATACGTGAAGTTGCGTTTTCTAATACTTTTAATGCCTCAGCATCACGTGGTAAAGTCAGTAACAATCCAAAATTGTAATCATGTTCATATAGCATTTCAATTGCCTTTAATAGAGCGCCAGTTCCTGTTCCTCCACCAAGACCACACGTAATCCAAATAAAATCACGATCTTCAAATTCTTGTTTTACCGCTTCAAAAATCTTTGCTTCATGCTTTACAAATGCTTCCTCACCAACCTGTGGATTACGAGCTGCACCCTGTTCATATCCTTCTAACTGTATTTTACGGACGTTCCCCGTGTTTTTAATCTCAATTTTATTAAAATCTTGACTATTTGTATTAACAAGAATCGCACGATATGGGTATTTGTTATTTTTAATTTGTGTTTCTTTATTTGCGCACTCTGCTGCGATTGCACATCCACCCATACCTAGTCCTAAGAATCCAAATTTCAAACTAATATTTCCTTGGCTTTCGATTTCTGAAAAATTGCCTGCCATATGTATATCCTCCTCAAATATATATTTTAGTTGTTTTTCTCAACTCGTTTTTCCAGTTCTTTAATTAAAACGTTTCCTAGATCTGTTACGTCATAAATTCGAACACGTCCTATTGCTTTGAAAGATATTAACCCTGCTCCTTCAAGTCTTGCAGTCATAATATCTAATGCATATCGCGATGGAAGTATTTTTTTACCCTCATAATCTTTTTCATTCTCAATTTGATAGTCTTTATGATATTGGTTGATATAATCCCATAACTTTTCTTTGTTCATTGCGCCCTCGGCGTATAGCACACGTAAAGCCCAAATCCCATCATTTAAATTCTCACAAAGTACATCAATAATTTCACTACTACTCATTGATATATTAGACAATAATTTCACACCACCTTTAATAAATAATAAATTTTATCTATATGTACAAAAAGACAAGATAATTATACGGAATTTAATACCGTTATAAAAGCCGTAGATACTTCGGTATATATTTCCGAAGTATCGTATGTACTAACTATAATACATCTACGGATGATAATCAAGAACCTTATTAAATCAATACCTCAAATACTTCCGCAATAACTACCGTAATTAATATTTTAATTGTTACGCATTTATTACGGTAATAAACGCTGTAATGAATACGTAATGATTATAAAAGATACATCTTAATAAATGAAAATCCATGTAAAATTTTTAGTTCGATTCACAGAATTTCGAGCTGGTTTTGTCCGTAATCAAGTGTTAATCACACTCACCCGACTAATCACCGCTCGATAACATAGGCAATATTGGTATGCATCTAAATAAATGAGCAATGAATGATTGAGTGATCAGGTATAAAAGTTCATGATATTTTATGTAATCTACAAAGGGGTTCTTTTAGTTTCTATAGAATTTTTATATAATGTATTATAGGACAGGCATCATATAGTTAGGTGGTGAGCAAATGATTGATGAACAGTTAAGCGATGGTTATTATCGCGTATCTGAAGTAGCAACCATGCTTGATATTCCTGAAAGTACTCTTCGTAGATGGTTGAATGATTTCGATGAGTACTTGAACATAAAAAAAGAACGCCAACTTAAATATGTTCATGAGGATAGTATTGATACAGTAAAAAAGATTAAACATTATTATTCTGAGTCAAAGAAAAAGCACGAAATTGTTGGGCTTTTAGATATGGATCCGACGGTTATTCGCAATGTTTATGCTGAAGATGTTGACGGTGATGGTGAACCAAAAGAAACTTCATTAGTTAAAGCACAACAGGTCAATCCAGACTTTATAGAAGCTTTGACGGAAAAAATTACTGAGGAAGTTACAGCTAAAGTGACTGAAGAATTAACAAAACAAAATATGGAATTCTTCGCTGCGGTGGCTAAACAAAGTCAGGATAATTTCGATAGAATCAATAAGCGATTAGAGGAACGTGACGAAAAGTTAATGAGTACTATACGATTAATTCAAGAACAAAAAAGTGCTAATGCTCAGCGACAAGAGAATACTGAACAAAAAGGCGGCTTTTTCTCTAAGCTTTTTGGAAAAAAATAAAAGGCTATCATTTGATAGTCTTTTTATTTTTTTATTCTTAATATCATTACAAAAGCTTAGTTCATTGATTATTAATATGATTCATTCACAACTATTGTTTTAAACTTATAATAATCATAGAACTTAGGTTTATTTTGCTATACAAAGAGTTTTCTAATTTTATTTCTTCCAATCTTTAAAATCAGCATACTTTTTATACTCTTTTTCAACTACGTCCTTATACCATTTATTATCACTTTCAGATCTAGATGGTTTATTGTTATATTCGTTAATGTCTCCGTCTGCATTTTGCCATTGAGGATTTTTATAAGCATATTTGTAAATAAATCGTCTAGCTTCTTTTAATGAATTAAACTCACCTAAATGTAACTTAGGTTGCGCATCTCTGTATCCATTTACGAAATAAGTTGTGCCATGTTCCCCTAAAGTTTCGAAAAAAGGTTTTGGTATCAAATCAATTTTCTTCATTTATATCCTCCTATATAATATCAATAGTTTCATTCTACTTAATTAGTAGTATGAAACTATTTGTATATTAATCATAAACAACATTTTGCTAGGCATCCAACTTTATTAGAAATCCACAGTTTATTCTTATTAAAAACTCACTTCCACACTCAATCATCCAACCATCCACTGGTCATCCATCTCTAAATAACGTTATGGTTGACCGGTGATTAATTGACTGATTACAACTTGGTTTAATACAATAAAATCACCCGATTAATCACTAGTCAACCAATATAAAATAATAGTGACATTTCAATATAAGTGACTGGCGATTGAGTGGGTGATTAAAGGTTTGGTTAATGAAAAAACTCTATATGCGCTCTTTATTGGTGAGGTTTTTGTTAATTAAGCGGCAATCAGTTGGTTGATCAGTAGATATTTAAATTATTCTCACCTATAGTAAATTGGCTTTTGGTTGAGCGACGCTCAACGGGGCGTTTGAGTGGTGGTTATTTATACATAGTCATTTAGCAAAGGTCATACTTTTGAAAAAATCACCTTGCAACCATGGAAAAAACTATATATGATGTAGTTACTTTAATATTTTTGTATTTTTTTAGATACAAATTTATTAATAATAAAATGTTTATATAATAAAAAAATAAAATATAATAAAGCAAAAAAAAGGTTCATCAGCCCAATGAAATAGCGCCAACTACTTCATTGTGGTACACCGCACAAAATCCCGAAAAGAAATTTAACAACGACCGCGGTAAACAAAGCCAATAAACCTTTTTATTTTGCATGAAATTATAAGATAATTTTACTGTATCTTATGTATTTGTGCAACTTAAAAAGGGGATTTCTTGCGTATTTTTAGGCATTGTTTACCGTTGTTATACAAGTATTACTTTTTTAAGAGAGTAGTATTTTTGTATCCGTGGTATGACAGTGCCTTTTTCTGCTCTTTCGAAAGGAGTTAGCAACATTATGCATACGCAAATGGCTTTTTCCCAACAGAACTTTAAAGTTCATGGGGTTAAATTTTTTGATGGACTATTAAATATCGTAAAACTAGAAAATGAAAGAAAAGAGTTACCATCTTCAGCTATAGCTACTTACATCTTGCTTCACTTTGAATGCAATGATATAGGAATGCTACCACGTGAATTTCAAATAATGGATCTTGCTAAGAAAAGTGGGATTCCCTACACAACAATTTATACAGGGTTTCAAGTTTGTTTGGAGCGTATACTCGTAAAAGAAACACCTGTTGGAAATCGTACTGTATATGAAATTGTAGATTATGCGTTGTATAATCACACTACTGCAGAAACTGCAAACATGACAGGTATATCGCTATCGTATTTCCGTATACCATTTCACCTAATTCAAACAACGATAATGAGTAGTCTAGTAAAGGCTCGTGATAATAGAGGGATTATATTCCTTTTAGATTTAATCAATACTTTTTCAAGAAAAGTGGGTATGGAACATTATAAACATAAAATTGAGGAGTTTCAGATTACAAGAAAGATGTCTTCCTTGAAAAAGAGATTAAATCGTAATGCAAAGAAAGTAAGACACTACATAGAAATTATTAACCCCATTGTGCAATTTACTGCAATCGATTCTAAAGAGAAGAAATCTAATGAAACAAGAATTACAAGTGTAAGAAAACAGGTAAAACAAATCATCATTGAGAAGTTCAACGTGGTATTTTCTTCGAACTGCGTAATTGAGAATGATAAAAAAGAATTACATAGACCAGTAGCAAAGTGCAGAAAAGAAGCGGTGTCTCGTTTAAAACACATGGGACAGGCCTTACGAAAAAAAGATAAAGAAAATATAATGACCGCATTTAGACAAGAGATTGTTGATATCGCGATCTATTTACCAACAAAACAAAAACAAAGTGAATTACTAATTTACGCAATGACTTATGCATTAGATCAAGTTGAAAGTTGTATGAAAGAGCAAGAAATATTCTCTATACCAGCATTTATGCGTGTACAGTTTAGAGAGTCCTGGATAGGTTTTAAGGAAAGAAACTTGTCTACAGGGGAAAGGCACGATGCAATGATAAATTATTATAAGAAAAATGGTGTTTATCCGGAATTTATTTAATTTTTTTTAAAAAAAATATACGGCAGCCCTTGTTAAAAAATCACTTAAAAGCAAGGGTTATTTGGCATGTTCTTTAATTTGAAGACATGCTTTTTTATTTAGGAAAATATACCTATTAGCATTTTTACGGAAGCATATAATCGATTTACGTTATGTTTGGTTACGATTCAGTATGTTTATAATTCGATTCAATACTTGTGGTTATCTTAGTAATATGATTCTAACCTTGTGAATTCTTAGTAATATGGTATTTAACTTCTTAATTTGTGATTTCTATGATGTAGAGCTTGTATGTATTGGGGATATTACGATAGTGAATTTAGCTTTATATCCAGGAACGTATGTAATACAAGGCTTTAGAGGTATTTGCTGAATCTCTTTATAATTAATAATTG
This sequence comes from Bacillus cereus group sp. Bc061, assembly GCF_027715825.1. Classification (NCBI taxonomy): domain Bacteria; kingdom Bacillati; phylum Bacillota; class Bacilli; order Caryophanales; family Bacillaceae; genus Bacillus; species Bacillus cereus group sp. Bc061. The sequence continues at coordinate 41,091 of NZ_JAQFTZ010000009.1, forward strand.
AGTTTAGTTATATATATTTCTTGTTGGTTTTATATAAAATACTTGTGATTATTTATATTTAATTACTTGTATTTATTTAGATTAAATACATAGAAAAATAGAAAGTAGGAATAAATATAAGTTTACAAGGAGGTAATTAATCTATTGACTTTTAAAATTCATAGAGGTATTCTTATACGTGAACAACAATTAACTAAGAGAAATATACAAATTAATAGATTTAATTTCTAGCTAAACGGACACACCGAAGGCACATAACCTGCCATCGGTGTGTCTTTTTTTGTATAAATAACAATAAAAAGGGAGAATTTGAAGCTATGAACGAAATTGTGAACATGAGTAAAGAACGATTTACAAAGTATTGTGAGGACAATGCAGCATTTGAAGAGGATATTAGTCGCATTATTAATCACTACTTTTTATTACTAGGGAATAAGGCAAATATCTTACAGGAAAGAGAATTTAATAACGAAATTGAAGAAAAAACGTTTAAAAATAATGTAAAACGTTTTGAAACTCTATTCCCTGCAGCTGTTAAAAATGCATTTTTAAAAGGATATCAATTATGCCTTGAGTTTATAAATCATCCTGAAACGCAAATTCCTGAGAATCTATATACTGATCCGAATTTTATAAAAGATATTCCTTTTGCCTTAGCAAATGCATCTGAATATGAATTGTACGAAATCATTCGTACAGATGAAACACAGGAATTTAGTGTATTTGCTATACGAACATATGAGGGGATTCGTCCATTGTTAGAACAAGTATTTTGCGAAGTCGCATTCACTGGTGCTGAATATGCTTTTGAACATGAGCGATTGGAAAAAGGGCTTGAATTAAAGAAAGGTAATAGTACCTCGTTAACCAAAGTTCCTGTGGATCGTCTTTTTGCCATTACGCCTTCTGTTAATGGGGTTGTTGTACATGCGGAAGAGCATTGCGAGATTTGGAATTTAAATTGGAATAGCAAAGTAACAATTAACGATCCTTTTGTTGAGCTTGCTGAGGTTACGTTTATTCATCAAACAAAAGATATGATTCAAAAAAATATTGAAGATGGTGTTTTATACTACAGCATTCTTTATCTTGGTACACCTTTACATGAGATACAAGATCGATTAGAAATACGAGTAAAACTAAATTCTGATTTTGGAGCTCCACGTCCAATGGAACAAGTTGAAATGGAGTATATTCTGAATGAGATTATTGGGAAGATTCATCTTGAGGCACAAATTCCAATTGAAAACATGATTTTAATCCAACGTTAGAGTTTGTAGGAGGTTAACTATGGTGAAAAAAATCGTTTTAGCTATTAGTGATACTGTATATACGGCATATTTACGTGAGGATTTTATTGGTGCGGGATTTGAAGTAGCTGATAGTGATGTGATGCATATCAAGTATCTAGATGAAATTCTAGATACAGAACAGCCCGATATTCTATGTATTAATGACAAACGATTAAATATTGATGCGGGGCATGAAGAGAAACGTGAATTGATTATCTTACAGAAACTAAGAGATATTCGCTTTAATCGAGATATTCGTATTGTGGTATTTACAGAGCGTGAAAATGATGATGAGTTTTTGGCGAAACTGATTTATCTAGGTATCTATGACATATTTAACTCTCGTAAAATTGATATTGATAATAAAGTTATCCCGCAGCTGCTACAGGAATCGGATATTAAAAATGTAGCGGAAATTGTAGGAGCAAGTCAGGCACCACAACAAACAAAGTTGCCCGAAGTTCCTGTTGATGAGGAAGAAGAGGAAGTATCAAGTAAATTAGAGAAAAGCGGCAACAGTGGAACTTCCTCTAGTTCCAATAAACTATTTAAAAACAAACAAAAGCGTAAGTCTGTTCCAGATGAGACTCCCCAAGCACCTATTATAAAAAAACAATATAAATTGGCTTTTGAGCCGGTATATGAAAAACAAATAGGTATTGCTATTCCGAGAAGAACAATTGTTGTGGCCAGCATGAACAGAAGAAGTGGTGCAACTTTTGTTTCTCATCTTTTATCTGCTTATTTAAATGAACTACAGATTGATGTGAATTATATAGAGAATCTATATGATGATGGCTACACGTATCCGTTATTAAAGGGATATACGGAAGCACCAGAAAACTATCGTAGTGAGTTTATGTTGCAACGGTATAAAGAGATGTTACAGAAGGAATCTGATATATTATCAATTCCAAAATGGAAGCAAGGAAGAGTAAATTATATCGTAAAGAATCCTATAGTGGACCAAGAGCTGAAAAACGAAACAGAGCAGGACTTTGACCATTTTATTAAGGTATTATTGGCTAACCAAGAAGCGCCTATATCTATTATTGATGCGGGGTACGATTGGGATAAAGATTTATACCATGAAATATGCGAAATGGCAGATTATATCTTCTTTGTAGCAGAACCAGATCTGCATCAATTGCTAAAGATAGCACATCCTCTTACACAAAAGGAGAGAAAGCTTGTTTCATACTTAGCTTTAGAGAAAACGAGGATCATTGGGAATAAATTTTCTCCTGCACTTTTAAAGCATGAAGTAGTAGAAGAATGCTTTGGAGATAAGTTATTAACTGCTTTAGCACCATATGTGATAGAAGATGTATTTGAATCTCAATTAAATAGTAATACGTTATTATCTAGTCGGAACTATTATAAAGAGCTTGAAGGAATAATGAAGGAAATAGCAGAGTTATTGCTGCCAAACCAATTGTTGAATCAAAAGAAAAGTTCTATTTTAAGTGGATTTCGATTTCGGAAGTCTGAAAATTAAGGAGGGGTGAAGAAAGATGCAAAAAATAATAATAGGGGCCGCCTCACTATTATTATTTGTTGGTTGTTTATTTTTAATGACAGATATGATTATTGGAGATACAACACACACAGATAATAAGTCTGCATCAGAACGTGCTGGAAGTACAGCGATGGATAAAGCCGTAAAAGTAGGTGTTTTACGAGCACAAGAAGAAATTGCTATTGAACCCGATATCGCAAAGAAAGAATTTGAAAAGTCTTATAAACAAAATGCAACATTTAAGGATCCGGCATCAAAACGAGAGTTTTCTGTACATGCTGTACATGAGCAACCTGCAATGATTGCGGTTGAAGGAGAGGCGGAAGCTGCTAGTTATACGAAACAATTTGATGAAAAGAAAGGCAGCATTAAGAGTAACGCAAAACACATATTTATTTATGAAGCAGATTCTGACAACAAGAAAGCTGGAGGAAACGTGAGATAAATAAGAAAAAGTAGGTGTGTAAGAAATGCAAAATACAGTAACAACAGCGCTTTTTCTAACGCTTTCTTTATTATTGATAACTCTTATACCAGAAGGTGTACTGTATGGAATGCAGTTAGTAAAGGCGCATGATTTTGCTTCTAGTACAGTAGAGTTAGCAGAACAAACAGGTGGTTTTCAGTACACATATGAAGGAAAAAACGTAAATCTAATTCCTGATATAGAGAAGAAAATGAAAGAGCAGAATATGGATGGATGGAAATATGAATATACTAAAGGGCGCGTAGATCATAATCAGCCATTAAATTTTAAGATTAAAGCTGAACATCACTTCTTTATTTTTAAAATGATAGGGATTGATAGTGTGAAAGCACCAATATGGGCTAACAAAGATGGAATGGGACAAATCTATTTCCGTTGAAAATATCAATATGTATAAAAAGGGTTAAAAACTATACTGAAAAGTGTAGTTTTTTTACTAGAAATATATATTTATAAATAAATATATAAAAATACTTTACAAGCCTATTTCTATATGGTAATATTTTCCATATAGAACAACAGTTATAAAAATGCTAATTTATCGTTTTAGCCAAGAAGACTCCTTATTCAAGGAGCGTGAAGGGTCACAGCCCAGTGAGTAGGTGGGGGATGAATTGGCTTCGAACAAGGAATGGCAGGAAGCCATCTTAATTGTTCGATATACATAAAGAGTTACTTCTTTATCCATCAAATATACGTTTGGTTTATGATAGTCATATACCAAAATGGAGGTGAATCAAATGATAATTAATAAGGCCTTTAAGTTTCGTATCTATCCAAATCAAGCACAAGCAATTCTAATTAATAAAACAATAGGTTGTTCTCGCTTTGTATTCAATCATTTCTTATCTCTATGGGATCACGCATATAAAGAAACTGGAAAAGGTTTAACATATGGTACATGCTCTGCCAAACTTCCTGCCATGAAAAAAGAGTTTATTTGGCTAAAAGAAGTAGATAGTATTGCGATTCAATCTTCTGTTCGTAACCTTGCGGATGCGTATACACGTTTTTTTAAGAAACAAAATAGTGCCCCACGCTTCAAATCTAAGAAGAATAACGTACAATCTTATACCACAAAACAAACAAATGAAAACATTGCCATTGTAGGAAACAAAATAAAATTGCCAAAACTAGGTCTTGTTCGATTTGTCAAAAGTCGTGAAGTAGAGGGACGTATTGTAAATGCGACTGTTAGGTGGAACCCTTCTGGCAAATACTTTGTGTCATTATTAGTTGAAACAGAAGTGCAAGAAATTCCGAAAACACAATCTTACATCGGAATGGATGTGGGACTAAAAGATTTTGCCATTTTGTCAGATGGAACAACCTATAAAAATCCGAAGTTTTTTCGGTCATTAGAAGAGAAGTTGGCGAAAGCGCAGCGCGTTCTTTCTAGAAGAATAAAAGGGTCTTCTCGCTGGAATAAACAGCGAGTAAAAGTGGCTAGAATTCATGAACACATGACGAATGCTAGAAAAGATTACTTGGACAAAGTCTCAACTGAAATCATCAAAAACCACGATGTTATTGGTATAGAGGATTTGCAAGTATTGAATATGTTAAAGAATCATAAGTTAGCAAAAGCAATTAGTGAAGTATCATGGTCGCAATTTCGATCCATGTTAGAATACAAAGCAAAATGGTATGGGAAACAAGTCATTGTCGTATCGAAAACATTTGCTTCCAGCCAATTATGTTCTCGTTGTGGATATCAAAACAAAGACGTTAAAAATCTGAATCTACGTAAATGGGACTGTCCTTCTTGTCGTACACACCATGATAGGGATATTAACGCAAGTATCAATTTAAAAAATGAAGCGATAAGGCTTCTAACCGCAAGGACTGCGGAGATAGCCTAATCAATTAGAGTTCGATAGAACCCTTTACTTAGGAATCCCTCACTTCTAAACGAAGTGAAAATGGGGGTAGTTCAATAATTTATATGTTAAAATATCTGGATTTTATATTTAAATTCGGTACAATAAAGGAATCTATGAAAAAAACTAATATATTTGGAGGAACAAACAATGGCAAACAAATTTTTAAAAACAGCAACAGCATTAACAATTATGGGTACATCATTACTAGGAGCAGGAGCATTTACTGCAAAGGCTGATAACACAGACTCATTAAAATTCAATGATGTTCCAGCAAATCACTGGTCTACAAAAGCAATTTATGATTTAACAAATCGTAAAATAGTACAAGGGTACGGAAATAATATCTTTGGTTTTGGTGACAATGTAACTCGTGGGCAAGTTGCTCGTATGATTTATATGTACGTAAAACCAGTAGATGCAGATGCTAGCTTCAAAAATCCATTTACTGATATTAAAGGACATATGTTTGAAAAAGAAATTAGAGCACTTGCTAAAGCAGGTCTGGTAAGTGGTTATGGTGATGCGAAATATGGTCCAGATGATGTCTTAACTCGTGAACAAATGGCGCAAGTACTTACAAATGCTTTCAAGTTCAAATCTACTAAGACAACTTCCTTTACTGACATTGATAAAAACTCATGGGCATTAAAGGCAATTAGTGCATTAGAAGAAAATGGCGTTACTATTGGTACAGGAGGTAAAATGTATTCACCGTATGCACATGTAACTCGTGAACAATATAGCCAGTTCTTATATAACTCTATTAATGCAGTAGAAAAAGAGACTAAGCCAGAAGTGAAGCCAGATCCAAAACCTGAAACAAAACCAGAGGAAAAACCAGAAGTGAAGCCAGATCCAAAACCTGAAACAAAACCAGAGGAAAAACCAGAAGTGAAGCCAGATCCAAAACCTGAAACAAAACCAGAGGAAAAACCAGAAGTAAAGCCAGACTCAAAACCTGAAACAAAGCCAGAAGAAAAACCAGAAGTGAAGCCAGACCCAAAACCTGAAACAAAACCAGAGGAAAAACCAGAAACTAATTTACCAACGAGTTTAGACAAAGTTTTAACTACAGAGGATGTTATTTATAATCCGATTGCTATGGATAATCCAATTTCTCAAAAATCCATTTCTACAGAAGCGCAAAACATTATTAAGAGTGTGAATAGTAAATTTGGTACTAACCTTAAATATGCAGATTTAAATGGAACTATTAGAATACTTGATAAAAATATGTACTTGCCAGCAGGTACAATTGGTGCGCAAGTTTATATTGATGCAAATAATGAAAACGATTTTAAAATTATTTTCTTAGATAATAATGAAGCAACTATTGAGTTAACTAAAAAATGGGTTACTATGTTAAATTCTGATTTAGTTTTAAATAAAGAAATTCAGGAAACTGTAGATGCTCAATCAATTAATAACTATGAAAAAGGTAAATATAAAATTCGTGTAGGCCATTCTACAGCAGATCACATGATGTATGTAGAAGTAGAGCCTAAATAATCATTTAGTATTTACAGGTTGAGTTAAATATTGTATAATTATATAAGTTTAATATAATGATAAATACGTAAAGGACAAACCTTACGTACCTTACCAAGGTACAGGTTTGTCTTTTTTTGCGTTTAAGGAGGATTTTATGAGAATGAGAAAAGGATTATTATTGACTTGCGCATCATTAATGTTGGCATTACCATCAGTTGCAAGTGCGGCAAATAATGACATACCATTTTTTGATGGCAGTAAAAATTCGATTTTAAAATCTGATGAATTGCAACTAAGCGGTAATTTGCTTAGACCGGGTAGTGGCTATAGATCAAAAGAGTTCAATTATAAAGCTGACTTACATTTTCCTGCTGTTTATAATGGCTCTTTCAATTGGGGAAATCCATGGGAAAATCTAGTCCAAAATGAAGATACATCGGATCCTTATGTTCGAATTTCAAATGATGGGTACATTAACAGTGAAGTTGTTGTTGGTGATAGAATGGTAACAGAAGTTCAACAAGTTACGAAAACTGTTATTAAAGATAAGTATTGGGGAGAACCCAATTTTGTTTTGGGGAATTTGAAGAAACATGATATTAAAAAATTTAATGGTCCTAATGTTACATTAGGAAAATTTTATTGGATTAGGGATATAGCCTACCTTTCTGGTGGTTATGCAGGAGCTGGTGGTGTAGATAGTGTGAATAGGTATAGCTTGTGGTATGTACGTACAAGTAATCCTAAGATAGATAATTTTAAAGCTACGAGTGGAAAAAAAGATGTACCTGTGAAATTCACTTTTAACGGTTTTGAATATGTCAGCAAGGGAAAAGGGTATAACGATAGAGATCCGAATGGGACAACAGTAAATCCATATCAATCAGCTGCTGGTGAACGGAATCGAGTTAAATGGCTGTTAGATATTACAAAAGATGACGAAACCGTGTATCATCAAGAAAATTATCTGCGTTCAACACCGCAAAAAGATAATCAAAAACCAAATGAAGGTGATGCAGGGCAATTTAAGTCAGAAGAACTAAAGTGGCAGCCACAAATGTGTGGCCGGTATACTGCGAAAATTAAAGTTCTTGATGCTGTTCAAAGGGAATCAAATGAGAAAACTGTTGATTTCACCATAAATGGTAACTGTGGTACAGAAGTAACACCTAATCCAGATCCAGGTGATGAAGATGATTTTAAATATAAAATTGATTTCTCTGCTGACCGAATTGAAGGAGAAACAGCAAGAGAAGGAAAGAATATAAAAACAAGAATAGATGTATCACGTGATAATTTTAAACCAGAACGTGACCAATATAGAGAAAAGGTAAATAACAATATTAATATGTCCGAGCAAGCGGTAAATAGTTCTGAATCCGATAGAGATAGTGCGCAGTCTAGTCTTAGTTATTGCCGTCGTAATCCAATTCATGAGGTAGATGCAGAAGGGAACCATCACTATTACGATAGAGACTGCTCTTGGGAAGAAAATAGACTGGATAGTGCAGCAAGTAGGTTAGATACAGCAAGGCAGAAGTTAGAAAAAGAGAAAAACAAAATTAAAAAGTTAGATGCGCTAGAAGCAAAATATGCAAATCCTGAAACAGTAGTCGTGCTCAAGCATAACGGACAACAAGTAGCATCACAAAAGGTAAGGTTAACTGAGGGAGAAAAGAAAACTTTGAACCTTGGCTGGCAACATAAGGGGAAAGGAACAATTCAGGCAGAAATTAACCCTGCTGGTAATCGTCTAGATATAGAAGAAACCACATACAAAAATAATCCTATTAAAACAGCTATCTATGCACCATCTCATGAAAAAGGGATGTGCGGAGTAACTAGTGTAAAAGGTGTGGTAGAAACAGTAAGTGAACGTGTATCTAAAGATGATACAGTTGGAGAGATGTTCTATGAAACATTAAGTGGAAATATTGATAATTTAGCACCATCTAAGCTTCATGCTGGGTATGGTTTTTCTTATGAAGTAAACGGAAAATACAAAAATGATTGGAATGCTAATTATCCAGGTGTATTTACAAAAGCAACGGCACAATATCCTTTTGCTGATGAAGGATTAAAATCTACACAAGAATTAGACATTGTTTCTAATACTGGTTTAACATCAAAATTCTTACCTAAAAATATGTATTTGTCTGAAATAACGGGACATGTCTTTGATAGTAAAAGACCAACTAAGTCTTTATATTGGGATGGACAAGAGAAAATTATTGATGGTGGACAAAAATGGTATGCACCATTAAAGACGAAAGATGGAAAGTATTCATTCAATGTTGAGACAAATCCAGCAGGTGTGAATGAAATGAGCTTGTGCCTGACAAATGACGTGGAAATTCAAGGTGTCGCGTATGATGACTTTAAGAAGAGAAGGGTGCTTGCAGACCTTCCATTCCCTGTACAAACACCTGGATGGAACTGGGTTGGAAAAGAACACATAATTACAGACTTATCAAACTGGTACTACATGAAGAATAAAAATTAGTTTAAAAGTATTATATAATTAGTGGAATCGATAAAAGTATATAATCCTTCTTAAACTAGTAGCTGAATGGATAAACCAAAGGCACATCCCTTAATGGGGTGTGCCTTTTTTCATAGAAAGGGGAAATTTGAGTGGATAAAAAGAAAAAGCAGCGTGTGAGACGAGTGATTTTTCTTGGAGTAATCGCAATGATTGTATCGTTATATATTGGAAATGAATTTCAAGATCGAAATGGGACAAGTTATGCTCCTGCAAGATATTTTGAGACGGGAACAAAGCTTGTTTCATTCTAAAAGTCTAATAAATAATAAAAACAAAAAAGAGACAGCAGTTATTTAATGCTGTCTCTTTTTAAGGGAATGGGATCAGGAGAAATTACCTATCCCTTTCTTTTTGAAGATGGGTTTTAAATCCCATGCAAACTCTTTCTTTTCAGTACCTGTTGAACCCAAAATTCCTTTATAGTAGAATCTATCGGCATCTTCTGTTTTATCAAAATTATAAATATAAGCACGCGTTTTAGATTCTCCAGGCTTTAATTTAACATCTCCAGTTTCAAATGCCTCTCTCACCGGAAATCCTGATAAGTTTTTATCATTCAATCTAAAATCAGTAAATGGAGCTTCTTTCTCTATATTCCCTTTATTTGTAGCTGTAAAACTAATAATAACAAGATAATCTTTAGCAGGTCTAAGTGTCATATTAAAATCAGGAGAGGGATTGTATTTATATTCCAGTGACTTTTCAACATCTGAAATTTGAAATTCGATATCTTCCATAGTTATGGATTTATTGTATTTTATCATTTTATAAGACTCATTATTTTGATTGCTTTCTTTACTTTCCGGTCCACTTTGAGTTTCCTTCTTTTGAGTTGTTTCATTATTATTTGAACACCCAGAAATTAACATTAAAATCATTGATATTAGAACAATAAAAACATTTTTCCGCAAATTAATATCCTACTTTCTTTATATATGGTTATTAGTATTATAACTATATAAAATTCGATTTACAATGTATATTAAAATGGAATGAATAATGGAGAATAGAATACATGACATGTACAATAGTTGATGTTATAATAAGTGTAGAAGTATTATAACAATAGTTTTTGCATAAACTAAAGAAGACGAGATGCTCCAACATCTCGCCTTATGTAACTGTTACCGCAAGGTGGCTAGTTGCTAAAAAAGTTTATTTTTTCTTAGAACCGCCCTTCACACGCTTGCAGGCATTGTGGGTGGTTCTTTTCGTTTTTCGTCGCTTTTTTTGTGATTTCTTCCAAGACGTTGATAGGTATTTACCTACTCGTTTTGCAAAAAATACAGCGACTTCTCTAGCAATTACTTTTACAATTTCAATTGCTATTATGAAAAGTATTTCCATGCGATCACCTCCTTTCTCCATAAAATGAAAGAGAAAGGATAGCAACCAACCACCCTGAAATATTCAGTTACGTTATATTAATTATACCATATTTACGGGTGGGTTAATAGCTTAAAAACCTTGATATGACAATGTTTTTAAGGGTTTTTGAGTTTTGAAATCAGAGGTTTGAAATGGTAAAAATAATATTTTTTTTAGAAATGATTGACATATAACTCTATATATCATAATATTGAAATTGTAATATTAAAGAAACTAAATCCAACATTTTCATATAGACTTTAGATTAGCTAAAAGGACACACCTAAGGCGCATTATGCCATAGGTGTGTCCTTTTTTTGCGTTTAAAGGCTACATAAGGAGGAATACAAACATTGAAGCCATCTAAGTTTCAAAAGAAGCAGATTGTTGCGGTAGGTCTAGCCGCTGCAACAGTAGCGGGTATCTATGGATACAATCATTTCGCAGTAGAAAATGCTGTAAAACCAACAAAGATTGTTGTAGCCGCAAAGGATATACCTGCGCATACAGAAATTAAAGAAGACATGCTAGTGGAACGAACTTTACCTGGTGATGCGATTCCCCCAAATGCATTACGTGTAAATAAAAAAGAGGTTGTAGGTAAGTGGACAAATGATGGGCAGCCCATTACAGAAAATAGCTATCTCTTTAAAAACAAAGTAGTAAAGAAAGAGGAGTTACCGGACTCTGCTATTTTAAATTTGAAAGATGGAGAAGTTGCTTTCCCGTTACTCGTTGATTTGGAAACAAGTTCAGGGAATAGTATTATCCCAAATACGTATGTGGACTTGTATTTCAAACAAGTTGTGAAAGAAGGAGACAATGAGAAGGTTGTCTTTGGTGGTCTGTTCCAACGTGTACGTGTGACGGCTGCAAAAGATAGCAATACAGAAGATGCATTTGTGCTAGAAAAGAAAGAATCAAAAGAGGAACAAGAAGGAAAACAAAAGCCTAAAGTAACGCGATTATACACACTGGCTGTTTCCCATGAACAACTTCAATACTTAAATCGTGCAAAAACACTTGGAGATGTCATTCCTGTTGCAGTTGGACAAAAGGTGGAGCAAACAGGGAAAGAATTAGAACCAGCTGAAGGATTCTCACAAATATCTGATCAAAAGAACATTTTAGACTATGTAGAGAAGCATTCGACTAATCCAATTTCTAAAAATGTAAAAGAGTATGTAGCACAGTATCTGAATGAATCTAAGTAAGAAAGGGGTTATTAAGATGGAGCGGCAAGCAAGAATCATAGCCTTTTATGCAACAAACGAAAATGTAGGGAAAAGCACATTAAGTATTGCGATGGCAAATGAATTAGCTCATTTAGGGAAAAAGGTGCTTTATGTTGAAGCAGACCAAGTAAGACCTAGCTTTGCAGTTGGAACTGGTCTTAGCCACGATAGTAAAAACATCTTAGAACTTGTAAGAAAAGAAAATGAATACAATCTCTCGCAGTATATTTGTACCAAGCAAGATTTATTAGAGAGAAAAGTGAATCCAAGGTTGATGCAAAAATTGCACGATAAGATGGATTTTCTGGTGTTTCCATCAGGTTATAACTTAGCTCAATTCCCAGAGATTCAAAACAAAGAACTGTTTGTAACGACATTTATAGAATCACTTGTAGATACAGAATACGATTTTATCATTCTATCAGTACCAACTGAATTATCTGAGGTTCTGAGTTATCCAATCCTATACCAATCAGACCTTGTTGTTCATGTGTTAAACGGCAACCCTCGTGGTGCAATAGCAATTAAAAGAGAATTACAACTACTAGAAGAAGCAAAGCTAACATTGCCTCGTATGATTCATGTTTTAAATATGGGAGATGAGGATTATGTAGAAGATATTGAAAAGCTTTCTTCCCAAAAAATTGCGGTGACAATTCCGTATGACAGGGATCGTACGAGTTATGAATGGGGGATGCAGTTTGGTTCCCCGCAAATTAATACAAAGGTCCATCACATTATGGAAGCAGCTGGTCTTGATATTCCAACCCAGCATACATCCTCTATGAAAAAGGGTCTCTTTGGTTTACGAAATTAAAAGGGAGGCAGTAGTATGTGGGGCTATTTACAGGGAAAACAAGTCGCCTTAAAGCGAAATCGAGTTGATTTATATCATTTTGGTTATATGATTCGTTCTAAATCAGCTCGAAAGTTAGGAACAACTACAGCTCAACAAATTAAAGATATAACAGATGAAATTCGTGCGTTTTTAGTTAAAGAACATCGTGATATCTTAAGTGAATCTTTTATGAATAAGGAAAAAAAAGCAGCTGTAGAGCAAATCATCAAAAGTTTCTTATTAAGTAATCAAGTCGTCATTTCAGAGGTACCTTCTGAACAGTTACTGAACATGGTGTGTGACGATATTGTGGGATTTGGAATTATTCAACCTCTGATTGATGATAAAGATGTAACAGATATTTATATCAATGGCATAAAAGAGATTATATACGAAAAAATTGGTGAGGGAGAATGCAAATACAAGTATCGATATGAAGCTGAAGAAGATGTAAAAGCCTTAGCTTATAAGATGGTAAACAGTACGTCAGAATCACTTAATACAGCAAAGCCATCTGTCGACTGCGTGTTCCCTTATATTCGTATCAATATCGCCTTAGATGAGATTGCTGGACTTGGTACAACAATTACTATTCGTAAGAATGCAGATCATCTTCGTGCCTCAGAAGAACGTATGTTATCCACAAATCAAGCATCGAAAGAGATGTTGGACTTTTTGGCGGCAGCTGTGAAAGCCAAAATGAATATTTTAATTGCTGGAGCAACAGGAACAGGGAAAACGGAGTTTATGAAGTACCTCGCTTCTCATATACCAAAGAATGAACGTACTCTTGTAGTGGAAGATAATCCCGAACTCTATTTACATCGCATATTTCCAGAGCATCATTTTGTTCCGATGCAATGTAGAGCATCCGAAGTTGAAGAAAATGCAATTGATTTTGATAGATTGTTAACGAATGCTTTACGCCAAGGACTAAAGAGATTACTTGTAGGGGAGTCGAGGGGGGGAGAAGCCCTGAAAATGATTAACTTCTTCCAAACGGGACACTCGGGTTCTACCTCTGTCCATGCAAGAAGTGCAAAAGAAGCAGTAAGACGTTTAATGCTTATGTGTCTACAAAGTGGTGCGAACATTGGTGCTCAGTATTTATATGAATTAATTTCACAGACATTTGATGTGATTGTCTTTTTCGAAAAGAAAGATGATGGGAATCGTTATATTACAGAGATGATTGAATTATTGGATTATCAAGGTGATATACAATTTAATCAACTTTCTCAGTTTATTCCGACATACGAGGAACATGATGAAATGAATGAAAGAGTAGGAAAGATTCATGGCCAGCATAAAATTACAGCAAGAATGTCAGCCGAAATGGAGAGGAAATTCCGTTCTTCTTCTGTAAACCCAGCTCTTTATGCACCATTCCTTTCACAACAGGAGGTGCAGTATGCATAGTTTGTTCGCCTATGGATGTATATTATTAATCTTTATTAGTGTAGTATTACTTGTTTTACTTTTTGCAAAATCTAAAGGTTCTGCACTTTCCCAATTTGTACAAGAAAATGAGAAAGAAGAAAGACGCTTGGAATTAAGGAATATTAAAGGCATACGAATGTATCTGCCACAATCTGTTATCCAAGAAGCCCAAAAGTACGAGTGGAAATTGACGAAAAGCATGTACTGGGTATATACGATTCTTTCGGGAATGAGTATAGCAGCAATATTCTACTTCTCCTTTGGAAGAGATCCTTTTACACTGATTTCTGCTTTATGTGGATTTTTAGTTCCGAGATTTCTTCTCTATCGAAGAAAAAAACGTTACTACTTGGTTGTCATTGACCGTCTTTCTATTTATATGAAGGCAGTAGCGAATGCACTTCAAATTAGTAATAACGCTAAACGCGTGTTAGTACAAGTAAAGCCAATGATGCATGAGAGTATTCAAGAAGAAATAGAAAAAGTTTCTCTTTTATTAGAAGGTGGAACTACAATGCACCGTGCATTTAAAGGATTCAATGAAACTTTTAATTTTAGAGAATTGGTTTTCTTCCATGAAATGTTGGAAGTGTGTAGCCGAGAAGGCGGGGCGAATTCAGTACAAGTCTTATTAGATATTGCAGAAGATTTCGAAAAACAAAAGCTATATCTAGCAAGATTACGTTCTAGTTTGTCGCAAGCGCAACGTGCGTTTGTACAGAACTGCTTAATCGTGATTGCCATGCCGATTGTGATTATGTTGATGTCAAAAGAAGCATATGGATTTTTAGCAGGTTCTATGATGGGGAAAATTGCATTAGCGGTAAATATGTTCATTGTATTTTTCTTAGCAACCCGTGTAGAAAAGATTGCAAATTATAATCCAACAGAAAGAGGGGAATAAAGTGGCTACGATTTTAGCTTTAGTGGTATTCGTTGTCATGTACTGGGTATTCTCTACCTTTCTACAAAGTAAAAAAGACAGCGGTAGCCTACTTACAAACTATGTAGAAAATGCAAAACGAATTGAAAAAAAGAATTTAAATCAAATGATGCTTGCTCCCTTCCAGTCGTTATCACATAAGTATCTGACAGAAGAAAAGAAAGAGCAGATCCAAAAAAAATTAGAAGAAGCTGGTTTGGATACGAAACCAGAAGAATATTTGAAAATGAAGGTTGCCTATCCCATAATTTTCACCTCTGTTTTCTTGATATGTACGGTGTTTCATGATTACTACTTATTTAAAGTGGGCGTATTGATTTCACCGCTGCTTTATTTCTATCCTGATTATCTATTAAAGAGAAGAATCAAGCAGGCGATAGAAGCAAGGAGGTTCGAATTACCGGAGTATTTAATTCCTATGCTGCAGTTGTTAAAAACACATACAACATTAGAAGCAGTAAAAAAGGCACAGATATATGCTGGGAGACATCTTCGACCGTATGTATCTACACTTACAGCGGAATTAGAAATGTATGCGGGTTCGGATCAACCATTTAGAAACTTTGCAGCAGCCTTAAATAGTCCAGAAGTAAATACCTTTACTATTGCATTGCAACAAGCACAGAAAACGGACAAGGTACAGAGTCTTCGTATTATGGATGCACAGATTAAAATGATGCGTGAGCTAAAACATGAGAACTATAACCGTCTCATTCAAAATAAGCCAATGGAAATGAATAAATTTAACGTTGCTGTAATTGGATGTATTGTAATTTATCCAATGGTTATTGTTATTCAATCCTTAATGCAAGGATTTGCAAGTATATAAGAAGTTAATATCCCAAATTGAATAAGCAGAGGAGCAATACACATGTTAACAAAAATGAAGAATTGGTTGAAAAATGAGGATTCACAATTATCGTCAGAAAACGGTATGTTAATCGCTTTGGCGGTAATTATCGTATTAGTAATTGGCCCGTTTGTATGGAAAGCAATTCAAGGTGGTTATGATACGATCCTGGCACGATTCACAAAAGCATCAAGCAATGCAGATGTGAATTCTTGGAACAAATAATAGAAGTTTTAAATCAAGGATGTTTATTACGTATAGCTCAAATAAATGGATAAGGGAGATTCAATCATGTTAGGAAAAGTGAAGAATTGGTTAAAAAACGAAGATTCACAGTTATCATCAGAAAACGGTATGTTGATTGCTTTGGCGGTAATTATCGTATTAGTAATTGGCCCGTTTGTATGGAAAGCGATTCAAGGTGGTTATGATACGATCTTGGCACGATTCACAAAAGCATCAAGTAATGCAGACGTGAATTCTTGGAATAAGTAATAAAAGATTTAATTAGGTAAGTTCTTATTTTAGTAGATTCTTAAAATTTATATATAAAGGGGAAAAATACAATGTTAACAAAAATGAAAAGTTGGTTAAAAAATGAAGACTCACAATTATCATCAGAAAACGGTATGTTAATCGCGTTAGCGGTAATTATTGTATTAGTAATCGGCCCGTTCGTTTGGAAAGCAATCCAAGGTGGGTATGATACAATTCTAGCTCGATTCACAAAAGCATCAAGCAATGCCGATGTAGATTCTTGGAACAAAAAATAAGTTTTGAATTGAAAATAAGAGGGGGCTTGTTTCATATAGCTCCCTCCTTTTAAAACATAAGGAGGTACTATGATGAGATTCAGTAGAGTAATGATTCCCCCATTAGCAACATTAGCCCTTGGCATGTCACTAATGGGTACACCTGCAAGTGCAGCAACAACAGCTGAGACAAAACTAAATCAAAGTATAACAGGTGGCGAACATAATATTGCCGTTACACCGGTTAGTAACTTTAACGCGGTAACACTAAGTGGAGAAACGCAAGTGACAAATGCAAATCCTGGTGTCCTAACAGTGACAGATGCAACTGGTTCAGGGGATGGCTGGAGAATCAATGTAAAAGCAGATCAATTTAAAGTAAGTGGAGATTCAAAGTCGAATCGGACACTTCCAAAGGGTTCCTTAGTTTTGAATAGTGGTGGTGCTGCTATAACGAAAGTAGGAGGGACAAGTTCACCAAATCCGGCGTTTAAAACGACTAATTTTATTATAGATACAGATAATCAAGTTACGATTTTAAATGCGAAAAAAGATGAGGGTATGGGTAAATATAATGTTAGTTTCAATGATAAGTCTCTAGCTTTAACGTTAAATCCACATAGTACGTATGTTGAGAATAAGGCTGGTGCTACCTCATATGAGTCAAAACTGACATATTCTATTGTAACAGGTCCTTAAAAGAAACTTATTATATAGAAGGGAATCACGTATGTATGATTCTCTTCTGTACATAGAAAGAAGGGGCAGAATGAAAAGCTATGTATATAAAATTTTAATTAGTACTTTGGTTGTGATTATATTCATTTTAAGTATAAGCTTAAAACCTTTTAAAGTTGTTTATGCAGAAGAAAAACAAGATAGTTTACCGTTTGATGTAAGCATTCATGTCCCGGATAATCAACTAGGTGATATAAAAAACTATTTTAATTTACAGGTGAAAAAGAAACAGAATCAAACAGTAAAAATGGATGTACATAATAAAAACAATACTCCAATCAAAGTCAATGTAAAAGTTGCCAATGCTCTAACCTCTGCAAACGGAGGTATTATGTATGTGCCAAATCGTGAAGTATCACAAAGTATATTAACAGATACAGATTTCTATATGGATCAGTATGTACAAACTCCTGACGCTGTTACCTTAGAAGGGAATCAAACGAAAACTATAGAGGTACATTTAACGACACCAAATAAAGATGGAGTATTTTTGGGCGGATTATTATTTGAGTTAGCAAACGATACAAAAGCACAGAATCTTGAAAAGGACGGATTGAACTTCTCTGTACATAATCGTATTGAATATGCGGTAGCGATACAATTGAATAGTGAAGAGACTGAAAATTCAGTTAATAAATTACCTCTTAAATTAAATGGAACAACTGTTGAATCGTATCCAACACAACCGCAAGTCCATGCACTTATTCAAAATACAAATGCAAATATTGTAAGGGATGTATCAGTTTACTATGAAGTTTTATCCAAGGATAACGTTTTATTTCATGGTAATATTCCAGCATTCAACGTAGCGCCAAAATCCAAGGTAGGTTTAGCAATC
The DNA here is from genome assembly GCF_027715825.1 of Bacillus cereus group sp. Bc061. Classification (NCBI taxonomy): domain Bacteria; kingdom Bacillati; phylum Bacillota; class Bacilli; order Caryophanales; family Bacillaceae; genus Bacillus; species Bacillus cereus group sp. Bc061. Next base: position 59,310 of record NZ_JAQFTZ010000009.1, read on the forward strand.
CCGTGGAAAGCGAAAGAATACAAGGATGGAAAGTATACACTAAAAGTTACGATAAAAGAGAATGGTATACCAAAAACATATACAGAACAGATACGCATAACTGCTTCTAATGTGACAGAGTATGCGGAACAAACAGGTGCAGTAAAAGTGTTGCCCGGGTATTCTAATCAAATATATATAATAGCGGCTGGTGTTTTTATGTTAATCGTTTCAATGTTTGTATTTGTATGGTGGAGAAAGAAACATGCAAATCGGAAGGAGGAAAATAAGGCATCTTAGATAGCATAAAAAGAGAATGGGGGAAGAAACAGTGAAATGGGGGAAGGTTCTTACTTCAATCATACTTTTAAGTGTATCGTGCTTATTTATTGATTCAAAAGATAATTCTATATTAGCTGATCAAATAGTAAAACAGCAAAATGGTATTCCAACACTCACTGCAAACGGAAAAGAAAATGAAGTAAAGCTAGAGTGGGCGATTGATATCTTAGAGCAGGACGTATTATGGAAAATTGATTTTAATAACCCAAAAGACGTTAATTTGATGAGTGGTTGGGGAGAATTTTACGGAAACGGAAATCAAAGTTTACAGTCTGAAGTCTTTTATCCAAATGGTACAGATACCAGTGGATATAAAGTGTTTGATACAAAGCTAGGGGGGAATCGAGTTTTATATCCTTACACTGTAAGGTCAAACTCTATAGCTGTTTTTAAGAGATTAAACGTGCCCAATAATGCTTATATTTCGGCAACCTTTAAGGCAAAGTCACAAGGATTGGGAAGAATTAGTTTTTATGGTGATGGAAGCTGGGAAACAGGAAGAGAATTTGATTATTATGAAGCTAACGTTTTAAAAGATGTGCCTAGCGGTTCTAAAGAAATAGAGATTAATAATATATCTCTATTTCCAGAAAGAGAAGCAGGTACGAACATTCCAAGGGACAGAAAACATATAACTTCAGATATAAACAAAGATGTGTATCAAGATTCCCCTATGGTGGATAAAGTAATTCCATATCAAGATGGTTCAGGAAAAGGGAAATTAATTTTGAATAGTCCAGTTGTTAATTCAATTAAACAAGGGGAGCGCCTAAAAGCAAGAAGATGGGCAGCACCTATCCAATTGCCAAATAATCGAACCATTACGAAGAATGATACCAATAAAGATATAAATGGATGGTCTACGTTTAGTATGAATACTCAAGTTGCAAATAATCCGTTTTATATTACCGATCAACGAGGTGTAACTTTTTATATGCTTGCGTATTCAGAAGGGATTACCTATGTAGATGAGTTAAAAGTGGGGTATGCATCGGAAGCAGAAGTATACAGGGGGAATCAGCAAATATATAAAGGAAGACTCTCTGACTATGTAGATAAAGAAGCAAAGGATCAGGTAGTGCCAACAACACCAGAAAGCTTCCAAATTGAAAATAGAGAACTCAAAGAAACTAAAGTAACGTTTGCCCCTGCGAAAGATGATGGGAGTACCTATCATTATAAAATTCGTGGAGTTGGTAGGAATGGCGTTTCAGACTTTTCTAAGGAAGTTCCTGCAACTGTAACAAGTGGCGTAAAGGGATATGAATATGTAGTAAATGATAAATCCGATACATCACTTGATAAAGTAAGTGGTGTTCAGTTTACAAATCAGACTAGCATTCATTTTCCAACTGATTATGCGAAAGCACAATATGTACATATCCGAACGGTAGATAAAGCTGGGAATAAAAGTGCGACAAAGCATATTTCTACCACACAAAAAGGGCAGGTAGACATGCTCACTGCGCCTAAAAGTGTAGAGTTTACGCCTATTCAACTAAATGGAGAAAAGCAAAATTCATTTGGTACATTAGGGAAACTCATGATACATGATAGTCGAAATCAAGCGGATGGATGGAGATTGAATATGACTATTTCTCCATTTACAGAGTCGAACATAGCAAGACAATTGCCAAAGGGTTCACTATCCTTAAAAAATCAGGTAAATGTAACAAAAGTAAAAGGTCCAGAGACAGGGAAACCTATCGTACAGATTCCAAATACGCCTATTGATAATGGGGCAGCACACACTATTATCCGGGCTTCGAAAGATGTAGCAATTGGAGAATATCAAGTCGATTTTGGACCAAATGGATTGCAGCTGCAATTAGATCCAGGGACAACTTATGTAGGGAAGAATAGGCAAGCCACTTATACTTCTACAGTCACTTGGTCTTTAGTGAGTGGACCGTAATAATCCATCAAAATAGGGAAAAATAAGGAGAAATAATTATGAGTATGTATGTAATAGGAATCCTAATAGGATATATGATCCTAAATGTATTCACTGATTTGAAATATAGAAAAACGAAAAATATATGGCATTTGCTATTCTTAATTGTAGGTATAGGAATCACGTATTTTGCTGGAATAAGAACAGGGAAAGAGATTTTAATTGTACTAGCCATGGCCTTAGCGTGTGGTTTGTTGTTAGAGACATTTAAATTTTCTTCACCTGGTGATACAAAAATGCTTGTGGTGGTAGCTATATATGTTAGTAATTTAGTAGAAGAATCAGCTATCCTTACCGCTATTACATTAACAGCTTTCCATTTACTATTCTTTTGGATTGCTAGTGTGTATCGATTAATTAAAATTTTAGGGTTTGTAGGAGCGATTAAGGACCAATTTGAGCATGCTGCTTCTATATTTGGGGCAAAACTACCAAAGAAAGAAATACAGCTGATACAGAGCTTTCCGGGGGCTTGTTCAATTTTATTAGGGGCAATTGTGTATATTGCTTTCACTATGTATCAAAACGGAGGTATGTTGGTTTGAACAGTAGAATCATTCATCAAAGAGAAACGTATATTTATTTCACGATATTCGCACTAGTAGGGGTACTTATTACAAATATGTTTATAAATATGGTGTTTATACTAGCGTATCCGCTACTTATCGGGTTAATTGTACAGGTTATTCTGCTTCAAAAGATAAAAAAACCGTTCTATCGGAGCGGAAAAGAATTAACGGAACAGTTAAAACTAAAAAATATATTCCTAGTAGAATCAAATATTTTAGGCGATGAAGAAGGAACTGTCTATGAGGTGCATCAAATGCCTTTTACATTCTCGAATGGACTAATTAATAAAGAGAAGAGTTATAAGGTAGTAAAACAAGATTATGAAAGAAAAGTAAAAGAAGATTTAACGAAAATTGCAAAATGGCAAGTTACAACAAAAGCTAGACTTGTTACGACAACCCATTTTCGTTTATATACAATTTGGCAGAAAAATAGTACAGGCTATCAATTAAAAAAAATAGAGGATTGTGTTGATCCGTATGCTAAGATGAACCTCATTCAATGGATGGTCGCTTCATTCTGTACGACTGGTCGTATTAAGTACGATAAGAAACCAAAAGAGTGGGCAAGCTATGAATGGATTACTTTAAGGTAAATAAAGAAGACAGAACGTAAAACTTCTGTCTTTTATTATTTTCTAAAAAAAAGACCTCCATGTAAAATGGAGATCTTTTTAAAATGACGATGAGATATGACTCAATATCTCGTGTAGGATACTTTAATTATACATAATTTCAAGAAAATGAAAAATAATAAGCTCAATGATACTATAAAATATTTGAAATGCTAAATTGTTGAAAAGTGGTATGGTGGATTGAATATATAAAAGCATTCTTACTTATGCTTAGTAAGAATGCTTTTATGATTTATGTAATTATTCTTCTTGGTGGTGACATTTTGATTGGTGAATTGATTTTAAGGTCATTAGGTGCATTAGGTACAAATTCATCACAAAAATAATTATGATAGTTTGCTATCCATGAATATTTTTTAAGTAATTTATGATTATTTGCATAGGTATCTAATGCACTTGCAATATTATCGCGATGCGTCTCTAAATGAAGTGTGACATCATCACTGTGCCATTCTAATAAGATATATAAGTAATTTAAAAACCATTCTCCATCCATATCCTCAAGTAATACAGAATTAAAGGGATTATCAGGTCGAGGGTCATAAGGTATATATTCATGCACTTTTTGTTTACATTTTTCACTTAGAATAATTCTAGGATAAACAGCTACTTGAGATTCTAGATCATATGCCGTAATCAATTCAGGGCCGAATACGGTTTCTTCATCCATAAAATGGTCACCAACACTTACTCCACCTCGAATAAAGAAGCCATCAAGTGTTAACAAGAATTGATATTCTGCTAGGTAAAGGAAAGTGGTTCCTAATTCTCCCTCTCCGTCTCCATAAATAGGCCATCCAATTACTACGTTGTCAGTAAAAACTTTAACTTTTGCTAACGACATTTGATTGGTAATAGCATGCCGAGCTTTGTTTAATGATGTATGTATCTGATTTAAAAATAAATCCCCTTCACCATTGTTAATCGCTCTCATACCCAGTTGAGAAAATCCTAATACATCGATAAAAGATACAACTGAAGGAATTAATCTAGGATTATTTGAATCATACTCTATTGGCAAAATATTCTACCTCCTTTATATATTGGTATTATACCGCTAAATAATATAAATATATAACGACACTTGATAATACTTAATAAATTTATTAATATATAACTATATTTATTGTTTAATTGATTCCGTTTATTCCCACACCTTATTGTGTTGTGGTTGAGTTGTAGAAGCAAGTTGCGTCTTGTTTCATTTATGAAAGGGCTTCTTTGAGCCGATTAGTGTATATATAGCTTATTTTGCTATGCACATTATTAATCGACTTGAAGAAGCCCTTTTTGTGTTGTTTTCAAGTCTGTTTGATTGTTAGAACCCATTATTACACTGGGCAAAAATTATTATTTAGGGGGATTTATTTATGAATATCAGTTATGAAGTATCTTTATTTTGTTCTGCGCATCCAGATGAACTTATTCCAAGTTTACGTGCATTACGAATGAGAGTTACAAAAGAAGGAGCATTTTGGGAACGAGATTGCTATCAGTTTTCCATTAAACCATCAAACTTGTCACAGCGAGCAGCAAAACAAGCAGGGGAAATCTATTTGTATCATGTTCATTTTAATGGATGTGTACGGGATTTCCTTTTTTTATTGGAAAGATGTTTTAGAGGAACGAGTTTTCGCTTCACTGCTATCCGTGGTTTTTTAGGTGTAGAAGGTTTTTCGCTTAAGAAATGGAAACCAATTCTACGTAATCACCACATAAACTCTGCAGATGTAGATTGTATTTTCAAGAAAGATGATCTTGTAATGATTGTGCATCAACATGGAGGTTTAGAGGTGGTTAAGCGTGCGGAAAAAGGCGAACAATTAAAAAAAGTAAACTTCTTAGAGGTAGATAGCTGGTTACAAGCACTAAATCCGACAAAAGAGGATCTATTCTCTTTAACAGGTGTGAGTGTGTCGTAATGAGTAATTTACATAACTATATGGAAGTGTACAGACAGAGGGAATGACAGAAATCCGTAGTGCAAAATGACTATGAATTTCTGTCTTTTATTTTATTCGGGAGGATTTTAGTATGAATTTATTTGAACTTTTTGGTTTAGAAGTAGGAGAAGACATAATGGTACAAGATGTGAGAACAGATAAACAAGTTCGCAATCGATACAGTTATGATGTAGGTGAGAAATTAGTGGGAGCAAAGAAAGAGATACGTGCTTTAAAAGAATCATTTTTGGTATCATTTTCTTTAGAAATTTTAGCTGAAATTGAAAAAGAATCTCCAGTAGAGGCGCTAAATGCATTGGATCGAAACACATTAATTCCATTCTCTTTTGAACATGAAAAAGAAAATGATATCCCGCCACGTGTTGCAAAGTTAAAACAGTTGCTAGTGGGCAGAATTAATAAGAAGCCAATTGTAGATACACCGACTGCAAGGAAACTATATGTTCAAGCATGTAGAAGAATATGGCATGATATACAGTCGGTACATACCTCAGAACAATGGGTAGATCTTGTGGTCTCTTATGGTATGGAAATGAACAATGGTTGGTCTGCATTTAGAAAAAATAAGGATGTAACATTCACATTTAAAAGAATGGTAGAGGAATATTTTGATGAGTTTATTGATGCAGATGGTATGGAGTTATTAATATTAGGTAAGAAATTCATATCACTTTGCACAAATTCAAAAAGTATTAATTCTACGTACCTTCGTGTATCACATGAACTAACATGGAATGATTTACTTACGAAAAAGGTTACGACTCGTAAGAAATCCGCAGCTGCTTGGAGTAGGAAACTGCCAGATACCCTGCAAAGAAAAGGGCCAGGAGTAGAAATTGCTACCAAACCTGAAGACGTAGTTGCTATGTTTGGGTTGAAGGGAATGCAATTTGGTCATTATTGCACCGAACAATATGCAAAAGAGCATATTGGGCATGTATCTGAAGCATTGCATGATTTAGCTCGTATATTGGGAATTCCACCTGAGTATATAGGGTTAGGAGGACGCTTAGGACTTGCGATTGGAGCGAGAGGAAGCGGCAATGCATTAGCACATTATGAACCTTCTACCAAAGTTATTAATTTAACTCGTGATAATGGAGTCGGGGCATTGTGTCATGAATGGGGACATGCATTGGATCATTTTTTATATGATTGTAGTCATGATTTTCAAAATGGTAGTCTTGCTTTCTTATCAAGTGGGAAGAGTATTGGGAATATCTTGCCTGCTATTATCAAGGAAAAGATGCAAGCTGTGTTAGATGCTTGTAAACAAGGAAAAGTGGCCAGAGTAATCAACGTGGAAAATGCCTACAGTAGAAAGTGGTATTTCTATAGTGGTGTTATCGATAGTTATGATGTGTTTAAAGGAAATATTTCAAATATTTTAGAATCACATCATGCTAGTTTGTGTAGGAAGCTTGATACTTTATCAGGAGCAACAAAGACACGTATGGAGCGTAAAATTGAAAAAGAATTTGAGAAAACCGCACAAATGTTAGCTGCATATCATTATAAAAAAACAGGCGAAAAACTTAGTGAAATACCCTATCTAGTGAAAGGGTCTATATATTTTGATACAGCCATTAAGTTAGATAAGAAGAGGACTAAAAAGTATTGGTCTACAAATCATGAGATGTTTGCTAGAGCATTTGAAGCATATGTAGAATCAGCTTTGCTAGATCAAGAACATAGAAACGATTATTTAGTTTGTGATACATATTCTTTTGTATATCCGTTAGGAGAACAAAGAGAACATCTAAATAGAAGTATAAAGAGTTTAATGGAAGTAGCTGTTCCATATATAATAAATAGTATACAAGGAGTGGGAAATGATGAATTATAACATACAAAAAGGACAATTTCGTTTAACAACTGCACATCCAAGAGGAAGTTGGTGGGAATTTTATCGTGTTCCATGCCCAATCTGTAATGGTATTGGAAACTGTATGCTGCATGTTTCACAGGAGAAAGTAGCATGTACCCGTGTGGAAAGTAAGTGGGTATACGGTAAAAATTCAAGTAATCCAAGTTATATTCATTATCTAAATGGTAAGAAGCAATACCAATTACCAGATGTAGATGTGGTAAAGGGGCATAGTAAGCGTAGTAACGAAGAATTAGATGCATTTAATCGTAATTTAATCGGATTTTTGCCGTTAGAGGAGAAGCACCATATACATTTACTACAAGATAGAAAAATGACTGAAGAAGAAGTACAGATACGTCAATATCGTTCTTTTTTAAAGCAACAAATTGTGTTGGAAGATGATAATACGTACACAACTATTTGGGAAAAGTTATTTAAACAAATTGGCAAAAAAGATTGTTGGAAGGGAATACCTGGCTTTTATGAAATGAAGAAAGGACAACTTTCTCTTCGTTTAATGGCAGGTTTTCCAGGAATTATGATTCCATTCCGAAACCAATATAATCAAATTGTTGGTTGGCAAGTACGTGTAGATGAAGTAAAGAACTCTGTTCATGTGAAATCTGGACCTACAGGTATACAAGCCGAACTACTACAACAGCCTAATATTGTGAAAATAACGAAAAACGGTGATTGTATCTATGAAGGAAAACTAGAAATAGGGAAAAATAAAGAATTATTAATCGGCGGGGAAAAAGTTGTTGTAAAGATACATAAAGGTCAAAAATACTTATGGATCTCTTCAGCAAATAAAAATGAAGGAACCGGTGCGGGAGGTAGTGAAAATCCACTTCCTGTACATGTAGCAGTACCAAGCTCACATTTGAAACATTGGAAGTCTGGTACGCTGCACAAAACAAAATCAGTAATGATTACAGAAGGGCCGATGAAGGCGGATTTGATTGCCGATTTACTTCCTCAAAGACTAAATAAAGAAGAAATAGCTAAAGTAGGGACAACAGTTCTTGCGATTCCGGGTGTAAATGCATGGAGAATCGTTATGCCAGTATTAAAAGATATGGGCGTAGAAAATGTATACTTAGCATTCGATGCTGACTTAGTAGAGAATGAAAAAGTAAGAGCCGCCTTAATTGCTTTTGCGACAGAGTTAAAGAAAGAGGGCTATAACGTAATTATTGCAGCATGGAACCCAGCACAAGGGAAAGGTTTAGATGATGCGATGCAAGCTTCTTTCAAGCCAGTTTTTCGCACAATATAAAAAATCGTTGTGAACTTAAAAGAAAGTTGTACACGTTAAAAGAAAGTTGTACATTTTACAACAAAGTAGCAGTATTAGTGTAAAACTTTCTTTTAACAATACACGTAACAGTTTAACTAGGGGACTTTATATAAAAGAAAGGTGTGTATTAAGTATATGGATATTATGCAACAATTAATGGACGTAGATAAAAAAGCGAGGGAACAAGAAAGAATGGAACTCATTCAACGATTTTATAATGAGGGAGTTTCTATCACGACAATTGCAAATGCGACAAATATGTGTGAAGAGGATATTTCTTATATATTAAGTAACTAGTAGCCATATTTGGTAGGAAAATAGAGGAGAAAAAGATAGAATTGTAATTCTATCTTTTTTTATGCTCTTAAATACAATCTTAAAACAAGAAAGGTAGAGGGAGAACATGAGTGTATATGTAAAAAAGAATCTAGTAAATTTACGAGTTGATTATGCTTTTAAGCGTTTGTTTGGAGTAGAGGGAAATGAAGATATATTAATTGGGTTTCTTAACGCGGTACTACAATCATCTATTGATGAAGAAATTACATCTTTGCACTTAGATGATCCGCATCTTCCAAGAGAGCAGAAGGATGATAAATTGTCTATTTTAGATTTGCGAGCTACGCTAAATAGTGGTATAAAAATTAATATAGAGATTCAAGTTCGAGACAAAAAAGATATGATAGAACGTTCTTTGTTCTATTGGTCAGGTATGTATTATTCTCAAATGACTCAAGGGATGAAATATACAGAATTAAGACCAACCATTTGTATTAATATAGTGGATTTCATTCTATTTCCAGAAGAGCAGGAGTTTCATAATATTAATACAGTGATGAACAAAAAATCTAAACGTATCATTACCGAAAATATGCAGTTGCATTTTCTTGAAATTCCAAAAGTAATTCAAGAATGGCAAGGAAAACGAATGGATCCGTGGGAAGATTCTTTAGCGCGTTGGTTACTATTATTTCCTGCGCATGAGGATGAGAGATTAACAACAATCCTGGAGGCGATAGCAATGGAAAAAGATCCAGTTTTGAAAAAAGCAATAGAGGATTGGGAGCGTTTAAGTAGCGATAAGGATTTTTTACGGTTATATGAGGCTAGAGAAAAAGCAATAAAAGATAGAATATCAGAAATAGAGACAGCAGAAGAAAGAGCTGCGAAAAAAGCTGCAGAAATAGCTACAGAAGAAACTAAAATTGCAACTAAGATAGAGATGATTGAAAGTATGTTTAAAATAGGATTACCTATAGAACAAATTGCAAAAGTTGCAGAATTAAGTGTTGAAGAGGTTAATGAAATTTTAAGAAATAAAAAGTAGATATAAATGATAAAAAACAGGTAATTGTGAGTACACACGATTACCTGTTTTTTTGATTTAATGAAAGTAAGTGAATAGATGTGAAGGAAGGGGGAATAGCTATGAAAGTAACAAGAGGAAATGCTATTTGAAGTGTGTAATTTTTACATACTCAATTATTCTGTTATTAAAAAAATATAAAGAATATAAGGGGAAGTTATTTGTATTATGAAAAAGAAAAATGAAGCATATTATGTACATGTGTATACGCTTAGAGACAAAAGCACAAAATCGATAAAAATAGAACCATGGCGCTCATTGAAAGAAGAAATGAATGTTTTGGGTCTTAAGGACAGCGATATTTTTCAAATTCAAATGGTATGGTACGATCCAAAAAAAGAGGATAAAAAGAAATGAAGTAAAACGGAACACGAAAAGTCCAATTTTATTTTTTAGGTGTAAATAAGGCTTGTTTTTTTAAAATCGTATTGCTATAATATAAATGTAATAAGATTTAACAATAAAATAAAAAATTAATCAGTTCGCATATAAGAGAAGACCTCAATATGCGCCATGTCCTTAGGGGACGTGTGCGTGTATTGGGGTCTTTTTGCGTTTTGCGAGCAAAAAACACCCGGAGGTGCAGGAATTATGTTGAATTGGTTGTCTGCAAAACTTATGACAACACCGGTAGGAGATTTTCTGCTGGCAAAAACTAGTTTTGAGAAAGGTCTTACTGGGCACACCAGTGGTACAGATGCTACCACTGTACAAAAAAGCATGAATACCCTTGTAACAACATTAATTGGTTTTGGGGGGATTTGGGTAGCGGCTTGCGTTGTATTTGCAGCTATTAAACTATCTGGTGCACAAGGGAAAAACCCTGAAAACCGTACACAAGCCATGATTGGTTTGGCTTGTGCGGCAATTGGAGGCTTTGTCATGATCAAAGCATACGACATCGCTGCTTGGGTTACAAAAATTTAACATAAGAGTTTATAAAAGCTCTCCTCTATTTGGGGAGAGCTTCTCTTATATAAGGGAGGAAACAAAATGAGAAAGGTTACCGTTCCTGTTGATATGACTTCGGAACAAAAAACGCTGTTAGGTGTGCTGAGCAAACGCCAATTGATTTATCTTTTAGGTGGAGGAGCATCCCTTTATTTATATGTACCATTCTTATGGCGGCTATTTGCACCTTTTAATGCGGCAGTAGCATTTTTTATTTGCTTAATTTTAGCAATACCAACAGTAGTAGTTGTAATAACGTTTGCTTTTATTTATAAAGAAAAACAACACATGTATTTAGACAAATTTTTACTTATCAAAATGCGTAGCCGTTCTGAAAAAGGCAAGTGGAGAAAAGGGTATGAGCCAATTACATGGGTAAAGGAGAATTTATAGATGTTAGAAATGATATATTTTGCACTGGTAGCCATTGTAGGGTTTTTCTTTTATCGGAAAATGAATGGAAAACCGCTATTTAGTTTTAAGAAAAAGGGCAAAAGTCAGAACGGGGTAGAGAAACGTACTGCTGAAAAAAATGGAAAGAAAAATAAAAAGAATACGCCTGCTACAGAGGAAATTGATGAGGATAATGTGGATTTCTTTAGTGCTTTTGTAGAAGACATTAAGGAAGTTGAAAATCATATGATTCGTTATCATGATGATACGTTTGTCCTAATCGCTGAGGCACACCCAGTAAACTATTACCTGCTTTCTAATGCGGAACAAGAAGCGATTGATATCAAAATTGAATCCTGGTTAACCACATTAGAGTTTAATACGAAGGTATATATCCAAAGTAAGTTTGTAGATTTAACAGATCCTGTACGAAAAATGACAGAAACAATGAAAGGTGCGAAGGACCTTACACCAGAGACAGTACTTTATGGGCAAGAAGTTATCGACAACTTAGAGTACTGGCAACGTTCGCAGCCTCGATATGAACAAAAGCGATATTTAATTTATCCATACAAAGTGGATATTAGCACGATTACAGCTGATACAGAGGAAGAATTGGAAGAAAAGATTGTAGATAAAGCGTTTAATGAATTATATCGTCGCTATAACGCTTCCCGAAATCTACTATCGAAAGCAAAAATTAGTGTAGAAATGTTAACGAAAGATAAATTAATAGAACTCTTATACGTAGCGTTTAACCGTCGTAAAGCGGTGAAAGCACGTTTCCAAGATTTAATTGAAAATGAGAACTTCTCTCTATATTCAACAGGTGAAACAAATGAGAGAAAACTAGAGTTAATGAAGAAAGTTCTATCGGAAGAAAAAGCTGAAAAATCAAATAATGGGGTGGCATAAGTATGAAATTGTTTGGAAAAAAGAAAAAAGAAAAAAAGAAATTAGAAGCTGAAAAGAATGATGAATTGGAACTAGATGAGGAAGAGTACGAACAAGAAGAAGTTCCGCCTCAATTAGAAAATCAAACAACTGTATTTGATGTCATTGCCCCAGAAGGAATGAAAATTGATGCAGAAGACTATGGGGTAATTAAGCAGTCATTAGGAAGTAATACTTTCTTCCGTCCATTTTATATTCCACGTGATGGATACCCTCGTATGATGCAGACCAATTGGCTGAACATGTTAACTTCAGCTGGAGAGGTTGATGTCATGATTGATATTCATAAAGAGCCAAAAGCAAAAGCGATGCGATCGTTAGATATGCAGCTGACGATGTTACGTTCGAACCTTTCTTTCCAACGTACACGCGGAAATATTGACCAAGAAAAAGACTTAGATGCAAAAATTCAGGATACAAACAATCTAATGGATGAAATTCAATTTAATGAGAATGACTCCTATATGGTAAGTACCATGGCGGTTGCGTATGCTGACTCAAAGAAAGAATTAGATGTCTTATGTGAGTATATCGAAGATGAAATGCAAGCATCTCACTTTAAAATAGCGAGTACTTGGAATCGTGTGAAGAGTGGCTTGAAAGCGGTTATGCCACTAGGTGCACCAAATACTCTGCAAGATACATATCGAAATATCGATAGACGTGCTCTATGTACATTTGCTCCCTTTGTATCAGGATCCGGAAGATTTAACGGTGGTATACCAATAGGAAAGAACAAAATTACTGGCCAAGTAGAATTTTTAAATTCATTTGGTAACGCAGATTATCGTCCACCAAACTATAACATTGGTGTGACAGGGATTTCAGGTTCCGGTAAAAGTTTACTCTTAAAAATGAAGCTAGCTCGTGAAACATCACTTGCAGATACACATGCGATGATCATAGATCCAGAGGGAGAATTCGTAAAAATCACCAAACGCTTAGGTGGTATTAACTTAAATATTTCACCTGAAAGTAATATCATTATTAACCCTTGTGCAATTGCAGTAACAGAACTTCAGATTACGGATAAAGATGAAGAGTTAGAAGCGCTTGAACAATATGACAAGAAAGAACTCGTAGAGCGTGATGGCGTGAAGTATGTAAGATTTGTACCTATTTTAGAGAAAATCAATGAAATACTAGGATTCTTTGACATTATTATTCGTGGACAAGATTTTGATCAACCAGGATTAAATGTATTCCAGCGCACAATGTTAGAAGATGCGATTCGTGAAGTATTCAGTAAACATGGTATTACTTCTCACCCTTCATCTTTATATACGGATGAAGTGAAGAAGGTAGACGGACAATTAATTCAGTCTCAAGTGAGAAAGCCAGAGCCAGAGTTAAAAGAAATTTATGATGTGATAGTGGAAAACCATGGAGACGATGTGAAAGCAGAAGAGTTAATTGCTGCGATTCGTCCGTTCTTACGTGATGGTTCAAAACCATTATTTGATGGACAAAGTAATTTTGGACGCGGTGTAGAAACACAGTTAAATGAATCACGTGTTGTTAACTTTAATATTAGTCATTTAGAAGAGGGCTTCTTAAAGCCAATCGCCTTCCACGTTATCCTGAACTATATTTGGGAGCATTGGATTAAGAGTCCAGAACACGCTATCAAACGAAAAGTGTTATATGTGGATGAGATGTGGCAGTTTATCGACTATGAACAAACGGTTAACTTCTTAGAAAAAGTAGCACGTCGTTCACGTAAAAGAAATGCCGGTATGTGTTGGGCAAGTCAGGACTTTGTTCGTATTTTAGAAAATGTGAAAGCACGTGGTATCTTGCAGTCTACTTTCTCTTATTTCTTCTTAGAGCAAAATAAGATTGATAAGAAAAAAATCCAAGAGAACTTTAACTTAACTGCTGGGGAGCTTGACATTATTCTCAACAATCCAGGGAAAGGTGAAGGGATTTTCCGCATAGGAGATAGTTCAGTTTGGATTCAAACAGATCCATCGGATAAAGAAATGATGTTCATTGAATCGAATGAAGCGGTACTACAAGAGCTTTTAAATAACATGAAGAAAGTACAAGGGTACGCAGGATAATAGCGTGCCTTTGAAAAGGAAGGTGAAATTATGCTTGATAAGATAATAGGATGGGTTGGCGGCTTAATTGTTTCTATGGTCAAGACCTTTCTTTCTCCAATCTATAAATTAATTGATTCTATCCCCGATTTAATTTTTGGTGGTGATAGTGCAAAATTAAATTTTTTATTTAAAGACGACACAGCTGGGAGTGTATTAAATACGGGATTACCAGTCATGTTTAAATTTGCAGCATTTTTAGTCTTAGTCAGTGCTGTAATTGCTGGTGCAAAGTATTCAGCTGCTGCCATTAATCCAACAAATCGAACATATATCATTGAATATGCGAAGGATTTAATGATCGTTTCTATTTGTATATGGCATTTAGATTTCTTCTATAACATTATATTTGATATGAATACTTGGGTAGCATCGGAGTTTAAAAGAGCAATAGGAGAACAATCGCTAGATGTTTTTAAACCAGGTCAGACAATTACCGAATTGTCTATGGATAAAAATAAGGATGATTATTTATTTCAAATTTTTGCGATGTTGATTGAAGTAGGATTATCACTTTGGGCCAACTTCTTCTATTTAATGCGAGCGGTATCTCTTTATATTTTGATGTTAATGGGACCGGTTATGGTTGGTATGTGGCTATTTCCGCAAAAGAAACAACAAACTCTATATTGGATGCGTGAATTTGTTGGTACAGTACTCATACAAGGTATCCATGCGATTACTATATGGTTGATTTTTGTACTAGTAGGCAAATCAGATAATACCATTATTAAATTAATCTTATTTGCTATGTTTATTCCTATAGGTGAAATTGTAAAAGGATTCATTGGTTTAAGTACAAATACGGTGGGAGCAGTAAATAGAGCAGGTACAATGCTTGGAATGGGTGCCTTAGCAAGTATGGCGGGCATCATTAAAGGAATACGTGATGACCATCGTAGTAATAAAGAGAAGACAAAAGCTAGAAAAGAAGGCGAGGAAGATAAAAAAGAAGATGCTGATAATCCTAAAAATGCGTTAGGAGCCAATTTAGGAACAGATATAGGTACAACATCTCGTGCAGCTCGTATGTTAAAAGCAGGTCAAATTGGAAGCATGGTTGGAAAAGCAACGGGTGGACTCGCAGGATTAGCAATGGGCGCAGGACTTGGACCAGAAGGAATGGCAGTAGGAACATTTGCTGGAAGTAAAGCAGGTGGTGTTCCTGGTGCAGTATCTGGAAGAACATTGGCAGCTGGAGTTGAAGGAGTTACTAGTGCTGGGAAGCATATTGGTTCCAGTGTGAAGAAAGGTCTAGATACGTATAAAGGGTTAAATGGAGAACAATATCCAGAGTTAACAGATGAAGATATTGCACAAGACTTAGCTACGAAAGATTTTGAAAATTGGAAAGCGGATAATCCTGATTCTGCAGTTGCGAGTCGTTTAAAACAAGCATTCCCTGGTGCATCCGATGCAGAGATTGCAAAAAAAGTAGCAAAAACAAATAGTGATCAAATGTCTCATTTCAAAAATCAGCGAAAACAAGATTTACAAAACATGAAGAAAAATGCTACACCATATGGAAACGCTAGAGATTTAGTTAACGCTGCAACTAACGCATTCCAAAAAGGATATGAGGCAGACCATAAAGATGCGTTTATGAGTCAATTACCAGAAAACATGTCAGCGGAAGAGAAAGAGAAAAAATGGAATGACCATTTAAACTCAAAAGTTCAAGGATTTAGAAATCATGCAGAACAAGCGGCAACAAAGGCTGGAGCAATGCCAGTTGATGCGAAAGATAAGCAAGGCAACAACCTGTTTGATAAGTCCTATGTAAATAAAGATGCCTTTGCTTCTCAACTTGCACTTGGAAAAGTTGGGAAAGCAGTTGAAGGAGTAAAAGGAGAAACACTAGAGAGTGGCCATCAAAATATGGGACAAGTAGACTCACTTGTGGGTGCGTCCACTGCTGCATTTAAAAAGGCATATACAGCAGATCATAAGGCAGGATTCATGAAGCAATTCCCTGCAGATGTACCACAACAAGAAAAAGAGGCTGCATGGAACAAACACTTGAGTCAAAAAGTGCAAGGATTTAAAAATCATGCGCAGAAAGCTGCCGAACAAGCAGGGATTGTGCAACAAAAAGATGGGACTAGCTATGCCAATAAGGAAGCTTTTGCTTCTCAGCTATCGCAACAATTGCAAAACAATCCAAATATAAATGCAATGGGTGTATCTAGTGTATCTGGCATTCAAAAAGCGGTAAATGGTGTAAAAACACATAGTTTAGCAAATGGATATGGAAATCAGAAACAAAAAGGTGTAAGTAATGTCGGGAATTTAGTACAAGCATCTACAGATTCATTTAAACAAGGATATGCAGCAGAGAACAAAGCAAACTTTATGAAAAACTTGTCTCCAACTATGTCTCAAACGCAAAAAGTAGAAGCTTGGCAATCTCATTTAAATGATAAAGGTAATGAATTTAAAGCAGTCGCTCAGCAAGCGGCGGTACAAGCGGGTGCGATGCCAATACAGGCAAAAGATACGAGTGGTAAGAGTCTACATAATCAATCGTATATTAATAAAGGTGCTTTTGCTTCACAATTGACGAAAGGTTTACAAAGTCATGCTAGTCTTGGAACTGTGAGTCAACAAGTTGGTTCTGGAATTACTAGTGCGATTCAAGGTGTTCGTTCACACGGTGTTGCGACAGGTGGTGCAATCAATAAAGCTGTGTTTGCAGCTACGCAAACGCAAGCAAGTATGGCGCGTGCGGGAAATCTGTCTGTTTCTGAAATTGAGCGCTCGTATGCAGATGCATCAGCTAGTGTAGCAAATATTTCGCAAAGTGCTGGGAAAATGACGATTCCAACTTCAGCTGTGGGACGTATGACACAGCAAAGTAAGATGGTTGGTGTAAGTATGATGGAAGGTGCCAAACATCTCGTGCATACAAAAGGTATGGAAAATGTATCACAAGCATACTTTAATGCGTCTAGTGCTGTTCAGCAGGCTGGTGGAAATGCAGTACAAAGAGTGATGAGTGGAACTGCAGCTGCCGTTCATACTTCGTTAGGAGGTAACGCAGCAGAACGCCATTACAATGTGACAAAAGGATTAAGCTATGCAGCAGGTGTAATTGGTGGTGTAGGTGCTTATCAAGCAACTGCACGTACGGTAAGCAAACATAATCCTTATAACAAAGCTGTCCAAGCAGAGGCAACAGAAATTCAAGAGATTCTGAAAATGGTACCAACAACAACGGATGCTACTGGAAGACAATCAGTTGCTCAAGGTGCAGTACGTCTTGTTACGACAAATAATAAATCATGGATTGAAGCGAAAGATTCCAGTGGAATGACACAAGTTGTATCTCGTTATGGTAGTGGAGATAGTAGTATTCGTTCGGGACAAGTGGTATATCAAGATTTAAATATTTCAGACGGTCAATTAACACAGCATCGTAATGGTATGAAAGCTATGCCAGCGTATATTCAAGATTCTAGTGGCGGGAAAATTAGTATCAATCGTTCTATCAATATTAATCCAAATCAATTAGTAGGAAATCAAAATCAAAGACCTTTACAACAGAAACCAGTATTTACTGAACCGCCACTTACAGTAAGTCATAAGGTAGACAATGGTCACTTCTATATGTCTGATTTAGACCAAGGGGGATACCAGAATGTGCAAATGGTGGTAGAAAGAGATCGTAGTTATATGGTCGCTACCACAACAGATGGTACAGTGTCACGTATTTCTCCGTTCGGAAAAGGAGATACGCGATTACAAGCAAATCAAAGGATTGAAAGGGTTTGTGAAGTGCAAGATAGCAGTATTAAACCTAGAGAAGAAATCCTAGTAACTCATACACAGGAAGAAGTTGTACGCACAGAGACACATTTGAATTTATCAGAACATGATCCACAAAACCTGATTCCATTTGCGCCAAACCCTCGCCTAGCACAGCGAAGAAGCAGAAATAATGAAAATGGAAAGTATGGAGTGACAAGTCTATGAGTCAAAATCCTAACGATCCAAATAATCAGAAGAAAAGTAACCCTTTAAAAGATGCAACATCTCACTTTATTAAGAAAAAGGGGATGCAGGCAAGCGGGAAAATGGCAAAAATGGCAGGGAAAGCAGGAAGAGCGGCAGCGAAAGCTGCTGCCAAACTGCTAAGAGCTGGTATAGTGAAAATTGTAGGAGCTATCGTGGGAGCAGTAGGATTGCCTGTTGCTCTCATTATGGCTCTTATTATTACTGTATGTGTGATTCTAGCATCTTTTGTACCATTTACCGATGATGAAAGTAAAACAGAGGAACAAGTGAAAAAGTATATAGAAATTGCAATGGCTCTAAACGTGGATTGGAAAGAGGTTGTCGCTTTTGACATGGCGCGGTATGATAACGATTTGACTGGTAAAGATCCGCATGATGCTATATCATATTTCTTGGATATCCAATATGAAGAATATACGGAAAAAGAGGTATGTGAGGCAGGACCGAATGGTCCTTGTGAAAAAAAGAAAAAGGAGATGCAAAAAACCAAATCTGAAAGTTATTCCGGACCAGATGTAAAAAAGATATTGGGAGATACAGATTTTAAGAAAAAAATAGATGAAATTAATGCAAGCGGAAGTAAAAAGGTAACAGTATCTTCTCACGGTTTAGATAAAGCGATGGAACTTGCAAAATTTAGTGAGAGTCAAAAAGACCGTGCTCGTGAGATATTAGCCGCAGGGATGTTAGAAGGGCTATATGGACATCTTGCTCCTACTACTGGTGGATTTATTGGTGGTATGTGTGTAGGTAATGTGAGTCCTGGTGGAGAGCCTGTTAACCTTAATGCAAAAGTTACAGGATACCTTCCTAAAATTAAAGAAATGGCAGAAAAACATGGTGTTGCTCAATATGTTGGTATTTTGGCTGCCCAAATGATGCAGGAATCAGGTGGAGCAGGAAATGACCCGATGCAGGCTTCAGAGGGGCATTATGGAGACATGAGTCCATCTTGTATAGGTGTAAAGGGGAATGCACGTGTAGGATGTATTAAAGATCCCAACATTTCTATTGAAGCAGGCGTACAAGAATTTAAAGATGTGTTAGCAAAGGCGAATGGAGATATAGCCCTAGCCTTACAATCGTATAATTTCGGGTCAGGATTCATAAGCTATGCATTAGCGAAGGGTGGTTATTCAGAAGAAACAGCCATTGAGTTCTCAAGAAGTAAGAATCATTTAAACCCAGCTGGTTGCTCCGATCCAAATAACTTCAGGACAAAGGTTAATGCGTGCTACGGGGATTACACGTACGTTTCTAAAGTTTTGAAGTATTACAAAGATTTAGGGTGTGTGGCAGACGCATCAGGCGAATGGATTTCTGATAAAGGTTGGAAATGGCCAACGAAATCAGGTCGTATTACAGATACATTTGATGCAGTTCGTAAGGGAATACAACATAATGCTGTAGATATTGGGGCCACGACCACTGGAAAAGCTGGAGACCCAGTATGGTCGATGGAAGTAGGTATTGTAACAGCCCAAACAGGAAATGTAAATGGTGGTGGTCTAGGTGTTTATGTAGACCATGGAAATGGTATTGTATCTCGTTACTTACACTTAAATAAAATATTAGTTGCACCAGGAACCATGGTAACAAAAGGACAAATAATCGGGGAGATGGGCGGTTCTAATTATAGTAAAAAAACTGGTTTACTTAATATGAATGGATATGCTGTCCATTTAGATTTCCAAATTCGTATTAACGACCAACCAACGGATCCAATGAAATTCTTTAAGAAAAATGATGATCCAGGTCTATCATCTGGTGGTGCTCCTACAATGACAAATGCTAAACGACAAAAGGTATTGGAAGAAGCAAAAAAATGGGTTGGACAAGGGAAAGTGAGCTATGTATCCGGTGCTAGAAATCCAGCTGCAGGTACTGCAGATTGTTCTGGATTCACACAATATGTGTTTAAAACTAGTATAGGTGTCCAGCTAGGAGATTGGACAGGTGCTCAAATTGGACAAGGAAAACAGGTGCCAGATATCGGTCGTGCACAACCAGGAGATTTAATTTTCTATGAAAATCCTAACCATGTATCTATTTATTTAGGGAATCAGAAAATGATTCATATTGGTGATAATAAGGGTGTACAAATTACAGGTCTAAACTATACGGCAAGAGGACAACATATGTCGCAAATCCGTAATGTAATAGACTGATAAGGAATGAGAGTAGATGAAGAGAATAATCAACATTTTATCCAATATGCCTCGTAAGTACTTGGTCATATTAGGGATTATCGTACTAGTGGCAGGTGTTGCCACCTATAATACCATTCATGATTATATGTTGAAATCACAATCGCAAGAGGAAGAACAAGTAAATCAAGATGAAATCGAGATATTAGGAGATAAACCAAAGGGATTTGATACAAAAGAAGAAGAATATATTGCGAAAACAAAAACAGTTGAGGATTTACTAAGAAAAATTTCTAATGGTAGTTATGATGTACCGTATTTATTTACAAAGGCTGGATTTGGTATTGAGCCAATGAAAATGACAAGTAATGAACGTATGCTTGCCGCAGAAGCTGTGCAAAGATATTTCCTAAATGGGGATAAGTTTTACAATGCGCGTATTACCAAAATTGACCGTGGGAAAAAAGTAGATACATTTCATATAGAGGTTTTAATACAACAGGTAAACTTCTTGGAAACACGACAATTTAAAATTCAGGTAAATCAGTATGCGCAAATTGTAACACCAATTGAACAAATTCCACAAGGACAAGAAGAAGTACCTGTGGATTAACTGAAAGATAAGGGTTGTGAATAAAAATCACAACCCTTATTAAAAAATATAAAGAGTACCTAAAAATATTTATTGAATATTCATAATTTTCTGATATAATAAAGTTATGGTTAAATAAAATTTGTATATATTAGTGAAATGAAATAGATACGGAGGTAAAAAGAATGCGATTACTATTGGGAACAGCAGCAAACTATTTTGCAGGATATTCTTCTGGAAGAGGTTCGGGACTTTTAGGGACATTATTTGGATGGGCTTTATTAGTAGGTAGTGGATACCTGTTGATCGCAAATTGGGATAGTATCACAGTTTGGATGCACAGTTTAGATATTGTAACAGGATTAGATGGTTATGAAGACATGAGCAATGGATTTATATTCATCTGCTTGCTTGTAAGTGGTTTTATTTTCATGCTATTGTTACCAATCTTCGCAATTATATTAATAGTGGGTGTGGTATTGCTGAATATTGTCATCTGCACAATTGTATTATTAGTATCACCAAGTACATATAAAAAAACTAAAGATGTGGAGAGTGAATGGAAATGAGTACAATTCTAGTTTTAGGTGGTTCAAATGGTAGAACATTAGAGAAATTGGCGAAAAAAAGAGATTGTCAGGTAATTTTTCATGATGGGAAAAATCATGGTGGTGTAAAGAAAACGTTTCGTAGTGTTATAAAAAAATGTGATGTTATTGTAGTGCAGAAAGGTGCATGTGGCCATGTGTCTATTGATGTAGCAAAAGAATACGCAAAGAAGTATGATGTCCCACTTTTATTTAATCAGGGTTTTGGAGGAACAGGTGCGTTAGAGATTGGGTTAAAGCATTTGCAAGCAGCATAAATTAGGTAGTAGGGAATTTATTTTGATTATATAATCATATAATCCTTATATAAAAATTATAAAGTTAATATTGGAGGCTCTTTAGTTATGAAAATGAGTAATAAAAAATTTATGAAAATCGCTGCAAACCTTGGAATTTCAACAGTTTTATTAACGGGATGTGTAGGAGATCTCGAAGAAGATAATTCACTAGCAATTGACCAAGACACAACTGATAAAGAGGAAACGCAAAAACAATGTACTTCTAATCAAATAAATGATAATGAGTGTTTTGAAGAGATGCCAACTACAGGACCTGTTAAGCACGAAGACAAACAGAATAATCCGAGTGTAGAGCATGATAATGGTTGGAGTTCCGCTTTAGTTCCGTTTGCTGCAGGGGCAGCTGGTATGATGTTGATTAATTCATTAAATAAGAAAAATCCAGGACAAATTAATAATAATACCAACCATACATATAGACCACCAATGACACAAAGACCTTTACCAGAAGTTCCAAAAGAAAAAGAGAAGGAAAAAGGGAGAGGGACAAGTACAAATACAAGTGCTGCTACAAGTAGTGGAGGTGCAAATAATTCTGCTTCTACAAATAAAAGTGAATCAAAAGATAAAGTTAATTTAAATAAAAGTGACACGAATAAAAGTAACGCATCTACACCGAAAACAACTAATCCAACTCAACCATCAAAACCATCTTCAACAAGCAAGGTTACTAGTGGTTCTAATGGTATCGGAAATGCAAAAGCTCCAGCTGGATCTTAATTTATAGGAGGAGAAAAAATGTTAGACAATCAACAGCAACAAGATTATATGAAAAAATGGTTTGCTTTATCTGAGCAAGCTTGTACACGTGGTTTTACTTGGCCAAGCTTATTAGAGAATGATGAATGGTGTCAGTATATGTCTACTGGTATCAAAAGAATCAAAAAAGAGGAATATACTAATATTATAGAAGCAACTGAATTAGTAAAAACCATTTTTCAAAAGGTTTATAAATATTTACTAGAAAGTCACGAGGGTTTTTTACAATTAAAATTACCTACCGAATTATGGGAAGTGACTAGAACAAATTATGATGTTTTATTTTCATATTTCACTAGGTTTGATTTCATTGTTGCAAACAATGAAATCAAACTAATTGAAATTAATGCAGATACACCCACCGGCTATTTGGAGCCATCTGTAGCTAATCAAGTTTTATGTGATCATCATCAAGTTATAAATCCAAACTGCATAGAAGAGAAGCTAGAAACAACGTGGCATAAAATCATTTCTGATTATGAATTGAATCCTCATGATGTTATACATTTCACTAGTTATGATTGGCATGAAGAAGATTATCAAACGGTAAAATTTATTCAACAATATTGTCCGCAGCCAAGTGATTATGTGGGGATACAAAGTATTATCGTTACAGACGATGGGTTATATACACCAGATGGCGTTAAAATAGAATATTTGTATCGATTATATCCATTAGAGTACTTATTAGAAGATAAGGACTATAGCGGAAAATCAATTGGCCTTATGTTTTTAGACCATATTGCACAGGGGAGAGTGAAAATTATTAATCCCCCTTCAGCATTCTTAATTCAAAATAAAGGTGTACTAGCTCTTATTTGGCAACTTCACGAGCAAAATAAATGGTTTACAGAACAAGAACATAAAATTATTGAAAAGTACTTCTTACCAACTTATTTCTCAAAGGACAAATTTGAAGAAAATGATATAGATTATGTGAAAAAGGCCACATTTGGACGGGAAGGCGGTGGTGTTTCCATCATTAATGAGGGGGAAGAAGTAGCCGCAGATAAAACGCCTTATTATGAGCAACAACATAAAATCTATCAAAAGTATATAGAAATGCCAGACTGTACTATAGATACCTGGGATGGAGATTATACAGGTAAATTATTAATAGGTTCACATTTAATTGGTGGAGAACCTGCAGGTTTATTTTTAAGAGTGGGTGAGAAGATAACAGGAAATTTATCAATGTTTATTGGGATTACCATTGAATAAAGGTAAGTTAGAGTAATAAATTTATAGAAGTATTTTAGAAAGAATAAGATGGGGCGCTGTATGCAATGAAAGTCGCACGTACATTGCTAAGCGGGGGAAAAGATGGAGACAACCTCAAAGTCTTACCTATCGCAATGGATGTGAAAAGAGGTGCTGGATGTGGAATTAGGATTTTGTAATTTCAGAGGATGCTGGAAGAATGCAACGACAGAAGGGCACATTTACGGGCATTCAAAAACTGAGATTAAAGATGGTTTTATTCCTGTAGTTGCTTGTGATGAACATGCAAAAGAAAAAGATTTTTATCGTTATATTGAGAAAAAAGAAAACGCAACAAAATAGTTATTGTACTAGATTTTTAATTTTGTATATGAGTATATAAAGGTGGTCGATTCTGATGGATATAATCAAATTTTGGGGACTCTTTGCTATTGTGGCTATTCCAGTTTCTGTATTGTTATTGGTAGTTTTGGAATTCGTTTCAAAAGATTTCGATAAAAGAGTGAAAAAATAGTTGGATTTGAATTTTGAACAAAAAGGGGATTGAAGATGGACAAGAAAAAACGGATTGAAATTGTGAATGAACTAATTAAATACATTGCAAATAATGATAAAAATACATTCAATGGTAAAGGGTTACTTCACTATAAAGATAGAACAGCCCATTTTGTACTCAATGGTAAATCGTTACGGTTTGTTGATCACTATACAAATGTTTCTATGAATATGACAAGAGTTGATTATAAAACGAAAATACAAAAAAAGTACTTTTCAAGCGGTGGCACAATGTGGGCATTAGTAAAAGATTTTACACACTTCATTTATGGAAATGACAATTCGAACGGATTAAACGGTTATGGAGGATTGTACTGTACGCATTGGGGATGGACAGAAGAAGCGATGAAAAACATGCGTGAGTACGCAAGGGAGATTGGATATTTAAAATCCTTTTAGAGCGATATTTTAAAAGAAAAGGGGAACAAAAATGAAACCTTCATTTGAAATGATAAAGGATGAAAATGGCGGAGTAGCAATGATTTATACAACGAGTGGAGGGAAGAGATCTTCCACTTACTTCCCTGGTCCGCCGGAAGATATAGATCATGTTTGCTTGGATTACATGAAAGGTCGGTTTGGAAACGTTAGAACTGGGAAACAAGTTGATTTTATAAAGCGGAAATATAAAGAAGGCTATCGAACGATATTCGGTGTAATAGATGAATTAAAAGAAGGTGACAAGGTAGTAATGCATACATGTGGAGAAGCGGAACACTATGACGGTAAAGTTTGGACATGCCGGACGGATCAATTCAAAGCGAGTAGTGGCTCGCAAGTGGTGTTTTTAGAAGAATTTAGTGGATACTTCTTAGTTGAATATTTGCAACGTGTGAATTTATAAAAAAACTAAATAAAGCTGGAGATTAAGCTTAAAGTTATGGATATTATAGTGGCAAAAATATTGGTAATGGGAGGGTGATTATGATTGATTCCGTATCAGAAGAAACGTTAATAGCTATTGATAATTTTACGACTTTTCTATATATAGCAGTAGTTATATATTGTTTCTCTCGGTTATCTCACCGTAAACAATAATAAAATAGTTTCGCATTATTAAGAAGTGAAAGGATTTGATGTTATGGAAATGGAAAAGTTCAATGCAAAAGCATTCTTTATATTTATGGGCATAATTTTATTACTCTGTATCGGTGCTAGATTTGCTCAGGAATTTAGTGCGGAACAAGAAAAGAATCATGAGATAAGGATGGAACTAACTAGGAGTAACGTGAAAGTTGCAAAGGATATGGTCGCGAAAGAATTAAATACAGATAATAAAAATTTTCGAATGACTGCTGTACCAGGAGATCTGCTGAATCGAAATTACTGGATAACTAAAGAGTTAGTATCAGAAATAAAAAAAGATGGGGAAGAATATCGAATCTACTTTGAAACAAAAAGAGTCAGCAATAGTGAAGGGGATTTTGTTATGTATAAACCTACAGGTATAAATAAAATTCTTAAAGAAGAGTAGATAATACTATTTCGATTTAAAATTCGAATAATATAAAATTTGGAGGTAAATGAAAGGTGAATATAGTAAAATGAATCATAGTAATTTACATAAATCAGGTTATGTTATACTCATCTACTTTGTAATGACTCAACTTGTTGGGATTATAGGAGTACAATTGCTAGCTAAGACAGGTTGGTATGATATTAAGGGAAATCAACAGAAAGCAATTCAGCAACTACTTGTTCATTGGGAACTAATAGGGTTTTCACTCATATTAATATTCATTTATCTTATATATAAGAAAGAAGCGATGAATGATTCGAAGTTATCGATTAAATTATCAAGAGTATCATTCGGTTGGATTTTAATGGGAATAGTTGCAGTATTCTTTGCACAGACAATTGGTAGTATTTTGGATAAGAGTATATTTCACTTAACTACACAATCAGTAAATACATCAAGTAATATTGAATCTGTAGCAATTTCTCCTCTTGCTCTTTTATCAATTGTAATTCTTGCTCCGCTAGTTGAGGAGCTTGTATTTCGTTACGCGGCCATAAATATATTAAGCCGTAAATTTAATAAAATTATGTGTATATTAGTTAGTGCATTGTTTTTCTCTATCATGCATTTTGATTTTCCTTTTGTATTTGGATATTTTCTAATTGGACTTGTACTTGCGGCAATATATGTACGTACTAATAGGTTACTAGTATCATTTGTCGTTCATGCTACTATGAACTTAATAATTGTTATACTTCAGATTTTTCAATAGAAAATTTGTAGGTAAGGAGAGAGTAACTTGGCTAAAAAAAAGGCAATATTTTTAGACCGTGATGGGGTCATTAATCAAGTACTTACAGATCGTGTTAGATTTGTAAATAAACCAGAAGATATTTACCTGCTACCTGGTGCAGCTGACGCAATTGCTATATTTAATAGACAGGGTTATATGGTCCTAGTTACGTCGAATCAAGGAGGTGTCGGATTGGGTTATATGACTCAAGAAGAGCTCTTAGAAATACATAAACATATGCAAGAAAAATTAATTAATGAAAACGCCGGTGCTCATATACAAGAATTTGCTGCCTGTATCCATCGGCCAAAAGATGGGTGTTCTTGTAGAAAACCAGAGGCTGGTATGCTGCTGCAGTTAGCTCAAAAGTACGATATTGATTTAGCAAGCAGCTATATGATTGGTGACCAAGAAACCGATATATGTGCAGGGAAGAAGGCTGGAACAAGAACAATTCGAATTGCTGATTCTTTGGAGGAAACAAAAGCAAATTTAAAATTTCCTTCTTTGCTTAATGTAGCGCTTGGAAACATTTTTTAATATTTTTTATGAAGATAAAGTTTTAACAAGTGGTGATTAGTAACAATAAAGATATTTAATTCTACTGGCCAAAAAATAAAGTACAGCATTAAAATAAGAATTTTAGTTATAAAAATAGGCATAAGGAGGTATTTTTCAATGAGTGAATTTCAATAGGAAAAAGAGAAGGATATATTTATGGTTATATATTTCTTTCGGGAAATAAAGAGTTGGTTTTAGATGAGGGTTCAGATGAGTATCCAATAGAATCCGCAGAATTACTAATCAATGGAGAATTTGTTTTCATGGAAAATTTAACGTTAGATTTATTGAGAGCAAAAAAATTATATGGTTCTAAAGCAAGGATTAAGGAAAGCTTTATTTCATAGTTCGTAAAGTACTATATTATTTTT
Organism: Bacillus cereus group sp. Bc061; assembly: GCF_027715825.1. Classification (NCBI taxonomy): domain Bacteria; kingdom Bacillati; phylum Bacillota; class Bacilli; order Caryophanales; family Bacillaceae; genus Bacillus; species Bacillus cereus group sp. Bc061. The sequence goes on from NZ_JAQFTZ010000009.1 coordinate 87,068, forward strand.
AAACATTTTTTTGCATGAAGTTAGCTCTCATTTTTATTGTGGGAGCTTTTTCTATTAGGGGTTCTGCTGGGACAAACATCCTTTAAAAAATAAAAAGCATCCACTATGCGGACACTTCGTGTTATTATGGTTAAGCTATACTAATTCAAATTGCTATGTGGGTGAAACAAATGGAAAATAAACAACCTGAACAACACTACGATCTAGGTAAAATATACACATACACAGAGCTCCCAGATAAGATTTAAATAGACTAAACTAATAAGAGGATAGTATGTTCAATATAAGAGCATGCTATCCTCTTTCTTGTATATCGAAGCATAGTCGAAGAGTCCTAATTGTTCAGCAAACGGGCCATTTTCCGCAATAAAAAAATGAGTATTTATGTTATGATGTGTTCGTATCGGGGGATTTATATGTATGATATTTTAATGATGTCTTTATTTATTGTGTTGACGATTAAGGAGATGAGTGATGAGGATTTTTCAATATCAAGGACAAGAAGAGGATCATTATACAAATATCTTAATGAATATTTTAGCAAGGAATGATTGTAGTTTAGTCGATGATTTCTTAAAAAGTCTTATACCAGAACCTGCACAAAAATTTACCTTTAAACAATTAAAGATAAATACTCGTGTGAAATACTGTCCTCAAGAGGAAAAAGAATACGAGTATATCATAGGTATTGCTCCGTACAAAAAAGCTATCGATAACCGAAATAAATATGAAGATAACTCAGGTTCTATCCCAGATGCATGGATATGTGGTAATAATTTTAATCTCTTATTTGAATTTAAGATTAGAGGTGTACTTGATGAAGCCCAAATAGCAGCGCACCAAAAACTATTAGGAGAGAATGTCAAAATAATTAGATTAACATGGACTGATGTTATATCTGCACTAAAAAAAATTCACACACCCAAAGACTCTATAAGCTACTACTTACTAAATGAATTTCTCTACGTTACAGATAACTTTAAATCGAAACGACGGTCATCGGGTATGCCTAGTCAGATTATAAGTAATATCAATAAAGAAGACGAATGCCATTTCATCATAACCGGTAGTAAAAAATTGAAAGTTTATACGGTTGAAATCATGATGAACGGAAAGAAAGAAATCCTACATAGCAACTTAAAGGGGATACAGGAGGCTAGAAGCTGGGTTGCTAATTATGTACATACTCAACATAAACAATTACCTATACTTTTTGAAGGCATGAATACAGAAATATCGGATTATTGCGTTGTACCAGGTAGAGCAGAAAAAAATAATCAGTGGAACCAATGGCGATTAGGAGGGTTTATTAACATTTAGGTCTGAGTCCATATTCTAGTTATTCCATTAAAGGGCGCGATTGTTGAACAAGAATTACAAGGGTGATACATATTACACATGACTAATATGTATCACCCTTTATTTTTTATGACTTCTTGCGTTTTAGGTATTGATAATAAAATTAGCGGTCGTTGTGATAACTGTGACAATACCGCGTTTAAGAGTTCCGTGAAAGATTTCATCTTCCTAAGAGAATGTCGTCAATGTGGTATGAAGAAAATTATTTAGCCCTGTTAGGGCTTTTTTTATTGGCTATTATCTTCAAATGTTGGTTTGAAATAAAGTTTAATCAAAAAAACTCCACAAACCCATATTATATGGTAAATAAGAAGACTCCATTTTGAAAAAAGATTAATCAAAATGGAGTCTTTTGTTAGAAATCCGAATCTAGTTTTTATAAAAAAGATTAATCAAAACTCATAGACATATCTATTACAACAATTTACTTATACCTAACCTATTCTTCAAACCAAAACAGAACTTCAATAGGTGCTTTCAAAACCTTCGCAATATCATAAGTGAGTTTGAATGAAGGATTATATTTTCCATTTTCGAGATTGCCAATTGTTTCCCTTCGGACACCAACCTCATTGGCTAGATCTTCTTGAGACATACTTAGCTTTACCCTATATTCTTTCATTCGAGTTTTAAGTGGCATCTTGCATCCCTTTCTTTTCTCTACGTTCAAATATTTCTAAATTAATTACAAAAGTTCCTAATGGTATTACAATTGCAAGTACAACGCATAATCTGATTACATGTACATTTGCAAAAATAACGATACTTAAGATTAGTAAAACACCCATTACTAATGCCACGAAAAATGACTTTGTGGCAGCAATGCGAACATGTAGGATAAAAAGTTCATCTGGTATAACTTTTGCATATAAAAAGAAGGGGAAGAAAGCGAAAAAGTAATATGTAAATGATGTTTCACCTAAAAATGAATGAGGACCTAAAAGTCCTAGAAATCCTAGAAATCCAATAAACCCCAAGTAAGCCAGTTTGTTTTTCATGTGAATTCTCCTTTGTGATGTATTTCGCACTAATTGTTATAAATATATCACATCAACTTGGAAATAAAAAGGATTGAAAACGGTACGACTTTTTTATAAGCAGTTAATCTTTTTTCAAAACGGTTAAACTTTATTGCAAACCTACATCAAAAATGCCTTTTACTAAATAATATTATTATCTAATACATAAGTATTAAAGGTTTATTAAAATACATATTTTAATAAAGAAAAGACACCTAAGGTGCCTTCCTCTGACTTGAACCACTTTAATTTTAATAACATCATTTTACAATCACAAATATATCTTTACTCTTTCATATGATATTTTATCATTTTTTTTCAGTTAATTGCATAAAACTGGTGAAAGATAGGTTATTTTTTGTAAATTCCTTTTCTCCATACCCATTCAATAGGACCATAGCGGAAATATTTACTCCAAATTTTGCTGAATATAATTTGTACAAAGATAATTAAAATCCCGAAGATGCATAGTTGCCAGTAATATACCTGTGAGACATCTTTAAAGTACATCGAAAGAATGACAAGAGTTAGTATACTTTGGCTAATGTAATTCGTTAAAGCATACTTGCCTACGTTCATAAAGGGTTGCAGCCGCTCTATATATTTTTTATTCTCACAAACCCTAAGTAAAGTACAAACATAGAATATAGCTAGTGTTTTCCCTCCAAATAGAATCCATAGTTTAATATCCTGAGAGTAATAGACATCCGTTTTTATAAAATAGTAGATAATAGGACAAGAGAGAAGACATGAAATGCATAACGAACTCCACTGGATAAATCTAATTTCCTTTATTAATTCCGGTACCCTTTTAAAAATATCTTTCTTACCAGCCCATAAACCAATTAAGAACAAGCCTATATATTCCGGAATTCCTATTAGTAATTGTTGAAATTCCTCAATCATTAAAAAGAACAGACGAGCTTTTACTTGTTGTAAATAATGTGTAAATAGATTTACAGTGTGATTAATAGTGTTGCCTGTAAACATATATTGATAGTAACTAGGTACGATAGAAATAGAAGAACTTGCTTGTGTAAATAAAATAGCATGTAGTGTATAGCTAACAAATAGAGAGATGCAGCCAACTATAAAGATAAGCTTTGTAGATCGCTTATAAAAGAACAATAGGATAAAACCAGCTAAGGCATATGCGTGTAGAATATCTCCATACCATAGAAAGATAAAGTGGAGTAAACCAAAGAGTAGTAAGATACACAATCTACGATTAAACAGCTTATACATAGAATAACCTTTTGCTTCAGCATTTTTTATAAAGATATAAAACCCTACTCCAAATAAGAACGCAAAAATAGTATAGAATTTTGCCTGTATAAACAAATCTATTAAAAAACGAATCACTTTATCTGTACCGGAGTAACCCGCTTGATTAAAGGGATCTAGTCCCGTCATAGTAGGTAGATTAGCAAATAGGATACATAGTATGGCAATCCCCCTTAGTATGTCTAAAGAATAAATACGGGCGTTTTGTTGCATGTAAATTCCCCTTTCTTACAAAGAAAAACGAGCACTATATTAACTAGCGCTCGAATTACGTCTCGCAAAGAATCCGTCATATGTAGCAGCTGATACTGCCCCTTCTAGGCGTTCAATTTCTTCGCCTCTGTTATAAGCTACAACAACTGGAGTACCAGGAATGTCGAACTCTTGAAAGGCACTTTGATTTTCTGGCGTAGAGATATCAATACGATAGATGGTTCTATCATGCTTTTTTGACATACTATTGATATCTGGTGCTGCCTTTTTACAATAATGACAAGTTGGTTGATAGTAATACGCAATAAACTCTTCATGGGATTGTATTTTTTGCTTTAATTCTTCTTTTGAAATATCTTTAATATTTTCGGGGGATCCTTTTGTTTCTGCAGCTGATACAATTGTTTTGTTTGGTGTTACAGTCTCTGGGTTAACAGATTCATTTTTAGTTAAAGTAAAGATAGCGATACAAGCAACACATAATGTAGTAACAATTGCTCCGATTTTGTAGATTTTTTTCATAGTAAATTCCTCCTTAAAATAAAAAAAAAGGACAAACCTCGCCCGAGTTAACTGGGCGTAAGGTTTGTCCTTCACGCTACGTACAATAGAGTATAAACAATGGAAACAAATTTTCTATTTATATAATAACATAACATTTGTATAGAATGCTATAAGAATTTTAAAAAGGAAAACAAGGATATATCTTAGCTTTTTATAATTTCACGTACCGAATGATATATTAAAACAACCTTACTTACAATAAGGGGATTCTTTGAGTTGTCTACAACTATTAGATATAATGTACCTCTTCGTAAAACATAAAACTATCCAACGATCTACGTCTCAAAAACCTAAATGATATAATAAAACTAATAATCATTTTAGATTACACAACTAAGGAAAAAAGGGATTTGCAGTGTGCTACACATTCAAGAATTGATTCTTACGTAGGGAGTGCTTATATGAAAAGTTTGAAGCATGTAATATTGCTAGTATTATGTTTCTTATGTCTAAGTGGTTGTAATCAAGAAAATGGAGCTGAGGTACAAGAATATATAAAAGAAAAACACGGTATTGATATAGTTGTAACAGATTGGAGCCCGATAAATGAAAATAATGGTGGTAATACCTACCATACTGTGCAAGAAAAAAATAACAAATATCTAAAATTCCGAGTAAAAGTACAAGGTCTCCTCTATTCAAATCCAGTAGGTGATGAATACCAATACGGAAAAAAAACATTTGAGGAATATAAGAAGTTCAAACCAGGTCTAGAAGAAATAAAAAAATTAGGCTACGTGGAATCTGAAACGGAAAATCCGCTTCAATATATATTAGATAATAAAGATCCAGATGAAGGAAAACCAACTAATGAATTATTATTAACTTTGCAAATGAGTAATGAGATTGACTTTAGCCAATTGAATTCAGTAGAATTAGATCGTTTATATGCTCTATTTCAAATCATTCAGAAGAATAATAAAAAGATAACAGAACTTGAAATTAAGGATCATACTGGCCAATCTTTAGGTGAACCTTTTAAAAATGTGCAAGAAAGGATAACAAAAGAAGAACTGTTACAAAAGATGAAATCTACGATGTCAGATGCCATAAATAAATATTGGGAAAACTGGATTAGAACACACACCAAAGTGGAAGAAAGATTACATGAAATGCAAAACGAGCGATTTGCAATTAAAAGTATTACTTATTCAAGTTCAGATGAAGAGGATAGTCGAAAATATTTAGTGACTTTAGTTATTAATACCACCAATAATATATTTGAAAACAATCCCCTTTTAATAGAGGATTTAATCAAAGTAACCACAATCCTTAAAGAAGAACTATATAATAAAAACTTTAACATCTATTTAACCAATAAGACAGGAACAATAAATGAAAATTGGTTATCGTCAAAAGAAATCAAAGAAGCAAATAACATCGAAGATCTTGTAAAAGAAAGAGATCCTGCGAATTAAATTTAAAGTCCTTTTCATTGCTACCGATAATGAGACGTTTTGTTAACCTCAAATGAATACTCTATTTATGCGAATTTGTACTAAGTTGTCTTTGCTGATGGTACAATTAGGATAACGGAGGAATATTATGGGGTATCTTAATCAACTTTATGTAATACTGTATTTTATAATCGGCATTGCAGTATTCTCATTCTTCAATTCTGATTCACCAAAAACTAAGAATAAAAATCTAACATTCATAATGGTCAGTTTAGGGTTAAATTTATGCACAATTCCAGTGGCTTTATTTATAGGTGTGATGGCAACAGACTCTCCATATAGTACTGAACTTGATTTTTGGGGAGGGTTTCTCTTTATTCAGGGAATACCGATCCTCATACTACTTGCGGCTTTGATATGGTGGTTTATACGCAAGGGCAAAGAAAAAATCGACATATAGAATTTTAAAATGACTTTAGCTAACGGGAATTATGTAAATAAGTTGTTCATGTGGACAGCTTATTGTTTTTTTGTTTTGCTTACAAAATTCGCGTTTTGTTGGCGTTATTCCAATATAAGTTGTAGTCAATATATTCATCTTTAAACGTAAAAAAGACACTAAAGAAAGTGTCTTTTTTACGTTGACATACTATGAAAGAAAATGTAGTGATTAATCATAATTTGTTGGATGCTTCTTGGTTAATTCTAGTATAACATTAAAATAGGTATTTATACATACAAATTTACATATATAAAATCTTCTATAAAATTATTTAACTCCTATTCCTTCTTAAGACTATTTAAAATATAGTCTGTCAGTTCACTACTATTAAGCCCTTTTTGCTCTTTTAATTCGTTCATTTCACTAATGAAAGCATTAGTAGAATTAGACTGAAAGAGTAGTAACAGTGAAACTGCCTGGTCTAATAGTCTTGTTTTAGGTATATTTGTATCCTCTTTAAGTTTTTCTAACCTTTCATTCAAATCATTGGCTAATGTCGTAGATAATTGTTTTCTATTCACTACTTTATAATGTTTCTTTTTAGTCATATTGAACACCCTTTAACTTTTTCATAGTTATATAATAGCATTATTATTGAATTTCTATCAATTTAATTAAACAACAATAAACTTCATGAAGTTTATTGTTGTTTAATCTACATATTAATTATATAATCAATATATAAAGTTTTATTTATTATGAACTATAATTAAACGAAAAGGGTGTTAACACGATGGGACTTTTAACTCTTATCATATCAATCTTTATCTTTTCTATAGTTACCCTAGTAATGAATATTGTTCTTTGGTTCAAAACTAAGCAGCTTTATGCTCCAGACATAATCAGATTAACTGGAGCAATTATATGTTTAATTAGTTTGGGGATTTTGCTTATGTTTAAAGATAAATTTGAACCTGCTTATAATAACTTGACTGCAACAATTGGACAGTACACAGGAGCCTCATTGAATATAATAATTTTATGCTTATTAGGCTTTTCCTTGCTGATAGCTATTTATAATGCAATTAGACTATAAACATAAAATAACTAATTTAGGAGTGGTTAAATGAATAACTTTAATGATTTGATTGATTTATTTTGGTCTTGTTTATGGATAGTGGGTTGTGTATCTACATTACTAATTACTTTGATATTAATGAAACGAATGATTTCTGGAAAACCAACATATAGAGGGTATTCTAGTAATAATAAGAAAGCGATAGATGTTGCTTTGTTTTCATCTATTACAAGCAATAATGATAATGGAAAAGATTAAAGAAATTAATTCTATTTAAAATTCTTGTTTTTTCTACTTACAGTTTTCCAGATGTTGAATCAAATTATGTCGTTGTTTTGAGCGAATAAAATAATTATGGGAGGGTAACGTATTATGCAAACACTAGCAATTTCAATCGTTATAATTGCTGGCGTAATGTTACTATTCGGTATAAATAACGATTTGAGTTCTATTCGCGAAAATCCTTTACCTACAGTATTTATAATAGTGACGGTAGCTATTCTTTCCAGATCGTTATATTACTCTGGTAAAGAAGCAGATCAGAATCTTGCACAAGTTGCCTTAAATTTAAGGGACCTTGAGCAAAAACAAATAAATGATAAAAACAAACTATTAGAAACAGAGCTGGGAACGGCTAGCGATAAATTATTAGTCGAAGATTATGAGGATTATACGAAGGTAACCAGTGAAAAAGGGGTATTTAGAGTTATCTTTACACGTGATATGGATGATAATATGATCATCAAAAAGATTACCCCAATTCTAACTAATTAATATAGGAGAGTCCTCCTGTTATTTACTTTGAAAACAATCAATTTATTAAATATATTCAGATGAAAGGACAGATTGCAATGAGCATAAAACAACCAATGATATTAGCAATTTTATTTTGTGGATTAATTTTAGGGAGCGTTATTGGAGGCAGTATGCCCTTAAACAAATTCACTGTACCATTACTTTTTATAAGCCCTCTTTTACTAGCCGTATCTTTTAAATTTAGACATTCAGGCGAATACAATTGGAAAGGAAAAATTGTATTTATTTGTTTTTTAGTAGGTGTTCTATTATTGGCTTATGGCGTAATTTACTTTTTTCATGAATTTGCGAATAGCTTTTTCGCTAAATATGCAACAATTTCTAATCAAAACTAACAGTATAAAAGGTGGCATCTATAAAGATTTAATTTTAGATAAGAGTTATGCAAAAAAACTGTTTTGGAAAGGGTTTGAGATAAATTGACGGCTTTACCACACGTACTGTTTATATCAATTATTCTATTAATATTTTCGTTTTTAATACTCAGCGCTGCTTCTGGTACTTCTCCTGGTCTTTCAAACGTTGCGAAAAAAATCATAGTATTTGTAATGGTAGTAAGTTTTATAGGAGTAGTGGTAGGCGGGTATTTCAAAATAAATGAACAAAATCAAGCAGTTAAACAAAAAAATGAAAGGATAGCCTACAACGAAAAGAAACAAGAGGAACTGCTAATAGAGAAATTAAAATTACCCATTGAAGATATTTTGATAGAACCAGTGTCAAAAACGGAATATTACAAGATAACAACGAATACAGGGATTTACAAATTAGCTTACGCATATGATTCAAATGATAGGGTTATAGGTTTTAAGGAATTTAAGCAAATCACATCTACAATAAACTAAGAAAGTAATTCTGATCAGGCTAATCACAATTAATATTATGGATACAGAGTGAAAATGTAATGTTTATACTCAACGCTTGAAAAAAGCTTAGTTAACTAATTAAAAGGAGCTTTTACATGTTAGAGACTCTTGAAATGAGAAAAAAGCAACACGAAATAAATATAAAAAAATATAAAAAAATACAAAAGTACTACAATCCATTTTTGTGGACAATATCAATTATCTATTTTCTCTATTTCATGATCATTGATAATTCTCTTTCAGTACATCTATTACTCTCTTTCGTTATCGGCTTGATTTTTTGGAGTATAGGTCTAGCTATTAATTTAAAACTCGTGCATGAGTTAAAAGGAAAGGGGAAAATCTTAAATATAGAAACAATAAACGAAATGAAAAAAAACAAATATATGAGTCCAGGTAGAAAAGAACGTTATATCACAGATTATAACGCGACGAAAGATGAATTAGAAAAGATAATGATTTATGCTAACTTTATGTTAGAAGCTAAAGAGAGAGAAAACGAAATAAAAGATGATAATAGTAATTTAGATATGTAATTGTAGCGAGAGGAGCATAAAATTATGTCGATAGAACAGTATATTAACCTTCGTAAAACAGGAAAAGAATTTGAGGAGATTAAAAAACAATCTCTATTAAGTGAAGCTACACTTTTAACATTAGAACTAGGCTATAAATGTCATGAAAAAAATATTTCATTAGATAAAGCAATTAATCTTATCGATAAAATTGTAGTATTAAATGCAAATGATACAAAAAACACATCATTTAGTCCGTCTGTCCATATGTGATTGATAGATCGGAGGGGAGAGAGCAAATGCCTAAAGAAGAAATGAAGATGAGTATAGATGAAATAAAAAATGCCGTATTGAATCCAGATTTAATCAAATATTTGCATGGTGTTAACATATCTAATCAATGGGGAGCAATAGATGGTAGACAATTATTATTAGATGTATATAGATTATGTGAGAAACATGAAGATTTATTAAAGGAATTGAACGATTTAAAAAACAAATAAAAGGGTGGTATAGCATGAAATCAACAGGTGTTACACGTAAAATAGATGAATTAGGACGTATTGTTTTACCAAAAGAGTTAAGAAGAACATTAGGAATCGCAGAAAGAGATCCTATAGAAATATTTGTAGAAGGTGAAAAGATAATACTACAAAAATACAAGTCATATGATGCCTGTACAATAACTGGTGATATTTCAGAAAAAAATATGTCATTAGCTAATGGACAAATTGTTCTTAGTCCTGAAGGGGCAGAACTTTTAATTAAAGAAATTCAGCAACACTTAGTAAAGTAAGATTATTCTATACAGTAATAAACCATATTAAAAATATTTCACGATACAATTTAAGAGAGAGGAACACTATGGAAATGAAAAAATTAACTTTTCTTAAATTAGCCTTACTAGTTCTATATTTAATGGTTGGACTGAACATATTATTAAAAGCTGACGTTGAAACTCTTATGCAAATAGCTGAAGAACAAGCTGTCATACTCCAAAGAATAATCCTGATATTTGTCTTTATTGGAACTCTATTAACATCTCTTTACTATATCACTCTACAAAAAGAACAAGCAGATGAGAGAAAAAAAGCTAAATCGTTATTTGCTATGTATATAGTCGTTACAATTATGGCACTGTTTTCTAGTGACATAGCTAATTACATTAAAGATTTTATTTAACCTAATGATATCTATACATATATATATATAGAAAAAGACATCCGTGTGATGTCTTTTTCTTTGACTTGAACCACCAATACTTTACTAACACTACTTTTACAATAAATACATATATCAGCAATCTTTCATATCCTTTTCAGTTTATCACATTAATTCTTATTTTGTTATATACGAATTTAAATATAATGATAAAAAACTACAATTCACTCTGAAAAACGAACGTATTTTCATAATAATGATCCAAACGTGAGTATAGCATTTTATTCTATTTTACATCTATTATATTAGCGAATTGCAATTTCATCTTGTTATAAAAAGCATCTGTACATACAACAGCGCTATTTGACGGGTCAATATCAACAACGGTCATATAAGTAGAGAGCAAATAACCGTCCTCATAATATGTAATCATTATTTCCTCTTCTGATACTAATGAACATAAGAGCATATTTTCAATTCGTTCTTTTTCTTCAGGTGTTAAAATCGGACGAGTTACTTTGTTTTTTTCCTTAATCATTTCACGTATCCCATCAAATTGAGATGTTAATGCGGCAAACGGAGTCCATTTTGCCATTTTATCAAGACTTTTTTTCGATTATTGTAGCGATATTAATGCCTCTATCGTTGTATACATATCTTCATACATAATTCTCTTTATAATAGATTTCTATATTTTAAAGTTTGTTAAGCAATTATTACATTTTGATAAACCTGGAAAATTAAGACACCTATGTAAGCTGTTTTTAATACACTGGGATTTTATATGCCAACTTAAGTACCTTTACAGTGGTGTTTAAATACAATGGTATGAGTAGTTACCATTGTATTTAAGTGTTCAATAAATATCAGAATAACGAAGGGGTTTGGCTGATGAAGAACAATATTAAAGGATTAATTGAATATGGCGAACGTATTCCACATTTTCATAAAGATTTCCCCATAATTTTATTTTGGAGTCACAGAAGTGGTTGTACTTCTCTGGCGAATTGGTTTTTCTTCCAAATTGGGTTATATGAGGAAGCAATGAAATATGCACCGTTCATTCATTACTATGAATCTGAAATATACAAAAATAAAGTTGATTACTACACAAATTTAGAAATGCAACTCTTGGAACTAAGTAAGGATACCATAAAACTTGTGCGCAACCCTTATAAAAGAGCTGTAAGCTCATTTTTAATACTTTATGACAACCCTTACGCCTCGAAACAATGGGAACAGATTAGAGAGTATTTTTATAATGATAAAAATGAATCGAAAGGAATTTCATTTAAACAATTTTTATATTATGTAAAAGAAATAGGGGCTAAATCCATTCTGTTAGATCAACATTTTTCACAACAATATATTGAGGGAGAAGAAAAGGTCATCAAACAAAATATAAAACTAGAGAATTTTAATACAATAATTCCGCAGCTGGAGAAAGAATATGGATTACTTTCTTCTGATATATCACTCCTTACAAACTCCAATCACCATAGGGCACATCAAATGATTCATAAAGGAAATTATGCAGATGATGATATTACAAATCCACACTTCCCTTCATTACCAACCTATCGAAGTTTTTATGATGAAGAAGCTCTAAACCTTGTTTCAGAAATATTTACTGACGATTTTGAAGCATATGGATATAAGAAGAATGAAATTAATTTTTAACTAATATACCTATCACCCGACTATGTATAGAGTCTCTTTAAAAACTATAACCACTATGAAAAGCCAGCGGTATGGAAGGGGAATTATAATGAGCATTTCTATTATAATGATGGGTTTCATCATAGGGGGATTGGTTGGAGTAACAGGGATAGGCGGGGCCGCATTACTGACTCCATTTCTTCTAACATTAGGCATAAGTCCTTCTGTAGCTGTTGGAACGGATCTAGTATATAATTCTATCACTAAAATGTTTGGAATATCCCAACACTGGAAACAGAAAACCATCAATTTTAAACTAGTAAAATATCTAGCTATTGGGAGTTTACCTAGTGCAATTATCGCAGTAATAATAATTCATTTCTTGCCAATTTTTCATGATAATCGAGAGGGAATTATAAAATATATATTAGGATATGTTTTAATCCTTGCGGCAATTTCTATTTTTATAAAAACATTTTTCTATAATGAATCTACACAAAGTTTTTTTCAAAAACAGACTATGGTCCAAAAAAAGAACCTAACAATTCTTATCGGTGCAATACTCGGTTTTATCGTGGGACTTACTTCCGTTGGATCAGGCTCTTTATTTGCTATTGCAATGATATATTTATATCGACTGAAACCATCCGAATTAGTAGGCACAGATATTACACATGCGTTTTTATTAGTGACGGTTGCAAGCATACTAAATATGAATTTAGGAAACGTAGATTATCTTTTATTAATTCACTTACTCATTGGTTCTATCCCAGGTGTCATACTTGGTAGTAAATTCTCCACTAAGATTCCCGTTAAACCTCTTCAAATATTTTTAGCTATCATTATTGGTGTTAGTGGACTAAAGTTAGTTATCGCTTATTAAAAATATTTCATGTTTTGCTATATAAGAATGGAGGTTCAAAATGGATCATATAGAACTATATAATTTTATATACAAGCAAGGGCGTGTCCCTCATTTTCATAAAGATTTTCCCCTCATCTTGTTTTGGAGCCAAAAAAGCGGATGTACTTCGCTAGCCCACTGGTTTTTTTATCAAATTAATTTATTTAAAGAAGCGATAAAGTACAATCCGTTCATTCACAACTATGAGTATGAAGTATATAAGAACTCTACACATTATTTAGCACAATTAGCTAATGGATTACAAACTAAAGAGAAGAAGACGTACAAACTAGTAAGAAATCCTTATAGAAGGGCAGTAAGTTCTTTTGTTGCTCTGGTTCCACCACCAAATATTGAAAATCCCGTATGGAAACCCATTCGGCAATTTCTGTATGGTGATGAAACTTGCAATAAACCCATTTCCTTTAAACTATTTTTGTATTACTTAAAAGCACACATGACAAAATTAGATCAAGTAGATCCTCACTTTACACAACAATATATACAAGGAGAAGAAGAATTTGTTACAAACTATATCCATCTAGAAAATTTTAACACAGGTATTTCGAAGCTAGAAGAGGTATATAAATTAAAAAAATCACCATTAGATCTATTATCAAAATCTTGGCATTATCAAGGGAGTAAGATGATTTACAAAGGAGTTTATGCAGACGCTGATATTACAACCCCTGTTTTTCCACGATTACCTACTTATGATAGTTTTTATGACGCAGAAACAATTCAGTTGGTTCAAGAGGTATTTGCAAAAGATTTTAATATGTATCATTATGATTTAAATTCTATTTCTTAAAATAAAAATGTTCAAATCCTGCTTTATTAAGGGTGTTATTTTACAACTGATAGGACGATATCACATATTTATAAATTTTCATAAACCTTTCCTAAATCTTTTTTCAGTTGTGTTTTTAAGTGCTCATTTTCACTTTCTAATAGCTTGTTCTTATATTTTAAAAGATTGAGCTTATTCTTTAAAGTTTCTATGATTACATCCTTGGAGGCATCCGATGTCCTTCTTTTTATATTCTTAAAATCATGTATGCCTTCTTGCTGTTGACGTAAGTCTTCAATCGTTTTTCTGATTAAGGGTTCTCTATATAAATATGCTTTTGAAACCTGTGCTTTTTCTGAAACTGAATTAAAATTAATTTTTTGTCCTTCTTTAACCATTAACTGTATTACTTCATTCACTCTATATTGTGTTTCCCTCTTTTTTTTAGAGGCATGATTCAATAACCCCGTTGTATTCGGATGTTTGTTAACCATCAATTTTTCTTTCCTCTCCTATATATTCTCGTTTATGTTTCGGCATACCGAAAATTCCAATTTCATTTTTCAATGAATCCCTAATTTCCTTATACTTATTAAGTTTTGGTTGAATCAATTCAATAGAACGAATACGACCGCTAGTTTGATACTTTATAATATCTTCTTCCATCTTTAATATCTGCGCATTATAGTAATCTAAAAATGTTGTATCTACATGAAAACTCCTACAATTATTTTTAATACAAGGGGTTTCTAACGAATAATCTAAGAATTCACAGCTAACCTTAGGACTCTTTATGCATAATCCATGATCCAAACGAATAGAGTCCATGTTATGGCGAATCCATTCTAGTTCCAAACCGTTTTCTTCTGCCTGCTCAGGGAGACTGGCTTGTATTAATTCTCCAGTTGTGTCAATACGCACTGAGTTTTGAACTTTTTCCCATTCCCTACGAAGAGTGTTATCTGAAATTTTTGCATAAGTTAATGTCATTTCAGGACTAGTATGTGCCATTAACTTTTATACATGAAGAATATTCATACCATTATTAATTAGATTGACCCCATATCTATGTCGAAAAGCATGGTTCTTAAATAGAAATATTTCTCCATTTTTATCAAGGATTTTATATTTTTCGGCTAGTTGATTTAATGCATAGGTAACCGATTTTTGTGAAAAGGCCATCCCTCTATTTTTTCCAGTAAGAACAGGGAACAAAAATTGATTTAAGTTGTTATGCTTCTTTTCATGATTGTTAATATATTCTTGTTGTATTTTAACGATTTTCACAATTTCTTCTGAAATAGGAACAATATGTTCTTTTACATTTACTTTTCGTTGATCTCCTACCAACCACCAACCATCTTGCTTATATGCTAGACAATTTAATTGTAACTGACATACATCTGAGACTCTAAATCCTGTTGCTTCCATAATGACTATTAATCGTGCAATTTCCGAATCTAAATTATGTAGATTTTCCAACACTTGCTCCCATATAAAATCTGGCACATGTTTAACATGTTCGTGATAGTTTTTCTTTTCTCTTCGAGGAAAGTCTTCGGGAAATATTAATCTGTTAACAGGGGTTTTAGGTGCTTCTTTCCATTCAAAACCTTGCATATATTCAATTATTCTTCTGACATTTGAAAGGCACTCTATTACATGACGATTACTAGGAACACGATTTTTCGTATAACTCTTTCCTCCCATTTCACGATTTCTAACATAAAATAAAAAATCTTCAATGTCCTGTCTTTGTAGATTCTGTAAATCTATCCACTTTGGATACGTTTCTACAATGAAATCAAAAAACAAATACATTTTCTTTAAAATATTTTGGGCGGTCGCAAAGGTAATTTGTTGGTGTATAAGTAATGTTTGATTTACATATTTTTTAACTAATTCCCGAAAGGGAAATTTTATACTGGTGAAATTAAGAAATCTGTCTCTTCGAGACATATTATATGGAATCCCTAGTCTTTTTATATTCCATTTATCTTTTTGATGTTCAGGTCGTTCGTCATAATAATTAGAGAAAAAATCATATAAACTTTTACATACTCCAAGATAAGGTGAAATAAATTCTCCTCCACGATGATGGGGGTATTTTAACGGCTTATTATTTTCAGTTAGATATAATTTGTATTCATCTAATAATGTAGTGTAAGGAATATCAATTATTGATGTGACTTGAGGGAATTTCTCGGCTAAAAATTTTGAAAGAAAGTACATTTTATAAAAATGCTTCTCCATAAAGCTGGATAAAAGCCAAATTTCATTGGTTAAAGAATAAAAAGAATAGTACTTTATCTCCAGTTTAATATATTCATTACTAATTTTATTGAAATCAACAATTTTTTTTGTTTCTTTAATTTTTCCTCTTCTATCTGGCAGGGGAAACTCTTCGATTTTCCATTCATCTAAAGCCCAATACCCTTTAAGGTCGTTCATAACTTTACGTTGTATTTTATTAGAATTAATAGCTACGATATTCATTTTCTCATTCTCCTATGCTGCTGGGCTTCATCCCAGTGCTTTCTTATAGTTTCTTCTGAAGGATGAATATACATATTTAAAGTAGTTTGTACCTGGGCATGTCCTAATAATTTTTGAATGATACCAGCGTCCATGCCTAGATCATAAAGTTGTGTTGCACATGTATGTCTAAGTGTATGAGCGGTAAAGTTTATTTTCGTTTTTTTAGACAATATACGTATAACAGCTTGCAAAGCCCAATATTGCATTGGCTGCCCTTTATTTTTCCCTTTTAAATTAATAAACACATGGTTAGAATCTACATCATTAGTATGGTAATCGATAATATAATCTTGGAATAAATTCATTGTTTCATTTGATACATATACTTTTCTTTTTTCTCCAGCTTGTGTTTTAGATTCTCTAACAGTGATACTACCATCATTGATATTGAAGTCCTCTATCCATAAACTTAATAACTCAGAAGCTCTTAATCCTCCTTCATATAAAATACGAATTATTAACTCATCTCTTATGTTATTACATGCTATATGAATCAATTCCGCCTGCTTAGTAGTAATGGTTTTTATTTTTCTTTTAGGTTCCTTAAGTTTTAAAATATTAATTTTGGTTGTTGGGGTATGTGTTATATGATCTAAAAATTTACGATACTTCCGCCTTGTATTATGGACTTCTTTTGTAACTTTGGATTTTACATTAAATAAGATTTGACCACTACGCCATTGGTAGTCCAAAAATTCGATAACACAATTAGTGATTAAGTTAACGGAAGATTCAGTTCTTTTAGCGTACACTAACTTCTTTGTGTCATTTAAATAGATAGTATTTATATCATCTGTTGATTTTCTTAACCAATGAATAAATTCTGTTAATAAACTTATATCCACTTCTCTGTAATCTTTATTCTTTTCGTTTAGAAAACACCAGAATATTTTCAAATGATAACAGTATGTTTTAAGTGTATTAGGTGCTTTTCCTAAAGAATCCTTATGTTTTATAAATTTCATGATTGGGATAACTGGTTCACCCTTGTTATGTAAAACCATCCAACGTTCTTCCCCAAACGATGTAATAATACTTTGTACTTTAAACATTTTTCCACCTCCAACTGTTCAATCTATCTATACTATAAATACTATCTCTTTTATACTATTATTATAGCTTCTACAAAGAGACAAAAAAAGAGAACTACCTATCGTTGTATACGTTATCTCTACTCATATATTATACTATTGTTAAGACCATTCCTCTTCCTTTGGGCATATTGGCGTTACTCATGATTTATGTCCTCCTATTAGTGTGTTTCTATGTCTAGCTGTAGCGCTATGCGTGTAGGAAATCCCTCGTAAAATACTGTTCTTCCCAAACTTTGTTCGTATTTCATCCATTACTTTTGTTAACTTAACTTCTTGTTCTCGTTTCGTGACATTATCAAAAAGAGAAATTTGTTCTTCCCCTTCTTGAATTAGGTTTGTTAAGGATATGTTTATGCTGCGGATAGGTTCTCCAGTATATCGTTCATGTAAAAAGTATGTACAAATCTTATAAATATCCATTGTTAAGTTAGTCGGACGACTTAAAGTATGTGTTTTTCTAATACCACCGTTATAACTCTTGCTATAACCAACAGAAAAATGAACGGTTTGAGCAAGTTTGTTTTGTCTTCTGAGGCGATAACAGACCTCTTCAATGTGTTCCAGTAGGACAATCGGAAACTCTTCTATCGTATAGTCACGCATTAGAATTTGGCTTTTTCCAATTGAAGTTGTAGCAGGGACATATTTCTCTGAAATACGGCTGAAGTCAATGCCGTTACTATGTAAATGCAATTCCTCTCCGATCTTGCCAAAACTATGTTTTAAATATTTAAGAGGATAGTTCGCTAAATCTCCGATAGAATGTATTCCTTTTCGATTCAGCTTTTCTTCTGTTTTGTACGAAATACCCCAAAACTTATTAAGTGGTCGTATACTCCATAATTTAGTTGGGACATCTTCATACTCCCAATGAGCGATTCCTTCTTTGTTCTTCTTTGCTTCAATATCTAAAGCAACCTTACTCATTAAAGGGTTCGGACCAATTCCGATGGTACATTCAATGCGTGTATGTTCATATATTTCACGTTTGAATTTCATAGCAAATTCATAGGGATCGTTAGCGAATAAATGAATGCTATCAGTAACGTCCATCAGAAATTCATCTATGCTATATTGGTGAAAATCCTCATAAGGAACGTATTGTAAAGCTAACTTTGTTATGTAGTTGGAGCATTTAATATAAGTTCCCATAATTGGATTTACAACTAGAATATCTTTACGACGAGGAATCTCGTAGAGCCTTGCCATCTTCTTTACACCCAACGCTTTTAATGGGGGTGTTGCAGCAAGAACGATTGAACCATTTCTATTCACATCACCTACTACAGCCAATTTGGTATGCATAGGGTCTAATCCCATTTTGATGCAGCTTACTGAAGCGTAAAAACTTCGTAAATCAACACATAAGATGATTCTATTCGGTAGGATTGAATAGTCATACACCCTGATTCCCCCTTAAATATAATAAGAACGTAGGTTCGCTTTTATTATACACGAACCTACGTTCTTTTATAAAGGGGATTTGAAATAAATTAGAAAAGTTTATTTCAAAATAAGAAATTGCACGGTTGATTAATGGATACAACAGGTTTCTAACTAAACTATTGTATCGTTTGCAACAAAAATAGTAAAAAAACTCCATCTAAGTTTTTATTAAATAGAATTTTTTATAAAGTTATACGCCATCTTATTTTACATGCCTGAAAAAACACTTGGAAAAGTTCTTCATTATATAAAGGTAAATCCGATAAATCCACTTTATATCCATTAAATAATGATTGTCCAGCTTTAACAAGTGGCAGTGTTGTTCCAGTAAGCGCGCCAGGATTTACTCCTTTTATATCCTCTTCAGGAGAAATCAATGCACCTAATGGCGAGTATTCTGTCTTAAATAAATTCCAATCAAAACATTTGTGAATTTCAGGATGTGCAGTTATGTAGAAAGCTGCCTCGTATTCAGGATCATCACCAGGCTCAATTTTTTTGGCATCTAATAATTTAATGTAATTCCGTTCATGTTCTTCGCTTGAAAAATACATTTCTCCATCTCCTTTATAAATAAAAGTAAAACGATATGATTATATTTTTTCTTTTCGCCATGTTATAGCAGATCCCTTGTAAAAACTTTGTAAAATACGATGTAAAAAACTGGAATGTTAGTTGTGAATAACATAAAATAAGAAGTAGAGTTACTTATAAATAACAAAAATAGGAGATGAGGAGAATGTTATTTACTTTAGATGAAATTATGACACCAAGAGAAGCATGTGATCGTTTAGGAGTTTCACTTGACAGCTTACATATGAAATTAAATAGATTGAAAAATAGCGATATGTTAAAAAGATTAATTAAAGACGGAAAAGCGAAATATTATAAACCCGAAGGGAAGCAAAGGGGAGAATGGATATTTACTGTCGAAGCAATGGAGGAATTGTATCCTGGGAAAATGATTAATCTTTAAGTTGAATTAACGCCATCTTGTAAAATAATTTATATATGTTACCTATATACTTAATATATAATCTATATTTGGTATGATGAAAACATATAATATGATAATTAAATGGAATGAAAGGGGATTTGGAAGTAATGACAGTAGTAATGGGAGGAATTACAAAAAGCTATGTGCAAATTTCTGCTGATCGTAGGAGAAGTACATTCAATGGGGAGGATTTTTCAGAGTCTATAGAGGAGTGGGCTAATAAAATCATTCAGCTTTCTGATCACATCGTTTTAGCTGCATTAGGTGATGTTGATGCAACTGATAAAGGTAAAGAAGGATTGATGCAGGCGCTTAAACGTAATCCAAATCAAAGCGTAAAAGAGCTCATTAAAGATGCGGAGTCTATTTTTCGTGAAGCGCTTATGGAAAGAAAAAAAGAATATGCGGACAAACTTCACAACAATAAATCTATTATTGATAGGATCTTTTTCAAAAAGAAGCCATTAGAAGACATTCAGGTGAATGCTGCATATTTAATTGGGGGATTTGATCTAAATAAAAAAGAAACTTTTCTTTATCTATTTGGAAATGATGATAATTATAAAGCAATGGAATTAGAAGCTGCAAATTTTCTCGCTTTAGGTGAATGTATGACAGAAATAGCAGGCAGATTAGAAGGGAGATTGAACCCTTCAACTAATTTAACTAAGTGTAAAAGAGTATTTGAAACAGAGATAAAATTTGCAGCTAGTCAGAAAGAATCTGTTAATACTAATATATATCACTGTACAATTACTAAAAATGGGATTACTTTTTCAGAAAATCCACCTAAGCCCAAAAAATAGAGGGTTATGAGCTAACTTCTTTCTAAAGTAGTGTATTACTATTAAAGGGAGTGGAAGATAAGTGGATAGTGAGTTTTTAATTAAGATACCTGGTAAGGGGCTTTCGTTGGAGAAGATAGCATCTTCATACCTAGAATTGATAGAAGATGATTTTAATATAACAATTGAAGAAATGGCTGATTATCTTAGTTGTAGTTATGATTATGTACAAAGGAACATAGCGCCATGCATTTATCATGTATATATTAACTCTGTAGCAAATAAGGCTTTATTTACACATTGTGAGGATAGTAAATATGTGGAGCTGTTCACGAAACGTAAATTATTTTCGCGAAGTGAGTTTCAACAATTCTTGTTGAAAGAGTCAGTTTTGCTTGTTGATCGGCAACGGTATTACTTGGACGAGTTAAGCATCGCATCCAGGGAGAAATTGGTGGGATTAGCTAAAAAACAAGAACAAAAAACTACTACTACAAAGATGTTTGAAACTATAGCGTTACAGCAGACAAGTCTTCTATATTCGAAAACAGATTTAATGAATAAAGTTGTTGAAGAGTTTCCGGTTAGCGAATTACCTATGGGATTATATAGTCTCAAAGACTTATTAGATGGTATAGATGATCTAAATTTAAAGTTTCGATATAAAGTATCGGTGTATCGCTACCTGAAGAAACAAGGGATACCGAAGATAAAAATACAATCATTAATTCGATACAGAAGAGAAGATTTAGAAAATACAGCTATACTTTCGCTGCCTTTAGTAGTTGATAAAAAAGAAATACTATCAAGTATTGAAAAAATGCTAGGGATAGATGTATAATTCATTGAATTGTTAATATATAAGAATTGCATATTCAATGAAGGATCAAAGTACGTGAGAAGGAATGAAAAAGAATAATTTATTAAAAGGACTCTTGTGTACATCAGGAGTCTTTTTTATAAATATTATTATATTTTACGTATAAAGGTAACATATAACTTAATCTACTATTTGCCATTCTGAAAAAACATAGCAAAGACCATGCGAGCTTCCTCGATGAATTATTAAAGATATCGGCCCAGGAAGAAAAATAGCACCCAAAAAGGTATCTTGGCGGGAATATTGGCAGTAGTAATAAGATGATTAACATTAGAGTAAATAGGGTATACTAATGTAGCGTTATTTTAAAATTGAATAATCAAATTTAACAGGATATGGGGACGATTAATAATGACAAAGAAAGCGAAAAGACTCAGTATTTCAATGGGGGTTTTAAGGAGATTATTTGTGTATTCAGGTAATCAATGTGCTTATCCTGAATGTAATAATAAAATAGTTAATGAGGACGGTACGTATGTTTCTCAAATTTGCCACATTGAAGCAGCTAAAGAAGGCGGAGAAAGATATAACCCTAATATGACTGATGAAGAAAGGGCTGATTTCCCTAACTTACTACTATTATGCTATGAACACCATCGAGTTACAAATAATGTGAAAGAATATCCTGTGAAAAAATTGCAAAAAATGAAGAAACAGCATGAGTCTAAGTTTAAAAATCTACTTAAAGATATGAATAAAAGTATGATTGCAGATATTACTAAAAAACAAGAGATTATACTTCCTAAATCCCTAGCTTCAATGAATGAAATACTAAAATGGTATCATAATGAAATTGAATTACAGAGTGCTGTAGATTTAATGTGTTCAGCAATTCGGGTATTGACGAAAATTACTCCAGAGACAAGAGCTGTGTTTTTAGTAATGTTGGATCGTTCAGAAAAAGGTGAATTTGTATATAATGATGTTCGTACTGCACTTGAATTTAGCCAAGACGAAATGGATATGTATCTCGGATTATTAATTGATAAGGGATTGGTCACTGAACCTGAAAACGTAGGAGATCATAGAGAGTGGATAAGTAAATTTGGTGAAGTGGATGGTTGGAATATTTGGGAAAATATAAAATTCTATTGTGAGACTTCTAATGTGAACTTGTATGAAGTAATTTATAATTTAAGATTTGATCTTCTGGATTGATTTATAATAGAGAGAAATGTATTTGTAACATGAATTATAACTGTGCTTTAATAAGGTATGGAACCCTGAGGATTTTTCAGAGTTCCTGGCGTTGTTATTATTAAACTTTAAATTGAAATTAATTAAGATTTTTAAATTTAAAATTCATGAATCGTATTAATATGATGAAAAATAAACTTAATATAGGAGTCTAGAAGAATGAATTTATTATCTTTTATGAGAAACGCAGTTAAGAATATAGGAGGAACAGAGGGTGAATTGTGCGATGGATTTCAATTTACAATGGAACAATGGTCAGTGTTAAAAAAGAAAAGCAAGACAGCTGAGAATGGGGTTATATATGCGTTTGCTGTAAAATTAGAAGATGCTAAAAAGATAGAATTGATAAATGAAGCTAGTAAATTGAAAACTTTAAATGAAGGAAGTAGAAAAAACAAGGCGGTTTTTGGAGACTATTACTTGCTATACTGGGGAAAGAGTAATGTTATTAACGGAAGGGGACAAGCACATGTAAAAGGGCATGAAAATGGTAATTTGCATTTAAACGTTTATGAGTGTTTAAAGGACTGTCCAATGGAATATGCCTTTATTTATGTAGAAAATTATAAAAAGATAGAGGATGAATTAATTAAAAATTATCCACCAATGTTAAAAACCTTTAGTATTGAGAAGTGGAGAGAGCAAAAATAATAATTTTGGGTTTATTGTTTAGTTAAAACATATATAAGGAGAAAAGTTGTTGGAATACTTATAGTAGAAAGGGAGTTCTCCTCTTATATGCTTTAAAACTAAATATATAGATAATTCAATCATATACACTGTATACATAGAGAGGAAGAAAACAAGATGTTTAAAAAAGTTACAAAAGTTGTAGCTTCTATTTTATGTGTTAATTTGCTACTAACAGCTTGTAGTAGTGAAGAAAAAGAGAATAAAAATACAACAAAGGCAACTGACAAGAATGAAACAAAACAATCTGTTAATTTACCGTATATAGCGGAGATCCCAACAATGGATGTAACAAAGGCAACTGATAGTGAATCAATGAATGTGATGCGTAATGTGTTTGAAGGTCTGTATACACTAGGAGAAGATAATAAATCGATTCCTGGCGTGGCACAAACTTATGACGTAAGTGAGGATAAAAAAACGTACACGTTTCATTTGAGAGAATCGAAATGGTCAAACGGAACGCCTGTAACAGCTGCAGACTTCGTGTTTTCTTGGAAACGCGCTGTGAATCCTGATACAGCAGCAGAATATGCGTTTCTATTCTTTGATATAAAGAATGCAAAGAAAATTAATAGTAAAGAGCTACCTATAGATCAGCTAGGGGTAAAAGCAATAGATGATAAAACATTAGAGGTGCAATTAGAGCAGCCAGTCCCTTATTTTATAGACTTGACAACGTTCGCGACATTTTTACCGATTAACGAGAAATATCTCAACTCAAAAGGGAAGCAGTATGGTTTAGAAGCAGAGCAATTAATCTATAACGGAGCGTTTACGTTAGATAATTGGAAGCATGAACAAGGTTTTCAACTGAAAAAGAATTCGAATTATTGGGATGCTAAAACAGTGAAATTAGATGAGATTCACTTTGATATTGTAAAAGATAAATCAACAGAAATAAATCTATATGAATCAGGCCAGCTTGACCGTGTAGGGCTAACAGGGGAATTTGTAGATAAATATAGAAAGAATCCTGATTTCAAGGAACGTTCGGAAGTTACTGTACAGTTTTTACGTATGAATCAGAAAAATGATGTGTTAAAAAACAAATATGCTCGCTTGGCAATCAGTCAGACAATGAACAAGAAAGCCTTTGTAGATACAGTGTTGAACAATGGTTCTCTTCCTGCGGTTGGTTTTATACCAGCTGATTTTGCTAAAGGACCGGACGGAAAAGACTTCCGAAAAGAGAATGGAGCATTGGTCAAAGATGATGTGAAGACAGCCAAGGGAAATTGGAAGAAGGCAAAACAAGAACTAGGAAAAGAACAAGTAACGCTAGAGTTGCTAACAAGTGATAATGCAATAGCCAAGAAAAATGCGGAGTACTTAAAAGGTGAACTAGAAAAGAATTTAGAGGGGCTAACGGTTCATGTTAAACCGCAGCCACGTAAACAGCAAATTCAATTGTTGCTGAATAGTGATTATGATTTAGGTATTGATGTATGGGCTCCCGATATTCCTGATCCAATCACATTTTTAGATATATTCACGACAGATAGTAGCTATAACTTTGATAAGTATTCAAATCAGGCATATGATGAACTAATTCATCAAGTGAAAACAGATTTAGCTGGTAATGAAACTGCTCGTTGGGAGGCAATGAAACAAGCAGAAAAAATATTATTAGAAGATGGGGCAGTCGCACCATTTTATCAATCAGGCAGATCATACTTACAGCGTTCTTCTATTAATGGAATTGTAACGAATGACTTTGGTGGAGAATTTAACTATAAGTTTGCTGAAATTAAAAAATAAGTAAAAAAGGAGTCGAACATCTTCGACTCCTTTTAATTTGCCGTTTGATACACTTATGCACAATTGCATATACAGTTATACTATTATAACGACTACAAATAACATATTTTTTGATATGCTTATGGTAAAATACCATATGCTAACATTAGGGTGAAATAATATAATAAGAGATATTGCAGTATTCTTTTTTAGATTTAGAAGGGGAAATAATATGAACGAAATGCTTAAGAAAGAAGATAAGACTTTGGGACAAACATTAAAGAAATTCTTGAGTAGAATTATTGATGAAATTGATTTCCAAAGAAAAAATCAAGAAGATATTGCTAAAATAGTTGGTATTTCTCCTGGAACTCTTTCTAAAAATTTAACTGGGAAAACCCAATTTGGATTTTGGAATATAATCAAGTTACTTAATATATTATATCCGAGTGATTTTCATAAACAAAGAAAGATGTTACACACTTTCTGTTCTGTCACAACGAGTAAGAAAAACTTGAGAATTGCCATGGAATATGCCAATGCAAAAGGTGACTTATCACTTCTCAAGTTATTAGTAGATAGAGAGAGAAAGTCCTCACTCGCAATGAATAGAGAATGGGCTTATGTATATGAAATGGTTTTACTTAGAAGTAACGGGACGATTAAAAAGCAGGAATTGTTATCTAGGCTTGAAGATCATAAGAGGAGTAAGATAATTAAGACAATTGAGATGAAGGTCTTATGTGGTATATTAACTTACTACACTATGTATGATTTAGAAAAATACAATTCTCTGTTCGAGTATGCTGAGATGTTACTTCCGGATATAAAAGCAATTACCGATAGTTTTATTCAGTCATCTTATTTAGGTAGGATTAAAGAAGGATTAGCGTATGCCTATTTAGTGCAAGATAACCTTGAAATGTCTAGGAAATTGTGTCAGGAGATTTTAGCGATAGATGATCCTAAAGATTGTTTCCGCCTTTTAAGAGCATCAGCTCTTGCTTATATAGCAGAGTCATATACCTTTGATTGTTATGATAGTGCATCTTGGTATATGAAGAAGGCACTAAAACAGTTAGGACCATGTAACTTTGAAAGGGAAAAACAAAGAAAGCAATCGATTCTTAACACATATGCTTTTATTAAGTTAGTTAATAAGCAAGAATTGGAGAATATTGATATATATCATTCTGCAGAAAAATCTTTTTTAGAGATTATTAAGGGAAACCACAAAAATGCAGTTGATATTTTAAGTGAATTAGAAAAGAAAAATGGTACGCTAACACCAATGCAATATTGTTATTTAGGAATAGCAAAGAATGATATTTCATTAATTGAAAAGTCAATTGTGCTACTAGAGTGTGCTGGTAATAGGTTCTATTGTAGATTCCCTAAAAAAATAGTGGTAGAATTTAATGGAAATGGTATAATGTACGAAGGTGGTGCTATATGAAGAAAATATTATTTTTATTAACAAGTATCGTTTTAGCGGCAGGAATTGTTTACACCGCTGCTGGTAGTAAAGAGCAACCAAACAAATTAGTAAAAAAAGATTCAGAACAATTATTAGCTAGAATGGCTGACCCTGGAAGTGGAATGGGTTAAGCTTTAAATAATTCGAATGCGATTGTCTCAGTAGAGGCAATCGCATTTGTTGTTTTTAGGGATATTTCCTAAATATCGATTTTGAAATTCGTGAAATGTATGTGAAGAATTCACAAACTAATA
This sequence comes from Bacillus cereus group sp. Bc061, assembly GCF_027715825.1. NCBI lineage: Bacteria > Bacillati > Bacillota > Bacilli > Caryophanales > Bacillaceae > Bacillus > Bacillus cereus group sp. Bc061. The sequence goes on from NZ_JAQFTZ010000009.1 coordinate 114,233, forward strand.
ACGAGAACTAAATTGAAATTTTAACTCCTAAAATCGACACATCGAATCGAGATTCTTCCTATTATATATATTTACTAAAATAATGAATTTCCGATATCTATTGTGGCCAAGTTTTGACGTCTTGTACGTTCTCTTAAATAACGTTCCGTCGTCATAATAGACTCATGGCCTAAATAGTCCCTTATTTTTTTTAGTTCTATACCCTTTTCCATTAAGTAATTAGCCATGAAATGCCTACAAGTGTGAGGAGTAATTCTATCCTGTCGATAGCGCAGAAAAGCTAAATTTGTTTCTTCAATTTTTTTTGCCACAAGAGAAGATAGATAGTCCGCTCGATAATTTGATCCATCAGCTTTAGGGAGGAAAGCGGAGGTGTTCGATGCATCTAGTTCTGTTGTTTGTTTACGTAAACTTCGAACATGGCATAAAGCATCCAATGTGTCTTCAAAGATACGAACTTCCCTACTTTTATTCCCTTTACCAACTACACGAAGTAGATAGGCATTTAAAGATGAATGAAAGACCAAATCTGCCCATTTTGCAGTTGCGATTTCTTCAATTCGTAGTCCTGTTGTAGTTAATAAGAAAAATATAGTGTAAACAAAAAAGTTGGATTTTTTTAGTTCATCTAATATCTGTGTAACTTCTTCTGGATAAAGGTCACGATTGACTAGCTCTTCTTTTTTTATGGATACTTTTTTAAGGCGACTACTAAAGTTGTCTGAGAGTCCATTATTATCATACACATATTTTAAAAATTGCTGAACCACTGTTTTCTTTCGACGTAATGTAGTGGCAGCATATTTCTTACTTAATTCATAGAAGTAGATTTCCATATCATTATGGGATAGCTCCTGGAAGGTTCCAATGGTTTCTTTTATGTAACGAAGAAAATGAGAAAGATCGTGCAGATACTGTTGTTTAGTTCGCTCACTTCTTTTTTTCGTTAAAGAAGGCTCATCATGTAAAAATAAATAAACTAATGATTCTTCACTTAATTGGGAGTAGTCAATATTACGGATACCCAAACCCATAATTTTTTCGAAATGACTGCTATCAAAAAAATCCGATTTAGATTTTACAAGTTGATTATTATGTTCGTAATTTATAATATTCAAATTTACACACACCTTTTAATAGAATGAAAAGATACACATATATTTTTACAAAATTTTATGATTCTAATTATACCACAATAAATACATAATTTATTGTGGTATAAAATGAAATGTTTAAATATATATATTTACCTTAATATTTAACGTTTCTGTTTAGATGATGTATAATTGAAATGTTTAATTGATTTTTTTGTACATTTCAATCCAAATGCGGTAGGAGGAGATTTTTTTTGACTAGTCTTCGTCTGAAAATTTTACAAGAAATCCATAACTTAGAAGATACCCATTGTTCAATTTGCCCTCTGAACAACCTATCAGTGAATTGTACAGATGAGCAAAAACAGGCAAAACAAAGAAACTATAAACATTGTAAAGGTTGTCCCATTTTCGATTCCATTCGTGAGAAAGGAGAGCAATTGAATTCTTTATCGAAAAAGAGTACATTTAATAAGGTACGAGAACGTTATATGGAGAATCCATTTAAGTATCTGCAGTATAAGGAGTACTCAATCACAGATGTAGTAAAAGAAACAGGCTTAACTAAGTATCAACTAAGAAAATTTAAAGAACAGCTAGAATGAAAGTTTCGGATGAGGTGAGAAATGGACTATTTATCTTTAGAAGAGGTATGCGATAGAGTAGGTTTAACAAAAAATCAATTAGGCTATTTAATTAAGTATAAACAGATCGAACCTATCAATCTGGCTACCTGGAAAGCAGATGGCGGATATCGTTTTGAGCAAGAAGATGTAAAGAAGTTAGAGGAATTATACAAAGACTCTTTAACATTAAAAGAGGCAGCTGAATTTCTAAATAAGTCTAAGACTTACGTTCATAATGCGGCTAAAGATGGGATATTGCCCTATAAAGAGATCGCTAAAGGGAAATCAACTGAACGATTGTACTTAAAATCCGATTTGGAAATTTTCAAAGAAAGAATTGAAAATAGATTAAAAGAGGAGTCGAAAGAAAAAAAGCAGCATTTAAGTCTATACCTTGATGAAAAGATATTGGAAGCAATAAAGATAAAGGCCGAAAAGAAAGGGTATAATGGCTACAAGAAGTTTGCTGAAGACATTTTAACCGCAGAAGTAAAAGAAGACATAGAAGAATAGAAATCCCAGAGAGAATAGATCCCTAAAAAACGAAAAAACGTTATAAGGGTTCTATTTTTATTTTTAAGAGACCTATTAACGTTCAAGTGCAATTACATTACCTAATGAACAAAAAACGATTACAGATGATTTTGAGGGGTTGTTTTTCGGGTGCATTCCCAAAAAATCACTGTAATTATAAAAAAAGGGTTAATATATAAATTAGAAAATAGAGGAAAGGGCAATGAATAATTTCAAGGGCGTTTTATTTAAAATGAAAAAAGTGAAAAGAAAGATATGAGAGATAATGATACCAGGATTATAAATATAAAGACTTCATATGGAACTCGTTAGGCCTATGAGTAAACTAGAGAATTTGGACAGATATACATCGCAGAATACATTAAAAAATATATTAGTTTTATTTCAAATTTATATTCTCAAAAAATAGCATATGAAACTAAGGTCAATTATGAAAAATCCAAGAAATATAGTATACATATTTAGATTATAGTAAACTAAAATCTTATAAAACTCCTTAACTAAAAGATTATATACAGACTAGAATTGGACAGATTTTCTATTTTAGAGTGTTGAAGTATGGTAAAATAGAAGTATAACTGTATATCGTGTGAAGGTGGGCTTGTTATTATCCCTTCTTTCCATTTGGAAGGAAAGGGGGTGATATAACATGGAATTTTTGTTTGAACTTTTAAAAGAAATTGCAAGAGCAGTTGTGCGTGAGGTTTCAGCATACGCACTGAAAAAGCAATTCGAAAAAAAAGACAACAAAAAACCCGCGCTTCACCGACCAAAGTACAAGCGTGGGTCTAAAAGAAAAAGATAATGCATAATAACAGCCACCTTGACAGTAGCAGTTATGAGACGGGATGTTGACAGCATCTCGTCTTTTTTAGTTTATGCAATTCAGTTAAGTACTATACTTTATATATACTGAATATGCATTCAATATATAACTAATCTAAAGTAAACATATCATATTTTTATTTTTTGGTCAATCAACCAGCTTTTAATCACAAAAGAATTATAATGAAATTTAATGTTCTTTTTATGTAGGATTACTAAATGTGAATATCTTTAACTCTTTTTCATCTATTACTATATAAAAATTACTCAATAAAAAGAGGGATGCATATTTTTAAAGTCTGTTAATCTTATTAAGATGTTTCCTAATAAACTTTTCTTGTATCTTTTTAACATCTTTTTAGAAAATCGATTTGAGTACAGATTATTTAGCATAGGGGCTAGAATTCCAAAATTTTTCTAATGGTGACTTTAAACCATTTTCAATTAACCACTTACAAGTAAATCTTTTTAATAATTCTTTCTGTGTTAGTTGTTCTTTTTCTTCAATTGTCCATTTAAGAGCTTCTAAAGCTTTTTACTTTGTCCAAAATCGATTCGGAGTGGAAATTAGTTCCCACTCTTTAAATTTTTCAGGATATAAATCATTTAGAAATGCATACGGACTGTCTTTCCAAAATTTAATTATAGGTGTCCGTAAATTATGTTTGTTTAGCCAATCTATACTATATAACTTTTTTATGTCTACATCAGATAACTTTTCCTTAATTTCAATCGTCCATTTAAGAGCTTCTAAACTATTTGTTCTAGTCCAAAAATTCATAGGGGCTTTTTTAAATTGCCATTCTTTGAAACGATTTGGGTATAGCGCATTTAGCATAGCATAAGGGCTATTTGCCCAAAAAAAATTTGCATGGCGATGATAGACGATGTTTCAATAACCAGGATTTGTCGTATATAATTAATAACTGTTCATCCGTTAGCTGTTCTTTTTCTTCAATTGTCCACTGTAATATTTTTAGGGCTTTTTGTTTTGTCCAAAAATTTTTGGGAACAACTGATAATTGCCACTCTTTAAACTGATTCGGATATAACGTATTCAAATAAGCATAGGGGCTACCGTTCCAATACATACCACAAGGTGAAATTAATTTATGCTTTTTTAACCACTTTTCGCCATATACACTCAATAATTGTTCATCTGTTAGCTGCTCTTTTTCTTCAATTGTCCATCGTAAGGCTTCCAAAGCTTTCGATTTTGTCCAAAAATTTACGGGGGCCATTCCTAATTCCCACTCTTTTATATAACTCGGAAAAGCATCATTTAGCATGGCATAGGGACTTGAATTATATTTAGAAAGAACAGTTGCAAGTTTCATTTTTTTAATTAATTTTTGATTCCAACCTTGTTTAATATCATCTTGATTCCATTGTAATACGTGTTCAATTAAATATTTCGTAACACGTCTAGAGAGTTCAAAATCTATATCTTCATTCCACGTGTTAGGAGGAAATCGTTTTCTTTTCCCGTCTAATATTTCTTGGTAAATCTGTTCAATTGTAATTGAAATCATACTTTTTTCCCCTTAGATGTTATGAATTTTATAGGCTGTCTTGTAATTTACCATTTACTTTATAACAATATATCGAGTATTAAAAAGTTATAATTTGTCTACTAGAAGGACAAATTATAACTTTTATAGATGTTAACCTAAATTTATTAAAGTTAAGTGTGTTTTATAAATCTAAGGAGAAAATAAGGAACTATATTGGAATTAAATTTTTGTGATTTATTTTTATAATCAAATGAATTTATGAGAGATTGATTTATGATAAAAAATTCCGAACAAACATATATAAAGAATATTAGAATCTGACAAGTCATTAATGCATGAAGCCGCCAAGTATCATACGAATATCTTTTGAAGAGGAAAATACGGAGGCTTTTATTTCAAGGTTAGTATTAACTCCAGTACATATACCCCAAAATACTGATAGAATTTCTAATTGAATTGTTTTAAATACATGTAAAAGAAAGATTAATAATAATTGCTAGAAATAGAAATTCAAATTGAATAGTAGGTGTTCTTACGTTAAAATTATGTACTTATTTAAGTGAAAACGGTTAGAGTTTGTTCAATTAAAAACAATACAAAAATGAACATGTTCATACTTTTATGATTGAAAAAAGAACTAGGCCCAGTACCAGCGTTGCTGAAACCAGGGGCAAAGTAGACATAGCTTAAGCACCTCTTGCCCCATTGGTTATTAGTTGATCTCTTTGTCGTTTTGTATCTTACGATATAGAGTCATTCTAGAGATACCGGCTTTCTCTGCAGCATCAGTCCGACTCATCCCTTGTTCCATTAAATATAAAGCATACTTAATTTTTTCCTCGTCAGCTTTTGGTCTTCCAGGAAGTTTTCCACGCTTCCTTGCAGCTAAAATTCCTTCCTTTGTTCGTTCAGAGGTAAGATCTCGCTCAAACTGTGCAATTCCAGCAAAAATGGTAAACAGCATTTTTCCATGTGCTGTTGTTGTATCAAGCCAGGACTCCTTTAAACTTTTTAAATGCGCTCCCTTTTGTGAGATGAGCTCTGTAATCTCAATTAAATCTTTCGTGGAACGAGATAAGCGAGTTAAATCTGTTACGACTACCGTATCTTCTTTTCGAAGAAACTCTAACATACGGTTTAACTCCGGGCGATCCCGTTTAGTACCAGTCAGTTTTTCAAAAAAGATTTGTTCACATCCGAAATCTTCAAGTTGTTTCTTTTGGCGATCTAAATTTTGGTCAATTGTTGAAACTCGCATATAACCAAATTTCACATGCAACCTCTCCTTCCTACATAATTGTATCAAAAATACTAAAATATTAATATTGTTACAAAATATTTTGTTACATATTTTTGTTACGTCAGTTATGCGAGATTGCTAGCTTAGAAAATTGATGTGAACCACCGTAACAGAAACGAACGTTTTTGTTACGGTAATTATATATAAAAGTCTGCTTTATAAAAATTACCGTTAAACTTTCGACTTTAACTTTTATATGATTAAAAGTTAAAAAATCCAGTCATTTTATTCCATAATCGGGCCATATTACGGAAGATAGGGTAGGGTCAAATTTGTATAATTTTAATAAGAATGTTAATTAAAATGTCCAATATACTGGACATTTATTATTATTATTATTATTATTATTATTATTATACAATATATATGTCCAATACTTTAGACAAAAGTGGTGATAATTTGAAAAATATAATTAAAGTATTACGAAAAAAATTAGGAATTACACAAGAAACTCTTGCTAAGGAATGTGGAGTGGTAAGACAAACGATTAATTGTATTGAAAATGATAAGTATGACCCTACTCTAGAATTAGCTTTTAAAATTGCAAAAGTTTTAAATAAGAAAGTAGATGAGGTGTTTATTTATGAGTAAATATCATTCAAATTACATGATTACGATGAAAGATATAGTAAAAGAAGGGGCTGAAGTATTACAAATAAAGACGCTCGAAGTTAATACTCCTGTATCTGAGGAAGATAAAGAAGCATTATTATGTATGCTTCAATATTTAAAAAATAGCCAAAACCCAACTATCTCAAGGAAATACAAATTACGTCCTGGTTCAGGATTATCTGCTAATCAAATTGGCCTTGATAAATGTATGTTTGCTGCACTTTTTAAGGATGACAAGAATGAAGATCATGAATATATGTTGATTAACCCAAAAATAATTAGTCATTCTGTTAATATGGTTTATCTACCTGAAGGTGAAGGTTGCCTTTCAGTGGATAGAGAAGTTAAGGGATATGTACCGAGATATGAACGAATTAAGGTAAAAGCGTATGACATAACGGGGAAAGAAGTAGTATACAAATTTAAGGGATATGGTTCAATAGTTATCCAACATGAAATAGATCATTTAAACGGTGTTATGTTTTATGATCGTATGAACAAAGAAAATCCATTTAAACTACCGGATCATGTTCCTGTAGAAAGTTTGTATTAATTGGTTAAAAATACACTAAAATAGGACTCTCATTTCAAGACCTAGGATTTCATTTAGATAAATGATATTTAAGTTCTTCCAGAAAAGGGCGCATTTCTGGAGTAACGAAAAAAGTCCAATTTTTCAATTTAATACTGAGAAATTGGACTTTTTAATATTGTAATTTCCTTAACGTTTTAAATCCGATTTTCCTGAGCTACTTATAATAGAATAAGGGTGGACCACCACTATCCTGGCTACCCCCTATACCACTAAGAAGGTTTATATTTTTAGAGATTTTAAGAAGTTCTCTGGATTTTCAAACGCTCATGCATATTTAACTTGAATATCCCGTATGGATTCACATGTGCATAGATAAGTGGTGTTAAGGCTCTAAAGTCCTCCGGGACTAGCTTTTGTAGTAAAGATTTGTTTTGTTCCAGTAGCACTTCTTGAATCATCAATGTATTGATTAATACCAAACAGTTTTGTAGAAGGTGAAGAGCTAGTACCGCAATCTCTTGGTCCTCCATACGATTCGTTTGGATTTCTCCTCCTTTTCCATAAAAAATGAAGCTATTAGCAGAGTTCCAGTTTTCAACTACATTTAATCCCTCATGAATCTCTCTTCGTATTTCTTCTGATGATAAATATTCACATAGAAAAATGGTTTTGAGTGCTTTCCCCAGCTCAGCAAGTGCTCGATATGTTGGGTGCCCACTATTACGAGTAAACCGTTTGAGAACTGCCTCCGTTTCTGCCGTACCTAACCGTAAAGCAGTCGCATACTTAATCATTTGATCATATTGCTGTTCAATTAAGCTCCAATTGATTGGTCGGGTTAACACAGGCTGTAAATTTGGATATGATTCTTGCATTCCCACATCTGAACGGTATAGCTTTTGTGAATGAATTGCTTTAAATCGGGGCATGAGTTGAAAACCTAGTAAATGGCAAAAGGCGAAAGCCACTTCACTCTGTCCATGTGTATCCACATAGTTCTTTTCAACTTCCATATTTGTACAATGACGAAGTAATCCTTCAATCATAGATGCTACTTCTGAAGAAGAACAAGATTTGAGTTGGGAATAAATACATGTAGAGTTCTTTTCTACATGCCAATAAATCATAACTCCACGCCCCCTGTATCGAATGTGCCACTCCGTCAATAAGTTCTGATCCCAAGCTCCAAACTTTTTGCTATCAGATGCACATGCGGTTGTTCCTTCTCCCCATATTTCTGTTACACGAGTAGCCAAAATAGCATCAGTTACCTTTGATATAGCATTCCGTAAGTTTTCTTTATGGATAAACTTACGTCGAACATACAGTAAATCTTTATAACTTTCTCCATGGTCGCCTGCAGCAATCCGTTTTAAACCAGTATTTGTTCCCAACCCATATAGACAGAGGATGAGTCTTCGTTGAAGTGTTTCCTTATCAAGAATTTCTCGATTCCCTAACGTTTGAAACATATCTGTCAGATGGACACGTAAATCAGCTTCTTTTAAAATATCTAACAGATTCGTCATTGGCCAACGCTTCATGACCTCTGCTTTTACAAGATTGAGGTTAACGGGTTCAGCTTGTGCTTGTAAAGGTGATACAGAAATCCAACCATTTCCCTTATTTAAAATTCGTACTTTAGAATCGTTCTTTACGCTTTTATCTAACTTCTCTAAAGCCGTATTCATTTTCGTTTTTAGTTCTTGAATAAGTGTTTGTGCCTCAAGGGGTTTCCGAAGCGCTTCGTAATGTTTTTCTCTATTTTGTTCAAAGTCCTTTGGTAAATCTTCCTCCGGATTCCTATACCGATCGGCCCCTATGACCCATACTTCTTTACAACGCAATCGATCTCGTAAAGCTTGAAGTACACAAATTTCATAATTCACTCGGTTCACACGATTTGTTTCTTTATCAATCACAGTATCAATCCAGCCAGGCTTTACAATCCCTTCAATTGGAATGTAATCTGTTTCGTTGTATGTATATTGATTGGTGAGTTTATATTGTTTCAGTAATTCGATCGCATCTATAACAGGACGGTGTACATCATTATTGGAGCGAAACTCTAAGACATCTAATAAAGCTGGGACCATCCTTCGATAGTGGGTACCATAGGATGATCTCATCACGGTATGTACCTTTTGTTTATAGGTTGGACCAGTATACTTCATTTCTTTAATAATATCTTTTAAGGTATCTTCCCCGACAACAGGAAACAAAACATCGCGTACAATACCATCTGGTTGTTCCACTGCCTTTTCAGCCATACGAAATAGTAGGTTTGTCTTGCCACCTACCTTACGGAAATCGCGTAAAAACTCTTTTTCGACTTTTCGTTCAGCACGTGCTCCAATACGATGAACAATCTGAATAATGAGTTCCACTAAATTATCCGTTATTTCTCTTCCTCTACACCAAAAGAAAGCTGCTAATAGCATGTATCGGATAGAATCAGGATGCCTGCGTAATTCTCGAATATCTTCAGAGACGGCACGTTGTCTATATGATCGGATCATTTTAGGTGGTATCCCATTGAACAAATCATAAGGAAGTTGTATATTCCTTACGGTTCGTAACTTTGTGATTTCTTGTAATAAACTATCTAATCCGATTCTTCCGGGATCAGATACAAGTTCTCGAAAACTAAGAATGGTTTCATTCTCTTCCAATAGTTCTGTACGGGACCAGGTGCGTATAAAGGCATCTAATTGGGATTTGGAATGTTCTGAAAGCTGTATGAAAATGGTGTGTGAGATATGTTCTTCATATTGACGGATAGCTGATTTAATATTTCGTTCTAATTGGTCATGAGTCGGAGGAATAAGCTGTTGTTGTCTAAGGTGGTTAAGGACATGTTCTCGAACCCGGTCCATTTGCATTTCTTGTGGTAGAATGTTCGTTTGTAGCCATAGCTTTATTTTTTCCATATCTTCAGATGTACTCTCACGAAACCCCATAAATTCCCGAATTTGAGCACGGTGATATTTTATAGAGCGGCCATTCCAATCATATTCTTGAAAGGAATCTGCAGATACTCCTACTTGCTTTGCAACGTATTCAATAATCTCTTGATTTATTTCCTGCCTTCCTTTTGGAAAACGACCCTGGTATTGAAAAAACTTTAGGGAAACGGCAAATCCAAGTCGTGTACTTCCATATTTATTTCCAATTAAACGCATCTCTTCTGGAATAACTGTAAAATGTTCAATGAGTTCCTCTAACTCCCAAGTTTGCTTCACATTATTGAACCTCCCCTTATGGTACTTATCAAGAAAATTTTATAGAATTTTGGCATATAAAAAAAGCTCTGGAATCCAGAACTTTACCATCATTAATTATTACTTTGCCCCTGGTTACAGCAACGCTGGTACTGGGCCAGTTAGTATTGTTTGACGAGCTACCCTTCGCTTCTTTAACGAATGAAGAAGTATCAGAAATAGCTAAACAGTATGACAGGTTTTATATTGTTACTTATGAAATTGATGACGAATTTTTAATTAACGCTGTTAATTTATGGATGCCTAATCCATTAGATAATAAAGCGTATTTGGTTGAAGACTTATCTGACCATATCAATACTAAAACATCTCATATAATTGAAATGGAAGAACAAACTAAAGCAATATTACAAAATTCAACTGAAATGCCTGATGCAAGTTTATATGATATTGAAATTGTTGAAGATGATATCGATGAAGCAACTGGAGAAAGTTAATATCGAATTAAGAAAGGAGCTACTAATTTGTTTATTGGTAAAAGCTTAACTAATATCCGAATTTTAAATGAGCTAAGCCGTTCGCAGTTAGCTGAAGAATTGGGTATTACAGAACAAGCTGTTTGGCAATATGAAAATGGTTATGTGTCTCCTAAATTAGAAGTAGTAAATAAGATGAAAACTTTATTTAAAGTTAAATCAGCACGAGTGTTGATTATCCAAAATTAGACAGACTTATCCCTTGGAATGTGACGTAGTTTTTCAAAAAAGTGCTCATTTCAGATTGCCAATCAATGGGTAAATTGTTTCCGACGAGTTGCCGTTGGAACGTGACAAACGATACGGTTTTAAATACTTGTCTTTCTGATGTTTTAGTATAAAGCCACTTGAGTAAAACATAGGTAATAAGAGCGGAGAAAAGTTGATTAAATACGGCATTTTCAGTTGTGCCAAACAGGACAGGGACATTCAAGTTCTGTTTGATCCAACGGAAGAACGTTTCAATCTTCCATCGTGCTTTATACATGTCGGCAATGACTTCGGGTGCCACATTCATTAAATTGGTCACGACTCGCATCTCATGTCCATCATCATCCTTAAAAAACACCACACGATGACGCTTCTCAGAACGAGATTGTGATGTTCCAAGTTGGCACGTGATGTCACGAGTCACAGGCGATTCTAGCTGTTCTAATCGTTTTAAAGCATGAGGGCGAACAATCTCAATATTCTCCTTCATTCGGATGACAAACTCTTGGTGTTCAGAAACAAATTGGTCGATTCGTGTGATTTTAAAATAAGCACGGTCTTCTACCAGAACAAACCGAGAATCAACAAGTTGTTCACCGACAGGACCGTCATGTAAGCGACCAATCGTTTCAACGACTTGAAGTGGCATGTCCGTTTTTGGAGTATAACTAACATATAGTTTGATGCCTGAACGCTCCCCATGATAGACAGCCCAAGGAAGGCGTGTTTTCCCAACCGTAATCGTTGTGGAGTCCACGATGAGAAGTCCGTTTGGGAGTTTCATTGCACGACGAGTCATCCGATTACATTTAGAAACGACCAAGTCAAAGAGTTTTTTCATCACATGGTAGTCCAGATGGCTCGCCTTTTTTGAGAGAGTCGAATGGTTCACTTGCGGCAATCCATATTGCTCGCCTACATCCGCGCAGTGTCGGTAACTTTTAAATTCATTCATTGATGCGCAGATTAAGTATTTGATCAGGGTCAGCACATCAAGTTTACGAGCTGTATCTTTATAACCAATGGCCGTTTGAATAATTGCCAGTTCTTCTTCTGAAACAATTTTTTGAAGCAAATTCGGGAATGTGATATTCTTTTTCATAGGGACACCTTCTTGAGTATGTTTTCTACAAATTACATTCTACAAGATAGGTGCCCTTTTTTGTATGCTTTTTTTGGATTTTATTGGTTAATCAACACGCATGTACTGTATTAATTTTAATACACATCATTGTTGACAAATTTCATAATTACGCATTAATATAACACTGTAAGATAAATCTAACAAAGTTAGAGAGGTTGTTAAAAAATGAATAAACTTACTGTTGCTATTATAGGAGGAGGGCTTGGGGGACTTGCACTTGCCCAAAGTCTTAAAAAAAACAATATCGATTTTGGTGTCTATGAAAGAGAGCAATGTTCTTCATTTCGTCAAACAGGATATCGTATTAAATTAAATCCCGACGGTACGAAGGCACTTCGAAATTGCTTACCTACTCATCTGTACGAACTGCATTTAGCGACTTCGGTTTTCACCACGAGTCATCCTGTATTTCTCGACGCATATTCCTTAAAACAGGATAAAGAATCCGGTGGACCCGATGGAACGAGGGAAGTATCTAAAGAGGTACAGGCAGCTGTAAACCGCTTTACGTTTAGAGAAGTTCTGCTCGGAGAACTAGAAGAAAACGTTCATTGGGGCTACAGATTCACCCACTATGAGACGTTAGGCAACGGAAAAATTAGAGCATGGTTTGATAATGGGGAACATGTTGACGCAGATGTACTCGTGGGAGCTGACGGCGGTGCATCAAAAGTTCGAACACAATATAAGCCAAATGTTAAAATCTTCGATACAGGAGGTAGGGTGTTATATACGAAGATATTCCTAGACGAACATCGAAGAGAGGAATTGAAATTACTCACAGGCGGAGAAATGCGAGGTATAGGAAGTCCAGATGGAGAAGCCCCAGCTTCTCTGCTTCTTGATGATATGGCTTTTAAACAACCGCTGGAGAAAGCTCCAGAATCTTTGGCGCTTCAGGTAAAAATAACTCCGCAGCAAGACTATCTATATGCTGTATTTGCAGGATCTCCAGAATGGTTCGACATTCCAGATGAACAACTCTTTAAACTGAGCGGTTCGGAATTGTTACAGCTCGCACAAGAAAGAACTCGGAATTGGCATCCGCAAGTTAAACGTATGCTGGAATTGGCTGAACCAGAATTAACAGCTGTTTATCATCTTCGTAATGTATTGCCTTTCAAGCCGTGGAAGGAAACTACGCAAGTCGTATTGCTGGGCGACGCTCTACATCCAATGACCCCTGCCGGTAGTGGGGCGAATTCGGCATTGTTTGATGCAAATGAATTATCCAAAGAATTGGTTCATGTAAAAAACGGAAATAAACAATTGTTTGACGCTCTTCGAGATTATGAATTGCCAGCTATTCAACGCGGTATGAAGAGTGTTCGTCTATCTGCGCAAGCTGGTGAACATATGTTTAATCAAAATCCGTTACCTAAAGAAGATATGGTTATTGAAGAGTAGCTTATATTTATCAGGCTATACTTGAGAGAACTTAACAAAAATGCCGTAAGGTTGATGATTAGATGTCTTCCTTTGTTTGGATTACTAGTTTCATCGTGTTAAATACCAAACAAAGGATACCTAATCAATAAGAAGTGACGCATAACCCTATTCAGTCCTTTCTGTTTGTCTTAACCACATTGGTGTTGAGTTTTTTTCTTGTCAAATCCAAGGTTAATTAAGTTACAATAAGAGATAAAAAACGATTTGAGGTGACAAGATGAAGTCTAAGCGCAGACCACATATTTCCGAAGAGAAGATTATAGAAGCTTCATGGAAATTGCTTAATTCCGAAGGTATTGAGCAATTTACGATGAGGAAGCTTGCTATAGAACTTAATATTCAAGCGCCTACTATTTATTGGTATTTCAATAACAAGCAAAATTTATTCCAGGCACTGGCAAACGAAGTCGCACGAGAGATCATTAACGATCTCCCCAAAACTGGCACATGGAGGGAACAATTATTTTTAAGTACACAAGTCATTCGCCAAAAGTTGAAAAAGTTTCCATGCTCAGCCCAGATTCTCTTAAAGTCGCGTCCAGAGTCCGATTATTTGAAGTTAGTCGACTGTCTACTGCAAATGATTGATACGACGAATCTATCAGACGAGCAGAAGTTTTCGTACGTATCGCTCGTGTTCAATTTTGTTATTCATTATGCAATAGACGAGTATGAACAGCGTATGGTAAATATGATGCTTGAAGGTGAAAGCAACTCCGAAATCAATCTATCTCAATTAAGTTTAATTAAACGAATGCATGATGCCCAATTATTTAATTTAATTGGATCTGACGAGATGTTCGAGTCAGGAATTGCCTTATTGTTGGATGGGATAGAGAAAAGAGAAATTGACTCCTCGTTAGGGACCGTATAGATATACTCGCCGCACTTTTTTCGCCAAACTGCATATTGTGAAGTGGTTGTGTGATAAAAATCAGTATAAAGTGTAAGAACGAATTTCCGATGGTGGAATTCGTTCTTTAATTGTGTGTGACCAACACGCGAATGAATTATAGTATCGTAATCAAAATACTATTTACACTTAAGAGATTAGATCATTACAAAAACCTCTGGAATTCCTCCGAAATCTAAAGTGGCTTCTTTTTTTCGTTGTTACTACATTTCATCTAATACTGTAAATTTACGCTTTACAGATTAGTAAATCCACGATAACATCTAACACCGTAAAATTAAAACTAACGATGTTAGGTAATTGTTAAAAAGAAGAAATAATTTAAATTTGTTTTTTGAAAATTCCATTAATTAATTTGGTTATTAATGAGTAATCAATTTAAATTCATTTTACGTATTTGTAAGAAAGGATAGTTAAATGGAGACTTTTGAAGTTATTTTATTGATGTTAAGTGCGGTTTTTCTTTCGAATATACTAGGTCGTTTTTTGCCTAATATTGCGATTCCACTTGTTCAAGTTGGCTTAGGTATTTTGTTGACGCTCCTTCTTGAAGAACATTCAATTACTTTAAGTCCTGAGTTATTTTTATTATTATTTATGGCACCTTTATTATTTAATGATGGATCGAATACTGATAAAAAGTCATTGTGGGAGCAAAAGAAATCCATTTTTTCATTATCGATTGGTTTGGTATTCCTGACTGTGTTTGTTGTCGGTTATTTCATTCATTTGCTACTACCAAGTATTCCATTGGCGGCAGCTTTCGCCTTAGCGGCAGCCTTAGCTCCTACTGATGCAGTAGCAGTTAGTGCGTTAGCTGAGAAGGTAAATGTTCCACATAAAATTATGCATATTTTAGAAGGTGAGTCCTTAATTAACGATGCATCAGGGCTTGTTTCATTCCAATTTGCTGTTTTAGCTATCATGACGGGTGCTTTTTCTATTACGAATGCCGCTACAAGCTTTCTTATGCTTTCAATTGGCGGCATAATATTAGGGGCAGTTATTACATTAGTAAAGATTTTCTTGATGCGTTGGTTAAGACAACATGGTCTTGAAAATAATACTTCTTTTATGTTGATGGAGATACTACTTCCGTTTTTAATTTTTATGATAGCTGAACACGTTGGGGTGAATGGAATTTTAGCAGTGGTTACTGGTGGGATTGTTCATTCAATAAGTTATAAAAGGTTGAATCCAGAAGTTGCTCAATTAAACCTATTGTCAAAGAATACTTGGGTCATGATTACTTTCACTTTAAATGGTCTTGTATTTATTCTCTTAGGAACTCAAATACCTGAAATCACGCATGTAATTTGGGAAAATGAAGAGATTAGTAAAGGGTCCCTTTTCTTATACATTTTAAGTATTACTTCACTAATCCTGTTTTTACGTTTCTTATGGGTGCTTTGCTTCCCTACTTTTAAATTAGAGCCATACGAAACATGGAAGTCACATATGAAGAACATATTGCTCTATACAATTTCGGGTGTACGGGGAACCATAACCTTGGTGAGTAGTTTATCTCTCCCTTTAATCTTAGGAAACGGCGAAACTTTTGCAGAAAGAGATTTATTGATTTTTATTGCAGCCGGAGTCATTATAGTGACGTTGTTAGTTGCTAACTTTACACTTCCACTGTTTGCACCTAAGAAAGAATCGAAAGAAAAGTCTCTTGATCATACAATTGAAGTGCATCTATTACGCGAAGTCATTGAACAGTTACTGAAATATCAAACTGAAGAGAACAAGGCAAGTATAAAAAAGTGATTAGTATGTATAATGACCGTATTTTTTCAATTGGTAATCCAAAGAAATTAAGGGAACTGGAAAGAAATTTAAGGATTCTTATTTTGCAGTGGCAATTAGAAAATGTCGAAAAAATGCTTGAACAACACGAAATTGATCTTCAAGTATCTTTTCCATTTTTGAAAAAAATAAATAGAATGCTTTATTTCCTAACGAGGGAGGATCAATATAAAACTCCTCGCTTCCAAGGAAAATGGTTAAGAAGAAATATGCGTTATCTTCAATTGAAGAATCTATCATTTAAAGAAAAAAGACAACAGCAAATTCAACTTGAAGAAAGTAATAGAAGGGGTACCGCCAGCATTTCGGAAAAAAACCACGCTAAGGGAATGTATATAAAATAAGAGCCGTATTTTACCTCGTTACGAGTAAATCGGCTCTTTAATATGTAGAGGGTTATTAATTTTGTGTTTCTTCGAGCTTTCGTTGATTAATTGCTCTATAAGGGGTCCCGTCAGGAAAATGCGGATTTACAACGTTAAGCCTAGTTTCCTGACGATTCCCCCATTTTTAACAACGTTAAGAAAGTTTTAGTGGTCTTAAAGAATCTAATGAAATCACTTTCTCCGAATTAAAATGATATTCTCCTAGCAAATTAATATGTTCCCAACCTAGAGGCGACATATGGTGCAATAATTCTTCATTAAAACTAATAGCTTGTTTTTGATATTCAACTGCTTTTGTTAGATGTAAGGTATTCCATATACTGATGGCATTAATGATTATGTTTAAAGCACTGGCCCTTTGCAATTGATGCTGTATGGTTCTTTCCCTTAGCTCACCTTGTTTTCCAAAGAAAATGGCTCTTGCCAATCCATTCATGGCTTCTCCTTTGTTCAATCCTCTCTGTATTTTTCTTCTTAATGATTCATCAGAAATGTAATTCAAAATAAAGATCGTTTTTTCTATTCGTCCCATCTCACGCAAGGCTGTGGCTAAGCTGTTTTGTCTTGAATAAGAGCCTAGTTTCCCCATAATAAGAGATGCTGAAACTGTTCCTTCCTTTATAGAATGAGCTAATCGCAAAACGTCTTCATAATTTTCTTTAATGACCTTTGTATTTATTTGTCCACGTAAAATGGCTTCTAATTTTGGATATTCACTTGCTTTATCTATTGTAAATAATTTTGAGGCTGATAAATCTCTTATTCTCGGAGCAAATTTAAATCCTAATAAATGGGTCAGTCCGAATATTTGGTCTGTGTAACCGGCCGTATCTGTATAATGCTCTTCTATATTTAGATCCGTTTCATGATGCAATAATCCATCTAAAACATGAATAGCATCCCTTGAATTTGTATGAATAATCTTTGTGTAGTAAGAAGAGAATTGGTCACTCGTAAATCGGTAGATGGTGGCCCCTTTTCCAGTCCCATAATGTGGGTTTGCATCTGCATGAAGTGAGGAAACACCTAGTTGCATTCTCATACCATCTGACGAGGATGTTGTACCGTCGCCCCAATAGGAGGACAATTGTAATTTATGATGAAAATTTACTAATACGGCTTGGGCTTTATTCATTGCATCTTCATACATGCGCCATTGAGAAACATTGGCCAATTGCTTATATGTAAGTCCGGGAGTTGCTTCAGCCATCTTGCTTAAACCAATATTCATTCCCATTCCTAAAAGGGCAGCCATAATAATAATCGTTTCTTCTTTATCCGGTTTTCGATTATTAGCAGCATGAGTAAATTGCTCATGAAATCCTGTTATATGCGCAACATCCATCAGTAAATCGGTTAATTTTATTCTTGGTAGCATCTGATAAAGGCTTGCACTAAACTTTTTTGCTTCTTCTGGAACATCTTTTTCTAAGCGTGCAAGTGACAGCTTTCCTTTTTCAACAGAAACTCCATCCAACTTGTTGGAATTGGTAGCTAACCACTTTAACCTTTCATTAAGACTGCTGGTTCTCTCCGTTATATAATCTTCAAATGATAAACTAACTGATAATCTCGTATTCTCCTTTGTTTGATTCCATGTATCTTCTGAAAACAAATATTCCTCAAAATCTCTATATTGTCTGCTGCCAACAATGGAAACATCTCCTGCCCGAACATGCTCCCGAAGTTCTGATAAAACAGCCATTTCATAGTAATGACGATTGATTGTTGTACCATCATCCTCGTATAAATGCTTTTTCCATCGTTTTGAAATAAAATCCACAGGTGAGTCATTAGGCACTTTTCGTTTTCCGGATTCGTTCATTCCTCGGATAATCTCAACAGCCTTTAAAAGTGGCTCATTTGCCTTTGTGGAATGAAATTCCAATACTCTTAATAGCGTTGGCGTATATTTTCTTAGTGAATAAAACCGTTTTTGCAGTAAGTCTAAATAATCATAGTCGGCAGGACGTGCAAGCTCCTGAGCTTCTTCGACCGAAGAGACAAATGAATTCCATTCGATGACGGATTCTAAAACCTTAAAAACGTCTAATTTTTCCTGTTTTGCTTTGATCAAAGCTTGTCCAATGTTCGTAAAGTGTATAACTTTCTCATTCAGCTTTTTACCATTTTGTTTCTGAATTTCCTCTTGAGCTTTACGGCCTTTTGATAACAGACTGAGTATTTGTCTGTCATGAATTTCAAATGCTTTATCCGTTAACTCCTGAGTTAGATTTAATAAATAGACGGTTAATATTGAATAGCGTTTATTTTCCTGAAAGTCACGGAATGCATAAGGCTCATATCTTGAACCTAAACGAGATAGCTGTAACAGGCGATTGCGATGCAAATGACTAATTTTTACCGTCTCCAATTCTATTTCTCGTATGTATTCCAGCCGTTCTATTATTTTTAGAAATGTTTCGGGTGAAGGATGACCCGGTGGTTCCTTTAACCAACCCAATATTGTTTTATTGGATTCGGATGGATGCTGCGAAGTGATGATTTCTTCAAGTTTTTCTTTTTGCTCAATTGTTAGAGACTGACTAACCGTATTAAATAGCTTCTTTTCAGCCATTGCTCTTGCCTCCCACACCATTCTTTCAAGTGTAGTGATAGCAGGTAGTATGATTTTATTTTTCCTTAGAAAATCTATGCATTCATGCAGTAGATGAATGGCATCACCATTTTCCAAAGCTAATTGATGAAGGTGCTTAAATGTCATTCGATATTCTCTCAGGGTAAAAGTTACAAAGTCGTATTCACTTCGAATTTCTTTCAAATGATCCCAAAGTGTATTTTCCCTTTGAGGATAATGACTAAGCGAGGATGGACTGGCACCGATCTGTTTCGATATATATTGTAAGACTGAATCTGGGATGGTTTTGATATGAGTGTATGGCCAACCAGGAAACCGAAGGACAGCTAATTGAACGGCAAATCCTAAACGGTTTTCTTCCCTCCTTCGCTTATTGACTATTTCTAAATCCCGTTTGGAAAAAGTGAAGTAGGTCCCCAGTATCCATTCATCTTCAGGGATTTGCATAAAAGCCTGTCTCTGTTCCGATGTAAGCAACTCTCTTCCTCTCGCCATTTTCATTCAGTATCATCTCATTTCTGTATTTTCAATTTATTAGTTCAATTATATATCAATAGAGTGTACTCTATTGATACAATTATAGTAGACTGATAAAATCATAGTTAAGAGTGTCTCATAAGACTTATCTCAAAAATGAGGTGATATTTTGCGGAAAATTGGTTATATACGTGTCAGTTCGACTAACCAAAATCCTTCAAGGCAATTTCAGCAATTAAACGAAATCGGGATGGATATTATTTTTGAAGAAAAAGTTTCTGGTGCAACAAAGAATCGCGAGCAACTTCAAAAAATGTTGCAGGATTTACAGGAAGGCGACATTATTTATGTTACAGACTTAACTCGGATTACTCGGAGTACGCAGGATTTATTTGAATTGATTGATTTAATACGAAGGAAAAAGGCAAGCTTAAAATCACTCAAGGATACATGGCTAAATTTATCAGAGGATAATCCATACAGCCAATTCTTAATTACAGTAATGGCTGGTGTGAACCAATTAGAGCGCGACCTTATCCGTATGCGTCAACGTGAAGGGATTGAGTTAGCAAAGAAAGAAGGAAAGTTTAAGGGGCGTTTAAAGAAGTATCATAAAAATCACGCAGGGATGAATTATGCAGTAAAACTATATAAAGAAGGCGGCATGACTGTAAATCAAATTTGTGAAATTACTAATGTATCTAGGGCTTCATTATATAGAAATCTATCGGAAAGAAACAAATAGTTTGTCCTGATTCTATCAAAAGGTGTATTTTTTCACCAACATTTTTAGGCATGAAATGTCGGTAATTATTATCTATTTTGTTTTAAAGTAAATATTGAAAGGGAGTAAACTTATGGATTGGCTAGAAAGAATGAACAATGCGTTAAACTACATTGAAAATAGCCTGGATGAAGAAATAGACTACAAAGAGATTGCAAAAGCAGCTAACTGTTCTGAGTTTCATTTTTCAAGAATGTTCTCTTCAATCTCAGGTGTATCGCTATCAGAATATATTAGACGAAGACGGTTAACACTTGCAGCATTTGAAATTCAAAAAAGTGATATTCGGATCATCGATGTGGCAATTAAATATGGTTATATTTCTTCTGATACTTTCTCACGTGCTTTTCAAAAAATGCATGGGGTAACCCCTTCCAATGCTCGTAATAGAGGGGTACAGTTAAAAGCCTTTCCCAAAATTTCCTTTCAAATTTCTATTAAAGGAGATACCGAGATGGACTACAGAATTGAAAACCTTGATTTTGAATTAAGAATTGTCGGAAAAAGCAATCCAGTAAAAACAAGCAGAGCATTTAAAACAATCCCTACGCTTTGGAACACTGCGAAAAAAGATGGATTTATGCAAGAACTAGTAGATATGTCATGGGAAAACCCAAAATGCACGCTTGAAAGCCTTCTGGGGGTTTGCGGAAAAGAAGCAGCCATCACAGATGAAAAGTTTTCCTATTTCATGGGCGTAAGATACGATGGTGACCCCCCCTCAAATATGGAGACGCTTATTCTTCCCGCAAGTACATGGGCAGTTTTTCCGAACATAGTAGATGCATGGAAACGATTATATTCCGAGTGGGTCCCTACCTCTGAGTACGAACTTGCAAATTTACCATGTATAGAATGTTATTACGGGCCGAATCATAAACCAAGACATGAACTCTGGGTTCCTGTCATCCCTAAGTAATTTACATATTCAATAATAGAACTCTGTTTATAGTGAACAAAAAAGCCTTATTTCTCGATTAAGTTGGCGAGAAATAAGGCTTTTTATATTGAAATTTCCTTATTGTTGTAATCACCATTTACCTGAAGCGCTTCCTTTAGGAGATTATCGCAAAAATATTCCAAACCGTGTGGGGATGGTTTGATGCTAATGAGTATAATATGAGGTGTTTTATGGATAATTAATTAATAAATGGAAAGAATACCTTTGAGTAACCTAGAAATAAATTTTATTTTATTTGCTCATTAATTATTAAATCCTAATCAGATAGTAGGTTTAACAATGCAATCACATAAAGCAAATTTTTCACAAGTATTTGTTTTGTTTATGATGAGTATTGGCTTAATGAATCACGTAATGGTAATTCCTATGTTATTAGCGATCTCAAAGAGGGATTCGTGGATTTCTGTCCTCTTATCTGGAGGATTCATTCTCGGTTGGTTACTTTTTATTCAATTTATTATGAAAAAATTAGACCATACACATCTGTATTCATGGTTAAATAACCATTTTGGCAAAATTATTGCAAGGGGATTATGTTTTTTAATATATATATTTATCCTCTTATTTATTGGAGTTACCTTAAAGGATATGATTGTATGGACCGTTACATCCTATTTCCCACAAAGTCCTGCGCCTATATTAGCAATGCTATTTTTAGTTATCTGCTTTTTTGCTGCAACTTCTACCTTTACAACCTTATCTATTCTCTCAGGTTTTTTATTAGTATTTGTTGTTGCATTAGGCTTTTTCGTTATGAGTCTTAATTTTCCTCATAAGGATTATTCTCAATTATTCCCTATCCTTGAGAATGGATTGACACCCGTTATCAAAGGAACCGTCTATAGTTTAGGTTCTCTGCTAGAAGTGACTTTAATATTTTTTATTCAACATAAATTAAAAATGAATATCAAGTCACGGAGTTTTATTATGCTCGGCTTAGTATTGATAGGCTTAACGCTTGGACCTTTATTGGGTTCTATTGCTATTTTTGGACCTGAAGAGGCTTCTAATCAGAGGTATCCTGCTTACGAAGAATGGAGATTATTGAAGATAGGAAAGTATATCGAACATGTAGATTTCTTTTCAATTTACCAATGGTTATCAGGTGGATTTATTAGGATTAGTTTTGGTTTATATATTATTGGACAATTATTTTCATTTAAAAACGAGAAAAAAAGGAATGTATTAATAGGAATCAGTTCACTAATTACATTTGTGGCTGTTCTTCTTCCTATAAGTGATATCGAATTTGTTCGTTTTTTACAAAATGTTTATTTTCATTTAACTTTTTTATTTTTACTTTCCTTTTCAATAGTATTAGGACTTTTAGTTTTTCTAAAAAGAGGAAAGGAGAGATAATCCTTGCGAAGATGGAATCAGAATACAAAAAAAGAGGGTAATGGAAAATTTTCTATCTATAAACCAAATCCAATATTAAATGAGGAAAAAATACGTTCAACATATCAAAATAGTGAGGATGTCAAAGTTGTTCTCCATAAAATTGGGAGTGAAGAAAAAGCTGTTGAGACCTTTTTCATTTATTGCGAAAGTTTAGTGGACAAAAAACAAATAAATCAGATTGTTATTCCTCAATTAGAAAAAATAGCTCAAAAACATCAATATCTTTTCTTAAAGGAAGAAATCCATAAGTATCAACAAGAGCTAGAGTGGACACCTTTAAAAGTGGGAGAAGGGTTAGAGTCTATCTCTTTGGAAATATTTAACGGAAATTTAGTTCTGTATTTTCCTAAGTCGCTTACCTTTTTTTCTGTCAATGCTTCAAATAAACCAAACCGTTCTACTGAACAGTCTAATTACGAAATATCCGTACGTGGGCCAAGAGACAATTTTATTGAAGATATTTCAACAAACGTGGCACTTATTCGTAAAAGATTAAGACATCCCACCTTGTCTTATCAAACGTTGACGTTAGGTAAACGGACCCAAACTCAAATAGGGATATTATATTTAAAAGATGTAGTTAATTTAGAGATTTTAGATAACATTCGAGAATGTCTAACTTTAATTGATATCGATGGCGTAATTAGTTCAACTCAAATTCAAGAGATGGTATCGAAACAATCTTTATCTATTTTTCCTCTTTGTGGTGATACAGCTAGACCAGATTTTGCAGTGGAATGCTTATTGCAAGGTAGAGTAGTGATTATAATTGATGGCTCCCCAATTGTTATTATCGCTCCTGTTACTATAACTTTTTTAATAAAAGCTGCAGAAGATTCCCACTTTAATTTTCTAACTGTATCATTTGCACGCTTTTATCGGTGGATAGGATTTCTTTTAGCTGTCTTCCTACCCGGATTTTGGATGGCATTACTTGCTTATCACCAAGATCAAATTCCTTTCCCTCTTCTTGCGACTGTGACTGTTGCAAGATCAGGTCTACCATTTCCAGCACCACTTGAGCTTATAATTGTTTTGTTCCTTTTTGAGATGTTCCGTGAAGCCGGTCAAAGATTACCCTCCCCCCTTGGTCAAACCCTTTCAGTGGTAGGCGGACTAATCATTGGGGATGCTGCAATCCGTTCGGGTTTTATCTCCCCTTCTGTCATTGTTATTACTGCTTTATCTGCTATTGCGGGATATACCTTAGTAAACCAAATATTAGCAGGAGCAGTATCCATACTCAGAGGGTTTGTACTATTATGTTCAATTTTGATGGGGTTATATGGATTTATGCTTGCCGGATTCGTAATCGTTCTTTATATCTCAAGATTACGTTCCTTTGGAATCCCTTACTTAGCTTTAGTTTTCCCAAAATCTAGTTCAGATTTTTTCAAGGGATTGTTTCGTTTACCGTGGAGAAGTTATAGACATAGAGTTGATTATCTCCGAACCAATGATAGTTCTAAAACGGACGAAGGAGAAGGAAAACAGTGAAGCTGCACAAAATAAAACTAATAATTATGATGCTTATCACTAGTGCAATGTTATCTGGATGTTGGAATATTAAAGAAGTTCAAGATATTTATTATGTTGCAGCTCTTGGTATAGATTTTAAAGAAGGAAAATATATAGCTTATGCTCAGTTACTTGACTTTTCTAACGTTGCTAAGTTAGAGGGGGCTAGACCTGATAAACAACCACCAGTGTGGATAGGAAGAGGTGAAGGTTTTACCATTACGGAAGCATTAAATCAATTATATAAGGATGCTCAACAAAGACTTTTTTGGGGACATGTATCTACAATAATATTAAGCGAAAGACTGCTCAGACAAGATATTAAAGACTCTATTGATTTTATTAATCGGTACCGAGAAATACGCTATAATATTCTCTTATACGCTACAAAGGAACCCATTGATGATATACTTAAAACAAAAGCCCTTTTTACATTATCGGGGTTGTCTACCATTCTCCATGAACCAAAGGAAAGGTATAAACAACGGTCTTACATACAACCTAAACAATTTTATCAATTTATTAGAGATAGTGATCCGATGGGGCAAACTGCTTATATCCCATCACTTAAAATTTCAACAGAAAATTGGAAAGAAGAATCCAAAAAAGCACCATTATTAAGAAATGATGGAGCGTTCTTTGTAAGGAATAATCGCCTAGAAGGATGGCTTTCTGAGACTGATTTAAACGGTCTAAGATGGATGGATGAAAAAAACGTTCGATCTCCTGTGTGGATTATTGAGAATGATAGCGCTGTTGTTTCCGTAGTGATAGAGAAACCTAAGATTACAATTTCCCCTATTATGAGTAGTAAGCCCATACTTTTTAATATTCGAGTTGAAGTTCAAGCTGGAATAAATGAGAAGATCAAGGAAATTAGTGATAAAGAGTTGATTACAAAAACTGAAGATATTATCAAATTAGAAATTCTAAAATCCTTTGAAAAAGGAATAGAAATAAATGTAGATATCTACAAATTAGGTGAATCATTATACCGTCAGAATCCAAGAAAATGGAAAGAAGAAGTAAAAACAGACTCGTTTTACTTAAATGAACACAGTATAAAGAATTTAAAAGTTAAAGTTAATTTAGTTAACTCCGGAAAGTTGAAGTACCAAGATGGATCCTAATATTAATTCAAACGGTATTTATAGTTTTTTAAAAAGGCCTAAGCTCTTGCAACACCGAGAAATTAGGCTTTTTTATATTGAATTCCTTAACGTTGTAAATCCGCATTTTCCTGACGCTACCCCTCTATGAGCAACTCAAAAAGTTAAATACGCTACAACACCGACCAAAACCAGCAAAACGTATATACATTGTGAAGAAAAACGGAAAATTGC
Organism: Bacillus cereus group sp. Bc061; assembly: GCF_027715825.1. Classification (NCBI taxonomy): domain Bacteria; kingdom Bacillati; phylum Bacillota; class Bacilli; order Caryophanales; family Bacillaceae; genus Bacillus; species Bacillus cereus group sp. Bc061. The sequence goes on from NZ_JAQFTZ010000009.1 coordinate 140,024, forward strand.
GACCGTTGGGCATCCCAACTATAAAGGATAGGGTATATCAAAATATAGTGCGAAATGCCCTTGAACCACAGTGGGAAGCCAGATTTGAAGCTATTTCTTACGGGTTTCGTCCTAAGCGAAGTACCCATGATGCCATACGAAGCATTTTCAATAGAATCAACGGGGGCACAAAGAAGAAATGGATATTTGAAGGAGATTTTCAGGGCTGTTTTGATCATCTCAACCATGAGTGGATACTCAAACAAACTTCTTACTTCCCAGGAAGAAAACTATTGAAGCGATGGCTCAAGATGGGATACATGGAGCAAAGCTTTTTCGCGGAAACGCAAGAAGGTACTCCGCAAGGAGGAATTATCTCGCCACTTCTCGCTAACATTGCCCTTCATGGAATGGAAGAAACCTTGGGAATTACTTACAAGAAAAACTATAAAGCTAATGATAGTTATATTATGAATCCTGCTTGCAAATTTACCTTGTATAGAATGTTATTACGGTCCGAAGCATAAACCAAGACACGAACTCTGGGTCCCTGTTATCCCGAAGTAAATTACATATTCAGTAATAGAACGCTTTTTATGGAGTAACAAAAAAAAGAGCCGAATTTCTTAATTTAGGTGATGGGAAATTCGGCTTTTTATATTAGAATTTCCTTATCGTTGTAAATCCGCATTTTCCTGACGCTACCCCATTAAGAGGAATGAAGCTTATTTAATTAGGAGCTTAAAATTTTTATACAGAAGATACTCATTGCAATAATTTATTTAATGTCTTTATTAAAACATAATCAGTAACTAGTAATTAAAAGATTTTTTCTTAATGAAATTTAATTATAAAAATATTCCGGGAATCTACCTAGAAATTTTCCAAACATACAACAATTAGTTCATCTTAATTCTTTAAAAATTTTAAACGAAAGGTGAAGAGTTAAAATGGATAATATAAAAAGTTTCATAGGAACCTGGAGACTATTGGAATTTTATGTGGAGAAAGTAAAGGGGTTACGATCTTATCCTTTTGGAAGAAACCTAGATGGATTACTTATTTACAACAATGATGGATATATGAGTGTTAGTATTACAGGGGAGAATCAACCCAGTAAAGTAAAGCTTGATTTAAAAAATACCTCTGCTGAAGAACAGGCATTAGCTATCAATCATATTTCTTATTGCGGATTATTTAAAGTAGAGGAACAAATAGTTACTCATCATGTGAAAACATGTCTTTTTCCTCAATGGAAAGACACCAAGCTTAAACGATTCTATAATTTTAACCAAAACAAATTAACTTTAACTGCAGGACATCTAAATCTTACGCCAATGAATGAAGTAATTGTATTAGTTTGGGTAAGGCAAAATTAATCAATTAAAAATTAGGGTGGGGATTAGCATGGAATTTGATTATGTTAAGGAAATAAGTTCGGAAGGTTTTAAGGTATACATTATTGATGATTATGAATTAGGACATCCACAAAGAACAGGAACATATGTTCTATCTGAAGGGGATAATGTCACATTAATTGATACATGTACTAGTCCTTCTCTTCGATATATTTTAGCAGGACTATATAAATTGAAAATCGAACTCACTCACGTTAAAAATATTATAGTGACACATATACATGTTGATCATGCTGGTGCTGCAGGACTTTTAATGAAATGTTGTCCGAATGCTAAGCTGTTTGTACATCCTTTAGGAAAAACACATATGTGTGAGCCAGTTAAGTTAGAAAAAAGCATAAAAAAATCATATGGGCATGATATATTTAATAAAAATTTTTATCCTATAATTCCAATTCCTGAAGCACGTATTCATTCTGTAGCTGATGGTGAAAAATTAAAGATTTCTACAAATCGCGAGCTGCAATTTTTTTATACTCCAGGGCATGCTGATCATCATATGTGCATATATGATTCTGCAACAAACGGCATATTTGCTGGAGATACACTTGGAGCTAATTTCCCCGAAATTGACTATAACTTATATCTACCAATAACTTCTCCACCTCAATTTGACTATAAAAAAATGATTGAATCCAAAAAAAAGATACAAAAATTAAATCCAAGTAAAATTTATTTTGGACACTATGGTGTATCGAAGGAAGTAGAAGAAATATATAACCAACTTGATTATTGGTTAAAAATATTTATTGATATAGGTAAAAATGTTTGTAAGACAGAAAATGATGCTAATAATGCAATAAATGCAGTTTCTAAACTGATTTTTGAAAAAATCAAATATAACCTTACTGAGAAAGGTCTACCATTAGAACATCCATTTTATGAAAAAATAAAACCAGATATTGATTTTTGTGCGAGTGGAATTATTCTTTATCTAAAAAGAATGAAGTTCAACTCATAATACTTTGGTGTATAGAGAGTAGGTGTTTTATAACATACATTAAAAAAAGCACTCAAAAGAGTGCTTTTTTCTTGTTACTGATAAAGAGTTTTGTGATCTTACCCAATACATATTACATACTATGAACAATAACACCTTCTAAATAAATTTACCATATGTAAAGAAAATAAGAATTCATTTTTTAATTTTACCAAACGCAAAAACCGAAAATGTTTTTGCTAATATTTCTGTAATAATAGAAATTGCTTTTAAAAATTTAGTATTTTTTTTATTAAAAAGATGAGTTTTTCTCTTCCTTTGAGTGTGCAGTTAAATAAGGTAGTAAAAACCTACTATGACTGTACATTGAAAGGTGCGGAAACACCAAAGTAATTTATGTTATCCTATGAATGTATGTATGTTTATTGAAGGCTTTACAAAAAGCACAGTTTAATCCTATGGGCTCAGGATGCTGTGCTTTTTGCCATACATATAAATTTAATAGTGTAATAAAAAATAAAACCAATGGCTCAAAGTTTTTTATAACGGACATGTGTAGTTTATTAATCTGTTTGCATTCTACGTCATATATGTAGAATATTTATATTCTTTAGGATTGTATCATTGTAATTAATTGAGTATTTCTAATATTCCAAACGACCTCTACTCAACGTTATTTTGACTTATTTGAGTAAGCAACTTCTGCAAACATCGAATTAATCATAAATTATTTTAGTAGCTTCTGCTCATAGAAACTACCTGTGGAACTGAAGCGTTTAAATTGCTACATTTCCTAATAAACATGTTTATTAGGAAATAAAAAGGTATAATCCTATCTTGTTTCAAAATACTATCTATCCATAAATTATCAAATTATATAAAGAAAATACGGACATCAAAGATTATAAACGATTTAGAAATGGCTACTAAACGTTGAAGTTCATTGTATGTTGCAAAGGCGTACTCAATTTAAAAGATTCACCTTTAGTTATATAACGCTTGACAGATATCTTAAAACCATAATCCTGTTTTAATAAGAGTACATAAATATAATGGATTTCAGTTTAATAAAACCTATATTTTATTATTTATTACGTTCCCATTCTATTTTTTCCAATAGGCAAACACTTGTTGAAAACTTTAATGACTATATAATACTTATTTCATTACATTTATACCACTAACTCTCAATTTCAAAAAATACATTTGACTATATCTCTTTTATTATTATTTCTCTAAGTATTTAGTTATAGTATCTAATTATCAGCTATACAGTTTATAACAAATATTTAAAAATTTAAGGGAGGGAATGTAATGATAAATAAAAAATCAATATTTAACAAGATTGGCTTAACTTCTATAGTAATGAGTACTTGTTTCACTTTATATTCACCAATATCGTTTGCTGATACTAAAATAAATGATATTGTAGAGATTGGACAAAATGAACAAAAAGCAAAAGTATATAATAATTTTTCTACTATATTCGATGAGCAAAAAAAAATGAAAACCTCTTTATTGGTATCCATAATAGATGACCCCTACAGTAATAAACAAATCGCAGTTATAAAAACGGATGGTAGTAATATCAATGCTAATAAATATGTACAGGGATTAACAGATAATTATGGGCATGATGCTGGGTATATGTCGGCACTTTTAAAGTGGGCATCCTCTTATAATATTGAAATGGAGTTGTCAAATGCAAATTCTCAATTCTATAAAGTTTCTCCAATAAATACAGTAGATAAAAAGACCATTACATCTTCAGTAGGTTATAATATTGGTGGAGAAATTAAAGTTAGTGATAAGGTGGATGGAGGAGGTTCTGGAGGTATGAATTGGTCAACTAGTACCTCTTATGATCAGCCTGATTATAAGACTGTTCTAGAAACAGATACTGCTAACAAAGTTCAATGGAAGGTACCTTTTATTTCTTCAATGAATCAGGGGTATGGACCTTACACTAGAGAGTCAGATGACTCTATTTATAGAAATCAACTTTTTATGAAATCACGCAATGCGGCATATTGGGCGAAAGATAATTTTATATCAAGTGATGAAATGCCTGCTTTAGCAGCATATGGTTTTTCTCCTGGTATGATTGCAGTAGTAGTTGCAGATAAATCTGAAAAAACATCTAATTTAAAAGTAACTTACACTAGAACCTCAGATGACTATCGAATGGACTGGAACTCATTCTTCAATGGTGTTCATGGTAGTGGTTCAGGTTGGTGGGTAGGTGGAAATATTAAAAACGTAAATATAGATAAATCAACCCACAACTATGTATTAGATTGGAAAAATCACAAACTGATTGAAAATTAATATAATGGAGAACAAAATTTTTTAATAAATCTATTTATTATATATACCTGACAAAAACAAAGTCGAAGAGAGTATGATGACTCTTAGACTTTGTTTTTTGTTATTAATTGTTTATATGACACTCAAGATGATTGATAGGAACAACTAAAGCGTTCTCTACTTATTGTTTGTAGTAACTATCCTTTTAGGCACAATAAATTTATGTAACATAGCCACTTCTTAGAGACTGTATAAGTGAATACTCCTATCAGGATTTATTCATACGCATGCAGAATAGTAAGCAATATATGCTGTTGCCAATAAAAATATCGCTATTTTATTAGCAGAAATATTTCTTTTCTTTACTGTATACGGTTGTTATGCTATTAAATCTGATCTTTGAAACCTTCACAACCACATATCACCTAATACTCCAAGTAATTATTGGTTCTCAAATGTATTTACGTCTCTTGCATGACAATAAATAAAATATTTCGTGTTTTTCTATGCAAAAACGATGCTTTCATCCTAAAACTCTGTTTGAACTTTCGCATATCGTAAATTCTGCAAAAATAAAAGCTTTGGAACTGACTCTTTTTTATTTAATACTCCCATTATCTCGCACTTTTACATTTACTTTAATATTTATTTCTGCTTTGGATAATTCTTTCCCCCAATCATGTTGATGTGAAATCCAATTTTTATATTCGAAAGCACGAGCATATAGCCCTAGCCCAATAGGGTCTATCTTAGCACGTTTAATTTTATTTATAAGTTGATTCATTTCTTTTGTTAACTGCCGTGAAATAGCTTTTTCTAACTTTCCACCATTAATTGGTGTATGAAAATTAGGGAACTTCTCGATAATTTCTGCCCCTAGGTTAACTTGTATATTAAATGTAAAATGGTTTGTATATGTTACTTTTGTATCCACATCAATTCTCTGTGCAGAAATACTAATCCACCGTTCATTTATTTCCCTAAGTGAATTTTTAATTGTGAATGGATAATCTCCTTTAACTTTATTCTGTAATATGGTTAGTAATTTATTTTCATTAGGACTTAAACTTAATCGAAATAAATTTTGGAAATCCAAAAGCATTGTACCAGTAATCCCCACTTTTTGATTATCTATCTTTTTAACACTGGAAATACTAGGGGTTATCCCTTTATCTTTGATTTGTCTATAAAATTCTTTAAATGTAGTTTTAACAGTAACATTTCTTGCATTACCTGTTCTAATTAGTTTGGTTAAATAATCTGCAAGAAAGTTTTTCTGTTGAGGATGGGAGGAAATAATGTCAGAAACCTTGCCTTCGACAGCTATAACTTTAGCAGTCATAGTATTTTGCGGGTCACGATAAAAAGGTTCTAAATATCTTATCCAATTCTTTTTTTGAAGTAATTTTTTCCCTAAAAGAATAATTTGAATTTTACTACCCGAAATAATACCTGGATCAACTGTATCAAATTTATCTCTTGCCTTTCTCACTGTAATGTCTGTAGTATAATGTTTTTCCTCAGTACGTTTCCGATCTTTATTTATTAAAGGGTTTACTACATATATCTTTAAATTGTCTTGTTGGTCTATATCAATTCCTACAACTAAAGTTGCTGCGACATCTTCCACATATACTTGATCATAACAACCCGTGAGTATAATTATACACGAGAGGAGATATAATATTTTTCGTTTCATTATGTCTCACCTCTTAATTTTATTACTACTGACATAAATATCGGAAATATATAAGCTGTTCCTAATCCTATATGCGAAATTATATTCTTCCAACCTTGTACCTGATTTAAAGAGGGATGTATTAAATAAACACTTAAAATAATACATAAAAAGAAAATGAACGTATGCATTGTATTCTTTTCTCGATTAGTTAAATTACTTATACATAATAAACTTACATAAATATATGGAGTCCATGCAGTGAAAACCACAAATAAATATAAAGAGATAATAATTAAATCAAATCTTTCTAAAAAGCTAACTTCAATAATTTTTAATATACTTAGTACAGGTTGGTTATAAGCCGTTATTTCATCTGGACTGAAGAAAATAAAACAAGAAATCGTCATAAAAATATAAAAAATCATTGTAATACTATTAGCAATTACAACCCCCTTTATGGCATTCTGTTTTCTTTTTAAATATGGATATATACAAAATACTATTTCAAAACCTGTAAAAGGAAAGATAGCTTGAGGAAAAGCGTTCAAAATTCCAGTGATTCCATTTTTAGGAATCGGAAGCATATTCAATATATTCCCTTCTTTTAGAGGAATTAAAAATAGTAGTATAATCCAAATCGTAAGGTAAAATACAATTTCAGAATATCGACCTAAGACGTAAATGTTTTCGGATACAACAAGATAAGTAGGAATTAAAAATAAAATTATTATGAAATAATCAGGTGTTTTTGGGAGCAAATTCCCCTTAATATAAAGCATGCCATTTAGTATAACGACCCACGCATAAAAAGAAAAATAGGCAATATAAATTATAACGATAGTTTTCTTTATTATTCCATTTATCTTGTTATTCAACAGATGTTCTGAATATCTACGAGCTATCTGTATCCACGCTATACTAGCTATTGTAGAAAATAAAAAACAAAGAGGGAGTACTAACCATCCATCAGTACCTGATTTTTCCGCTAGTGTACGTGGGAGAAAGAGAATTCCAGTTCCAACCTGAGCACCATGAATAATAAATATAAATTGACTTAAAGAAATTGTATTGGCATTATCAATTTTAGATATCATATATCACCTTTGGTTCCATTTTTATATTTAAGAATAAAATGTTTGAGTTTATAAATTTCCAAGGGCAAAAATGAAACTCCATATGGAATACCTATAGAACGAATACTTAGCATATGTGCTAGTAATATCATAAGCCCTATAATAATACCTACAATTCCAAACCATGTCGCTAATAACATCATAGGAAAACGTAAGTAGCGAACAGCTAAACTCATATCATAATTAGGCACTGTAAACGATGCGATTGCTGTCACGGAAACGATAATTATCATAATATTACTCACGATTCCGGCTTGTACAGCCGCTTGTCCTATAATAATACCTCCAACAATCCCCATAGTTTGTCCGATAGGAGCAGGTAAGCGTAAAGCTGCTTCTCGCATCATTTCTAAAGTGATTTCCATAATCATAGCTTCTACAATAGCTGAAAAAGGAACATTTTCCCTTGATTCGGCTACAGATAAAAATAATGGAACTGGTATCAGACTAAAATTATATGAAATGAGTGCAATGTATATAGCTGGTAAAACAAGTGCTAAGAAGAATGCCCCTATGCGTAATATTTGAAGGATAAAATGAATCATCCACCTTGTACTACAGTCATCTATATTTCTAAAAAAGCTAAGGAAATTTGTTGGACCAATTAATACATTAGGAGAGTGATCGACAACTATTACAAATTTCCCTTCTAAAAGATGAGATACGGCCGTATCTGGTCTTTCGGTCAGTAAAAGTTGTGGAAAAGGGGAGTACGGATTATCTTCAATGTGCTTAATCAATTCCCCAGTATTAACTATGGAATTAACTTTAATATTATTTAATCTGTTCTGTAACTCTGCTGCTATATGAGGATCCGCCTTTTCCGTTAAGAAAAGTACAAAAATTTTTGTTTTTCCTTCTTCACCAATTTCCAATAATTTCACATTTAACTTAGTAGTTGGTAAATAATTTCGCATTAAAGCAATATTTTTAGTAGCAGCTTCTACAAACCCTTGATGTGTGCCTTTTATAGATATTTCATTTTTAGAATCAGAAGGCTCTCTATTGAGCCCACCTTTGATTTGAAGTTTATATGCAAATGTAGAGTGATCTAAAAGAAGAGTAGCATTTCCCTCTAATAGACTTTCCTGAATACCATTAAGATATTGAAGCTTAGAAATATTCCCAATTGGTATGATTAGTTCCATTTCAGATTTATAATTTTCACTTAACAAAGGTTTAAGGATATTCTCATTTATATCCGTTTCATCAACTAATTCCGATAAATACATTAACGCCAAAGTATGATTATTTTCTTTCTGAATTCTTCTTATTACAAGATCTGGGGCATCTCCAAATAATGTTTTTATAAAGTTTATATTTTTATCCAAAGAAGGGGTTATTTCTCCGTTTATAAAATTGTTCTGATTTGTTCTATATCCTTTTTCTGGAAATACGGTTTTTTTCTTTTTCATAAGATTATCCCTCGAAACAAATGGTTTTATAAGATTATTATTTAATAACTACGCACTAATTATGTACCAAAAATGTCTTTCATTCAGACAAAATAATCTTGTACAAGCGTGCAACTCAATCATTACAATAGGTGAGGCGTATTATAATCATCAACGTCTACAATAAAACGCTAATAATTTTAGAGACTAAAATTATTAGCGTTTTACATTTTTATATTAAACATATTCTAAGTGTATACTTTCAATTTATTTAGAAACTGAGAACAGGTAATAAAGAACCTTAAACTAAAAACATATAAAAGGTGGAGAGAAAATTGGAATTTAGAGATTTAAAAATTTTTCAAACAGTAGCTAGAATTAAAAATATTACCGCCGCCGCGAAAAGTTTAAATTATGTACAATCCAATGTAACAGCACATATAAAACAATTAGAACAAGAGTTGAATACTGTTTTATTTCATAGACATGCTAGGGGGATTTCATTAACAGGAGATGGACAAAAGTTTCTTGAAAAAGTTGACAAAATCCTTAAAGAATTTGAGGAATTAAATAATATGTTTAAAGATGAATCTTCTGTTGGTTTTTTAAATATCGGAACAGTAGATACCGTGCATCCATTACCGATGATATTAGCTGGGTATTATGCAAAGTATCCCAATGTAGATATTTCGCTAAAAACTGATGTAAGTAATCAACTAATGCTAGATGTACTTAATTACAAATTAGACGGAGCATTTGTTACAGGCCCTATAAAAGAGCCATCGTTTGACCAATATGAAGTTAGTAGTAAGACACTTTCATTAGTTACGAATCAACCTATATTTAACTTACAAGATTTGAATCATGAAACCTTTTTAGTATTTGGACAAGGTTGCGGCTATAGAACAATGTTAGAAAAATGGCTTAAAGACGAAGGTTTTATTAATAATAAATTTATGGAATTTAATATGTTAGAAATGATTTTACATAGCGTATCTCTTGGCTTAGGTGTTACACTCTTGCCAGTAACAGCTGTAGGTTTGTTTTCTAGCATTCCTAACATTTATTGTCATGAAATTCCAGAGGAATTCCGTCAAATTACGACCATATTTATTAGGAATAAAAATATAAATCCAGGACCTTCTATGAGAAATTTTATAAAAGAACTTCAAGTATATAAATAATAAAAAATATGTGGATCTTTATTATTTGTAACGTAATAATCAAAATATTTTATCGAATTAATTTTGTAGTCATAAAACCATCATAAAAAATGATGGTTTTCATCATTTGTTTGAATTTTACATTGTCTCTTGATTTAAATAGAATTGCATAGGAATCGATTTCAAAATTTCATATTTAAGAAACATTTTTAAGGATAGTGATTTATATGTCGAAAAAGAATTACAATTTAATTATCAAGAAAAAAATAAAAAGAACGAAATGTTTAATTTTTATTTTCACAATAATATTAGTGACGCTCATTGGATTTAAAGTGAAGTATTATATTTCCTCTGTAAATCATCGTTTAGAAGAAGTTGTTTTACCAAACACTCACATTGAATCAATAGATGTAGGTAGATTAAATAGAAAGCAATTAGAAAGTATGCACCAAGAACAAATCAATTATTTAATGCAAAAAAAGTTAACATTTTTGTTAGGAAAAACTAAAAGAACCTATACTTATCAGGAAATAGGAATTAAGTATGAACCTACTCTTGTCATTGATAAAATTTTCGACCAACAAAGAGGAAGTACATGGACGGGGTGGTTGAAACAATTAACAGCAGAAATAGGTTTTCGAAAAACCAATTATAGATTAGAACCTAAATTCGATGATAATAAATTAAAACACTTTATCGAGAATGAATTTACTAAGTTTCAAGAAGAACCTACTAATGCATTTATAAAGTTAAGGGGAGCTGATCCTGAAATATCTTATGTTGATGAAAAGCCAGGGAAAAAAGTGAACATTACTATGCTAAAAAAAGATATACTAGACGCTGTGAACAAAGAAACAAATATTATAGCTGTAAAGTATATAAATATCCACCCTGATATTTCCATGCAAGATTTAAAAAAAATAAATATGAAAACCCCTATGTCTGAATACAAAACAGATTTGTTTGGCCGGGATAAAAATGTAAGAGAAAATATCGAAAAAGCTGCTTTAAAATTAAATGGTGTGGTAATACCTTCAAATAAAGAATTTAGCTTTAATGCAATTGTGGGAATAACTGATCAGGCTCATGGCTACAAAAATGCACCAGTCATTCTACATGATAAGATAATACAGGCTGCAGGAGGAGGAGTATGCCAAGTTTCAAGTACTTTATATAACGCTGTTTTATTAGCAAATTTAGATGTTGTATACAGGGTAAATCATAGTCATCAAGTAAGATATGTCCCAGCCGGATTAGATGCAACAGTAGCAGATAACGGTCCTGATTTTAAGTTCAAAAACAATACTGATACACCGATATTTATCAAAACAATTATAAAAGATAATCAATTAACTGTTAAATTATTGGGAAAAAATTCTGATAATATTGTACACGTGTATACAAAAACAATGGAACAGACAAATTCTTTATTAAAGGTAAACACATATCGCGAAGTGGAAAATAAGAATAAAAAAATAATAAATAAAGAGTTAATTAGCGCTAGTGTCTATAGACTCAAATGATATGATTTTGAAAAATAGTTTACGTATTTAGTACATGATATAGAACAAATTATTTATTAATAACATATTAGAAGGGGATTTATATGTTAAAAACATATTTTAATCATAGATTCATTATTCTACTTCAACTTTTTATAAGTTTGTATATATTCACAAATATATTCCACTTATTTTTAGACACTAAAGAAACATCTCGTTATTTTAAAGAGACTATTCAAATAAATAAAGAAGTAAATCAACCAAGTAAATATGAAGTATTAGCTCAGAGTTTAGATCAATATTTAAAAGATAACGCGTTTAATGGTTCTGTCCTTGTAACTATTAAAGACCATGTAGTTTTAAGAAAAGCTTACGGTTATGCCAACAAACAAGATAATGTACTAGCGACATCAAAAACAAAATATCGCATTGGTTCCATCACCAAAACAGTTGTGGCTGTTTCTATTATGCAATTACAAGAACAAGGAAAATTAAATATAGACGAAAATGTAAATAAATATGTTTCTACGTTTCCAGCTGAGAAACAAATTACATTAAGACACTTATTAACACATACATCTGGATTACCTGAGCAAGGCCAAGGAAATGTTGATGCAACTTCACACCTAAAATTAATAAATTGGATTGGATCACAAAAACTTGAATTTCCACCTGGAACAGGTTGGAGATATACAGATTACAATTACATGGTTTTAGGATATATTGTTGAAAAAATTTCAAAACACCCTTTATCTGAGTATATAAAGGAACATATTTTTAATCCAGCTGACATGAAAGATTCGGGAATAGGTGAAAAATTCCCTGAGGATATTTTTTTAGCAGATGGGTATAGAAGAGAGGAAAATTCGCTTGTACCAGCACAGAAATTGCAAATGAAATGGTTATATGGTTGTGGAGATATGTATACTACTGTAGACGACATGAAAAAATTAGATGAAGCAATTATGAAAGAAAAATTGATTTCTAAAAAGAGTTTATCAGAAATGTTTACAGTCTCACCTGCCAAAAAATATGGCTTTAGTTTTTATGTTCACCCAGACTATTATCATAATCACGGTGTGTTGGCTGGATGGAATACTTTTAATAATTTCAATTGGGATAAACGTGTATTTGTAATCTTATTCTCAAATGTTAAAAATAGTATGGACGATGCATTTAATCAAAAGTTTCGTAACATGGTAATGAAGCTATAAAATAAAATTTAATAACTAATCGATTGGTGTATAAACAGCTTCTGTTACAGAATTTTAAAATTGAAATTTTCTGTGTAAAAATCAATATATTTTACACAGTTTAAAATATGGTCACTCTCCATTTTACATCGTAAACCAGAAGTCTGTACCAAGTATTCCCCCATTCGAATATAGATAAAAGAAGAGAATTTGTTTGTGTTCAAAGATGGTCCTTATTTAAAAATTAACGATACTGCAATAATTATCCGAAGTTTCATTTTCTCTATGAAACTCCAGATAATTATTGCAGTATATTAGCCTATATATTTGTTTATCGATACTTATTTAGCTTTTCTATTGGTATTTGTTTTAATATAAACCCTGACAATAAGGATATAAACCTTTATTTTAGACGACATTAATATATTTTAAAAGGACAAGTTAGTATTATTGGTTCTGTTGCAAAGTTTTCTACATGAAGATACACTCTAGAAAACAGAATCTAGGAGAATTAGACATGAGATATTTTAAAGGAAAACAATTCAAGAAAGATATTATTTTAGTAGCTGTCGGCTACTACTGCCGTTTTTCTTTAAGTTATCGTAATGTATCTGAAATCCTGAAAGAACGTGGTATTTCAGTTCACCCAACAACCATCATGCGATGGGTTCATGAATATGGCAATCTCATCTATCAAATTTGGAAAGTGAAAAATAAATCTGCACGCTTGTCTTGGCATTTAGATGAGACTTATACCAAAGTTAAAGGAGAATGGTGTTATCTCTATCGTGCAATTGATAAAGATGGGCACACATTGGATATTCAACTTCGTAAAAAACGGGATCATCAAGCGGCATATGCCTTCATAAAAAGATTAGTAAAATATTTTGGAGAACTAACGGTTCTCACTACAGACAAAGCGCCGGCATTACTTTGCGGATTTAACAAATTAAGAAAACAAGGATTTTATCAAACTACAATCCATTGTTCAATCAAACATTTAAACAATCTTATTGAACAGGATCATAGGCATATAAAGAGACGTTTTGCTAATTCCATAGGATTTCAAAATCTTCGTCATGCTTCACGTATAATAAAAGGTATCGGGACCATTCATGCCCTATTATATAAACAAAGGCGAAGTCTTAAAAGAGACTCCGCCTTTTCAACGTACAATGAACTTCAACAATTACTAGCTACTTCCTAAACATCGGTCCTTATTTACCAACCTGTTTATGCTTTTTTCAAACTTTGCAACAGAACCCCATTAGGCAACTACACTGTGATTTCAAATTTATATATATTTACACCAAAACTTTTACAACGAGGCATTAATAGAAAGTGACTCTTCCAATCGTTCTTTGGCTAAAGTAGAGGATGACTACAATGCCACTGTAAAAAATATGATAACTACAAGACATTACTAAATGAAAAGAATAGCTATGAAGCTAGTACAGTTGGTAACAAACCGTTCCATGCAGCATTAGGTAAATGGAAACAAGAGGGTGCAAAATGGGGAAATGATGACTGAATGGGTTTTAAGCGGGCGAAGTAAATATTATTACCTAAGTACTACAGAAAACATGAAAAACTCTAAAGGTGAAATATTTAAAAAAGGTCAAATGATAACCGGATGGCTCCAAGATAAGGAAGCATTCTATTACCTTAGCCCTAAACAAACCACGGGATATCGTTCCATGCCAATTGCAGAAGGAGAAATGGTGATAAATTGGTTTGAAATTGACGGGAGGTGGTATTACTTCAGTCGTGGGGAAGATGGTGTCGATACGCAAAACTATGCTGGTGCAAAATTTGCACTAGGGGAAATGTGGACTGGTTGGTTACAATGGGTAGGATTGAAGAGAACTCATCGGTATTATTTAGATAAAAGCTCAGGTCATATGATTAAGAATAATAAAATAACCATCAAAGGGATAGATTTACTTTTTCTTTTATAATTCTATATTTCTCAATATTATTCAAAGACTATACTTCAATCTTTGTCACATCTCCCAAATCGCCACTAACTAACTTATTATTTTTAATATACTTATTTCTAAAAAAGAACTAAAGTTTTTATCACTATCTATATTAAGAGACCGCTAACTTACTTTGTAATTTTTATATTGGCATATTATTACTCATACTAGGAATCAATTTAATGTATTATGACTTCTTCATATGAATTTCTTTATTTTTGGTAATAGGAATTCTCCTCATATTTATTGAGATTATTATGAAGTTAACTGATATTCTTGAATAGCTTTAAATAAGAAATCTCGCGCTTTCCTTTTACTATTAGATTTAGTCAGCTGGTACTTGCTGTAGAACGTATAACGTAAAGAATTATTATGAGGGCTGAGGAAAACGTATATTTGTAATCTTGTTCTCAAATATTAAAAATAGCATGGAAGGTGAGTTTAATCAAAAATTTAGTAGCATAAACCGAGGTTCAAAATTATTAATGACTGATTATGATTTTTTGCCCTTTACACCTAATTTCTAAATTGATATAGGATTGAATTATTATTATTAGTAAAACCCCCGTGTCCTAATTTATAAGAATACGGGGGTTTTAACCTTAACTGTAAATAGTAAAGCAACAATTATAGAGGAGTTTGGGTATCTCTTACTGTAAATTCTTTCCCTACAGTCGCTGAAAAAGGAATTTTTTCATCAGAAACATATATTTTTTGTTCCTCATCCTTAAACTTTAGAAGCCTTATTACTTCTGCTGCATCAAATAAAATATTCTGGGTAGTATGGTATTGAGGTTGACCGAATAAGGAAAAATCCTTTGATTTTAACCCTATAAAAACTCCTAAACGTCTATACAGCGGATTGTTTTGAGTTAAAGGATAACGAATAATACGTTTGGCTAATTCTTTGAAAAATTGATAAGGAGTTGCATTTAATATCTCTTCGGACTCTAATATTTCATAAGAAATCGGAAAAACAATTGGACCAGATCCTTTTCTTTCAAACGGTACCCCTAAAAGGTGTTTGTCGTCCATAAAAATAGAACCCGTAGTTATTTCTTTAGATAAATCTTTATGATAATATCCCAAATACACCATAGGAACGGATATTCTTATATTATTTTCAATTTCCCAAATAGGACTAAAGAAACCGTGTGCATTATACTGGTGTAAAACATACTCAAGATGTGAGGATGTATGTGGAGGTATTTTAACATCCTGAGATGGAACTGTAACTTTTTCAGTTGTAGTGTGTGTGTTTGTATCTGTATTTATCCATTTGTGATTATATTTTAAACTGAATGCGAGTTTTGTGCTCGCTTTTGCAATCAGTGGGATTTTTGCTTTTCCTGAAAACTCTAAACTAACTGTTCCTTCGACCAAGTTTTCATTTGTTTTAGTCGAAGTAACAGTCTCTGTCAGAGTTACTTCTTCAGCGATTGATTTTCGAGTAATCTCTGTATTCCCAAAATTTTCGAAGTGATTCTTCCCTGAAGCTACGATTTTCTCTATTTTTTCAGCAGATTCAATAGAGTGTATTGCAGTAGATTTCACTCCATATTTAAATTTTGGAAAAACACTAATGCTGTTTCTATTATTTAAAAAAATAACATCTCTTGTGTATGCAACGATATCCTGTTCTTTAGATGTTAATTTGGGAGATGTGTCAAAATCAACATAATATTCTCCATCCGAAGGAAGTGGAGACAAGCTTTCCTCAACATCCTCGGTAAGAATTTTTGTAAATTCATAGTTATTACCAGTATTCGTTAACGCAGTTCCTTTATTTTCCATAAATATATTTAAATCTACAGTCCCTTGCAAACGAGAATGCCCTTGATAAATGACTTTATTATGCTCACTAGAAGTACTAATCACTTTAAAGTGAGCAGGATGAAGTGTTTCTATTAATTCCTGTATAGAAATTATATCTTCGCCCTCATAACCGTCATTATGGATAATATAAGAAAAGCTGATTAATCCATCTAACGTAACAGAAGTACGAATAATTGCATCAAATTGTAGCCTTTTTACAAAGGTTGATATATCTGCTTTTGAATGTGGAGCCACACATACAGGGATTTCATTTTCATAATATTGATTATCAATTACACTATAGGAATGAGAGTTTTGAAAATTTTGTTTTGCTGAAGCCATAAAAGTTGCATGTATACTTGGAATAGATGTGAGACTTTGATTTATAACAGTTTCACCATCCTTTAAATGTAAAGTTTGAATAGGTGTGACTGTAAATTTCTTATTTCTTGAAGTTCGAACAGGAATATTTATAACTTTTTCTTCATCAGTGATATTTTCCAAGGTGTCCGATCCGATTTTGATATTAGATACAGAATGACTGCCATTTAAAGTACGGGGAATATCAAGAGAGCATAGAATGTTTAGATCATCTAGTTTCAAATCTTTCAATTCAACTGAATCATCATACGTTTGCTTAACATACTTATTTACTAAATCCTCAAGGTGTAAAATGGTTGATTGGGATAAAGAACCTTTATTTACATTTTCAAGATCCAAATGTTCCATAAAAAAACCTCCTTAGTATTCGAAAATAATTCTATGATAAAATTATAATCACAATAAAGAAATGTAATTTTTGTCGTCAGGATAGACAAAAATTACATTTCTTTATTGTGATTAAGTGATTTGTTATGAAACATCATTGCGTCTTAAATACTTTGGATACTCGGGACTATACTTTGGGAATGCTTCGTAAAAATAGAGGAAAACCAGATGCAAGAAGAGGGAAAATAAACGATTAATAATTTCGCACGAAATACCGTTTTTACGAACAATTATGTTTGTTTATAAAATCTAATACAGCATTTAGAGGTTTCATGCTCACGTATATGCATCTTGGTATGTTGATTTATGATAAATTAGCATTTAAAGATTTTATAGTAAATTACATTTTAATTTCAAAAAGTATTTCTTGTCTTGATTTAGTTAATTTAATTCCCGATAAACCTTAATTAAATTAACTAGATAATATTTTATCATGATATTAATGCATTTTTTTGTTTTAGATGTAATTTGTATACAAAAATCGCATTATTTTACATGCGCCTATATTTAATTTTAGTATCTCATAATTTATTTATACAAATGAATATGTATAAAAATTGAATTTTACGCGAACTTGTGTTCGTATTCATTTTCTGTTATAGTATATATGAGGTGATTTTTATGGATTACAGCAAGCAACGTCAAAAATCCGTACATCGTAAAAAATTATACGAGAATCTAAATGAAATGCCCTTTTACATAGAAGAATTTGTGGAGTACAAAGAATTGCATGATGCCTCTCCCTCCACCCTACTGAATTATGTATATGACTTTAGAGTCTTCTTTAATTGGTTATTATCCGAACAAATTATTGAATTAAAACCTATTAAAGACATATCCTTCTCTGATCTGGAGAATTTAAAGAAAAAAGATGTTGAAAACTTTATGAGATTCTTAAAATTACAACAAAACATGCAGAATTCCTCTGTTAACAGAAAAATTTCGGCCTTAAAGTCTTTATTTAAGTACCTTACCTCCCTTTCAGAGAATGAAGATGGAGAATGTTATTTTTATAGAAATGTAATGGCTAAAATAGAAATACATAAGGATAAAGAAACATTAAATGCTCGTGCAAAACGTATGAGATCTAAAATATTCCATAATGATGACGATCAAGAATTTTTGAATTACGTTAAATATGAACATGAAAAATCTTTAACAAAACATCAGTTGTTCTATTTCCTAAGAGATAAAGATCGTGATGTAGCTATTCTCTCCCTCTTTCTTGGTAGTGGTATTCGAGTAAGCGAATTGGCCGATCTTCGTATGGAAGATATAAACTTAAAAGAAAGACTAATTGATGTAATCCGAAAAGGAAACAAAGAAGATTCTGTATGGATTACCCCAATTGCATTGAATGATCTTGAAAAGTATATGGAAATCAGAGATAACAAATATGCTCCAGGGAAAGAATTGAAAAATGTGTTTTTATCGAAATATAAACATACTGCACAACCTCTTTCAGTTAGAGCTATCCAAGATATAGTAGAAAAGTATACTAAGGCCTATGGAAAAAGAATGTCTCCTCATAAATTAAGACATACATTGGCAAATAAATTATATATGGAAGAAAAAGATTCATTACAAGTGATGCAGCAACTTGGGCATACCAGTCAAGATACAGCTTTGCTATATACACAACTTGGGGAAACAACTATTAAAGATAGTTTAGGCAGAATAGGAAAGAATAAATAATAAAAGTTCAGCAATTTTCCATTGCTGAACTTTTATTATTTCCCTTGATAAGAGAGAAGATTTAAAATCTACGATAAATTTACTTAATTCCGGAATTTATTATATAAAAAATATATAGTTTAAATTCTACTTTAATTAGAGTTTAAACTGGGTATATTAAATAACAGTTTTAAATTCTTAAAATTATTGTTTACGTTAAATACACTTTTAACGAACAGTTTACTATAATTTAATTATAGTAAATAAGGGCCTAACCTCATACTATTAGGTAATAGGGGGGAACGTGAATGTTATATCCATACTCATTTTTTCTCCTGTCGATTTTTTCTTCGTATTTTAATGCCATCGGTCCAGTCTACTAATGTTAGACCAGCTAATATTAAAGAAGTAAAAAGTATAAATTGATCTAAGTCGGAACGAGTATTGATTGTATTCAATTTCATTTTAATTGTATCATAAGAGTCTTTATTATTTGACTTATAGTTATCTAAAGCTTTATTAAGCAATACGATATCTTCAGCATTTAAACTCTTATTCTTATTAAAAGAAATATTTTCTGGTGATTTTATAAAAGTTAATATTATAATTCCAATTAATAGTAGACAATACATGATCCTCAAAGGTTTTTTTTTGCTTTTGGCAATTGGAATTATTGTACCGGCTGTTGCAATTAAGAATGCAATAACAATTATCCAGTCATAAATGTTTAATCTATCTAAAATCGGTGACACAAAGTTATAGAATACATAACAAAAAGCGCAAATTGCCAATAAAATAATTGCAAGCTGGAAAATCACTTGAGGAAAAGTTCCCTTAGATCGAAACGATTCAAATTGTTGTATACACATGTAAAGAAATACAGATAACCCTCCAACAGTTAGGGCCATAATAACGTTAGGGCTAATAAAGTAAGAAAATGCAAAGAGAGCTATAAAAAGTCCGAAATAGGCAAAGAAGTGCTCAATAAATGATAATAAATAATTTTTCATTGGTAAAATTCCTCCGATTTAATTATTAATAGTTTTTTAAAGTAGACTCATAAAATAATAATGAAATTTTTATGAGGGAAAAAGTATATGTAAATTGCATTAGAATAGGTACATAATCACTTTGCCTCTATGAAGTAAATAATAACATACTTTTTTAATATATTATTATAATTATCTATTTAAATACAAAAAGTATATTATTTATGTAGTAATTTATTGTTATGCATAACAATTATGTTTCTGCAATTATACTAAAAGTATCTATAAAAGTTGCTAAGACTTGTTTAAATATTTCTATTAGCTCCTGCTATTGCATTTCCGTATAATTATATACCTAGTAAAGACAGTTTCATAAGCATGAGGATCTCCATCCGGATATATTAATTAATAGACATTACTGGCAGCTAAACGTTTCAATTTTTCTAAGTAAAATATAAGCTTATAATTAATATTTATGTAGCTAATTTTCTCAATGTATTTAACTCGAAATATAATAATCACATGTTGATAATTTATTCAAGAGTTCGTTAAATCGGAATTTCGCGCGAAGTTTATTGGATAATTTATTCGATATAAAAAAACGAAGTTTACAATCAAACTTCGTTTTTTTATAACAGTATCTAAAATATTTGGCTTTTTCAAATCCATTTTTATTAATGAATTCTAAAATTAATAAAATATACTCTAACAATTTCTATCCATGAGGTTTTTTGTAATTTTACAAATAGATACTTATAAAAGCAACGTTCCCCATGTATTTATAAAATAATTAAAATCATGGGTTCGTACAAACGCCACTGGCATTAAAATGAAATTCTTTATACTGGCCGTTAGCGGTTTTTATCTTTTGGGTGGTATCTAAAAGCATTTGTCCTTTACCATAACCAGGAACAGCCTGAAATTCTGGACAAAAATAATACCATTTCCCCTTATCTTGGAACCAACCTAATTTTGCGGAACCATCTTTTTCAAAATAAAACCATTGAGCATAAAAATTTGTCCACCCAATTTTCATAATACCATCTTTACCAAAACAATATATTTTCCCGTCATTTGTGGTTAAAAGATTATTTGTAAACATTGATCCGTCCGATTCTCTTAAATAATACCATTTTCCTCCATCTTGGAGCCAACCTCGTTTCAAAGTACCATTCTTTTCAAAATAATACCACTCTCCATTATTCTGAAACCAACCAATTCTTGTAAGCTCTGCTCCAACCTTAGTTGATAGCACTTTAATTCTTACACTCCTTTTTAATATAGCCCATATCTTCATATTTTTGACCATATAACCTTTTGGTCCGAAAAACTGATCATTAGTTGCTAAAAAATACCAATTCCCATCATCCTCTAACCAACCGGTCACCATTTGTCCTTTTTCTAATTTATCAGTTTTTTCAGGACTGAGATAATACCAATTATCGCCACTTTTAAACCATCCGGTTTTCATTTTCCCATCCCCATCGTAGCGAAACCATCTTCCGCTCTCTTCTATCCACACATCAAGTTTTGCGGTTAGCTGAAACGCTTTGTTACCCCATGTTTTGTTATAAAAATCCCTTAAGTCATTTGATAAGTCGTTACAGGTATCTAAATCTTTTTGAAGTTGATCTACTTCCCTTGTCCATGCTCCGGAACGATCACCTAAAGTTCTGATATAGCCGTGCAAATCTTTAATTTTATGTTGTAAAATGTTCGTGTAATTATTCTCATCAATTTTTATTCTGTGCTTTTCTCCTATATTTGTTATTTCTTTTATTACATGTTTATATTTTTTATCATATGTCTCCTTTATATGATCTCTGTATTTCTTAGCTTTTTCTGTAAATGTATCAAAATGAGAGTTGAAGGTGCCACCATCAATGTTTGCATCTAATCTAATCTGTTCCTGTTGCATAGATTGTAAAAATACCAAATGTGCGGCTGCAATCATTGTATATAAAGGAAGTTCTGCTTCTTCAAGTTTAGGCTCTTTAGCGCAATCATTTATAAGCGATTCAAATTTATTATCAACATTGATTGCATCGTTTCGACGAGTATCCTTGTTAATATTCTTTTCAATCATTGATTTTTCAAATTTTTGTTGAAGTCCCAATAGTGTCTTGTAATCACTTTTAATAGCAGATAAATCATAGCCTTTAATTCTCTCTTCTATCTTCTGCTCAACCTGTTTCATTTGACTATCAGATGTGTTCTCTGGCCATAGCAAGCCTAGTAATGGGGAAATAATTACTCCTGCATATGGAATAAGCGCTGTAATTCCTAACGCTAACTCTTTAGAAGCATTATTAAAATCTTTACTATATGCATTAGTATACAGTTGTTTTAATGCCAATCCTCCCAACGAATTAATAGCTTTCATAGTATCTGCCGTAAAATACTTGTTTCCTTCAAATAATTAGGTGTTTTTTATATTAATAATTCATGATAGTTTATATTAGCTGCTTGTTTTTACGATAATTAGATTTCATTCTTTTAATTTTACCCCATTCTTTATATTTCGATCCATATTAAGCGACGTATAACATTTGATTTAATATTCCTTCTTTATGATACTATCCTTCAAATATTTTTAATTTCTTTACTTTATAAAATTGTTGGATGGCCTCATCGATATAAACCCAGCCTTTCCAACCTATGTGCATATGGTCTTTTAAGAAGTATTTATCATACTCATGATCTGAGAAGTCAGCAATTGGATAACCAGCTTTTTCAATTTGCTCATGAACTTTCTTATAGTACGCTTCGCGTCGTTCTTTCGGGAATCCAGCGTAATCGTACCAAGGACCTTTTACAGGAACAGAAATGAAGAGTGGTTTTGCACCAGATTGTTTTAATAAATCAAGTACAATTTGTAAATCTTCATATTCTGGTGATTGGTCATAAGCATCATTTTTTAAGTAACCTTCACGTTGCTTTAATTTCTTCTTAATTTTGCTATTGAAGTAACCATCTTCTATACCGTATTCATTAGATCCTGATTCTGCTGCACCTGTTTGATCCGCATGTTTACGAGCTTCTTCCCAATTCATTTGTTTTAACGAAGGGTCAAGTTTTTCTTT
Organism: Bacillus cereus group sp. Bc061; assembly: GCF_027715825.1. Lineage (NCBI taxonomy): Bacteria > Bacillati > Bacillota > Bacilli > Caryophanales > Bacillaceae > Bacillus > Bacillus cereus group sp. Bc061. The sequence continues at coordinate 163,042 of NZ_JAQFTZ010000009.1, forward strand.
ATGCGGTTTAATATTAAACATAGCTGTAAATAAATCTTTACGATCTAAAATGTTACGATAAATATAAGCGAAAGGTTTAGCAGCAAGTGCTTTTACTTTATACTTCGTATCATCGTAGGCGATACCTTCAAGCGAAATTTTTAATAAAGTTTCTTTCTTAACGATTTCAAAGTTTAATAAACGTTTTGCAATTTGCTTTTTCATTTCAGGTTTTACATCATCGTTAAAAATGAAGTGGTAACCTTGTTGTTTTGAAAAGTTAGGTGCAAAGTGCGTTTCATCAATACCTTGTGGTACAAACCATTGCGGAGAAAGAACGAATACCATTTTCTTATCTTTCAATTGATCCATTGTAGATGCAAAGTTTAACACATGTACAAGGTCTTGTGTTCCGCCGCGTCCAAGTAGGAATGGTGTGAATCCTTCAGGTTTTACTTTGAAATAATTTGATGGATGGAAAGCATCCATACGTGCGAATTCCGATGAACCGTACATCGGAAGGTATTTCGGGTCTGCTAACATCTTTTGCTGTAAAATCATACTTTGAATCTTTTCTTCTTTTAAAGAAGTCGCAGCTTGTTCTACTTTCTCGTCACTTAAAAGCGGGAGTAGAAAGCGCGTCGGAATAAGTAGGAATACAGCAAAAAGGGCCAATGCTAAAAGCATCGGACCAAATTTTGCTTTGTTCATCGGATTTCTT
>NZ_JAQFTZ010000010.1:0-149937 GCF_027715825.1 Bacillus cereus group sp. Bc061
GCGTTTCTTCTACTTGTTCTGGTTGCTTTTCTCCTGCTTCTTCCAGCTGATCAAGTTTCTCGCCTTCACCTGTTTCTTCTTGTTTCGGCGTTTCTTCTACTTGTTCTGGTTGCTTTTCTCCTGCTTCTTCTGGCTGATCAAGTTTCTCACCTTCACCTGTTTCTTCTTGTTTCGACGTTTCTTCTATTTGCTCTGGCTTCTTTTCTCCTGCTTCTTCCGCCTGTTCAAGTTCCTTGCCCTCATCTGTTTCTTCTTGCTTCGGCGTTTCTTCTACTTGCTCTGGAGTTTTCCCTCTAGTTTCTTCCGCCTGTTCAAGTTCCTTGCCTTCACCTGTGCCTTCTTGTTCCGGCGTTTCTTCTACTTGCTCTGGAGTTTTCCCTCTAGTTTCTTCCGCCTGTTCAAGTTTCTTGCCTTCACCTGTGCCTTCTTGTTCCGGCGTTTCTTCTACTTGCTCTGGGTTCTTTTCTCCTACTTCTTCCGCCTGTTCAAGTTCCTTGCCCTCATCTGTTTCTTCTTGCTTCGGCGTTTCTTCCACTCGCTCTGGATTCTTTCCTCCAGCTTCTTCCGTCTGTTCAAGTTTCTTATCTTCATCTACTTCTTCTTGCTTCGACGTTTCTTCCACTCGCTCTGGATTCTTTTCTCCTACTTCTTCCGCTTGTTCAAGTTTCTTATCTTCATCTATTTCTTCTTGCTTCGGCGTTTCTTCTAATCGCTCTGGATTCTTTCCTCTATTTGTTCCTTCTAGAGATTCTTTTGCTTCCTTTATTTCTTCCGCATTTTCTTCCATATTCTCAAGCCGCTTTTCGGTCTCAACATTTTCCTTTTCAACCTTTTTGGCTTCCATAACTTCCGGAGAATCTACTTCAGGATTTATTTCATCTTGTTCATTTTGTTGTTCTGTTATGTCCTTATTTAATTGCTTTTGATACTTATCAAAACTAATATTTCGATTATTTTCAGCAAGTTCATCTTCAATCGTTTCCTGCTTACGCCCCTCAAATCGTTCATTATATTTATCAAAATTATAAGCCTGCTCCTTCTTGCTTTCTTCCTCTATACTTTTTTCTTTCTTTTCTTCAAGTTTGTCTTCTTCCTCTACTTTATCAACATGGTCTTTTCGATCGAAATCTTTCATATTCATTCATCCTTTAATAGATTATGTTTCATATAATTTATAACCGCTTCTCGTTTATAGCTTTCTTCTAAATCTCTGTTACCTAAAAAGACATTTAAACTACATAATCTCGTATGATAATTTTGGAGTGAGCTCATTCCATTCTTTTCTAACATTTCAAACAAGCCCTCAAACCAATCTGGTTTAAATTCTGCATTTTTAGCGTCATCTAACATATCGCTTAACCAATTTTGCTTCACAATAAATTCCTTTATTTTCCCCATCTCTTCACGACGGTTACACTTATCCATACAAAAAGCACAAGCAGGCCCAAAATCATATTTTCTATCATAGTGATGAAATTCTTTTTTCACTGTATCTTTCACATTTTGAATAACAGTTTTTCTTGGATAATCAAAATCTTCTTTTATATAAGGCATTTGTACAAGTTTTGGCCGCATATCTCCTTCTGCATAAACAGCAGCAAATCCTCTTCTTAAAGAACTAATATATTCAATTTGTTCTTGTGTCATATTCATAGATTGTCCAATTAATTCCCGATCTTCTTGCATAACTATTCTATGTACAATTTTTAAATTTGTATTTTTTAATGTATCCGGTGCTAGTTTCGTCGGAACTTGATCCGCAATTAAAAAACCTTGTCCATAACTACGAATTTCGGCTAATAAATTTGTGAAAAATTCTACTGATTTCGCACGAACATTCCCTTCCCCACCACTTGATACATTAGCTAACAATCTATGTGCTTCTTCAATTAAAATAAGATGTTCAAATCCTTTATTTCTAGTAAGCTTCGTTCTTCTATATTCATACAATTGAACTAAAATAATTCCCATCATAAATGCTTTTACATCATCGTCGCCTATATCTTCTAGTTCTAAAATGACAGGTCGGGACAATAAATCCGCAATTGGAATAGACTTATCTGTATTTAACATGGCACCTTTTCCACCAACACGTAATGAGTGAATCCTTGCCTTCAGTGCTGCTGTAATATCTGATTTCAAGCGTTGATCATACCCTAAATTATCAACAACAACATCCACTTTGTAATATAAGTCATCTAAAGTTGGAAAAACATTTGCACCGTATTTATTTTTATTACTTAAAATGTCCCAACCTCGATCTTCATATATTTGATAAATGCTAGTTTCTAAAACATGCGGCATTGGTGCATAAAGCTCAAAACTCGCCTTAAAGGTTGATAGCACATAGTCAATATGAGTCTGTAATGGAACACCTTCTATTTTTTCAAATGGGTTAATTCGATACGGAACAGAATTTTCATCCTCCGCTCCCAAGGTGAAAACTAAAACATCTTCAAAACCTTCCATATTATACATTTCCCAATATTCTCGTTTAGCTGATTCAATTACCATAAAAGGAATGCGATGCTTATTCCATAAATTACGAAGTAGTCCTTTAGACGTATTGGACTTACCTCCACCAGTAATTCCTACAATTAAACCATGTCGGCTTAAATCCATTAAATCCATATCATAGATGAGATTACTTGGCTCTAATTTTTCATACGACTTTATTTCTTCATTACCATTAATAATCTTTCCTACTGTAAAATTATTACTTGCATCATGGATTGAACGACGGTTCGCAACATCAAACTCCACATACTGATCAATATAAAAACCCGGCATTTCTTTCCGCGGGATTTGGCATAAAGTTGAAAGCTCTCTGGTCGGCAAAATTGTTTGATACAAATACTTATAACAATGAACTTCCTTCGTAATCCCTTCACCATGCAAATCCCATACTCCTATCGGATGCTTCATTGCCTTCTGGCGTGGTAATTCATTCGCTGGAAACTGAAAATTAGATGCATAGTATAAAATGTTATCTACAGGTAAAGTTCTTATTCTCTCCGGTTTAGATTGTTCACCATTATAAACAGAAGTAATTAAGTTTCGTAGTTTTGTTGCATTTGTGAATTGATCCGCCAAATAATATCCAGCAACTCTCCACATTCCCATCGTTCTTCCACTATCCATGCTCTCTTCTAATGAATTAAGGTTGTCCACGTACTTTTGAATGGTTAAGTTCGTTACTTCCCAAGATTCCTTACCTAGACTTCCACCTGATTCTGATACTTTAATAAACTTACTTACGTTATCAATTTCATTCAATACCCTTTCATGCGCTAACGTTACTTGAAAAGGACTCATCGACTTCGCAACCACAATATACGCCCAAGAACTCCCATACATCCCGGTACATAAACGTTCAATTTGTTGACTCTTACTTTCCCCAAAAGTTTTATTAGTCGGGATACCTGTAATAATTCCTCCGTTATTCCCGATGGAACGTAACTTCTGTGACATCTCATCCATTTCAACTTCTTGCAATTTGGCATAAGGATATGAAGCGTGTAATGAAGAAGATAAAATGGACTGATTGAATTGATCCGTTCCAACATAAACACCTATTTCTTTCGGACTACCAATCAGTAAAAATGTAAATGTTGACTGTAAAGATGCAAAACCACTAAGCACATCGCTCATAATGGCGTCAAAGTCAAATTCCTTTTCGTCCTTTCCTTCCCAAAAATTTGCAAGACCTTTTATTTTAACGAAACTAAGTTGTCCCAATGATTCCATATTTAAATCCGGACTTAAATTCGATTTATCCAAATAAGACTTTCTCAGTAAATGATCTTTTTCTCTTATTTCTACTGTATCTATGTTATGTAAGCGCAAAGAAATCCCCCCATTAATAAACTAAAGATTGCATAAAAAAGCACTCATACTTTTGAGTGCTCATTTTCATAATCTATTTAACGAAAAACCTTTTTAATCATTATCCAAATTCCGAAAAGAACGATGATTAACGGTAATATAGCAACAAATATATTTGATATGAAAGTCAAAATGACAGATACAACTAAATTAACAAGCCCAATCCAGTCAAAAGAAATAACAAAATTAATAATAAAATATAATAAGAACATAATAATTGCCGTCATAAATCTTACACTATTTGCTGACATACCACTATTGACTGAAACTGTTGTGTTGCTATTTAAATTTTCAATATGCTTAGCTACTACTGTCCCATGACGATCTCGCTTTCCAAACACTTGAACTAAATTATGATCTCCAATTTTCCCTCTTACAATTTTTCCATATACAACTACTTCATGTCCTTCACCATCTTGATCATACACTTGGAATGTATTCATATATCCATCCTTCATAAATGGAATTCCTTTTATACATGCATCAAACCATCTTCCAAGCGTTTTACCTGGTATTACATCTTCCTGAAAATTACTTACCTGCCCTTTTATCGATCCATTCTTTTTAGCCTTGCTTACTTTTATTGTTTCTCTCGCTGCACTTGTTTGCTGCTCCGTATATGTAGATTCAAATGGGTCAGTTGTTTTATTAGGGGGTGTGGGCTTCTTTTCTTCATAAAAAGTATTATCAAATACATCCGCAAAATCATCATTTACCGTAGTATTCGCTGATTTTGTTTTCATCCTTAAAAAGTTTTTACACTTCGGACATTCCCCAACATTTTTAGGATATTCCACCCCATCTAAACATATTGGACATTCTTTCACTTCTCTCTCTCTCCTCCCAAGGCAAGCCTTGTATAAAATAAATATTACATTTCCATACATATTTTAGTATATAATAGGAATTTAATTTTAATAAGCCATTTTTTATATTTTTAATAATAAAACTATTTTTCTGTATATAAAGAACATAAAATGTTATTTACAAAAAAATATAAATAAGTACTCGAACATACAATAAAGTGACCCTTTAATCAGGTGAGCTTTCTCCCCCTCATCATTCGTAGCACCAATCAGGATTGTTCGTGCAGTTAATACAGAATACAACAACTAAAAACAAAAAAGACCCTAACCTCCTCAAACTATACAGGAAATTAGAGTCTTGTCTCATTAATCATTGATTAAATTAAAAAACTATGTTAAATTAGTACAGAAACACGTTTTCAGAAATACAAAGAACGTATTTATCCGTATCTTAATTGTACACCAAAACAAATCTTCAGTCAACCTCTATTTTTCACTTTTAAAGGAGTGCTACCGTATGAACAAAAAACTTGATTTAGAGCAAAAACGCTTGGATACCGTAATCGAAACGATTGCGAAACAAATTGATAAGCTGGAAAACGAAACTGGTAGACGCCGGGCAGAAGTAATCAATATTCGTAAACATTTCTGGGATGACGTGAAAGTGAATACTGATACTTTTGATGATTATCTTGAAACAGTTATCAACTTAAGACAACAAGCTCAGTCACTAGCTGTCACACAAATTACTCATAAGCACACCTTTAATCGGCTTGCCGCACTAAAACGCATGCATAAATCACCTTATTTTGGACGAATTGATTTTAAAGAAGAAGGAGAATCTGCTGCGGAGCAAATTTATATTGGCGTAGCTACACTTACTGATGCAAGCGGAGAAAATTTTCTTATATATGACTGGCGCGCACCCATTTCAAGTGTCTACTACGATTATCCACCAGGACCGGCTGAATACAGTACACCAGGTGGCGTAATTCACGGTAACGTGGAGAAAAAATTACAATACATTATTCAAAATGGCGAGATTGATTCTATGTTCGATACGAGCCTTACAATTGGCGATGAAATCTTGCAACAAGCGCTCGGAAAAGGTACGAACAAACATATGCAAAGTATCGTCGCTACGATTCAGCGCGAGCAAAATGAAATTATTCGTCACGATGAAGGCCGACTCCTTATCGTGCAAGGAGCTGCTGGTAGCGGTAAAACGTCCGCTGCGCTGCAACGAATCGCCTACTTACTATATAAATATCGCGAATGGCTAAAAGCGGATCAAATTATTCTCTTCTCCCCTAACTCTATGTTCAACAGTTACGTATCTAACGTACTACCTGAACTCGGCGAAGAAAATATGCAGCAAGTGACATTCCAAGAATATTTAAACCATAGACTAAGTAAGTCATTTGACGTAGAAGATCCATACGAGCAATTAGAATATATGCTAACTGAAACAAATAGCCCTACCTATAAAACGAGAAATGCGAGCATTCGCTTTAAAGCATCTACTCAATTTTTCGAGATGATTCGAGCGTACAGACAATCTCTTGAATCATCAGGCATGCTATTTAGAGGAATGAAATTTAGAGGAAAGCTAATTGTTTCTGCGAAAGAAATTACAGAGCAGTTTTACAATACCGACTCCTCCCTCCGCTTCCATAGTCGAATTGAAAAGTTAACGGATTGGCTAAATAAGCAAATAGATGCACTTGAAAAAGCAGAACTGAAAAAGCCTTGGGTAGAAGAAGAAATTGAACTACTGAGTAAAGATGAATATCAAAAGGCTTATAAATATTTACAGAAAAAAGGTGAGTTTGACGACAACTCCTTTAACGATTTTGAGAAAGAAGCGCAAGTACTTGGACGTATGATTGTCCGTAAAAAATTGAAACCACTTCGCAAAGGTGTTCAAACATTGCGTTTCATCAATTTCACAGGCATATATAAACAGCTATTCACAGATGCATCATGGGTTACGGGAGAAAAGCCGAAAGACTGGGATGACATTTGTTCTTTAACGATGAACATGCTCGATGAAGGAAAATTATATTACGAGGATGCAACTCCATTTTTACTTTTGAAAGAGTTAATTGAAGGCTTCCAAACGAACCGATCAATTAAACACGTACTCGTAGACGAAGCGCAAGATTATTCACCATTTCAGTTCGAGTTTTTAAAACGTCTCTTCCCTGCTGCAAGAATGACTGTACTCGGAGACTTTAACCAAGCGATATTTGCCCATGCAAGTGAAACAGTGAATTTCAATACGCTCACTAGCTTATACGGACCGGATGAAACAAACGGCATTAACTTAACTCGTAGCTATCGCTCAACAAAACCAATTATTGAATTCACACGTGCTCTCGTACCAGAAGGAAAGAACATTCACGCCTTTGAACGTGACGGCGAGAAACCTACAGTGACGAAAGTATCAAATGACAGCGAACTGCACGAACATATTACTGTTAAAGTTGCTGAACTGCAAAAAGAGCAGCACAATACGATCGCAATTATATGTAAATCTGCAGCCGAAAGTGTAGCTGCTTACGAAGCGCTTAATCATATCGAGAATATTAAACTCGTGAAGAGTAACTCAGCCGAGTATGAGCAAGGCATCGTCGTGATCCCAGCTTACTTAGCGAAAGGTATCGAATTTGATGCCGTTATTATTTACAATGCTTCTAAAGATGTATACAGCGATGAGAGCGTTCGTAGACTATTCTACACTGCTTGTACGCGCGCGATGCACGAATTGCAACTTTATAGCGTTGGCGAGGTTAGTCCGTTTATTGTTGAGGCTGATTCGGAGAGTTTTGAACTTATTACACCTTGATAACAATCAAGGTGTTTCTTTTTTGTGCAGGATTTACAACTTTAAAGTAGAATATATCAGTTTAGAAAAAAGTTAAGGAGCGAAAAGATGAACCATTATTTTATTGCTATTTATGACGGTGAGTTTCCTACCGAGAAATTACATACCATTTTACAATCTAATCCCACTTTTACTGATCTAAACGTCCGCACCCTTTCAATCTCATCACCAAGACCTTTCACATTATTAGTTGCCGAAGAACACGATGCACTTACAATTGAACTTACAGACAAATACCACTTATTAACGAAAGAGTTGCAAACACTTGAGCAGCAAGAAAAGTACTACTTTGTATACGATTATAAAATTAGAAAGACCATCGAGAATCCTACCCAAAAATGCTTTCCATTCGCACAAATCAATATAAGTGTTACGAAATTCCATCAGATGATTCAAAAAGTAAAAGACTTAAAACGACCTGTATTTGCAGGTTATAACATCATTTCTCATGATGCAGACATACTTACGATTGATATACTTCTTTCTTCACCTTTATTGGATCCTAACACTTCTGAAAAAGACTCAGCAGAATACGCCTATTTACAACAATTAGCTGAATCCATTTCTCGTTCTGAATTGTGTACTTCTATTAAAGCGAGTTCACTTATTTAAACATAAAATGAAACTTTATCGCTAAGTTAGAGTTGTTCTATTATAAATTTAAACAGGTGTGCTATCCGAAAAATACTATTTTAATAAGAAGGAACCCAAATCAAATTACTATGTAGGAACAAAATAATAAAGAGGGTAGCCCTCGGCATACCCTCTTTACTTCGCCCCTTAACTTTCTGAAGTCTGCGAACGTTTTATAAACAAAGCTACAACAACTGCAAGTAGTGCCAAACCAAAGCCAATTGTAAATGCGTTATGCACGCCTGAAACCATTGCTTCTGTCAATTGAGCTGGGTCAGTCGGATTTGAAGATGCATCCAAATATTTCTTCTGTCCGGAAGTCATAACGCTAATAAAGAACGCAACTCCTACCGCACCCGCTACTTGTGATAGAGTATTCAAAATAGCTGTTCCGTGAGGATAAAATCGCTTCGGAAGTTGGTTCAAACCGTTCGTTTGCGCCGGCATCATAATCATTGAAATGGATACCATCATAGTGACATGTAATAGGATGAAAGTTATTTTAGACGTATCTGCCGTTACTTGTGTAAAGAACCACATCACACCTGCTAATAATATCGTACCAGGAATAATAAGCGCTCTTGGACCAAATTTATCAAAAAGCTTCCCTGAAACTGGAGAAAGCAGACCATTCAACAGGCTACCTGGAAGCATGATAAGACCGGTTGCATAGACAGTTAAGCCTAAAGCACCTTGGAATAGAAATGGTAGTAACGTCATTGTCGAGAACATCGTCATCATCATGATCGTCAATAAAATTGTCGTGAGCGTAAACATCGGATACTTAAATGCACTAAGGTCTAGTAATGGCTCTTTCAATTTCAATTGACGCAATACGAAGAATAGAATTGCTACAAGACCAATTAGGATTATGCCATATACTTGGAAACTACCCCAACCTTCACCTGAGCTACTAAATCCATAAACAATTCCGCCAAATCCAATTGTAGATAAAAGAATAGATAATACATCTACCTTTGGTTTAGTAGGCTCAGAGACATTCTTCAAATAAATAAATGCAAAAACGATAGAAAAAATCGCGAATGGAAGAACGAAATAAAATAGCCATCTCCAATTCAATGTTTCCAAAATGAGCCCTGAAAGTGTCGGCCCAATGGCAGGGGCAAACATGATTACAAGCCCAATACTCCCCATTGCCGCTCCTCTCTTTTCAGGAGGATATAGAAGGAGAATCGTATTCATTAATACGGGCATTATTAATCCCGTACCTGCTGCTTGTAACAAGCGACCCATTAATAGTATAGAAAATCCAGGCGCAATCGCACTTACAAGTGTACCGAAAGTAAAGATTACCATAGCACCTATGAATACTTGTCTTGTTGTAAACCATTGTACTAATAAAGCAGAAGCTGGAATGAGTACAGCAACTACAAGCATGTACCCTGTTGAAAGCCATTGAAGAGTCGACGCTGTTACATTCAACTCAATCATCAATTGCGGAAAAGCAACGTTCAATAATGTTTCATTCAAAATGGTGAAAAACGCTCCAATGATCATTGATATTAAAATTGGGAGTCTTTTCACATTGTCAAACTCCTTTGACTGCGAAGAAACAGATGCAGTTTGAGCATTCATACATAAACCCTCCTTGTATTTTCTTTTATAAGTTTTTACTACCTTTGCTAGTCATATTTAACGTAGAAACGCCCATACCAAATTGAAAACGGTAGAGCACAACTACAAGTAAGATCAACAATGACATCACGCCGAAGATATTACTATACATATTTGCAGCTTCATTTGCAACAAAAGGATTTAGCTTTAGTGAAGTCGATCCTTTATCAAGCAATTTCCCTACTACACTCATAGCCATCGCGCCAGATATGAAATTAATCATCGACAGTAATCCCATTCCCACACCTGTCTCTTCCTTTGACAGTGTTTGTGAAATCGTATTAGACATTGAAATCTGCATAAAGGTCTGTCCTACATTTCCGAAAATTAAAATCAATGCTATGACAAAAGCCGAGACCCCAATGAAAGTAGATAATAATGAGAAAGCAAGGAATATGAATACTGAGGCAATAAAAACGAGTACAAAATTGCCCCGAGTATCAGCTACCCTTCCTCCCTTTCTTCCCATAATTGCCGAGGCAATTGCAGCTGGAACTAAAACAAAACCAATATTCGAAGGAGTCAATCCATTTACTGCCGATAGAAATTGCGGCGTCATGAATGTCATGCTAAAGCTCATCGCTGTCGTCATAAAGGCAAGGAGTAACCCAATCGAAAAATTCTTATTTTTAAACAGAGTCGGTTTAATAAAAGGCTCTGTAGCTTTTCTAATTCGCAAAATAAAGAAAGCTAACATAACAAATCCTCCAAGGAATAACAGCACTTGCATCTGCGTAATGGCAAGCAAGAAGAACGCGACTGATATAGCTAATAACCCTCCGCCAAGAATATCAATACTACCCGCCTTTCCTTTTGCATTGTCTAAATACTTTCTAAAGAAAGGTAGCGTTAGAAGCGGTAGTAATGAAAGAACAAACATGAGTCTCCAGCTTCCAAAACTCGTAATTAATCCAGCGGCAACGGGCCCTAAAGCATTCCCAAGCGCTAAACCAACTGCTGAAGTTCCAAGCGCACGCCCCCTTTTCTCTGGCGCAAAGTATCTAACCGGAATAATCATTGCTGTCGCAGGAAGAACAGAAGCTCCCGCTGCCTGAATGACACGGCCTAAAATGATAACCCAATACTCAGTAGCAAGTAGACCAAGCAAGGAACCTAGAGCGAAAATAAGTAGTCCATACGTTAACAAATCCTTTAACCGATATTTATCCGCCAGTTTTCCCATTACGATGGAACCAACAGCATAAATGACCATATAACTCGTCATAATCCAGCTAACCTCTGAAGGAACAAGGTTGAATTCTTTACCGATTTCAGGAAGAGCTACATTAAACATCGTACCGTTCATAACCGAAAATATTAGCGTAACTACTAAAACTGCTAGTAATTTATCCGCATTTTGTGATGAATGATCTACCATCTTGTAGACCTCCCTTCCTCTTTCCCATAATCTACATAGATTTAAATGAGTATCAACATAATGAATATCCTCACTATTTTATTATAATGAGGATATCATTTTTATCGTACGTGCTCAGTTTCTACCTCTATTCAATCAAATCTACAATTCGCTTTACAGAAGTTCTGTTACTGCTGAAAAATGAACGACCGCAAGAACTAGTGCTAAAATCATAAGCACGGCTGCTGGCATGATTTTTCCAATTGGATCTTTAACACGCATATGTGACAATACAGCTCCTAACATAATACAAGCAATCCATAATGCTGCTAAAACTAATACGATCTCATTCCAGAAACCAAAAATTAGTCCAACCACGCCTGCTAAAGCGATCCAACCTGTCGCAATTCTAAACCATTGAGGTAAACCTAAATGAGCGAAAGCCTCTACTTGCATTTTTGCTCCCGCAATTTTACTCACACTCGAAAAGAAAAATGCAAAAATTAATAAACATTGAAGTACTAATGCTACAATAGTCATGTACAATCCTCCATTATATATTTTTTAAGGGTATTGCTATTAAATGCTGAAACGATTTGAAATTCCTTACATAAATCCACCTCTCTCTATTATCGTTTTCTATAGATCCCCGCATCAGTTATAATAGTAATTATCCCGCTATTACACATTATGAGTACGCGATATAATGAGGTTACTCACTAATTGTTTATAATATAGAGAGGATACTCACTAATAATATACAATATATTTATGAAACGTGCAAAAATGAACTACAAAATAATGAGGAGGTCATCCCATTCATGAAATCAAATAATCCAGCTGCAATAGATATCATCCATATTTTAATGCAATCGTCCAACTATGTTCAAAGAGAATTTCAATCTCAATTGTCAGCCCTTGACACACCTTATCATCTAACAGGTCCTAGGTTACGCGTTCTATCCACCGTTTCTGAAAATGGTCCCATTCGAATGAATGAATTAGCTGCTAAATTAGGCGTCAAAGCACGTACAGTTACCGATTTTGTCGATGCACTCGAACAAGACAAGCTCCTAGTTCGTATACCAGATCCAACTGATCGCCGAGCTACATTAATTCAACTTACTGAACGCGCGCATTCCAATATGGAGCAGGCGCTCGCGTTCCAAGACAAGGTCGCAAACGATATTTTACAAAACCTCACATTAGAACAACGCGAACAGTTTTTTGAACTTCTATTACTATTAATAAAAGATAAGCAAATTCCAGATTCATGCGGAGAAGTTGAGAACGGAAAAACTTGTTAAGTGTGTAAATAAAACCACCTACACCCTAAAAAATATAGGGACTAGGTGGTTTGTTTTTTAAGCTGATTTTCTCGCTGGAATGTCTTTACGTCGATATACACTTAGTACGATTCCCATTATAAGCGCATGAAATACAGTTGGTGTTAATCCATAACTAATAAAAGGTAGTGATATAGCAGTAATCGGTAATAAACCTAAAATCATACCGACGTTATAAAGGAATTGTACTACGAAAAGAGTCAATCCACCAACGAGCAGCAATTTACCGTACCGATCATTTATTTTATAAGAGATGACTATTAATCTTGCTACAAAAAGAGAAAGAACGAAGACAAGAATTAACGCAAGCCAATACCCATAATAGTAAGTCAAACTTGCAAATACAAAATCAGTATCCGGAGCAGGGATGAATTTCATATCTCCATATGTACCAAACCAACCTGCTGACGACATTACCTCCTTTAAACGTATATACATAAATCCTGCGCCCTGTGCATCACGCTCTGGATTCAAATACCCTAAAAATCTATCCAAATAAACTCCTTTTACTGTGTGCCAGGAAAAATAGGCCCCTATAATCAATAAACAGATTGGTACAATTGTAATAATTAATGCCTTTTTCTTCCCTAACTTACTCCACCAAAGCATAACGAATACCATCGTGATATAAATAAAAATCACTGAAAAAGCTGCGCCAATTAAAAATAAATACAAAGAAAATAAATAAAGAGCCACAAGATGCATTACTTTTATCCTACTATTATTGAAAAAAGAAGCCCAAGCTAGAAAAAAGAACGGCACTGCCATTAAACGGTCAATTGCAATAGGACCAACTTTTATTATCGGTTCTCCAAGCATCCCAGCATTCGGAAAGCAGTATAGCATTAACAAGATAAGTACACCAATTGTATAAAACAACCATCCTAATCTCTCTAACTTCCGATAATTAATCAGCATCATCCCTAACGCTGTTGCAATACCAAGAACAACAAATATCACCTTATCCATTAGTAAATCATTCATATATCCAAAAGCTATAACCGGCAAAAACCCTAACCCCATCGCAGCCACTAATAAACCAATTAAAAACCAATCAACCTTTGGCTTATGCAGTTTGTTAAGTTCCCGCCCTAGTTTACTCGGACTCCCCATTTGTTCAACAGCCTTATCTTCAGCAACTTCCTCACTTAACCCTTTATCCATCCACATATTCTTTGCCTGTTTCAAGTGAAAATTCAGTTCAGTTGCTACTAAGTCCTTCGCTTCTTTTGATTTAATATGGTTCGTAACTTCTGTTAAAAAACGCTCCCCTTTTTTGTTCAATTTTTCTCACTCCTGTACGAATCCTTTTAATATAAATCGTGCCTTCGTAGCATTCTTCTCTGCCTTTCGCAGCATCTTGTTTCCTTTATCATTTAATTGATAATATTTAGCTCCTTCGTGGTCCCAGCTAGATTGGATAAAGCGATTCTGCTCTAGACGATGTAACAAAGTGTATAGAGACCCTTCATTACCTTCAAATGTTTGAATCCCTCTCCCGCGCAGTAACTGCATCAATTCATAACCTGTTTTTTCATTCATAAGAAGTTGCAACACTGCTAAAAGGATATCTTCTTCTTTTTCGGACGATTGATTGATTTTTTCACGCACCCGCTTCTGGTGCTGATCAGAAAAACTCAAATGTTTAAAAGTTGTGTTCTCCATTGATTTTCGCAAACCTTTTAATCGATCTTCCATTTGACTATTCCTCCAATCCTTTCTTCAAAAGCTCCTTCGCTTTTTTCATCCTCGTTTTTATCGTGTTTTCCTTCACATCTATTACAATCGCAATCTCTTTAATTGATAATTCTTCATAATAAAATAGATAAATGACTTCTCGATATTTGATCGGTAAATTCATTACTGCAGAAGCCAGTTCACGATCCTCCGCATTTTGAATGACAGTTTGTTCCACACTTTCTTTTTGACTCTCCATATACGTAAAATCATCTTCTGTAACAATAACTTTTTTGTTATACCAACTTTTTAAATAATCCTTACAATGATTAATTGCAATTCTCCATAGCCATGTTTTTAAGTTCGAATTCCCTTTATATGTATGAAGAGATTTATAACATTTCACAAATATATCTTGCGTTAAATCCTCCGCAACCTCTTTATTATTCACATATGAATACACAAGCTGTAAGACTTCTTGCCCATACTTGTTCATTATTTCGTCGATAAGGTCCTCCTTATCTTCTATTTCAAACGCTTCTATCATTAATTCATCCACAGCCTTCCCTCCTTCCCATATATTAGACGACGCACTGTATGGAAAAGTTTTATAAATTTATAAAAAAATACAGAGGGTAATAACGTTTTTTATAAAACACTTCCTCAGCAACTTACATATAATAAACCGAATAGTCGTTACAATACATTCACCTAAAGAGCGTCTTTCTCCCACGGCGCTCTTTAAGTTTGCAATAAGAGGGGCGTCTTCGTTTCCTATCGCTAAATGAAAAAGAGAACCGATTTAATCGAGTCCTCCTTCTTTCTAACGCTCACTTAAAGAATCTAATATTTCATGGCCATACAAAGATGGATCGATACTATCAAAACCAGTACACTCTCCATACAAGTGTAGTATTTGAAATTCTATACATAACGCAACTGTTTGTTCTTGTTGATTTATTGCTTTTTCTAGTTCTGCCGTGTATTTCATTTGGATATTGTTATCAGTATCTTTATTTTTTTAGTTATGTTTATTTAACAAGGAGTCAACTACCCCCACTGAGATAAAGCCTTTCAGTGGGGGGTTGAGTTTGAACGCTAGGGCTTTTTATCTATATGTCTTGTTCCCTATTTTAAAACATAATACAATTAAACTGTAACTTAATAAGCTATAACTAGTAGGTGTGGTAATCATCTCTTCCATTTTGAAAAAAGGGGGAGGTGATAATATGATCGCGATGTTTGTCATTAAATTAGTGTATGGTATCCTAACCGGAGCTGGCGTTGTCATCGGTAGAAGATACGTCGGTCCGTGGCTAATTTCTGTATACAAAAAAGCGAGAACCACCCTGCTTCGTGGAAAAGGTAAGGGCGGTTCTCGGCTAAAACGTTAATGTAATTGTCTTATAACCGCACCTACTACCACCACAATAGCAAGTTAGGTTACAAAGGCAGAAGTTTCTCAGGCTTCTGTCTTCTTTATTTTATGCAAAATTCATACTATATACTCTAACATCATTGTAACACATTTTATTTATTTTTAGTCAAGATAAAAAACACCTAAAGAGTTTCTCTTCAGGTGTTTCTCTATTTTACGCTAATGCAGCTGCATGCTCTTGTTGATCTACAGGAATGACAGCGTCTCTTAATGCTTTTTCTAGTTCTGCTGTGTATTTCATTTGTTCTTCTTTGCTCCAGCCTAGTTTTGCAGCCATGTAGTTGATTACTGCTTCTTTCCACTCGTATACCCAGTGGATGTTGAAGAATACAGCGCCTCTGCGGCGTACGAAGAAGTCGACTGGTTTTGCTGTCATTTCGTAATCCATTGCGTATACAAGTGGGATTAGAACGTCTAGCGGCATGTTGTATTCTTTCGCTTCATCTTTATGTTTTTTCGCTAGGTCAAATAGTACGTCAACGTTAGAGCCGTAGAATTTCGCGAATTCTTCTGCTTGTGCTGTTGTTAAACCGTATTTCGTACCTTCGCCTGCTTTTTTCGCGATAAATGCTGGTAATCCTTTAGAGCCATCTACATGTCCACCAGAGATTGGCATATGTTTCGTTGTGCTCTTCGGATATGCACTATGCCCTTCTTTTTGTAGTAAGTTCGTTACGTAGTCTACTACCATTTCAGCCATTTTGCGGTATCCTGTTAATTTACCACCTGCGATTGTAATTAAACCAGATTCAGAAGTCCAAATTTCGTCTTTACGAGAAATTTCAGATGCACTCTTACCTTCTTCGTAAATTAACGGACGTACGCCAGCCCAGCTTGACTCGATGTCTTTTTCCGTAATTTTTACGCTTGGGAACATGTAGTTAATCGCATTAATGATGTACGTGCGATCTTCTGTTGTCATTTGTGGTACAGCTGCGTCTTTATCATAGAACGTATCTGTTGTACCTACATATGTTTTTCCTCCGCGCGGAATCGCGAATACCATACGTTTATCTGGTGTATCGAAGTAAATTGCTTGCCCTAATGGGAAACGTTTTTGATCAATTACTAAGTGAACACCTTTTGATAACTGAAGTACTTTTCCTTTTTTCGAGTTATCTTTTTCACGAAGTGTATCTACCCAAGGACCAGCTGCGTTTACAATTTTCTTACCGTAAACTTCGTATACTTCACCATCTAGTAAATCGATTACACGTACACCACATACTTTTCCATCTTTATATAAGAAACTATCTACTTTTGCGTAGTTAACAGCTTTTGCGCCGTGCTCAATTGCTTCTTTCATTACTTCAATTGTAAGACGCGCATCATCAGTGCGATATTCTACGTAGTAACCGCCGCCTTTTAATCCTTCTTGTTTTACAAGAGGCTCTTTCTTCAGCGTTTCTTCACGGTTAAACATTTTTCTGCGCTCGCTTCGTTTCACACCTGCTAAGAAGTCGTATACACGAAGACCAATTGATGTACTGAATGATCCGAACGTACCGCCTGTATGGAACGGAAGTAACATCCACTCTGGTGTTGTTACATGGGGACCGTTCTCATATACGATCGCACGCTCTTTCCCCACCTCTGCTACCATTTTCACTTCAAGTTGTTTTAAATAACGTAGACCACCGTGTACAAGCTTCGTTGAACGACTTGATGTACCTGCTGCAAAGTCCTGCATTTCAAACACAATTGTTGATAATCCGCGTGTTGCTCCATCTAATGCAATACCAGAACCAGTAATACCTCCACCAATTACGATCACATCTAATTCTTGTTTATTTACTCCGTTTAATACGTCTTTACGTTGTTTACTTGAAAATTTCATGGTAATTCCTCCCTTTGATAACGAAAAAAGAGACCACAAACTCCGCTATAGATTTCGCCTCTATAGCGTGTTGTGGTCTCTCCAAATCTCCTACCGAATTATTAACTTGTCACCATTATAACACTGTTTATGATTATTTGAAAGCTTTTGTTGCTTCAATTGCTTTTTTCCATCCAGCATATAGCTCTTCGCTTGTTTCCGCTTCCATTGTTGGTTCAAAGCGTTTGTCCATATGCCACTGTTCTTTAATTTCATCTTGGTTTTTCCAATATCCAACCGCAAGACCAGCTAAGTACGCTGCACCTAAAGCTGTTGTTTCATTGATCACTGGACGCTCTACAGGAACATCTAAAATATCACTTTGGAACTTCATTAAGAAGTTATTTTTAACTGCTCCGCCATCAACGCGTAATGTTTTCAGTTCAATACCTGAATCTGCTTCCATTGCGCATAATACGTCTTTCGTTTGGTAAGCTAAAGATTCTAGTGTTGCACGAATGAAATGCTCTTTCGTCGTACCGCGTGTTACACCAAACATAGCGCCGCGTACTTCACTATCCCAGTAAGGTGTACCTAATCCTACGAATGCTGGTACAACGTATACACCGTCAGTTGATTCAACGCGATTCGCATACACTTCACTCTCACTTGCATCTTTAAACATGCGCATTCCGTCACGTAACCACTGAATTGCAGAACCTGCTACGAAAATACTTCCTTCTAATGCATAGTTTACTTTACCATCTATTCCCCATGCAATTGTTGTTAATAGGCCATGCTCAGAAGCTACCGCTTTTTCACCAGTGTTCATTAGCATGAAGCAACCAGTTCCGTAAGTATTTTTCGCCATACCTTCACCGAAACAAGCTTGTCCAAATAATGCCGCTTGTTGATCACCAGCTACACCGGCAATCGGTACATTTTGACCGAAGAAGTGATAGTCAATTGTTTCTCCATACACTTCAGATGATGGACGTACTTCTGGAAGCATGCTCTTCGGTACTGTTAACATGTCTAGAAGTTCATCATCCCACTGTAAGTCGTGAATGTTAAACATTAATGTACGTGATGCATTTGAGTAATCCGTTACGTGCGCTTTACCACCAGATAGTTTCCATACAAGCCACGTATCAATTGTTCCGAATAATAGATCGCCGTTTTCTGCTTTCTCTCTTGCACCTTCAACGTTATCTAAAATCCATTTTACTTTCGTACCAGAGAAGTATGCGTCAATTAAAAGACCTGTTTTTTCGCGAACCATTTCGCTATAACCTTTTTCTTTTAACTCATCACAAATTTCAGCTGTTTGGCGAGATTGCCATACAATTGCGTTATAAATTGGTTTACCAGTTGTTTTATCCCATACAACCGCTGTTTCACGTTGGTTCGTAATACCGATACCAGCGATTTGTTCTGGCTTTACATCAGCTTCGCTTAAGCAAGTTGCGATAACCGCTAAAATAGATCCCCAAATTTCTTGCGCGTTATGCTCTACCCAGCCTGGCTTTGGAAAATGTTGTGTAAATTCTTTTTGAGCTGAATGAACAATTTCACCTTTTTTATTGAAAAGAATTGCGCGTGAGCTAGTTGTTCCTTGGTCTAATGAAAGAATATATTTTTTCATAATGGTTTCCCCCTTATGCTACTTTTCTACTATTTGTATTGCTTCCACTTTTTTTGCTTGTCATATAAGAGATTGCTAGTACAATCACAGTTGCAATAATCACATAAATAAGTGCTGCATTTTGTTTTCCTTCAAATACAACTTGATGGAATAATCCTGCAAGTGATCCACCTAAAATCGGACCTACTACTGGAATCCATGCATACTTCCAGTTTGAACCGCCTTTTCCTGCAATCGGAAGGAAGAAGTGCGCGATACGCGGACCTAAATCACGTGCTGGGTTGATTGCGTATCCTGTCGTTCCACCTAATGATAAACCAATACTTACAATTAAGAAACCTACGATAAATGGATTTAATCCATCTGCAAATTTATTTGCACCAATTGCTAATATACCAAATACTAAAACGAATGTCCCAATCATTTCACTTAAAAGGTTTGCAAATGTGTTCGGAATTGCTGGACCTGTTGCAAATACACCTAACTTTGTTCCTGGATCTTCTGTTTCTTTCCAGTGTGGTAAGTAATGTAAATATACGATAACTGCCCCGATAATTGCCCCAATCATTTGTGCTGCGATATAACCAGGTACGTCACTCCATGGGAACGCTCCCTTAAATGCTAATCCTATCGTCAAAGCTGGATTCAAATGTGCCCCACTAATTGATCCAACCGCGTACGCTGCAACCGCTACCGCTAAGCCCCAGCCCATTGTAATAACAATCCAACCAGAATCTTTCGCAAACGACTTCTTTAAACTTACACCAGCACAAACGCCGCCACCAAGTACGATTAACAACGCAGTCCCTATTAACTCTCCTAAAAATGCTGACATAGTATCCCTCCACAATCAATTTAAACGCTTTCAAATGTGATAGAGGTAAAATGAATGGCCATTCGTTTTTGTCAAAAGAAAAAGACCCACAGCTTTGCACGCTTCTATATAAATTTATATAGAAACAATGAAATGTGGATCTCTACTTTTCTCCGTCACGTTTATTAACTTGTCTATAATGTTAACCGTTAATGAAAGCGGTGTCAACAGAATTATTTCACATTTTCGTCACTTTTTTTGGTAATGTTTCCATAGTTCGCGTTTTGATGTCGTAATTGCTGTCGCACCAGCATTTAAAGCTCTCTCTACATCATCAACAGTACGAATAAAACCACCCGCTAAAATTGGTACACCAGTACGCTCTTTCACTTCAGCGATCACATCCGTTAACGCTCCTGGGAGCACCTCTATATAATCCGGCTTCGTCTTTTCTAAAAGATTGCAACTCTTCTCCATTGCACTCGAATCGATTAAAAAAATACGCTGAATTGCCACAACACCTTTTTGCTTCGCCTTCATAATGACGCTCGCCTTCGTTGAAAGTAACCCGTACGGTCTAAACTCCTGACATAAATACTCCGTCGCATGCCCATCACTCTGCAAGCCATGAATTAAATCCACATGTAAAAACACCTTTTTACAATATTGCTTCGCAAGTGATATAACACTCTTCAATTGACCGACATGAATATCTAAAATAACGATATACTCATACGAACTATGTAATAGCTTTTCCAAATCTTTAATTTGCCTCACTGCCGGCAAAATCTTTTGTTCATGAAATTCCATTCTATATGTCCCCTTCTTTATGTCGTCCTATCCTTTATAGTACACAATTTAAGTGAAAAGAACAGCTGGTGTAGGGGATTTCTTTCATTTTTCTCGTTCTTCTTTTAAACGTTCACTAAAAATCATACGATGTTTCTCACCTATCTACGTCTAGTAAGAGCAAATACATGATGATGAGTAAAGCAAGTTGTCGTTGCGTTGGCTGTGCAACTTGTGCGTTACAGGTTGTAATGGTGCTATTTCATGTGCTATACAATGTAGGTTTCAGATATTTTTCTTCTATAATAATTTCCCGAACAATAATACAAAGAATTAATACGAATAAAGACTAAATGGGGCATAAAAAATACGCTATCCTTTCTTATCAGTCTCCAGAAAGAATAACGTAAAGTTTCATTTTCAAACCTTTTCTTCAAAAAAAGAAGCTAACAATTCAGTGTTAACTTCTCAACTGAAAGCAAAATAGTATCTTTCCTTACCTTCTAATATCTAGGTTGTGATTGAATATTTGTAAGATGAACATCATACATATCAATGATTTCAAGAAATCTATCAGCTTCACGGAAGACATGGTCTGCCAATAATGGGTGGATGATACTCTTTATTTTACATTGCTCAATTAAATCACGTGCTGTTTTCTTAAAGTCCCGAAGAGATGCAACCGACACACGATTTTGATCTAAAAATTGATCTAGAAGAGGGACAGTTTGGGATTGTGGTTTCATTGATTCTAAGTCAATTGCTTGATACATTAATGCATCAAAATCATTGCTAAAATTTCGCGCTGTATCTACAAGCTTTCTTTCCGATGGATCAAGAAGATGGCCAATAAATTTAGCATGGTCTGCCATAATCCTCAAAAAGAAAACATTTTCTTTAATAATAGCATCAGGAAGAGCATCTAATTTTCCTTCATTTAATTCCATTAAACGTTTTCTAAAATAATCAGCTTCCCTACTCGTATGGTCAACTAACAGTGGAAAGTTATTTTGTCCCGGCAATTTACATGTGAGAATCAACCCTAAAATCTTTCGTTTAAATCCCCAAATATTAGTTGCGGCTTGTTGTACTTCTGCATTAAATCTTTTGATTTGCTCAGGATCTGTTTCATTTGTGTAGGAATGCGCTATTTGTTCAATATGTTCAAACAATCGATAAAATTGATTCGCCTCTTCAATTAGTTGCGTATCCTCGCATCTAAACCCTAAGCGAAGAAAAAGAGAATGCTCCTTCATGATTCTAGACCAAAAACGAATTTCATTTAATGAACGCTCAACAAACATTACAGATGTAACACCTGTATCCGGATGTAATGGAGTCTCATCCCTATGCATTGTTAATCCCCCCCAGTAAAATACCCCGCTAGTTCCATTCTTATGAAGAAACATATATATAAATGCCCTCAATAAAAGTTCATAATGAATTTCGTATACATGCTTCCCAACAAAGAAAAAGGCTACCACCTAGATGTAAACTTCTACTAGATAATAGCCTTTCAACATTTCTATTAAAGCAATACAGAATCTTTATCACTATCCTGATTACGTTTCTCGCGCTCTTCTGCTAAGCGCTTCATGTACACTTCGCCTTCTTTTTCAATAAACTCATTATCCATCTCTTGCTCTTTTTTTGAAGTATATAAAACCATGTAGCCACTTAATACGATCCCAACGATTACAAGATACACCCACCATGGTAAAGTTTCCACTCTACTTCATTCCTTTCCTTAGACAAGCCTTATTAGTTTCACTGTATGAGGAAAGAAGTACATTTATGCTTAAAATTTTATCATTGTGGATTCTTCGCGAAGAACGCTTGTACATATTCCATAAACTCGATTGGTTCCTGGCGAAACGGTGCGTGGTATCCTTTTTCAATAATATGGAACGTGCTATTCGCAAATAGCCCATGATACAGTTCACCATTTTTCCAAGAAACACTCTTATCATGTCGTCCCCATATAATTAAAGTCGGCACCTTAATTTTATCGGCTTCCATCGCAATGCGGCGCTCTCTCATTTTCGTCAGCTGATCATAATGCCCTTTATCATCACGACTATTTTTCACTTCACTTTTATTGTAATCCGTAATCTCAGTTACCGTTTGTAAGTCTGTCGATAGCGGCGGCACTTCATAACTTTCTTTTTGCTGGAAAGATTCAATTCCTGTAGAGTCTGCTAAAATGAGATGCGTCACTGCGTCCGGATATAAATACGCTAAATTGAGGGACATCTCTCCGCCCATCGAATGACCGAGCACCGCAAACTGATCGTATCCGAGCTTCTTCATTAACTTATAATATAAATTCACTTGTGCAGGAAACGAATACTCAAAATCAATTGGCTTAGAAGAACGTCCAAACCCTAAAATATCCACTGCAATAATCGTGTGGTCCCGCGCTAGTTCCGGATAAATATCACTAAATCCATCTGAAGAACCACCAAACCCGTGCAGCATAAGTAAAGGAGGTTTCCCCTCACCAATTTTCTTAAAATAAATCGTCTGCCCGTCAATTTGCGCCATACTCTCTTTCGTATGCAGCTTCATCATAACAGTATCTTTCACTTCTCCAACCTTCGCAATTGGCTTATCAACGAAGTTACATACGATAAGCAAAACGAGCACAATACCGCTAATCATATAAAACTTAAACCGTTTCAACATTCCCGTCTCCTTTCTCTTGTTGCTATTTAAAGTTTTTACATTTTTTGGTTGTTTTATGATTAATTTCAATTGTAACTACTACAGTTACAATAATACTAAAAAAATATTACTTACTTGCTATTAGTAATGGTTATTTTGTAACTATTATAGTTACATATTTAAAGTAAGTCAATTCTTTTCTCTACATGGTCTAAAAATAGAAAAAGGGACTTCATGTTGAAGTCCCTTTCTTTGTTATTATAGTTGGCTTACTCCGCCGCCGTCGCCTTTATTATCTGCTGGTGCTCCTCCTGTGTCGCCAATGTTAACGTAGTCTGGTCTTGCTGGTGCTCCTCCGTCACCTTTATTTAGTGCATTGTTACTAAATAGATTTGAGCTCAAGACCGATAACGTAAAAACAAACCCTGCCACTGCAAATACAATTTTTCTCATTATTTTAACGCTCCTTTACTCATTTGTTTATGTCTAGCCTCTTTACTCATGTGATAATACTTACTAGCTTTTTCATGATTGTTCTCATTGTAAAATCTATCTGCCAAACGATCTGTATATTCTTCAATACAATCAAATAATTCTTCTTTTTCAAAGTACACAATTCCTGCTAAAACAGATTTTTCTAGCTCTTCAGTACTTGTAATCATTTCTTTTAAAATCGTAAAACGATATTGATATTCTTGATTTTCCAACTGATTACAAAGATATATTCCTTTCTCTATCAGCGGTTCAGCTCTACTATATTCATTTAATTTTAGATATTCATCCGCTTCCAAATATAGTGCTCTGAAATGATTTGGAGATTTTCTTGTAACTTCTGATAAGTGACGAATTGCAAGTTTTGATAAGTTTTGATTGGCATACATCAAACCTAAATTATTACGAACCATCAATGTAAATCGTTCAATACCTACTTGTTGAAACACATCCAATGATTTTGTAAAACTTTCTTCGGCTTGCTCAAATTGTCGTAAGTCAATACAAGCCATTGCAAAAATATTCTCACATAAAGCAATACAAACTTCATATCCAGGATGTTTTTCATATTCATCTTTTGCTAAACGTATTTGATCAATTGCCATCAATGGTTTATATGTTTGATAAGACATATATGCAAATCTATAATTAAATTCAGCATGTTCCAACGAAGATGTTATATGTTTCAGTAATTTCCCAGCCTCTTCAAAGTGATTTTGTGACTCAATGTAATTTGATATATACATTGCATGAATGCCTTTGAAGAGGTGATAATAATGTGTTAAAAGTGCGTCATTAGGAATTATAAGAGCATCAATTTCATCAAAACTATTCCTTGTAATACTCAAACTATCAATTAGCACATGATAACGGAATTTTAATAATGCTTGATAAAATGCTGCATACTGATCTTCTTTAATATAAATAATCTTGGACTCTATTTCTTCATTTAGTGCTTTTGCTTTAACCACATCTTGTTTTAACATTGAATGATACCAATCATCCAATAAGTGTTTCATTTGCTCCCTTGTTACTACATCTGCTCCCATACACTCGCATCCCCTTTTCTCCAAAATTACAAAATTAGGATTTTTATACAATTATCAAAATTGTATATTACCACTCCTTTTCTATGCATTGAAAAATAATTATCAGAAGATTTAATATTTTAATTGATTATACCAAAGTTTTCCTTTTTAATAACTTGAGAAACAATTGTCAGAAAACTTACTAGGATAAATAAAAAAGCAAGCAGTTCCAGCTATCAGCTAAAACTACTTGCTCTCCTACTTACCATCTCTACTTTTACTCTTTAATAAATTCCTTCGTGCTTCTTACTGTATCAATTGGACGAACTAATTTTTCGATTTCTTCACGTTTTGGCTCTAGGAATGGAGGTAAAGATAATTTTTCGCCAAGTGTTTCGTATGGCTCATCTCCCATAAATCCTGGGCCGTCTGTTGCAAATTCAAATAAGATTTGTGGTGCAACTCTTGCGTATAATGACTCGAAGAAGTGACGGTCTACATAACCAGATGAAGGAAGCCCTACGCTACTGATTCTCTCAATCCATTCTTCTAATACAGCGCGATCTTCTACGCGGAATGCAGCATGGTGCACTGTACCAAAACCTTGTCGTGCTTCTGGAAGAACTGTATTATGTTCTACAATGACAGATGCACCGTTTCCGCCTTCGTTCACTTCAAATAAATAGAATTCTCCTTCTTGCGCAACCTCTTTAAATAATAGAACTTTTTCTAACACTTCTTTGAAGAAACTAAAGTTCGCAATGCGGATAAATACAGGGCCTAAACCAGTAATTGCATATTCTAATGGAACTGGACCTTTTTGCCATGGTGTACCTGATTCGATTCCTTTATCAAGTTCATCTGAGATTAATTGATAATGTTGGTCATCAAAATCAACGAAAGAAAGAGTTTTCTTACCGAATTGTTCTTTAATTCCTGTATGTTCCACTTCCAGACGGTCAAAACGTTTTACCCAATATTCTAATGCTGCATCAGTTGGCACGCGGAATGAAGTTTTTGAAATTTCATTCGTACCGTGTACTCCTTTTGGAATACCTGGGAAGTCAAAGAATGTCATATCTGTTCCTGCACTACCTTTATCATCTGCAAAGAATAAATGATATGTTTGAATGTCATCTTGGTTTACTGTTTTTTTAACTAAACGCATTCCTAAAACGTGAGTGAAAAACTCATAGTTTTTTTCTGCACTACTTGTAATTGCTGTAACGTGGTGAATTCCTTTTAATTGGTTCATTTTATATTCCTCCAATGGTTTTAAAATTTATGTTTTCTCTTCTATTACTTCTCTTCAATAGGTGCTAAATTCGCTTCAATCTCTGCACGCTGATCTTCTAGGAACGGTGGTAAATCAAGTTTTTCTCCTAAATGTTCCACATCTCCATCAACTGTAAATCCTGGTCCATCTGTCGCAATTTCAAATAGGATTCCGTTTGATTCGCGGAAATATAAGCTTTTAAAATAGAAACGGTCGATGATTCCTGAAGACTGGAAGCCTCTTTGTATCACCTGTTCTTCCCAATAAGCAAGCTCTGCATCATTTTTCACACGAATTGCTAAATGGTGAATGCTACCGCGGCCCGGTTTTTCAGTAGGACCATCTAAATATTTCACAACGATTTCTCCAAAAGCCTCGCCTTTAATGGACTGAAAAATCGCTTCCTCTTCGCTGCGGCTAACCTCTGTATAACTAAACATCTCTGTAAGTGTACTCGCCATTTTATCAAGTCTACGAACTGTCATTTCCACAGAACCCATTCCTTGAATTTGATGCTCTGCAGGAACTTCTGATTTCTCCCAAGTTTCCCAGTGCTCTACTTTTTCTCCGTTTGAAACGAGTAATACTAAGCGAAGACCTTCAGCATCCTCAAATTGCAAAGCAGGACGATTTGCATATGTTGTTATTTCACTATGTTTCACATCAAATGTCTCAAATCGTTCTTTCCAGTAATGCAAGCTATCCTCTGAAGGAACGAGTAACCCAATTCGAGTAATGGCATTCGTACCGCGATATGTTTTTCCTACTAAAGGAATTTCAAAAAACGTTAATTCCGTACCTGGACTTCCTGTTTTATCTCCATAAAATAAGTGATACATTGATGGATCATCTTGGTTCACTGTCATTTTCACGCGACGTAAACCAAGTACATTTTTATAAAAATGATTATTTTTATTTGCATTTTTCGTAACCATCGAAATGTGATGATGCCCTTTAATCTCATACATTGTTTATTCCTCCGTTTCGTTTTACTAGTCAAGTGATAACTAAAAAAATAACATTTCCCAAAACTAATATGGTTTTTAACGTTTCAATTTATTCTTCATTATGTTTTCGTAAATTCATCTTAGTTTTTACTGCATAACTTACTTTGTTTTTTATCGAAAGCAACTGAGTGTATGTTTTTCATATGACTCAATCGCTTTCGTTACTATCACTTTACACCTCAAGTGATTAAAAAGCAAGAGGAAAATCTCGAATTTGAGATATTTTTTTGTTAAATAACATTTTAGGATAAAGAATCGTTAATTGCTATATTTTTTTAAAGTGGTTATTTACATATTTACGATAATAAAATCACTTCATTTCAATTTCAAAAACACAATAGCCTATAATCAGTGCCGGATGTCCCACACTGATTATAGTTTCGTTTTATATATTCCAAAAATCACTATTTATATCACTGTTATATTTATAATCAACCTTTTCTTTACCACACTTTTCGCACTTATAAAAATTAGCTGTGCCCATCTGACCTGTTTTAAAGTTTTCACTATCCAGAGTTTTAATAAATTTATATTTGTGTATACATTTAGGTTCTTTTACTTTATTCAGCCATTTGTCTAACATAAAGTGATCACTCCCCCTTTAAAGAATCTTCCTAATACACCTATACATTTAGAGTAACCTACAAAAGATTTCCAATCAATGGGCACTCGCTCTTACCTTCTTTGCATCACATCGTATGCAATTTTTTGTTAAAGATTTTTACTTTATTGTAAACAGATTCTCAACCATTGGCTTTACACCGGCTAATTCAACATTAATTTCCTATAGTTTCTTCTCTTATCGGGCAATAAAAAATGGTGTGAAAACTTAATTTCACACCATTTTTTATAACTATATTGGCATTCCATATTTAAAAAAGCGATTTTAATTATGAAACGTCGGCTTATAGAACGAACGATTATCAAGAGCAAAGACACGCTCTGTGTATTCGCCTGGTTTTGTGCGTCCTAATGCGCGGTCCATCATGTTCATTTTTGCATCTAAGTTATCGATGTAATGCAGAATTTCTGCTTCTTTTACTAATGGTGGTTTTGGACTACCCCATTCTGCTTTTCCGTGGTGAGAAAGCACGATGTGTTGAAGAATTAATACTTCTTCTGCATCGATTTGCAGCTCGTCTGCTGCTTTACCAATTTCGTTCACCATAATCGAAATGTGACCTAGTAAATTTCCTTCTAACGTATATGTTGTGGAAATTGGACCAGACAACTCGATTACTTTACCAAGGTCATGTAAAATAACGCCTGCATATAGTAAATCTTTATCTAACGATGGGTATAGATTTGAGATAGCTTTCGCTAAATCAAGCATCGATACGACGTGATAAGCTAATCCAGATACGAACTCATGATGGTTCTTCGTCGCTGCTGGATAGTCTAAAAATTCGTTTTGATGCTTATTTAATAAATGTCTTGTTAAACGTTGAATGTTTGGATTTCTCATTTCAAATATGTATTGCGTAATTTTTCCAACCATATCTTCTTTTTTCACTGGCGCTTTTTCTACGAAGTCCGAGATGTCTGTTACTTCATTTTCATTCGCAACTCGGATTTGTTTCACACGTAATTGAATACGGCCTTTGTAGTTTAGAATGTCACCAGCTACTTTCACAATTGTTTCCGCTACATATTGTTTCTCAACTTCTGGTGATACGTCCCACAATTTCGCTTCAATATCTCCACTTGGATCTTGTAA
Organism: Bacillus cereus group sp. Bc061; assembly: GCF_027715825.1. Lineage (NCBI taxonomy): Bacteria > Bacillati > Bacillota > Bacilli > Caryophanales > Bacillaceae > Bacillus > Bacillus cereus group sp. Bc061. The sequence continues at coordinate 28,913 of NZ_JAQFTZ010000010.1, forward strand.
GATTACTGTTAAAAATGGCTTTCCATTGCTTGCGATACCTTTTGTCGCTGTTTTAATTAACAAGAAAACATCGACTTGTTCACCAACTTCATACTCTGCAATTTTCTTTTTCATTCGAATTCCTCCACCAAATCAGTTACTTTTAGTATAGCACACTACAACTCGTTTTCTTTACGCATATGCGTTAATTTTATAATCTGTTTTTCTGTAAAATACGCGAGTAAATGCGCATGACATGTAAAGAATATGACTTGTCTATCCTTTGCAATTTCCTTTATAAGTTCAATCGTACGATTCGTCCTTACCGCATCAAAGTGCACGAAACTATCATCAATAATAAATGGATAATCATGCTCAAATGTTTTCGCTAATGCAAATCTCAGCGATAAATACAACTGCTCAGCTGTCGCTTGGCTTAATTCATGACTATAAAAACGCATACCATCGTTACGCTCTACAATAAACGGCCCCGCCTCTGACGGTGAAAAGATTTTACTATATCGTCCGCCTGTTAAATAGACGAAATACTCTTCTGACTTTTGTAAAATACGAGGAAGATGTACTTCATGATAATATTGCTTCGTTTTCGTTAACACTGTCTTTGCCGCGGCATAAGCAGCCCATTTCTTCACTTGTTCACGCACTTGCGCTTTTTTCATTTCCCATTCATGCATTAAATCACCGTACGTACTACCTTCTTCTAAATTCGCAATTTCCATACGATGTTTCGCAATGCGCTCTGTCAGTTCTTTCTCTTTCGTAAGACAGTTTTGCGCGGTTGTCATTTCTTGCTTTAATTTTTCATCATAACCATCAGCCTCATAATGTTCAGCTAATGATAAACTCGTTAAACGTTGTTCTAACAGATCAATTTGCGGTAATAAACGTCCTACTTGCTTCTCCGCATCTTCACGTTTTTCCGCTAGTTTACCTGCTGCTAAAAACATCTCTTCATTTGTAGCTTCTGCAATATGCCATAAACTGTCTCGTTCTACTAGTAATTGCTTTAATTGTTCTTGCATAAACTCATATTCTTCTTGCCATTCCGTCAGTTTTTCTTTTAACTGCTTACAAGTTTGGCGTTTTTCTTTCTCATTTTGCATACGACTTTGCGCCTCGTGCAGCTTACTATACTCCGCGCTACCGATAACAGTTTCTAGTTTATGTTCAAATTGCGAAATCATTTCATATAATGAAGATTTTCGCGCACCTTGCTTCTCTAATTCACGATATAATTGTTGCATTTTTTCCATACGCTCAAATGCCGGCAATATGTGTGCATACGTATAAAATTCAGGGAACGTATAGCGCTTTTTATACACATTGACTTGTTCGCTCGTGCGGAACGTTTCTCTCTCCCATTCCTCATACGATGAAACGACTTTATCATACGCTCGCTCCATTTGCTGCAATTTATATGACTCACGCTCAAATAACTTACGAATTTCTTCGTCTTTTTCTAACTCATAACGAACAGACATCGCTTCTTCACTTTGTCTCCCGCCAGCACTTTGCTGAAGAGTAAGGAGCTCTTCTTGTAACCCACTTGACGGATCTTTATATAAAACAAGAGCAAGAACAATCCCTACAAAAACAATGACACTAATAAATAAGAGTAGGCGATTGTCTATAAATAAACTTGTGAATAAAATGCCTGTGTTAATAAGAAGTAACAGAAGACAAACTCTTTGCCACTGCTTTTTCTTTTTCATAGCCGCTCCTGCTTTTTCCTCATACTTGCGCTTCATTCTCTCTGCACCCATACCGATAAACGCCGCATCTTGGAATGACTTTTCTTTCTCAACTAACGTATTTCGCTCTTCATCCGCTAACATTTGTTTCTGAATTTGTCTTATGTTTTCTTCTTGTTCTTCTAATTGCTCCTGCGCTACTTTAAAGCGATCATCAAGCTGCGCTTTTTGCGTTTCTAATTCACGCGCCTTTTGCACAGTTTGCGTAATTAACTCTTTCGTTGCCAAACTCATATCAAACGAAAGAACTGTTTCTTCTTCAAAAGTAGCACCGATTTGCTGCTCGAGTTCCGCAAGCTCTTCTTTTATATTCGTAATCGTCCCTGTCACATCACGCATTTCTTGGCGTGCATTTTCGTAAGACATATGCTGCATACGAAGTTCTTCTACATAACTTTCTTTTTGTAAAAATTCTTCATCTATTTGAATCGATTCCATTTCCAATTGCACTGTCTCTATTTTTTTATGGAGCGAATCAACTTGTAATTGGAGCGGCTCCATTTTCGCCTTAATCGCTTCATAGCGCGCCATTCCGTTTACAGGGAATTGCCTGCTCTCGTTTTCTAACACTTTCTCATACGCACGCTTTTCAATAACGAGAGGTTCAAGTGCTGCTAATATTTCATAATCTTGCTTTCGTTTTTCTGCACTCTCTTTTTCTGCGCGAACAGAAGCAAGCTTCTCTTCACTTTCTTTTAACTGCTCCACTTGCTTTTCATACGTGCCAATTTTTCCTTGCCACTCTTTCATCTTCTCTTCAAGTTTCTTCATCTCTTGCAATGACACGTTAATTTCTGGCTTACGACCACTCGGCTTAAAGCGCTGATCCATTTCTTTTTCTAGCTTTTTATCTAGCTGTAATAGCGCATCGCTTCCGACTGCACTTGCCGAAAATAAATAATTGCCGATATCCGCTTCGCCTAGCTGATGAATGTTTTGAAGACCGTGCATATCAAAAGAAAAGACCGATTCAAATAAACTTTCATTCATCCCGGTTAATATATCGTGTGAAATTTCTTCGCCGCCCGTTTTCCCGTCTTCAAAATAAACAGTTACCTCACCAACAGCCGTCTTTGGCAATCGTTCAATTTTCAAACGGCCGTACTTCTCTGTTTGCACAGTGATTGCTCCGCCATATTTCCCGCCTTCTTTCGGTTCATAACGGCGCTGTCCTCTCGTCGGAAAACCGAATAAAATACTTTTCATAAACGAGCGAATTGTTGATTTCCCTGCTTCATTTTCACCGTATAACACCGTCAGCATTGACAGATCCATTTCCACATTTTCTAATTTTCCGTACCCATAAATATGGAGTTTTTCCATTCTCATTTTTTATCCCTCTCTTGCTGGAATAATTGTTCTAAAATAATATTTTCCGCTTCCTTTTGAATCTCTTTCTTCTCTTCTTCTGTAAAAGATTCAATACTATTACGCGCTATAGGAGATGTCCAAATAGTGCGCAACACGCCGTCCATATTAGTGAAAGCTTCTAACTCCTTCAGCACACTACCGACGAAATGATTTTCTTCTTTCAAACGTTCGATTTCCGCAAAAGAGACCGTCTCATTTTTCCACTTCATCGCGTACACGAAATCTTTTCGCTCTTCGCCAGCTGCTAAAATATGAAAAATTTCTTCAACACGTTTTTCATCACGCAAATAAGGAGAAAGTGGTCCCTGCCCTGTAAATACGGCAGTTAAAAGCGTCCCTTCCTCTTCTCTTCGACATTCATTCATCGCTGTTGACACTGCTGTCATAAGATCATCAACAGTTTCAAGTCCATCAATATTCACTTCTATCTCATCCCACACAACATCTGCCGTATGGAAAAATGAACATTGCGTTCCTTGTTTCGTCAGTTCAATCAGGTACACACCCTTTTCTCCTGTCTCCTTACGATGACGCCCTTGTATATTCCCCGGATAAATCATATACGGCTCTTCTGATAAAATTTCACGTTTATGTATATGGCCAAGAGCCCAATAATCAAACTGCTTTTCTTTCAGCTCACGAATTTGAAACGGTGCATAGCGATTATGCTCTGCATCACCTTCCACACTTCCGTGAAGCATGCCAATATGAAAAGGCGCATCACTCATTTTCGTATACTGCGCTGTCATATTATCCGTTACCGCTTGCTGCAAATAACTAAACCCGTAAATAGAAGCTAATAGCTCACCATTTTTATAAAATGATTTCTCTTCTACATAAGGCTCGGTAAACACATGAACATTTTCCGGAAACTCAATTGCTGCCCAGCTTCCCCCTAAATGATCGTGGTTACCGTGAATAATAAAAACAGGGATATCGTACTGCGACAGTCTCTTCATTTGCTCGCGCACAAACACTTGCGCCCTCAAACTTCTCGTCTCCGCATCATACAAATCCCCGGCTAGTAATACGAAATCCACGCGCTCTTGAATCGCTTTATCAACAATACGCTCGAACGATTCAAACGTACTTTGCTTCATTCTCTCCCAAACAGACTGCGGTACATTCATCTCCATTCCTTTAAACGGACTATCTAAATGCAAATCAGCCGCATGTATAAACTTCACTTGTTTCACAAATAACGATCCTTTCTTTTTCCGTACTTTACTACGAATAGTAAATCTAATGCTCATAAAACTTTCTCTCTATTTTACCACGCAATGTCATATATTTCTTTGCATATTCTAGTGATTTATGCCAAAATAGTTATAAGATTCTGATTTTTATTATTGGAGGGAATTTTCATGGGAGTATACGTTCTAACAGTCTTTGAAAAAGATGGTTCAAAAGCATTAGACGAATCATTCGAGGCGGCAACTGAAAAAGAAGCGAAAGCAAAAGGTGAATCTATTTTACGAGAAAAAGGATTGTATGAAAAAACACATCGCTGCACATCTACTGCAGGTAAGCTCGTTTTATTCCAGCGCTAAAAAAAAGAAGCGTCATCCGCTTCTTTTTCACTCTACTATATCTTCATCACACCACGTAAACACCACATCTAGAATGCGATTACCGATACGTACGCGCTTATTCCATTTTCCTGTTTGGATCTGATGTTGCAATTCTGCTTTCATCTTTTCCGTCCAGTCGTGAATCGTTTCACTACCGTCGTACGGATATACGCCCTGAAACTCTTTCTGCAGTAGATGCAAGCTCTCTGCATCAAAATGAAAATGGAAGAAGTAGTTTGCTGTAAGCGATGGTTCTTGCAATCGTAAAAACTGATCATCAATTTGCTTTCTATTTCGATAGAAAGTAAAGATATTCACTTTACCGCTCGTAATTTGGTCAATTTGAATTTCGTGCTTCTCTATAATCACGTCTTGTCCACCTCGTTGTATACTATCTTTAGTATATATGTCTTTTGCAACAAAGTTAACCATTTTCGCGCGAAATTCATTTCCTTCATTATATTACCTGTACCTCCATATGCAATCAGAACAAATAAAACAAAGTTGAAGGGGAGCGATCACATGTATTTCGGAAGCAAAGGTTGGTATGTAAAAGAACTTAAAAAATTAGGTATCCGTACTTATGAAGGTAAAAAACTAGAATCGTATCGTACGCATGTGTTATCTAGTTTACTTGAGAGAATGAAGAGAGCTTCGGCTTAATAGATGTAGGAAGCAACTACGGTTGCTTCCTTTTTCATGCAAAGACTATAACTTTTGTTTGCAAATTCTTATCTTTTTTCAAAAAATTTTGTATAAAATCCTGATCTAAAGTTATAAAGTAATCACATTTATTTCTAGCTATTGCTAAATGCATTGCATCGTAGGCCTCTAATTGATAAAGCTTCATATACTGAGCTGCAGCATCTATAGCCTTCTTATCAGAAGAAATATATTCAACCTTAATTTTGAAGTGATTTTCCATACTATACAGAAATTCCTCGAAGGTTTGAACAACGTTTGTATAATACGCTGTTAATCCACTTCTTCTTTTAGCATGCCTTTTTCCTACCTTTAGTAATTCTTTAGCATAAACCTCTTTACTTTCATCTTCAGATTCTGCCCTTACTTTAATAATATATTGATAGATTTCATATAAATTACATGCCGCTTCTATAGAAACAATATCTCTTCTATCATCTTCACTCAAACACCCTATTCCTTTAGATTTTATATTTTCCATATTCTCTATATAGATTTTCAATGCTCGCTCAATTTTATTTTTCATAAGAATACCTACTACTTCTGTAAAAGTATGTGAGCTAATCCCCATTTCTATTTCTTTCTCCGTCCATGCGTTAATTAAATTAGCTACCTTATCAGAACGAGTATCATCTTCATCTAAAAATGCCAAAATAAAACAAGCATCTACATAAATCGATGCTTGTTGAATACTTAAAACAGCACCCTCACCTTGAACGAAATTAGTTACCATTTATATTTCTCCCTTATCTTTCTTCTTTATAAATATCTACTAAATTTTTACTACCTGCTGTACGAGTTCCGATCATTTTGCGTAAATCTTGAGCATCTTTTGGGCGACGAGTTACTAATTTCTCTGTTTCTTTTGTTTCTAACGGTTGCATATCAGTCACTACTTGACTCATATCTATTACCCCCAATTCATCTTCTTTTTCATTTAAATTTAAAGACTGCCCTAACTTTCGACATCTGTCCATGCTTTTCCTCCTTGTCCAAATTAAAATTGTTACATACATTTTTGACAGAAAAAAGCTCTACTTAAACATATGATTTTCTAAGTTAAATCATGAATCTGGAACATAAATTTTGCTGTACAAAAAATCTCCTCAAAGTATAGACTTCAAGGAGATTTTTCTTTTAACCACATATATATATTAATATCAATTTATTCACCTTCAATAAAATTCCCTCATACCAAAAATGCTATAATAAACCCAATCAAACTAAGGGGGATCATTTATCTTGCACGGAAAACACATTCAATTTCACAAGTTCGGCAATCCAAAAGATGTACTACAAGTTGAATATAAAAATATAGAACCATTAAAAGAGAATGAAGTTTTAGTTCGTATGCTAGTTAGACCGATTAATCCATCTGACTTAATTCCAATAACGGGAGCGTATGCTCATAGAATTCCTTTACCTAACATACCTGGTTATGAGGGTGTTGGTATTGTAGAAGATGTTGGCGCGGGCGTTACGAGAGAGCTTATCGGTAAACGTGTTTTACCGTTACGTGGAGAAGGTACTTGGCAAGAGTATGTGAAGACGTCAGCTGATTTTGTAGTTCCTATTCCGGATTCTATCGATGATTTTACAGCGGCACAAATGTATATTAATCCTCTTACAGCGTGGGTTACTTGTACAGAAACGTTAAACTTACAACGTAATGACGTTTTATTAGTGAATGCTTGCGGATCCGCCATTGGTCATCTTTTTGCGCAGTTATCAAACATTTTAAACTTCCGACTCATTGCCGTGACAAGAAATAATAAGCATACAGAGGAGTTACTACGCCTTGGTGCTGCATATGTAATCGATACTTCCACTACCCCGCTTTATGAAACCGTTATGGAATTAACGAACGGGCTCGGCGCGGATGCTGCAATTGATTCTATCGGGGGATCAGATGGAAATGAATTGGCTTTCTCCTTACGTCCAAACGGGCACTTTTTAACGATCGGTCTTCTATCAGGTGTACAAGTTAACTGGGCAGAGATTGTCACGAAAGCAAAAGTGCACGCGAACATATTTCATTTACGACATTGGAATAAAGAAGTAACGCCATATAAATGGCAAGAGACGTTTCGTCATTTAATTCACTTAGTAGAAAATAAGCAATTACGTTTTATGAAAGTACATTCTACATATGACTTAGCGGATGTGAAAACGGCGGTTGATGTTGTGCAGTCTGCTGAGAAAACGAAAGGGAAATTATTTTTGACTAGTTATTAACTACAATTGAAGTGGGCTTTTGGATTGGCCTTTTAAATAGACTAGATAATACCTTTAAGAGCGAACATTTGTAAGTATCTGGTATAATTCTATTAAAAGGTGAAAGGAGATTTTCACATGTGGTTAATTTCGGCAATTTGGCCTGTTATACTAGTCGGGGGAATTGTAGTATTTGTAATAAAAAGATTGGAACATAAATATAAGAACGGAAAATTAGGTAAGAAAAAATCAAAAGAAGCTCAAAACTTATTAGATAGTCTCATACCTATAGGAATGCTTGTTGGCTGTATAATCGGTTTGATTTTCGGTATGTTTTTCCCGGACTTCTCCCTGCTTTCAGTTAGTTTAGGATCTGGAATAGGCTATTTATTTGGTTATTTCGCCTATGAAATTTATAGTAAGACAGGCAACAATTTTTCCTAATCCAAAAAGAATAAGCCGGACAGTACATAATAGTCATATAAAATATGTACTGTCCTTTATTTTTGCATCAAAACTATCACCTTATCTTCCACATCCTATACACCTTTTTGATTGATTTTCCTCTCCTCCCTCTTTTGTATATTCGCTTTTTTGTTTTCATTAGATCTATACCCATAGTAAAGTAGAGCGCATGTAATAACTGAGCCTACAATGTATCCTAAAAAACATCCTAACCAAAACATAATATAATCGCCTCCATCCATAATAAATTTTATGTAATATAACTCTTTACATGCTCAATCGTTTATTTCTATCAACTATACACTCTCTAAAGCTATTCATACTATTATTTCTCTTCTTACCTCAAATAATAATTTTATTATTTGTCATAAAGTTAACATTTTTCCATATTATTACTTTTATCTTCGAGAATAATATACTACATTTGAAATAAGCAGGCTAGTATATCAGCTCTTCTCCCTCTTACCTTTAGTTATGAACAAAAAAACCCCCTCAAAGCATAATCTTCAAGGGGTGAGCCTGTTTTTTTATTTACTTATATACGTACAGCTGTACCACTTACAGCAACCATTAACATTCCATCACGAACAACCTCGTAATCTACGTCAACGCCAACGATAGCGTTCGCACCTTTTTGTTTTGCAAGTTCTTTCATTTCATCCATTGCGATATCACGAGCTTCTTTTAGCTTACTTTCGTAAGAACCAGCACGACCACCGACAACATCACGAACAGAAGCGAATAAATCGCGGACAATGTTTGCACCCATAATAGCTTCACCATTTACAATATCGATATACTCAATAATTTCTTTACCTTGAATTCCAGACGTTGTTGTTACAATCATGACTGACACTCTCCTAATAAGTTGTAGTTTGAATAAGCTTTCTTATGTCTTTATTATGACATGGAACAAGCAACGAATCTATTGAATTACCTTACAGGAATGTGACAGTTTTGTAAGAATACAGCGACTATTTTGTTTAATAAAGTGCTTTAACATTAGGATACATAAACGATTCCCTATTTTCTTTCCAGTCGCGTTCTACTTCTTTAAAAGTTGGTCGTCCTAATTCTTCATTGTTTTCATGTTTACGAAACCATTTCTTCACATACTGATCCCCGTTTTTATTTTGCACTGTACAAAGGAAACTATTATTACTATCCTTTAATATTTTTACAATCACGACAAGACACCCCTTCTCTCTTAAACTTGATCTTTTACCATAAGCCCTTCCTCTCTTATAGTCATACGACTCCTCGGTCGCGCCAAAGTTGTAAGATCAAAAACGATATTTACTTTGTTTACATTTTATTTAAAGAAATCAGAGTTATAAGCATTATACTTATCAAATATTTTATAGATTTCTAACTTATCATCTAATTTTGCATCTACTAAAATTAATATATTCCCATCGTAAATATATTCTTCATACTTTTTAGCATGGTCTTCAGGGATTCCTAAGCCGATAAATGCTCCTATTAAACTTCCAGCTCCTCCGCCAATACCGGCTCCCCCAATTGCTGCTGCGATCGGTCCCGCTGCTACAATCGGGCCCAGTCCAGATACAGCAAGTACACCAAGGCCTGTTAATAAACCTCCGAGTCCACCTGCTACTCCTCCTGCTACAAGTCCTGTCGCTGAAAAGATATCTCCTTTATGTGCAGTTTCATGATTCACTTTCTCACCTGATTTTTCTTCCAGATGTTCAATTTCCTTTTGATCTTTCGCAATAGCTGAAATGTTATCTGCCGGGTATCCTTTTTCCTTTAATTCATTAATAACGAGTGCCGCATCATCAATTGTTGGAAAAACACCTACTATTTTTCTATCCATATTCATAACTATTAACCTCCTAAAATTTTATATAACGTATCTTTATTACTCTTCGTTTTTATATACACTTATTTTTTTATTCACATAACCATTTACGAAAAATGCTAATAATAAAAGGACTACAAGAGAACTACTTAACAAGTAAATGAAATCAAATGTAATATCCGTTATCATTTTATCCATATGTAACAGTCTCCTTTTTATTTAAAGTAAAAGTATATTTTTATAGACTAAAACTTTACAATCCATCTTCGGTCAATCTCTTTATGGTATATGTATACCCTTCTTCCCCCTTTCTAAACGTAAAAAACTATAATTATATTTTTTCTTATTTATATGTTTAACATTTTTTAAAACGGGTACGTTTATATTGTTATGCTTATTATATGGAAAGGAAAATTACGATGAACGCCATTCACTCTACTACTATTCTTTATAATGAAACACCTACAATAACGCAGATTCATCATTTTTATGCTTTAATGACAACATTTCAAACGAATGTATTTATAAGTAAACGAGGAACACTTACTTCTATTAAAAACTTAAGCACATTAGTATCATTTTTCCTTACTGTAAAAAAGAGAGAGCTTGTATTATTTATATTTGAAGGAATAGATGCAAAAAGAGCTTTAAGAACACTCTTTCCTTCTTAAAGGTTTTATTACCCCCTATTCCCTCGATTGTTATTTTTCATACATAGTTTTATACTTCAAAATGATTTCCTCTATTCAAAACGAGACCCCCTAATACAATAGGGGGATTTCTAGTTTAGCCCTATGAAAACTGATATAATATATATTACGTTTTTCATTCTTTAAAATAGAAAACTTTTAATAACCTTGAAGGTAGGAATTTTTAATGAAATCGAAAGCAAAATTTAGTATTCGCTACAAAATTATGGCTGGTTATTTAGTTATCATTTTGTTTTTACTTATTTCTTTTATTATGCTAAACAATCAGATTTCCAATTTACAAAAATCTCGTAATTTTATTATTGATCACGATTTTAAAGTTCTCAATTTAACGAATCAAGTGGAGAAAGACTTGCTAACAATAGAAAATAAAGCGAAAGGCTTTATTACTTCTAATAACGCGAACTATTTGCAATCTCTTAACTCTGCCGAAAGAGATTATGAAAAACATTACCATAATCTTTTTTCTTTATTAGAAGATAATCCATCTCAGCAAGAAAAATTAAAAGAGATTAACGGAAACATTACTAATTGGATGAATAAAGAGATTCACCCGTTAATTGCAAATCATAATAGTAATAAAATACAAGAAATCGACACTACCGAAATCCAATCATTACAATCACAACTAACTGACTTCCGTAGCACTGAGGAGCAATTAACGAAAAAAAGAGCTGCACAATTAGATACTAAAAATAATAAATTAGAGCTTTGGTTATACAGTTTATTGTTCTTACTATCTTGTGTTTCTATTATCGTTTCACTTTATATTTCGAATTCCATTACAAAAACGATTAAAAATGTAATTCAAGCTATTAAATCCATTTCTTCTAAAGAAAAAATTACGGAAAGAATTCATGTAAATACACATGATGAAATAAAAGATCTTGCTCATACAACGAACCATCTGCTAGACGAAATATCGAAAAGAGAGTGGTTACAAACGGAGATTGCAGAATTAATTTTAATGTATCAAGGTGTATCTTCTATTGAGATGTTAGGTAACAAAATTTTGAGTGGCATTATACAAAAAACGCAAACTTCTTGCGGTGCATTTTATGTACGTGAAGAAGTTGAAGAAACTGTCTACTTTGTGAAAAAAGCTTCTTTCGCCGATCAAGGTGTTGATATTGGAAAACAATCTATTAAAATGGGTGAAGGCTTCATTGGACAGTCTGCTTTAGAAAAGAAAAGTTTTATTCTTAGGGACATACCTGAAGAGTTTCGTTACGTTACTACTGGATTATTAGAAATACGCCCTAAAAATTTACTAGTCATCCCTGTCTTATTTGAGGATGAAGTGATTGCAGTAATGGAGTTAGTAAGTGTAACTGACATTTCAGATTTACATCAAGATTTAATTCACCAAACTGTTGATAATCTAGGTTTAACAATCCACAGCATTATGGGACGTATGCGAATTCAAACTCTTTTACATGAATCACAAGCAATGACAGAAGAGTTACAAGTTCAATCAGAAGAATTGCAAACGCAAGCGGAAGAACTACAAATGCAAGCCGAGGAATTAAGAACAACGAACGAACAGTTAGAGTCTAGAACGGAAGAGGCCGAGCAAAAGACAGCTGACTTACAAGTGACTAAATTAGAATTAGAAGAAAAAGCAAGCGAGTTGTTACGTAGCTCAAAATACAAATCAGAATTCCTAGCAAATATGTCACATGAATTACGCACACCGTTAAATAGTATTTTACTATTATCTGAAATGTTAAAAGAAAATCATGATAATCATTTATCCGATGATGAAATTGAATTGGCAACCGTCATTCATTCATCAGGGAAGGATTTACTTACTTTAATTAATGACATACTAGATTTATCTAAAGTAGAAGCCGGAAAACTAGATGTTATTTTTGAAGCAACGAACATAAGTGATATGGCAGCAAGTATGCAGCAAAACTTCTTACATATCGCTGCACAAAAAAATGTAGAATTTACTGTTGAAGACAGTGACACCATTCCTAATCTGTTTTATACAGATGCAAAACGGATTGAACAAATTATTAAAAATTTATTATCCAATGCATTTAAATTTACGGAAAAAGGATCTGTCTCTTTACATTTCGATTCAATAGAAACAAGCAACTTGAGTCATGATATGCAGTCTATAAGTAAAGACTGGATATCAATTTCAGTAAAAGATACTGGTATTGGTATCGCTAAAGAACAGCATCAACTTATTTTCGAAGCCTTTCAACAGGCAGATGGTGCAACAATTCGAAAGTATGGTGGTACAGGATTAGGTTTATCTATTTGTAAAGAGTTTGCTAGACTATTAGGTGGTTGGATTACGTTAGAAAGTAATGTAGGAGAAGGTAGTACTTTCACTGTATATATTCCTAACCTTCCAAACGGATTAACTGATATACAAGTATCCAATTTAGAAGTCGCAGCAACAGTAGATGAAGTTATTCCTGCTGAAGTTGTTGAGGAAACCATCGTTCTTCCAGAAACAAATAATGTCTTCCAAGAGAAAACCATTTTAATTGTCGATGATGATCATCGAAATATATTTGCATTACAAAATGCATTAAAAAAACACCATGCCAATATCATTACTGCACAAAACGGCCTAGAGTGTTTAGAAATACTAAAAAACAATACAAATATCGACCTTATTTTAATGGATATTATGATGCCAAATATGGACGGTTATGAAACGATGGAACATATCCGAATGAACTTAGGGTTACATGAAATACCTATTATCGCATTAACTGCTAAAGCAATGCCAAATGATAAGGAAAAATGTTTATCTGCTGGCGCTTCAGATTATATAAGTAAACCATTAAATTTACATCAACTCTATTCGGTAATGAGTGTATGGTTAATAAAATAAGTGAGGTTTCGTTTCAGTGGAAAATAAGTATTATAATTTTGATCCATCAGTAGATATGGATAAGCGTACGAACTTAGAAATTGACTTACTATTGGAAGCGGTATTTAAACTATCAGGATTTGATTTTCGCCAATACGCTCGCACATCTATTTATAGGCGGATTTGTAATCGAATGCAGATTTCTAATATCCCTACCATTTCAAAATTAATAGAAAAAGTAATTCACGAGGAAGGGGTTTTAGAACAGTTATTAAATGATTTCTCGATTAATGTAACTGAGATGTTCCGTAACCCTATCTTTTTTAAGGCGCTGAGAGAGCATGTCATTCCTGAATTAAGAAAGCATCCTGAAATTAGAATTTGGCATGCTGGATGTGCCACTGGTGAAGAAGTATTATCCATGTCCATCTTACTTCACGAAGAAGGATTAAGTGAAAAAGCTGTTATTTACGCAACAGATATGAATACAGACGTGTTAGAAAAAGCAAAACAAGGTATTCTTCCATTAAATAAAATGCAAACTTATACGAAAAATTATTTACAAGCTGGCGGTACACAAGCATTTTCTAACTATTATTCAACGGATAGTCGTTTTGCTTATTTTAATCCTTCACTGTTACAAAACATTATTTTTGCACAACATAATTTAGTAACCGATCAATCTTTTAACGAATTTCATATTATCCTTTGCCGTAACGTTTTAATTTACTTTACAAGTAAACTTCAAAACCAAGTACAGCAACTATTTTATGAAAGTTTAAGTCACAATGGATTCCTATGTTTAGGAAATAAAGAAACTCTTCGTTTCTCGGATATCATGCCGCATTATACGCAATTTAATCCACACGAACAAATCTATCAAAAAATACAATAAAAGCGTATGAAATCCTCTATTTGGATTTCATACGCTTTTTATTTCGCATTCGCTTGTATCATGATAAGACACATATCATCTGATTGTGCTTCCTTCTGTTCTTCCTTGTAAAACCCTTCTATCTCTTCTTCTAACTCTCCCCATTTTCTTTCTGTAAAAGTACGTAATTTCTCTTCAGCCTCAAATTCATCATTTGCTATTGCTTCAAGTACACCATCTGTAAACAATACGATTTGAGCGTTCTTCTCAAAAGGTATAACTGTCTTTTCAACTTTTATTTCATCAAAAAATCCTACCGCACAACTCCCGCGATTTAGTTCCACTACATTTGTTTCATCAACTAAAACGTATCCAGAAGGATGTCCTGCATTTACATATTCAATCGTTCTCTTTTCTGTATCCACTACTAAGTATATCGCTGTAAAATAATAGGGAATATTGTCATTCTCATTATGTAAAAGAGTCATATATTTATTTAAGTCTTTCATGACAAGTTCTGGATCGATTAAACATTTAATCGTTTCACGTAATACAGACGAAATGAACATGCAAACTAAGGAAGCGGATACACCATGTCCCATCACATCTAATAATATAATACCGTAGCGGTTTTCATCGATTTTATACCAGTAATACATATCTCCAGCTAGTTTAAATGAAGGTAAGTAACTTGCTTCAATTTTTATATGCTCTTCCCTTAATGGACTACTTAATAAGTTTCTTTGTACTTGCGTAGCTAAATCTAGTTCATTCCGAAGGTTTTCTTCCTGTTCTTTATGCCAATTTAATTCTGATTTCAAGCGTAATGCCACACGCATACGCGCTAACAATTCAACTTTATTTATAGGTTTCGTAATATAATCCATTGCCCCCATATCAAGAGCTTCAGCTAATTTATTTGCATCTTCTAAAGCTGTAACAAAAATAATAGGAATATCTTTAAACTTCTCCTCTTTTTGTAATCGCCTACAAACTTCAAGTCCATCAATTTCAGGCATCATAATATCTAATAGTATTAAATCTATTTCGTTATGCCTGGAAGAATCTTTTCCAAAATGGATGTATTCGAAAAGCTCTTGTGCAGAATTAAGCGATACAAGATCCTGATATCCGGCTTGTTTTAAAATCTTCTTAATTACAAAGATGTTAACCGGATTATCATCTACAATTAAAATGGACACAAGTGATTTCCCCTTTTCTTATATAAAATGTAAATCGATTATTATTTTCTATTTTTCTAGTATTACATACTCAGTTATAAAATAAAAATTTCCTACTCAAACATATTTTTTATATAGCAAAAGAACAAACCCCCAGAAATGAGAGTTTGTTCTTTCACTCTATAAGTTTCCACTTTTAATTTAACACCATTGCTTTATCATTTAAAAGACGATCCAATTCTTCCATATGATTTGTTTCATCTGCGATCATATCTTCTAACTTTACAACTAACTCTGTCATATTTAATTTCGCTGCTTGTTCTTTTCTCTTTTCATAACGCTTAATTGTTTCATATTCTGACTTTCTAGCTTCTTCTAACATTTCTCTAACGTCTTCTACTTGTTTCACTCGTAAAGGAATCGTAGTAGGTGTACCACCTAACGTCTTAATTTTCTCCGCTAAATATAGGGCATGTCCTTGTTCATCACTAATTTCAGATTCAAAGAAAGGTTTTAACACTTGTCTATATATACCAGAAACTGTAGCTGCATTATGGTTATACATAATAATTGCTGAGTATTCTCCTGCTAAATCTTCATTCAATCCTTCGATTAGTTTTTTCACATCGTGTGACATTTTTATATCTCCTCCTATACTTAATACGTACCCCTTTTCTCATGTTTTAAACATCATTATTTTAAATTTTTTATGTATCTAAAAATGCGGCTTGCTTCAATTTACTTATCGCTTGTCTTTTAATACGAGAAACGTGCATTTGTGAAATACCTAACCGTTCCCCTGTATCCTTTTGATTTAAATTTTCTTCAAATATATAATGAATAACACTCTTTTCCGTTTCATTTAATACGTTAAAAATATCTTTTAAAACGAGACGCCTTTCTGTCTCTTCATATCCTTGCTCTACTTCACCTACAGATTCAATTCTCGCTACCGAACTTCCATCAGATGCATTTTCAACTACATCATCTAAGGAAGATACTCGATAATTATTTTTCGCATCCATAATTTCTAGTACTTCCTCTTCGGATAGTCCTAAATGATCCGCAATCTCTATAATTTTCGGTGAACGTTGCAAATGATCTGTTAGCTCCTCTATCGCAAGTTTAATTTTTCCGCCTAAATCTTTAATTCGCCTTGGAACGTGAATGCCCCAAGTTTTATCGCGTAAATACTTCTTTATTTCCCCTACTATCGTAGGTATTGCAAAAGGCTCAAAAGCATTCCCTATCGAATAATCATACCTTCTGATTGCTCCTAAGAGCCCTAGCATGCCTACTTGTATAATATCCTCATGCATCGGCCCGCCTTTTGAATAGCGATATGCAATGGAATATACGAGATTTTTATAATGATCAACTAACCTTTCCTGTGCTTCATCACATTGGTTTTGTTGAAATTCTGCAATTAGTTTCATAACGTCTTCTTTAGTAAGATTCGTAGGTTGAGATTGGATTTCCATCATTCTCCACCTGCTCTCTTTGTATATATTTTGTCATTAAAACTGTCATGCCCTCATCATGCATGATTTGTATATCATCCATTAACGTATTAATTAAATATAAACCTAAACCATTTTCCGGCAAATGTTCTACTGGTTTACTAATATCATACGGGCCAACTTTCCTTTTTAAGTTATTAAAATCAAAGCTAACCCCATTATCCGCAACCATAATTTCTAATCGATCTTCATATAGCCCAAAGACAATTGCAATTTCTCCAACGTCTTCTTTGTATGCATGTTGTACAATGTTTGTACATGCTTCACTAATAGCAATTTTCATATCTTCTATATCGTCATAAGCAAAGCCCATTCGATTCGCAACACCAGCCATCGTTAAACGAATAATAGCCACATATTCTGCCTTTGCAGGAATTTTCATTTCTATCTTTTCAAATCTCTCCATCATCCCTAGTCACCTTCTTTCTACTTTTTCAAAATCGGAATTCAAATTTAATATTTCTGTTAACCCTGTAATATCAAATAATCTTTTTAACCTTTTAGATACACCAATAAACTCTAGTTTTCCATCATTTTTCTTAACTGCTTTTAATAGCGCTATAAACACGCCTAATCCTGTACTATCCATATACTCTACCTCAGTAAAATCTACTACCATATGAACCTCTTTTTCGCTTGCAATAGGCATCATCTTATTTTTCAAATCTGATGCCGTATACGCATCAATTTCACCATTAAGCTGTACCGTATAACCTACATCATTTTGCAAAATATTTATTCCCAAATTCATCATTTCCGCCCCCTTATCTCAAACTACTACTATGTTAATTACCCATAAAAATTAGTTTTAAACATATTTTTTTATTTTTATTATAAATAAATTTTCCACACCTTTCTCGGCTTAACACGTAAAAAATACTACCAAATGTTTAAACCTTATAAATTTGTGTATGTATAATGTATAAACATTATTTTTAGGGGGATCTATCTATGGAAGAGCACAACTTTAAAAAGGGAGATTTCGTTCAATTTTCTTATCGACACGATCATGCTACAAAATTAGTTGGTTCCATTATTAATATACTAACGAATACAATTGTAGTTGATATAGGTAATAACGAGGACTTATCTCATATAGAACCAAGGCAGGTCGTAAGAATAAACGCTTGTAAAAAAATAACGATGGCTTAATACATAAATAGAAAGTGTAATTTCAATGAGCGGGGGCCTTCATCCCCGCTCATTCCTATGCAGATTACATAAAAAAGCATCCAATTTATTTGAATTGGATGCTTTTTTATGTATATTTATCATTCTATTTACTTTATAACTACATATAATAAACTTAAGATTACTATTCATTATCATACTTACGCTTTCCGTAGCATTCTAGAGAAGAATGTAACGATTAAAATAAAGACAATTGCACCTAATAACGCTGGAAGAATAAAGATGCCTCCCCATTCAGGACCCCAATGACCAAATAACGCACTACCTACCCAAGATCCGATTAATCCGGCAATCACATTACCAACTATACCTAAAGGAAAGTCTTTTCCCGTAATCATTCCAGCTAACGCACCAATAAGTCCACCTACAATACACGTAATAATAAGTCCCACAATTAACCCTCCTATATTCGTTTTATATTGTATTTATCAAGCTTTGGTATGTAACCAAAGCTTGATAAACATGTATTATTCTTTATTATCCAACCCATCACTTATCTTCTGTTTCACTTTTCCGACTTTTTCTTTTATCGTTCCCTTCGTCTTGTCCCACTTCCCTTCATTTTTCAACTTTCTATCTTCTGTAACTTCACCAATTCCTTCTTTTACTTGTCCCTTTGTCTTTTCCACTTTACCAGTAATTTGTTCTTTTAGTCCGCTCTCACTCATATTTCCCATCTCCTTTTCGTAATAGATTTATAGATTTACAGGATACAAATTTAAATAGAATACACGCATCTTCTTTCTTGTAACCATTCACCGACTCTCTCTAAATCTTTAACGAATAACAAGATTTTCCCTTCATCCAGCTTTTCTTCGTAGAAGTTCGCTTCTTCCTCATTAAGCCCTAACTCCTGCATCTTATTTCTTAACTGATCTCCCGTTTTTTGAAAGACGTTAATAATACTTGTCCCAAGTCCCTCCTCTTGTATACCAATTGTATTCACGTCTGCATTGTCTGCGATTCTATCTGTCCTTTCTTTCTCGTGTGTTAATACGTAAATATCTTTTTGGTCTATTCCTTTCTTTACTAGATCATTCGCCGCATTCATGACCTCTTTCTCCGTAATAAATTCATATACAAAAGGTTTCCTATACTTCGTTTCCATCTTTAACTTCCTCCTTTAAAATGAATTATTTGTTATATTATATGTAGTACACCTATTTTCGAAATGTTAAACATAAAATTTGAAAAAAAAATGAAAAGGAGAGTACATATGCACTTTCGTCTAGAGTTATTTGTAGAAGATTTGCAAAGATCTATTCGTTTTTATGAGGAAATCCTTACCCTTGTATTCTCAAAAAAGAATGCAACTAGTGCAATGATTAAACTAGGGGATTTTTCTTTATTATTAACCCCTGATTATATTCTCAATGAAAATCATTATTTAAAAACAGGTGGACTTAAGCCAAAAGGTAAAGGTGTTGAAGTTATCATGGTTTTTGATAATATTGAACAAATATACCAACATGTATTAGAAAAAAATTATCCAGTGGAATCTAACCTTAAAATGCAATCTTGGGGAATGAAGGATTTTCGTATTGTAGACCCTGATGGTTATTATTTACGGTTAACCTCCTGTTGAATTTTCTCTATCCTAAAACTAGTAAAATAAATCCTCTTACAATAACTACCTAAATTAACAGAAAATTGTTATGATTAAGCCAAGGAGGGGATATAATGAAAAAAACCACTTATATATGCGCTCTAACCGCTCTATCTTTCACTTTAATAGGCTGCACAAGCACCTCAGCTACAGATAAAGCTTCACAAGCTAAGCAAGAACAGAAACAAAATGCCTTTCAATTAAACTCCGCAAACATTACAGATATCGAAATACTTCAGACAACCAATAATACTACTTCTAAATCTCAAACAGACAACGAAGAAATGATACAATCTATCGTTTCCGCAGTTCAAAAAGGCACGCCTAAAACAATCACTTTAGATCAAAAAAAGCGAGAATCGGCACATTCTACTATTACCGTTACATATAAAGATGACACAAAAGAAGAATTTCTTGTGTGGGTTGATAATAATGAGAAAATTACGATTGCTAAAGATGAGAAGAAGGATAAGGTTGAAGGTGTAACAGTGAATATTAAAGATGTGAAAATGATGAAGGATTTCTTTTAAAATTTTAATATAATTGATGTTAAAAAAGAGTAGGATGTAATCCTACTCTTTTTTAATCTTGTCCAATAAATAAACTTTTATAAAAGCTATTTAAGATCTAATTTTGCTAAATCATGTTGTAAAACATTATTTCCTTCTTGTGGGTTAAATACGATTGCACTAAGACCAAAAACATTCGTAACAACATCTCTATCTTTCGAACGAATGATTCTTACTTCATAAGCAAAAACACCTGAAGAAAGAGCTGCTGAACGAAAAGTAACACGTCGATTAGGTGCCAATGTTTGTGTTGAAGGGTCTACTAATGGTAACAATACCGGAGAACCCGATGACCAATCAAACATTTCAACAGTTACTGTATGAGTATCATCTGGATCAACATTCATAGCTTCCACAGTAAGAAACAACGTAGCGGAATGTCTACGTAATACACCCGTTGACAAAGTTTCATTGTGGTGTTTATGATGTTTTTCAGGAGGATGATCATAGCCATAACTCATACTAATCCCCCCTTTCATTTACAATTAAGGATAAGTATTCCTTACAATATATAATGCTAGTATTATTTTAATGAAAGGTATAAAAGCGGATTTCTATCTGTGTTTTTGGAAATTTTATTTCCCACTTATTCCCTATTAATAAATAATATAGATTCTCCTATTTTGTCCTTGAACTCCTTCAAAGAATAAATCTATTTTGAAAAGAACCTGCTCCATTCATAAATACATAAAGTAAATGGAATCCGTTAAAACACATAATTGATCCTTTGTTTTCCCCCTCCTATTTAAAGGAGGAACTGTTCTCGGCTTTGGTGATAGTTATGGCTTCGCGGGAGGATTTGCTTTATTAGTTGTATTGTTTATTTTATTAATCATCATTGGAGCTGCTTGCTTCTGCTAAAAAACTATTGGAAAAGACATGCGATATGCAGAGATTCAAGTGCAACTATTACTTTAATGATGTAATATTACATTCGCCCCCCAAAATGAATTCGATGCTATAAAAAAGATAAAGTGTTCATTTATACAACCTTAGCTTGATAGCAATATCATGAGTTCCCATCCCAGACAAACTAGTTAACATCTCAATAATTGCTATTGCAGAAAAGTACAACAAGCTGGACAACATAGATTTCAAACTGTAAGATTAGATGTTGGTGAAATCGGACAGCAAAGTATATATAGAAAATAGGTGTTAATTTTGAAAATCAATAAAAAATTTGAACCGATAATTTTTAATCTCTTTATGATTTTAGGTATATCTAGTATTATCTCTTTCGTCATGGTTTCAATGAATGTTGGGTATACAGCTTTATTTCTCAAATCATGGATAAAAACATGGGCAATTGCTTTCGTGCTTGCATTTTTAGCTTCTAAATTACTACCCTTTGTAGTGAAAAGGATAATGAAAATATTCATATTTGTTGAGAAGGATGCTTAAAAATAAAGTGATGTACTACTCTAGTTCATTTAAATGAAAAGAAATAATCATCACAAAACTTAACCTAGTAAAATGTTTCAACTCGAAGGAAGGCACCTTAAAAGTTGCTTTTCTTTATATGTTAAAAAAGCTCGCCTATTTCCGTAGGCGGGCTTTATCTTTATTACACAATAAGAAAGTATACTCTCTTTTTCTCGGAAATTTTATGTAATTTTACATATTCATGAACATACATGTTTTGATGGACTTTATCTATATACTCATGGCAGTAATCCATTAAAAATGTATCTTCTTGAAAGCAAAACTCTCTTTTAGAAAAAAGAAAAGACACCCTAAAGTGCCTTCCTCCGACTTGAACCATCTTAATTTTAATAATATGTATTGGACTCCCATCCAACTATTATTTTACCATGTTAAGTTGTTTTTGTTTATTGAGAAATACAATAATTTATTTATGCTGACCGTCTGTATGAGATCCTTTGTAGTCCATGCAGCGATTAACAAGAGAACAATAGCCGTGATAAACACCTAAAAGTCCTTGCTTGAGCCACATAGATAATGCGGCATTTGAGCCAATGGTTAGAAACATAAGCATGACTGTGTATTTATTAAATCTCATTATAAGCAATCTCCTAGTGGAACTGCGCATAAGAAAATTTCACCATTCATTTATCACGTAAAAAATGGTATTAAATAAAATTTAGATTCCTTATTTACAATTAAAATCTATATTTTTAAAAATGATATAGAAGAGGGCATGAGTAAAATTATGCACTAAGCCAATGTGATACTATCTCCGAAGGAAATACCGTATTGCAGAGTAAAAACATTGTACTTCCTAGTGGAGTGAAATTCAGTGTTATTTTTATAACTCTCCATGTTTCCATTCTTTATTATGAATATCTAATCCTTCTTGACCAAAGAAATGGAGAATAAATTCTTTTTCATCACTAACAGTTTTTTTAGCTAGTTTAGATCCTTCCATACTTTGCTTTGTTCCAGAACGTAAATAATGAATTTCCCTAAAGTCTTCAACTGCAGATTCGAAATTTCCATCGTACCATTTGTTCAGAATAGATTCATATTTGGGTCTTTCATCATTATTGATAACATTTAAGTTGTTTTTTAAGTATTGAATGTTTTCTTTTATCATTTGAAACCGCCCTACATCACGAGTACCAGAAACATGAAGATTATTTCCATTGAATGTGAGTTTTTGTAAAGACATATGTATCATCATATCATTTATCGTTTGCTCGTTTTGGATTTCACCAATCGACTGTGCCGCTTTAGATAATTCATCTTCACTTACTACATAACTATCTTTTTGTTGCTTTTGAATGGTTTGAACTTTCAATTTTTCCTGAACCTTTTCTTCTTGTTTAGGTTTTGATTCAGTTGCAGCCTTCTCATTTGAGCTACAAGCAGCCATTCCCATAAGCAATGTACTGCATGTTAACGCCGTAAGTAACTTTCGTTTCATTTTTTCACGCCTATCTGTATTGGTTATTTTAAATAGATTTTTTAGAATGTAAGATTTCTCATCTCATAGTAGCAAACAATTCGTTTGTATATTGTCATGTTTTGTCGAAGGATAATAAAAAACACCCTATGGTGCCTTTCTCCGGCTTGAATTATCTTAATTTTAATAATATGTATTGGACTCTCATCGCCTATCAAGCTAAGAAAATACAACTACCCCAGAACGAGATTGTATCCTAACTTACAATAAAAAAGTTCATTTTTTCGTTTTGGGGTAATTTAAAATTTTTAAGTTAATAGGCACAGGGCACGCTCTATAAAGCATATTTTTTGAACGGTGTAACATATAAATAAAATGATATGTTAAATTAAGTTATAAAAAAACAACCTAGATCCCATAGGATCTAGGTTGTTTTTTTACATAAATGTAATCGTCACTAAAGAATATCCTTCTTTCGCATTATACGGCTCCGCTTTATAAGAAACACGGTTTGCTCCTTGCGGATAACCGATTTCTCCAATTGCTTTTTTCACATCTTGCAATGCGCCATTCATTGATTGTTTATAAAGGATTTCGATCTTTGGTGACTTTTCGTTATAACGTTGCTGCATTTTATTTTTTAATTCGTTATAGTTATTTGCGATGTATTCATTTCCTAAATAGTTTAACTTTGTATCTTTTAATATTTGCTGATAGGCAGGGATTTTCGTACCACCTGCAGCAATTTTATTTGTTAATGTACTATAATAATTTGTTGTAGCTTGCGGATAGTCCCCGCGGTTCCACTCATGATTTCTTGCGATTTGCTCATCTGATAAGTTGAAATAAGAATATGTTACGCGGCCTTGTTCATCTGGCACAGGATCATCGAATGTTGTATCAAGGTGATACCATTTGTTTTCGATTTTCACTAAGTTCCAAGCATGAGGCTGACCGTCTCCAGTTCCTACTACAAAATGATTCTCAATTCCTGCTTCTTTTAATAATTGATAAGTTAATAGTGCGTAACCTTGGCAAACCGCAGAACGATTTACGAGTGCTTCATATGCTGTGTAAGCTTTATAAGACGTATCATAAGAAACATGTTTTACGACATAATCATGAATCGCTTTCACTTTTTCGTGATCATCCATCCCAACTTGTATAATAGAAGAAACAATTGCCTTCGCTTGCTTCATTACATATTCTGTTTGTTCTTTCGTTTCACGATATGTAATTTTTAGCGTAAACGTATAATTTCCAGGTGATCCAGAAAGTCCATATGAAACATTCGATCTATTATTATTTGTATACTCATTTTTACTTGCCACTTCTTTATAGGCGTTAAAAAGTGTATTCATCACTTCTTTTGTATTACTATTTGTCGTTTTATATGGAAGTGTAATATTCGTTTCGTACGCATTAATACGCTTCTGCACTTCATCTTTGAATGCTGCTAATAGTGCTGCATCTCCTGTATTTTGCACCGCAACCGCAGGCTTTTTATACTGCAAAGCATTATATAAAAACTGTGCATATTGTTCACGCGTTACCGTTTTAGCAGGTTCAAATTTCCCTTCGCCTGTACCAGATGCAATCCCGTTTGACTGCACCGCACTAATTGCCCCTTCTGCCCAAAAACCATTCGGAACATCATTAAATGTATGCTTTTGCTTAGCCGAAACTTGAAAAGCATTTTTAATAATTTGCGCCATTTCTGCACGGCTAACAGAATCTTTCGGTCTAAAACCTCCGTTTCCATCCCCGTTAAAAATCCCTAATTTCGTTAACGTTAAAACCTCTTCTGGAAACAATGTGGATCCTGAGCGAATATCTCGATACGGATTGTTTAAAGTAGATCCATCTTGTAATACGTAACGAGCACCATCATTACTAAACGTACCACCTTGCTTATTCGGTAACAACGCACGATAAATTAAAGCTGCAACTTGCTCTCTCGTTGCAACATCACCGAAACCAAACTTCCCATTTCCATAACCAGAAATAATATTTTTACTCGATAAATCTTTAATCGCCGGATACGACCAATGCGACGTAGGCACATCAGAAAAAATACTTGCCTCAGCTGCTCTTACATCACTACCATTTGTATATAGTAAAGCACCACCAATAAGTGATAATGATGTAATTGATTTTAGTAGTTTTGTGTACATAATTCCTTCTCCCAATATCGTTTCTATTTATGTTATTTTTTGTCGAAAAATCTAAAAGAATATGACAAAACATATTATACTATTAAAATTTTTTGAGGGATATATTAGGTTTTGAAATATGCAAAAATTCATATTGTTATAGGGATTCATGGTGATATTATGTTGTTTTATTTGTGAATATATAAATAGTAACTCGTTATAACTCCCTCATGATAATCTCTAATTTAGTATTGAAATTCTCTAAATCTCAATGTATTATATTTTTGTATTTTCTCAGTTTCCCAAGCCGAGAAAACATCATCACTTCTAAAAGGACCCGAACTCCAGGGGGTCCTTTCTTTTATTCCTCATTTTTATAAACGTATTTATCGTTTTATCTAGTACAATACTAAGAGACTCTCGCGTTTGCTTTCGTGCCATATCATCACTTATTTCATTATACAAGCTACAGCCATTTCTAATTTCTGTGGAGCGATGTATTGCCTTACTAACCCTAAACCAATCGTATCATTTATTAAATTATCTATTATTATAATCTAATTTATAAAACATGAATTCCTTCGAATAAAACTCAATATTATGTCCATAATGTTGATAGGCTGTATGCCAAAACCCATTTAGTTTTCTCTGTATCTCCTTGTATTGAGCAGTTAGCCTTTGCTAGCTGCTCTTTTATTTGTAACCTTGTTAGACAAGTTTTCATATAATGTAGTCATTCCTTTCTTATAAATTAAGCTCGTCACTTGAATTATAAAAATGGGATTATATCCTATAACATTTTCAGGAATTATCCATATTTTATTTCTGAAAAAGTGCTTTATTTTGCTGAAAGGTGGTTGCGGAAACAACCGCCTTTTTATTTATGGCAAAATGAGATTTCTATTACGATCTATTACAAAGTATGTTATTACTGGTACAATCCGGTATAATAAATACAGATTAAATATTGAAAGGAAATATGACAATGAAAAGATATTTGAACTTCATTTCACTTTTCTTAACTGTACTTGTAATAATTAATCTTACAAATATACATACGAAGTACCAATTCTTTATAGGTGCATCTATAGCAATATGTTTAACTATTATTTCTACAAATGAAATTATAAAATTCCTTGCTACTAGTAGCTTATTAGTTTATGGATTTGCCGCTTTTACTTATTTAAGTATTGCTTGCTAACTTTCAATTTCGTTTTATATTAAAATAACATTTTTATTTAACTTCATCACGTTAAGTTATATAGAAAACTATATATAATTGAATATTAAAAATGTTATTTCGATTCTAATATAGAGGCACATACGACTTTTTTCTTTGTTTATGGAGTTCTTACATAATAGTAAGGACCTTTTTTATTTCAAACACAATTTGTTCATTTTTTTGATACATTTATGAAACATTCATGTGTTATCTTCAGTACGTTCTATTCTTTTTATAATGTCGTGTGAGATATACCAAAACGTGAAACCCTAGACCCCTTAAACCTAGGGCGATTTTATTTAATTACTAGTTTTCATCAACCCGAGAGCTTAGTAATTACCTCTTCAGGCTCAACTCTCTCCCTTTTGAGAATTGAGCCCTTTATTTATAATATTATCTCCATACTTCCTACTTATTTGTACAAAATTCTACTTCAACCTCTCCCAAAAACTTTAATATCACATAAAGCTTACGTAAAGATTGCTATAATTCAATTTATCCCTCAATAAACGTTATATAATAAAATTGAAAATATCCAGTTTGCATACAATTGTCTTTCTGTATGACATATAACTCTTTTGCTAAGAGAAATCCTAGCTTTTTTATAGAGAATCAGTTTAAAAATCAAAAATAAAAGAACCTCAATACATGAGGTTCAAAAACTCTACTATTTTAAATTACCTTCGTAAAAAGCAACTCCATTTTGAACATGCTTTAAATACCATGTAATCGTCCCGCCACAAACATTTTCATTAAAACTATTAGCATATACTCCATTTGAGTAATAAAGAGTTCTTTTAAATTTACCATTAGAATACTCATAAGGAATTGAGCATGCTGCTTGCTTCGGAGAACTCACAGCTTTTTGCGTATCAGCTGAAGCCGCTCCAATTCCTCCTGTTAATGCAATACCAGTTGCCAATAGCCCTACTACTAATTTCTTAAACATAATAAATCCCCCTTTAATAGTTTTTATAGCTTACAACTTAAATGTATCACTTTTGTAATTTATGTAAATATCTTGAATATGTAGAAATATTTATTTAATTTTTGGTAATATTAGGATTTTATTTTATCAAATGAAAAATAGAGGAATTTAGAGAAGTATGTAACAATGCATAATAAAGTGAAACCTTAATCAGTGGGGAGTTCTTTATCCTCCACTGATTATTAGTTGAACCAATCGGACTTTTATGGGCAGTTGATCCCCCACCTAACTTCTTTGCTTTCGCTGGAGGATTTGCTTTATTAGTTGTATTATTTATTCTATTAATCATTATCGGATGCAGTTGTTTCTGCTAAAAAACTATTAGAAAAGGTACCTATATGGGTACCTCTTCTTTATATGCCTTATTCATTATCTAGTTCCAAATTTTTATCACGATTGAATTTGTTTTTTCATTTTTCGTATTCATCATACCTGAAATAAGAATCGATTTCAGACATGTGTTTTTAACGAAAAGAATTGGGGACCATTTTTTCCCACAAAGGAAATACCTTTTTGAAAATCTCTACCATGGAAGGATCAAATTGTGTACCAGATCCTTCTATAATACGTCTATACGCTTCTTCAGGAGATAGAGCCGAACGATACGCTCTTGAAGAAGTCATCGCATCAAAAGCATCTGCTATTGCAACAATTCTTGCGCATAATGGTATTTGATTTCCTTTTAGTTTTTGAGGATAGCCCTTTCCATCCCATCTTTCATGATGAGAAAGAATTATATCTTCGCTACCTTTTATTAAAGATATATTTTTAAAAACTTCTAATCCTAATTGTGGGTGTGTCTTAATAAGATTATACTCTTCTTCTGTAAGAGAAGATGCTTTCTTTAAAACCTCATCCGGAATACCTATTTTTCCTATATCATGTAATAAACAAATAAAATGAAATTGTTTTAAAAAATTATCATCATATTCATTTGTTTCTTTAGCAAGAATCGTAGCATAATTGGCTACACGTTCACTATGTCCTTTCGTATATTGATCCTTTAATTCCATTATCCTCATTATCGATAAAGCTGTTTCTTTCATTTGTTTTTCATAGGATGCTTTAATTTTTTGTACTAAAAATTTTAATGAAAGAAATACAAAAAATGACGTAACAAAAATGATTAGAAACAATAATATTAATGATATTGAATAATTAATTTCAAAATAATAAATAGCAATTAAAAATCTACATACCATACAAATAGATACCGTTAGAAGATAATGAATACTTAAAAATAAAGGTGCAGAAATTACTAGGAAGCACTCTAAATATGGGATATGTAAAGACGAACCTGGATCACGTATAAACATAAGATCATATGCCAAAAGATAAATAATACTAACACCAAGAAAAATATATTTTGTAAACATTTGTTTATTCATTTTTTGTAAACACTTATTACATAAAAAAAATGAAATGAAAATAAATAAAAATACGAGTTCAAATAAAAGCTTCTCTAGTGTAAAATCCTTTCCAAGAATAAAATGTTGATAAATATTATCAAACAAAAGAGTACTACAGGGAATAAATAGAAACATGTTTATCGGTTCTTTCGTTTCAATATTTTTAATCCCTTTCATCATTTTACACACCGCCAAACTTTTTTAATAAAAACATAAGTTCATATAGATATTATTAATAATATCCAAGAATAGATAATAGTGCAAAAAATACCCTTTCTCATAACCTATAAATGGGGTACCGCCATGATAGGAATGTATAAAGAGATGGATAGGGTTATAGAAAAAGAAAAAGGCGAATTCCTTTTGAAATTTGGAATTCGCCTTTTTCTTGCTACCGATAATGAGACGTTATATTAACCTCATATGTATAGAATATACAGTAAACTAAAAAGGAAAATTTTACATTTTTTATTGTTTCTTATAAGTGAACTATTTGTATTCCTGTCTATATAATTTAAACGAATAAATAGCTCCAATAAAGAATACAAAAGCTTCAAATAATATAAAGATTTGACGGAAATTCTCGATATCTTTACCAACTAAAGAAATAAATATGGCATTCATTAGAATTTGAGTAATAAACATACGAGAAGTAATTTTTAAATAAATAGCATTTGTTCCTTCATCTGGTTTACCAATTTTTTTGTAAATAATAATAAGTGCAATTACTGAACCCAAAAATAGAAGTGCTGTAAGTCCTACAACAATATTGAAATTCCCTGTACTTTCTAACATCCATTTATTTAATAAATCAATCATTATTATCTTCCTTTCCTACATAAGAGAATATTTCTTTCTTCTTTTTCACTATAATAAAAAAAGAAAAAGGAAAACATCGAACTTTCTTACAAACATTCTTGTATTCTTACAGTTTTGTCATTTTGCAAATGTATTCATCGCCTTTCCTTTCATTATTTTCTTTGGAAAGCATAGTGAATTACGAAATAGAGCGCTACATGATCAACTTCCAAGAAGTAGTGCACGAAACCTCTTAATTCATGCAATTAGTATGTAGAATACTAATGAGTTATTGATTAAGAAGATAAAGGAATAAGAAATACGATAAAGAATTAGAATAGATAATGTAAAAAATGGAAAGAGGGGAAAAGATGAATCTAAAATTAATAGATGTAACAGAAGAAAATTTCTTTGAAATTATTAATTTAAAATCAGATAAACTTCAAGAAAAACACATTCAAATATATGAAAGATGGGTTGGTTCAAATGCTTTCTTTCTTGCAGCTTGCCAAACGTTTGGGTTTACTCCGAAAGCTATATATGATAATGATGTTTTAATAGGTTTTGCTTCGTATGGGTTTAGAAATGAAACGAAGCAATATGAGTTAATTAGTATGATGCTTGGCCATCAATATCAAGGGTTAGGGTATGGGATTCCTGTTTTAAAAGCAGTAATAGATAGTATGGTTCAGACGTACAAATGTGAAGAAATATTCTTATCGGTTATTCACGATAATGAACGCGCAAAGCGGATTTATGAAAAAGTGGGTTTTAGGCCAACAGGAGAGATTGAAGAAGGACACCATCCAGAATTAGTTTACTGTTTAAAATTAAAAAACTATGTAAATGTATAAAACTATATATACCTCTAGTTCTGTATAAATCTTTTCATTTTCTGGTTTTTGCTCCATATTCTTTAACATATGAAGCAAAAAAATTAATTTTGTGTAGTTTATTTTTGTTAGCATGATAGCGATGTGGTGCTCCCCCTGTTAGTAGTAATTTTAATATCACTATGGATAAATTACTTTTAGAACTTTACTTCCAAGAATGAATTTTATGTGAACAATTAGTTGAAACTTCCCTTTATTAATTAACTAAGTAATATTTTGAAAGAACATATAGATATAATAGAAAGAATACTCGGTGCATCATCTCAACGCGCTGAATAGGTGCATTATTGCATGTTAAAAATTTAACTTAAGGTGGAATTGTATATGACTGAAGATAAAAGACTGAAAAAGCCGGTGGTAAGTTTTATATTACTAACCAACATTATTTTCTGGCCACTTTTTCTGCTTGTAGGAATTACAAAGTTATTACATTTTCCAACTTGGATTTTTGATGTAATGCTCTGCATATCAGCTTGGTCTTCCACTTTTGCTTTTATGTTTCTATTTAAAAGAATTTATCCTGGACAAAATTTTATTCAATTCGTAAAAGATAGATTTAAAAATAAACTTAATTACTCTATCGTTCTTACTGTCAGTATGATTCAAATAATTATATTTTTGACAATGCTGTTTCTCATTTCGACTAATAGTGAAGCAGACTCTATTTTTAATAGAACTACATGGGGCGTGTTAATTTATTATGTTGTTAAAACTATTGTATCTGGACCACTAGGAGAAGAATTAGGGTGGAGGGGTTTTGCATTAATGGAGCTCCAGAAAAAATACTCGCCATTAAAATCCTCAATCATTATTGGTTTTTGGTGGGGAATGTGGCATCTGCCTATATGGTTTACTACAGGTTTTACAGGCAGTAATTTAATTAAATATATTTTATTTTTTATGATTGCAATTATATCTACTACAATTATCATGGCAACATTTTATAATTTAAATCAAAATTTAATTGTTCCAATTATCATCCACTTTTTCTTTAATTTATTTATTGGCATAATAAATGGACCATTAATTGAATTAATTATGTATACTGCAATTTTTTATTCAATAGTTGCGATTTTACTTATAATTATAAATCCAAAGAAAGTTTTATATCGAAGATACTATAATTTTTTATAATTCTTGATTTCTAACTCTTCTTGCATGATAAATTTCTCCATACTAATTAACAACTAATATTAAAACTATTAATCCAATAAATCCTTAGAAAAAATGGTTATCTATACACTAACTTAGTTAAATATGGATATTTTTCAAAGAGATAAAAAAAACTAATCCCTATAAGGGATTAGTTCAATATCTCAAAAGCTATTATATTACATAGTTTTATGAGCAAACGTTATATAATGTTGTGTGGGATACATAACCTGTCATCCCTTTATAAGTAACTTTTAACCACTGTTTAGAATTACTATAATGCCCTTGAACATACTCACCTGTTACCCATGTGCCAGTAATTTTCTGACCACTAGTAAATGTATGTAAGACAGGTGATCCCACAGTGTAACCACTGCGCATCTTTGCACCATATGTACCTACCGTACCTCCCTTGGCACAAGCTGCTACTACTGTTTTATTTTCAGTAGTATTCGTAGCCGCGAAAGCAGAGCTGTTAAATGTAAATAAAGTAAACATAAAAGCTGTTAATAAAGTACAAATAGATAAGCGACGTAACAAAATAAATTCCCCCTTTTTTTATAATTTCTTTCTTCACAAACGATTATCTTAAATATTCTAATTATTTTCAATATATTAATGTTGAGAAATATTAGTTGTATTTTTGAAATAAAATTTTATCAAAAATAGTAACAAATTCATATTTTACAGAGAGCCCGAAAATAGTCTTCTACCTATATAAAAGCCCCTTCACCTTAAGGCAAAGGGACTTTCTCATTCCTATTTCAAACTACCCGCAATCTCCGTAAAGATAACTCCAAGTGCATGCGCACCTGCATCAGGATATCCTAAACTTCTTTCACCAACTGTGCCGGCACGGCCCATGCGAGCTACGATTTCTTTTGTGTACTCTGCTCCTTTGACCGCTGCTTCTGCTCCTTTTTCAAAGGCAGTTTTCATGTCTTCTTCGCTTGAAGCGCTAGCTAACCAAGAGTCTACACATGGAGCAAGTGCGTCAACAAGCGTTTTATCACCAACTACCGCTCCTCTGCCGAATGATCTTTCACCGATAGATTGTATGCCTTGCAGTGCTGCTTGCAACATTTCAGCAAATTCTTTCACTGTTAACTCACGCTTCTCGCCTGCTGCTTTACTAGCTGCGCGGAATGCACCGCCCCAAATTGGACCAGATGCGCCGCCGCAATGTTCCATAATAATCATGGAACAACCGTCAAGGAATGATCCGATCGTTACGTTTTCTTGTTCTACAATCGAATGCCACTCACGTTTTAATTGCTTGAATCCTTTTGCTACACTCATTCCGAAGTCTCCATCACCAGCATGCGTGTCTAGCTCACAGAACGGTACTTCATTTTTAATAATAATATCGCTCATTTTATCAACGAGATAAATCATGTTGTTTAATGTGATGACATTCTCTTTAATCACAGCGTGCTCTTCCGCTGTTTCTAGTTCAAATGAAACTTCCTTCTCTTCTGTCTCTTCAAGTACATTTACATACTCAACACTTTCAACTGGCCCATCTACTTTAAACGCTGGTGTATTACACTCTTTTGATAGTAATGTTTTTAGCTCGTCATCTAGCTTCATCACTGTTAAAGACATACCAGCCATGTCGATACTCGTCATATAGTTGCCGACGAATACTCTATTGATTTTAATGTTTCTAGCAGCTAATTCTCTCGTAACTGCATTGTTAAATAGGTAAAGTTCTTGCAGTGGTGTTCCGCCAAAACCGTTAACTAGCAGTGCGATTTCCTCGCCGTCTTTTACTCCTAAATCTTTCATTAAATCATTTGTCATACGGTTAGCTAATTCATCAGCCGACAGCATTTTTTCACGTTTAATTCCTGGTTCGCCGTGAATACCTACGCCGTATTCCATTTCATCTTCCGCAAGTGTGAAAGTAGGTGATCCGCTCGCTGGAACTGTACAAGAAGTTAACGCTAAACCGATTGTGCGCACGTTAGCAGCTGCTTTTTCGGCTACTGCTTTCACCGCTCCTAAATCCATACCTGCTTCCGCTGCTGCACCGGCAATTTTATGAACGAGAATAACGCCCGCAACGCCGCGGCGTCCTACTGTGTACAGGCTATCTTCTACCGCAATGTCATCGTCTACTTTTACATAGTCGACTTCGATTCCATCTTCAGTCGCTAAATGTGCACCGTTTTTGAAATTCATAATATCGCCGCTGTAATTTTTAATAATTAATAACGTACCTTTTTTACTAGCTGTCTCTTTAATCGCTTGGTACACCTGAATTTGTGAAGGCGAAGCAAACACATCTCCGCACACTGCCGCATCTAACATTCCTTTTCCGACTAATCCCGCATGTGCCGGCTCATGACCACTACCGCCTCCGCTAATTAACGTTACTTTATTTTCGTTCATTTCTTTCTTCTTAATGACTTTATATTTTTTCAAAAGCTCAAGCTCTGGATGAGCCATAACCATTCCGTTGCACATTTCCATTACTAATGTTTCTGGTTTGTTTATAATCTTTTTCATTGTAGTTCTCCCTCAATTCCTTTAATATATTGTGATATATTTGAAATCTTCTTCTTACTATCCATGTTAAAATGAAAGCGTTTTATAGTAAACGGACAAAATGGACAATCTGTCTAAAGACACCGCTCTCATTTATAGATAGGATTTTTATATTACTAACATTCTAGGGATGATTCAGATGACCTCTTCTATAATTTCTAAAAAGATAATTGCGAACTCATTGAAGTATTTAATGGAAACAGAGTCGTTTCATAAAATATCAGTGAGCGATATCATGTTACACTGTCAAATGCGTAGGCAAACTTTTTATTATCATTTTAAAGATAAATTTGAACTATTAAGCTGGGTTTATAGAGAAGAAACGAAAGAGAACATTATCGACTTTCTCGACTATGAAACGTGGGAAAACATTTTCGATTTATTATTGGATTACTTTTATGAAAATCAAAAATTTTACCGAAACGCTTTTAAAGTCATTGAACAAAACTCGTTTAATCACTATTTATTTGAGCATACGAAAAACTTATATATGAAGATTATTGATGAACTATCCGTGAGCTGCGGATTCAGCCTTTCTGATGAGACAAAAAATACGATTGCCTCCTTTTATAGTCACGGCTTCGTTGGAACGATAAAAGATTGGATTGAAAGCAAGTGCGAAGTAAATCCTTCCATTATGTCTTCTCTCATGAAAAATATGATAAACAATCAATTACTACTATTACTGGAGCAATCAGCAAAGTAATTAAAGGGGGGCAAAAGCAATGAAAAAGATTATGAATGATGTACAAAATATCGTTCAAGATATGATGCATGGCTTTTATTTTGAACATAACGACAAAGTAAATTACGACGAAACAAATAACATCATTTATGTAAAAGATATTGAAAAACTAAAGCAAAACGTCGCGATTATAAGCGGCGGTGGTAGCGGACACGAGCCTGCTGATATTGGTTATGTAGGAAAAGGAATGCTTACGGCGGCCGTAAACGGCAGTATTTTCACTCCGCCTACAGTGGAACAAATTGTGGCGGCAACTCGCCTCATACCGAAGGAGAAAAGCATTTTATTCATCATTAAAAACTTTAAAGATGATGTTCAGAACTTTTTAGCGGCAAAGCAAATCGCAAAAGAAGAAGGAAGACAAATTGACCACATCATCGTAAATGACGACGTTTCAATTGAAGATGATGCTTCTTTTAATAAAAGAAGACGCGGCGTCGCTGGTACTGTTTTCGTTCAAAAAATATTAGGTGCGGCCGCTCTTGAAGGTCATTCTTTAGAAGAACTGACTGCACTCGGCCGTTCTATCACTGAAAACTTACACACATTAGGAGTCGCCCTTTCACCTGCCAACGATCCGGTGAAAGGACAAGCTTCATTCACATTAAACGAAGATGAAGTCTTTTACGGCGTCGGTATTCACGGCGAAAAAGGTTACCGTAAAGAAGCACTATCCTCTTCTGAAATATTAGCGATTGAACTAATGAACAAACTTAAAAGCATTTATCGCTGGAGAAAAGGCGACAACTTCGCCATCCTCATTAATGGACTCGGCGCCACTCCATTAATGGAACAATACATTTTCGCAAATGACATTCGCCGTTTATGTGAGCTAGAAGGATTACAGATTACATTCGTAAAAGTTGGTACCCTTCTAACTTCTTTAGATATGAAAGGTGTTTCTTTAAGTTTACTTAAGGTAGAGGACTTGAACTGGGTGAAGTGGTTGAAAGAAAATACGGAAACTGCTAGTTGGTAATACAAATAGGATGGTTTGTTTCAATTGGCCATCCTATTTTTGTACGTAATTCAGCTATGAGAAAAATTCAATTACTGAAGAATTCTGCACTCAATATTACAGCAAATTTACATTAAAAATGTAAATCCTCATTTCCTTCGTATTTTCCTTTATTAAGCCTTTTTCTTATAAATAATTCTGCAACAATTAAATTAGGTACCCACGCTAACCAAGCAATAATAGCATAACTAAGTTCAAAATGTTCTATTCCAAATAGAACGATAAACAACGGTAGCCAAATTCTTAATGTAACTGCCGCAAAGGTTAAAGCATAATTTCTAATCATCCAATTCCGATGCTCTTTCATTTTTTTATTCTTAACTCTATGTAACGCTTGATATGCTGATGTTAACCAAAATACGGATAACAAACCGAAACCTAGCTTTGCTACCAATCCTCCCGTAGCATAAAAGGACAGGTACAGTCCAGAAATGCCCCCTAATAATATACCAACCATATAGATTCTCCCCATTATTCGATGACGATTGATATTCCTTTCTCTAAATTTAGTCGATAATGTAAACGGACCAATTACTAATGCTACTATACTCGTTGTAATATGCGTAAATAACATACTATACCAGAACTCACTTAATTTAGATCCATACATAAGCTTCGCTTTTACAAGCCCTGTTTGAAATCCATCCATAATAAAATATTGGACAACAATATAACCAGATACTAAAAGAGCAAAACAAGTAAATACAAACCAAATTTTCCTGTTCAAATTTTACTGCCTCCTTATTACATGAAGGAATTAGATTATACATTACTGTTCATTCTAGGGAAAAATAGAAAAGCCTTCTTTACTGATCTATTCAACACATTGATTTTATAAACCGAATGACTTACATGCAGCGACGAATAAAATATATGATACAAGGCCCTTCTTCATACATAAAAACCCTCAAGTATGTCGTTCTATACTTGAGGGTTTTTCATTTATTCTCTCTCGTCTCTCATTTTCTTAAATCAATAATTAGCTCATCTGTAATCTGCTCAAGATGGAAAAATCTTTTTATATAATGGATATCAGACCATTTTTCTTCTCCACCAATAATAAATAATTCTTGCGCATCATACATAAATGAAAAGCTTGGATAGAAACTGTCCGCTTTTATTTCAATCCCACCAGTACGATTACTGATAATCTTACAGTCTACCGAATAGCTTAATAACGTATAGAGAGAATCTTGTGCTGATTGGAAGAAATACACTGTATCTATTAAGTAAAAAAAAGAGAATGCACCATTCACATTTTACCGTGTTTGAGTATGGGGAACTAGAATCATTTTACAAACGAGCATAATCACCTCACTGAAGGATCACAGGTCTTCCAAATAAAGCTGGATAATAAATTAACATCGCCCCTACAAATGAACACACTAAACAAAAAACAGCCTCGTATTTTATAACTAGAGAAGAATTGGTATCAAGCTTTTTTTCCTCTCTTTTACATATCATTTTAAAAACTCTATATAATACATATCCAACAATCGCCCCGAGGGTGTTCGTAAATAAATCATCAATATCTGTAATTCTATTATTTAGTAATTGATTTAACTCAATTGCCAATGAAAAAAAGAATCCTGCACATACGGTATTTTTCATTTTTCTAAACCGAGGCCAAATAGTCGGTAGTAAAAAACCGAATGGCATAAACAGTAAAATATTCAAAAGATACGTCGTACTACCTGCCGTATCAAATAGAGTCAAATTAATTTGATTTACACGAATCCATGTTTCATATCTACTTATATCCCATACAGTCGCGATTTGCGTCACCTTATACACTAGCGAAAGGTAGAATAGAAAAACATATACCCATAAAAAATGCCGAATAGATATATTGTTTTTCGCTTTAAAATAAAATCCAATTTGAAATAAAATACAAAACATAATTGTAAAAAAATAAGTATACAAATAACTAATCAAAACTCCTGTATGCATGTAGAATCCCCTAACTTTACATTTTCATCTATTATTTTAGAACATAGCTCAAGAACCGGTACTTTGTTCATATATTTAATCTTCTACTTTGTCTTCGAATATCGGGAATATATGAAAAATAAAAAATCCCCACTTCTTCATTTTCAGTCTCCTCCTTGATGTAACTTGTTTATAGGATAGGAAAAACTTTTAAAATAAAAAGTGGGGTAAATATAAAATTTTTCTTAAATTTTCAGTTGGGTTTTATTATTGCTCTTGCTAGGAATCCGCCAGTAATAATCAAATTTCTAATATCATGAGTATTACATCCCTTTCGGCAGTAATTTTCCCATTATATTGTTCTATAATATTCTTCACAATAAATAAATCAAAACCTATACTCTTTTTCGTGCTTTGTCACCGATATAAAAGATATCAATCCACAATCTATTCATAAAAAATTGTGCTACTTTAAGTGGAATCTAATACTTTCCTATACATCATTTTAAGAACAAACATAGAAGAAAGTGCAAATTCAGCAATATTTTTGACTCAAGCTGTCAAAACTTATATAAAAGAAGTAGTAAACTTATAACTATACTATTTGTAAAACGTTATGATAAAGCAATTTAATATGTTTTTTATTTTTGGAGGATATTCATTATGACTAAGGTTGATTTAATAAAAGAAAAAATTATTGATACATCTTTATATTTATTTAATACACAAGGTATAACTCATACCTCTATCCAAGATATAATGACTGCTACCGATTTGCCTAAAGGAGCGATTTATCGTAGATTCAAAAACAAAGATGCAATTGCACTTGCTTCCTTTAAAAGAGGCGGAGAAATTATGTGGCAACATTTTTATAAAGCAATGGAAAACAAAGAGCATACAATCGATAAGATCATTGCACTTTTTCTTGTATACAAAGATGCAGCCAATAACCCACCAATCCCTGGTGGATGCCCTTTGCTCAATACTGCCGTTGAAAGTACAGGCCTATTCCCGGAGTTACAAAACGCTGCTAAAAAGGGATTTGATGATACAATAGTATTACTGGAGTCTGTTTTAAAAGAAGGAATTGAAAAACAGGAATTCACAGACGACATGGATACTTTATCACTTGCTTCTTTTCTTTCATCGTCAATGGAGGGAGCCATTATGGCTAGTCAAGTATGTAATGATAATATTCATCACCATTATTTTATTGAGCAAGTAAAACGTCTGCTTACTTCTTATTCTAAATAATGCTTTTATCTTATCCTAAATATCGCTCAAACAGGTCGTCACTCTTCGAAGAAAGACATGCTGTCGCTTTTTCAAATAAAGAAATTATCCCGCCCATTTAATCGCTCTATTTCTCCAATGGGCAGGGTTGTTATTTTTATATCTTAATTTTGTTTACAGCACTAGTTATGAATAGGTAATAGTAAAAGGCAATCTTAATCCTTTTGAGGAAGTACAATCCTCTTATATAATTGAACAGTCAACATATAATAAGCACCATAAATAATTATAAAAATAGAGATTGGTATCCACATGTTTAAATAAGGGTTAATTACGAAAGAAGAAAAAATATTCATCCCAACAAACACATGAGTAATACCAACAATTGCAGGGAATACAAATACAAAGAATAATTCTTTATAAATTGACTTTGTTAATAATTCACGGCGAACTCCAATTTTATGAAGCATTTGATAACGCGCCACATCGCTCGAAGCACCTGATAATATTTTAAACATGAGACAACTTGCCATCATTGTTAGGAAAGCAATTCCTAGGAAAAACGCCATAAACAATATTCCGTTTACAAAACCTGAATATATTGTGTAGTAATGGTATTTTGTTGATCCTAATAATAATGATTTTATATTGTTTACTTCCTTTTCTAACTCAGTAACTAAATCTTTATACTTCACTAGTTGTAAATTATTAATTTCTTTCCATTCCTTCACATATTTCATGTAATCATCTGATTTCCCTATAAATGTTACATTCTCTGATTTTGCTATGTTCTCATACATTTTTTGATTAACAATTTTAATAGGATGCTTCAAATGAATAGCAACATAATCCGGCACAATCACCTCAAAAGCCATTTTCCATTTTGGAGACATTTCTTTCATATCGTCTTCATATTTTATATCCTCGCCTAATACAGAATTTAAAGGTAGTTTTTCTTTATTACGTATTAGCTTTTTTGGTCCATCCGCATCCTTTTCTATTAATAAAGGATCCTTTTCTAAATCTTCCTTAATGAAATAAACGAACTTCTCATCCACTTTATAGCGATATTCTCTTGTTTCTGTAAATTTAATATCACTTAATATTTTCTTTTCCTCAGCTGTCGGATTATGAATAGTAACATCATAATAGGTAAACTTATCTAATTGAAATGGAATATTATTTTTAAAAGCCATCCCCCCAGATATTGCTCCAGCACCTAATGCTACTAGCATTGTAATCGTAGCTAAAACTTTCGTTAGATTACTAATCCGATAGTTTAATTGAGCAAATGTAAAAGCATTAACTCCCTTTTCATTAAACTTCTTATTAGATTTAATCATTTTTACGATAAGCGGTAATACAGCTCCAAATAACATATATGTTCCTGATGTTACAGTGATTAAAGATACGACTATCCCGCTAACCTGTAACCTCCACATATTAATCATTGCAAAATACCCAACTGCTAATAAAATCAAGGCAAATACTGCACGTACTGCCGTTTTTATTCCTCCTACCTTTACTTGATCCGTTTTTGCATTTCCATGCACTAGTTGTAATACCGAAGTATTCGATAATTTAAAGCTATTGATAACCGCATTGATAAAAAAGATGGTTAAGAAAAATGTACAAGTTGCTTTTAATGCTGGTAAATGCAACGCATTATATCCAACCGCATCAAATGCAAGTTGTGCCATAAGCAATTTTCCTGTCGTATATGAGAGAACGATTCCAACTAACCCACCAATTACAAGAGATGCAACCCCTAATGCCATCGTCTCTATAAACATAATAGTGACAACTTTATCTCGTTTCGCCCCTAACATCATGTACATCCCAAATTCTCTTTGGCGTAGAGAAAATAGAAATGAATTCGCATATAGAATATAGAAAAATGTCACAATCCCAACTAAAAATGAGCCTGCTTTAAATATAAATAAAATCGCACCAATTGAATTATTCTCTTTCAAAAACACTTCATTCGTTCCTAATGTTTGGAACATATAAAAAATAGAAATGGCTATAATTAACCCCGTCAGCAAGATTCCATAATCTTTTTTCTTGCTTTGGATAGCCCCAATAGCTAATTTGAATAACATCATTGAACTTCCTCTCTTATATTTGTGTCGTATCCATGTTTGCCATAACATTTAAAATCTCTTTATAAAATGTCTCACGATCACTCGTACAATGTAATTCTTTATATAACCCTCCGTCTTTAATAAATAAAATCCGTTCACAATAGCTCGCACTATAAGGATCATGCGTAACCATCATAATTGATACATTTTGCTTTTTATTAAGGTTTTTCATCGCCTCAAGTAAACTTTTTGCATTTTTGGAATCGAGCGCTCCTGTTGGTTCATCCCCTAAAATAATTGCTGGCTCATGTACAAGCGCACGTGCTGCAGCAGTACGCTGTTTTTGTCCTCCTGAAACTTCCGCAGGATATTTTGGAAGAATTGATGAAATATCTAATATTTCCGCTACTTTCTCTACCTTTGGTTTTATATTTCGTGATGGAACACCTTGAAGTGATAAGGGAAGAGCAATATTCTCATACACAGATAAGTTCTCCAACAGATTAAAATCTTGGAATATAAATCCTAATTTTTGAGAACGGAAATCAGAAAGCTCATCCTGCTTCATTTTTGTAATATCCGTACCTGCAATTTCAATTACACCACCTGTCGCCTTATCTAATGTTGAAATTACATTTAGCAAAGTTGTTTTCCCTGAACCAGACGGCCCCATAATTCCAATAAACTCACCCTCTCTTACCGAGAATGAAACATTCTTTAAAGCATGGGATTGATTTTCACCTTTTTTCCCATACGTTTTTTTCACATTTTCAACTTTTACAACTGTTCTATTCACTTAAACCCCTCCAGGTATTTAATTTCCTCTAAATACTCTACTAATTTTAAAATAATTATGCTTTTTTCTTTCCATATGTCATAGTTCGCCACATTTTCTCTAGTGGCCCCATTTTAAAGAATTTAAACCAAATTGAAGTATATATAATTTGGATCGTAAAAATAAGTAACGCTATCCAAACCGTTTGTGTAGGTGATACAAATTCAATATTTGCAAATGAAAATATTACTTTGGCAATGATGCTTTGTGCTACATAATTTGTAAGAGCCATTCTTCCTACAGAAGCAACTGGTGTAAACAACGTAGCAACTGTTTTATTTTCTAATAATAAAAATATCGTACTTAAATATAAAATAACCGTTGGGATACTACTTAGTTTAATAATCAGGGATAATTGATTACTGTTTGCACTAGATGCTAGCCAAATCCAGACAGCACCACCAATGACTAACGGTAACATCGCCAATTGAATTCTCATAATTTGTTTTTTAAATTCCCCAATTCTTCGTATCCACCCAGCTTTAGATATCCCAAAGCCAGCTAAGAACATCAATAAAATTAAAGTCGAATCTGTCGTTACAAATGTTACGATTGAAGTAACCATTTCATTTTCAATATTTACAAGTTGTATTACGATACAAACTAAATAAGCACTAGAAATCCCGCCTAACCACTTAGCTATCGTAGATAAACTTGCATGATAAAATGGGATTAGTAATAAACCTATACATGCATAAGCACCTAAAATACTCCCAAAAAATATAAACATATGGAAAAGACTTATAATGAAAAGTGTTCCTAAACGTCTAGCAAATCGCCTTTTAGGATTATCGCCACGCTTCTCAGCATTTGAAGCAAAAATGTAAAAGCCTACTCCAAATAAAAATGAAAAAATAGAAAAGAACTTCTTTGTAATTATCACATCAATTAATATACGAATGACTTCATCTATACCACTATAATTTGTAGGTGCTGAAGATCCCTCAACTACTATTTGAAATGCTGGTATGTTAATAAATAAAATACCTAACAATGCAAATCCACGAATAATATCAAGTGATATGATTCTATTTTTTGAATTTATTATGGAATTCATAATTTCCTCCTCAAATTAAATTACATACAGACCAAACCAGACGGTTCGGTCTGTTTTTTAAAAAATTAATAGCATCTTCTCGCTAGCTTATAACACTTTATAAAACAGCATCTAATTTTTCTAATATTGATTTTTCAATCTTAGTTTTATCAGCTTTTTCTTTCTTAGAAACAATACCTCTCCTATCTTCCCAATGTATAATATAATATTGATTTTTCTCAAAAACATCATTTGACGCAATTCTAAGCTTTCTTTCTTTTCCCTCTTTATCGTATCCTGTCACGTTATAAACATTGTTTGTGCTCATTTCACCACTACTTAATCTTTCTCTTTCCACTATAGGATCGGCTATTATCTTCACATAATATTCTTTCGTTGAATAATATCCATTGCTGGAAGTAAGATAATAAAAAGCACCACCACAAATTACTACTAAAACCATAAACGTACTAAAAAGCCATTTCATATAAAAATACTTCTCCTTTTGTATTAATTTAAACATCTATCATTAAGATATAGCGAAAATTAATATATTCATTTTAGAAAACAACATCACATAATAATTGGCACAATAAAAAGTTTTCATTTCGTGAAGTTTTATACTCTCCTATAGAAATTGAATTTTCTACATTACATATCTCTCCTTTATAAATATTCTTCAAAAACGTGTCATTATATAACGATGAATGCCGTTAGTATATTGCAAAAATAGCACTGTGAACAATTGAAATAGATTACATTACAATTACAATATTGTAAGATAAATCTCCTTGCATTTTCCTCTCTAACCCGCTACCATCCCTGAAATTTATCACAATAAAAACATAAAAAATCAGCATCTATATTTTTAGAAATATAGAAAAAAAACACTTTCCTCATATAATTCCTTCTATATTCGTTTTAAGAAAATGAGGTGGAACATTCACAAATAAAGTGCCAATTACAAGCATGTGATCATTACACGTTTTCCACATAGCTCTAAAATAAAAAAGACGCTTTACAGTGTCTTCTCTTTATAAAAATACTTCTATATAAATTTTACAAACTAAAAATTTATATAATAAAAAAACCTCAAGTATATCATTCTATACTTGAGAGTTTACTCATCTATTCCTCCG
The DNA here is from genome assembly GCF_027715825.1 of Bacillus cereus group sp. Bc061. Taxonomy (NCBI): domain Bacteria; kingdom Bacillati; phylum Bacillota; class Bacilli; order Caryophanales; family Bacillaceae; genus Bacillus; species Bacillus cereus group sp. Bc061. The sequence continues at coordinate 73,343 of NZ_JAQFTZ010000010.1, forward strand.
CATCCCTCATACTGTAATACCCCAAATTAATAATAATCAAGAAATACCCACCCATAATTCCAGCAGCAAATGTCCACATGTACTCACGGTGTTCAATTTCATACATAATAATCGCGCCGAGAATTGCGGCTGCGAACCGGTTCATCATTCCGAGCATCGGTGCTTTTTCTTTTTTTACGATGCTGTCTCCGAACTTTTCAATACGTCTTCCTAAAATCCAGGCGCAGTACATACTTACTAAAAGGCCAATGCTTATCCCTACGAACTGTGCTGAAAAAGGTGTCACAAGCCACCCCAATAACATTACGCCTAGCAAACAATATATTTGTATGTTGAATGATCTTAATGCCATACGAATCATGTTATACTCCTTACCTTTCTCTTTAATTCCATCTTTCGGACTTCAAGCTTTCAGATATATCTTTTTTAAAATGAGGGAATTTGATTTTACTCACCATTAAATACGCGAGTATGCATGTACCAAACGCCACGGAAACTGGATTATTCAGGAGGCATAAAATAAGAAGACAAATTGCCGCAAATGGAATAGGCATGCCGATAAAGGTTGGGAGTTTGCTTTGCTGCGTGTTAAATCTTGCAAGCCGCAGCATTCCGCAAATACTGTAAGCGAGCGCACATATCATCCCAATAGACTGCAAATCTTTTAGCGCAACACTATAGGCAAAAATAGACGGTGCCACGCCAAACGTAACTAAATCCGCAAATGAGTCTAACTCTCCGCCAATTTCCGAAACAGAATCAAGTTTCCGAGCCACCATACCATCAAACAAATCAAATACCATACCTGTAATAATGAATATGGCTGCACCATACATATCTTGAAAGAAAACAGAATAAATGGCCAATATCCCACAAATAAAATTCGCTATCGTCATCATATTTGGTATGTAACTCATCATACGCTTCTCCTCCTTTCTACTCATTATCTCATTCAAGTTCTTACTCATTACAATCAAGATCCTTCTGTTTTTCTTCCAATATCACCTTATTTATTTTCTTTAACGTATCCGTCATTTGTTCTAAAGCATTTATATCGATTTTAGAAAAATACTTCTCAATTAATACATCATCTAACTTAGACAACTGCTCCATATACTTACTACCGTTCGGACCAAGTGTAAGGAAATACTCCCTTTTATTATTAGGATTTACTTGTTTTGAAATCATCTTCTGCTTTTCCAATTTCGATAAAACTTGACTCACAGCGCTTTTCGATATGTTAAAAGTAGTCGCAATGTGATTCGCTGTCGTGTTTTCATTTAAATGAATATGAAATAACATACTCTCTTGCTGTCCTGTAAGACCGTACTCATCTTTCAACTCCTGAAATAGTAAAATGTAGAATTCATTATAGGCTCGGTTCATTTCATTAATTATTTCTTTATACGTTCTAGTCATAGCACTCTTCCTCCATGCTGTTATTTTGTTTCGTTTAATAGTTAAGTTCACTTAACTTAACTATATTATACCGTTATGCTTGTGTAAAGGGAAATCAATTTCCATACTTTAAAAAAGAAGACATCCATTAAGATGTCTCCTTCTCATACGTAAAGCTCTAAACTTTCACTATTCTTCTCAATTACATCTTTATACAAGCAAAAGTGTTTCTCTCACCTCAACTTATATATTAGACAATATATAAGTTTTATGTTGTAAACTACTAACCGTTAATTAACTGTTGCTTAAATTCATCTAAAACTCTCTTTCTCTCTTCATAATCTTCCGTATCGGCTTCTTCCCAAAGCTCAAGGTCAGCCCCACGTTCAATTAATGCAATTGCCTTGTTACGAACTTCTTCTTGAAGACAGCCTTTCTCCAATTGTATTGCCGCAAGACCAATATATACTAAAGATATTTCTTCTAACTCTTCCTCTATATCAAACTCATCTACATACTCTTCTAAAATGAACTTAGTTGCTTCTTCCGCACTATTACCCTCTTCTATATACTCAATAAATTGATCTTTCACATCACAAGTCGTGTCATCATCAAATAATCCAGTTCCCCAAGCGCCCATATGCTACAACTCCTTCTTTGTGCTTTTTTCATTTCTATTTCAATCTTAAATATAATAAAAATTCATTACAAGACTAGTTATATACATCGTTATATTTTACAATTACTATAGGCAATAAATATCTTTCACTACATGTACCATTCTGAATAATCAAACATATTCATCGATAAAATTCCATATAGACCCAGTAATGGTTAAAATGTTATAATGAAATCACCCTACATAGTTACTCATATTTAACTTGAGGAACTAGCGTCTTATTAAGCAATGCGCATAAATCAAATAAAAAAGACACTTTTTACAGTGTCTTTTTTATTTATATTCTCATAGAAAATATCTCTTTTATACACAAAATCTAGCAAATGAAAAAGGAGACTATCATATGGAGCATCCTCTAGCAAGAGAATTACGTAACATACGTATATGCCTTATCATCTTAATTATCGTCATCGCATTTTGGGACCGTGAGAAACCTGTAGAAATCACTGACCATAGTAGCGATCCTATGTTAAACACTAGTAATATGACCCAAATTGGCGATCATACATTTGCCTATAAAGATGAATCTAATCAAATTAAAATATTTAAGTTTAACCCAGATACAAATGAAATAAAGCTAATAAAAGAATTTTACGCTAACGAATATTAATGAAATAAATGGGACGGAAGGCACCTCAAGGTGTCTTTTTTTATTTTCAAAAGGACCTGCTCACATTCAGGCGTCAAACATAAAGTAAATGGAATCCGTTAAAAAACACGAGTGACCCTTTGTTTTCCCCTCTTATTAAAGGAGGAACTATTATGGGATTTGGTGGTAGTTGCGGCGGAGGCTGCGGTTTTGCTGGAGGATTTGCATTATTAGTTGTATTGTTTATTTTATTAATCATCGTTGGAGCTGCTTGCTTCTGCTAAACAAACTATTGGAAAAGACACTCTTATATGGGTGTCTTTTCTTTGTAAACTAAAAAGTATATGAAATGAAGACATAGTAAAAACGGGATACTTACTCAAATTGTTTTTCACCTTATTAATTATATCCAAAAAGTTGGATAGCTTCTTTTACTACTCATGTTATTAATGAATAAAGCAATAACTACAATAACAAGGGAACCAACTAAAACTGGTGTTACTAAATAACTCCAACTGTATGCTCCTAAAATAACGACAATTGGATCAGCCCCTGCCGGAGGATGCGTTGTTCTCGTTAACATCATAACGGCTATTGCCATCCCCACTGCTAAAGCTATCGTCCAATATTCATTCCCAAACAAATGATATATTGATAGACCAATGAAAGTTGAAATCAAATGTCCTCCAATAATATTACGTGGCTGTGATAACGGTGCATTCCAAACTCCAAACGCTAATACACAACTCGCCCCAAATGGAGCCATTAACAATTCTGTAGAAGTTATACTCGTTAAATATGTTAAGGTGAGAATTGTTAAAAATCCCCCTAATAGTCCCGTCAAAGAGTCCTTTATGTTTACTTGTAACGGACTTCTTCCTTTCCCTTTCATTTTTGCAAAATATCGTACACTTATTGGTGGAGCCTCTTTCTGCTTAGCTGCTGTTATATGATTCATCATTCTCCTCCTTTATTTACCAATAATTATATTTCAAACAAACTAACTGGTCAATATTAATTTTAGGGGTTAGTTTGAAAATACATAAAAAAAGATCAACTGCTATAAGTTGATCCCTAAACTTCTTCACATTTTCGATCCTGGAATTTTGCTACCTTTTTTCGGTTCCCACATATTTTCATAGAACACCATTTTCGTTTCCCACTTTTATCTATAAATAATAAAACACAGTCGGGATTTGAACACCTTTTAAGAGAAATAAGCTTATTTTCTGTTATTAAGGTTAAAGCATCAAATGCAATTATCGATACAAGTACATCCTCAACTTCTCCAACTGGGACAGGTACTAGACGCTGTTCAATGACTTTATATGTAAAGGGTGCCTTCTCAATTTGTTTTTCTAAATACGTAATAAAATCATTAGAAATTTCGTGCTGATCAGCAATTGCCTCAAACTGTTTTCTCAGTACTTCTCTTGCCTCTAATATGCTAGATGTAACTTGATCCATTCGTTCTTGAATTCCTATAAGTGTTTTTTCATTCCAAAAAGGAAGATTAACCTTTATTACATATAGCCATTCTAATACATCTTCATCCGTTATTAATAAATCATAACGTTGTCCACGCCTAACTAACTCTGTATTCACTAAATCTAATGAGAGATTTCCACATATAAGCGGGAATTGTTTTGTTTCCTGCATGTACTCATCACCTACTCTTTAAATAATCATATTCCAAATTCATACAGAAGTACAACTTTTTTATTAACTGTAAAGTATGAAGATCAAAGCCTTTAGCCATAATTACGACTAAAGGCTTTTTTCTATATAACTAAAAAGGAGCTGACTGTATGGAGCATAATAAAAACGGAATGCTTGCTTTAATCGTTTTATTTGTAGGACTCGCATTTTTTGTTTTCGGTATGGTTTATCATTTGTGGGGCACCTTTTAAATCGAAGAAATTTTATTTACTGGATATGAAAATGAAGAAGAACTTTCTTTACGAAAAGAACGCATATGAATTTTTAAAGAGGATGCAAAGATGCATCCTCTTTAATTTATCTTCCGTCCGAAAAATGTAAAAACAAAAACATCTTTTGTCCATTTTCCTTTCCCATACATATAAAATACGAATCCACTAATACTAGTTAGTATAATAAGCACAGCGAAATATATCCAATTTTTGTTACTACCATTCTTTAAGCTATCTATAATTTGCTCCTTAGTATTTCCAATATAAACAAATTCCCCATATCTACTAGGTAATTCTTTTATTACTTTTCCATCTACTGATCCAAGCACAACTACATTTTCTTTATTTTCTATTGCTCTAAATGAATAAAAGCGTTTATTTCCATCTGCTAACTTTGTAGCATTCGCCTGAATATCATTTATTCTTGTTGAAATTACATTCTGATCATTTAATTCCATAAAGGAAGTTTCCAAAGACACATTTTCTTTATTTATTAATTTTAATTCTTTATTTCCGATATGTATGGGTTCATTATAAAATGCTGTTACTTGGCCGTTACTCCATAACGAACGATTTGGTGCAGAAGTCTGTGTATAGTATGTTGTTTTTTTCTTTTGAATTCGATTCACTACCGCATACCCATCAGCAAGTAGCGTTTCATCGCCTGTTACACGTTCAGAATATATCTCTCCCCTTACAAAATATATACCATTTGCAGCCTCTTTTTCACTTGGAATCATCTGTATATCACCGAGTTCATTCCAGACTAAAAAACTATTTAAACTCCTATATCCATAAAAAACACATGCCATTAATAAAATGGTAAACATTGCCCCTATTTTAAATGTTGCCTTTTTATTCATTACTTGTTATTCCCCCATTTATTACGAATGCTTTCATCTTAATTATAATTAGCAATATTATTGCTGTATATATATTAATCTTTCTCTCTAAGCTAACTAACTTTTTTATCCCAATTTAAGTAAAACATCAAATAACACTGAATCCACACGCACATTTAGATTTGGATTTTACTCTTCCATTTCAGATGATAATTTTTTTAGTCAGTAATATAGGCGATGAACCAATAAGTTCTGTTTTCCGCACCAAACAACTAAAATATACACAACAAAACATCATATAATTCATATATATGCAATATTACATAGAAAAATTTCATTATTACATGCTATACTAAAACAGGAGTCGACAATCGTTATTTTCTTCTTAGTTTTAAAGCAATATGGATATATACCTTCTTATCGCATTTGGATTGTACAAACAAAAGAAGACATCTTACTAGATGTCTTCTTTTCTTATATTTTTATGAATTCCTTTGAGCAGATGCTCTCCAAGCACGAAAAGATGTTGGGTGTCCAGAATGAGCTCTTTGCTTTGCAGCAGCAACAGCTGGTTTTTCTTCAATAGTCTTTGGTTTTTCTTCCACAATCAATGATTTTTCTTCAAGAGTATTCACAGCTGTTTGCATTTTTTCCAGCTGTTCTTTTAAAGCTTGCTGTTCAATCTTTAAATCTGTAAGTAAACGTAAAATCATTTCAGAATTAGCCATAAAGATCCTCCTTCCCCCAATACACAGAATAAAATAGAATATGTCATCAGCGGAATAACGGTGACAAAAATAAGATCGTCAACTCTCTTAAAATCTAAGCACCTTTATTTTTCAAAAGGACCTGCTCAAGATTATCCGTAAAAACATAAAGTGAATTAAATCCATTAATTAATGGTCTTTATGGAAGGAGGAGTTAATATGGGCTATGGTGGTAGTTGTGGTGGAGGCTGCGGTTTCGGCGGCGGTTTCGCTTTACTTGTTGTACTGTTTATTTTATTAATCATCGTTGGCGCTAGCTGTTGGGGCGGCGGATTCGGCTGCTAAGGGGAGGCACTCTTGAGAGTGTCTTTTTTTTGTGTTTTTGGATGTACAGCCCATACCTATCCGTCGTTTCCCAGCGCTAAAAAAACAATGTTCTTGTTATCTTCTCCCTCGAAATTCGTACATTTTGAAATTGACATAACACTTAACACACCATATACTGTTAACAACAGTATACTGTCATTAACAGTATTAATCATAATTCATTCTAGGAGGAAGATCCATGAAACATACAGGAAGACATACAGGTGCATTTCTTTTGTTATTTTTAGCTGAGGGCGATAACTACGGCGGGCAATTATTGCAAAAGTGTGAGGAAGAACTTCCCGTCAATCCAATCGATAGTGCCATTTTATATCGCACGTTAAAGAAATTAGAAAACGAAGGTGCGATTGAATCTTACGTAAGCACAGATCATCAAGACAAACCGAGAAAGATGTACAAAATTACGCCTGCTGGGAAGGAACAATTGGCAGACTTTCAAATGGACATTGAAGAAAAAATGAAGAACTTATCCTTTTTCCTGGGCAAATATAAAGACTTACAGGAATCCGATCATGATTAACGGCGTGATTCTTTACACGTTAGCCATTATTCTTACTGGGATTTCTTTTATGAAGGACCGCAAGAAAACGAAAGATGCTTTAATGAAGTCATGGAACATGTTTCGCAATCTTCTCCCTGCGATGCTCTCCATCATGCTTTTTGTTGGCTTATCGCTTTCTATATTAACGCCGTCCTTTATCTCTTCTATTATTGGGGAGCAATCAGGGTTTATCGGCATTGTGTATTCAGCAATACTCGGCTCTGTTGCACTTATTCCAAGCTTTGTCGTGTTCCCTCTTGGTCATACGTTAGTCCAACACGGTGCAGGCCTACCTCAAGTTGCGGCACTTATGTCTACATTCATGTCAGTAGGAATTACAACCTTGCCCATGGAACAAAAGATATTTGGGCGAAGCTTTGCTTACGCACGTAATGCAGCTGCTTTGCTCATGTCTCTTTTATTCTCCTATATCATTTGGATGGTGATGGTATGAAAGAACTAAAAAGATATCGCTTCTTTTTCGTCTTACTACTCGGGCTCTTCATATTAACGTTTATAAATCAATCTTTAGGATGGAGTGCATTACAACTAACAGGAAATAGCATTTTAGATATGCTGTTTCTCCTCCCCCCTGTCTTACTATTTGTAGGGCTACTTGATCAGTGGGTGAAAAAAGAAACACTCATGAAATATATGGGCAAAAAATCAGGTATGTACGGAATCTTGTTTTCTCTATTATTAGGAGGCATTGCAGCTGGTCCCCTCTACGTCGCCTTTCCAATCGCAGCACTACTATTAAAAAAAGGCGCAAGCATTCGGTACATCGTATTTTTCTTAGGCGTTTGGACAACTGCGAAATTGCCAATTCTCGTGTATGAATTTTCTTCATTTGGAGCTACTTTTACACTCATTCATATTGGTTTCGGTCTAGTATTTTTCTATGTAATGGGGCTTATTTTTGAGAGGTTTTATAATCAGGAAGAGTTGCTAAGGTATGATGTTACGGAGGAAATGTAAAAGACATCTTTAATCATAAAGATGTCTTTTTATATAAACCTTAATTTTCGTTCTGTAAAACCCCTGCTACCTTTACTTCCTTTTTCTCTTCTTTTAAGAACAACGATACGATAAAAGCAACGATGATAAAGATTAATCCAAGTGCAAATGCACCTTGGAATCCAGATGTTAAACCGTTTAACTTCTCTACTGGGTCCATTGAGTTTGCGGAGCTTTCCATATACTGAGTTGTTCCTGAAGACATTTTTGAAATAAAGATAGCCGTACCAATTGCCCCAGCTACTTGCTGCAGTGTATTAAACAGTGCTGTTCCGTGCGGATATAGGTCTGGTGTTAATTGATTTAACCCGTATGTTTGTGCTGTCATGACAAACATGAGTCCAACCATTAATACGCTGTGCATAATAATAATTTGTAACATTGATGTGTCAGGCGTAATGCCTTTAAATAAGAACATTGCAATCCCTACTAACACAATGCCGGGAACGATAATAACTTTCGGACTAAATTTATCGAATAGTTTACCTGCAATTGGTCCCATTATAGCGCTAATAATACTTCCCGGAAGCATGATAATTCCTGATTTAAAAGCTGTAACGAGTAAAACTGTTTGCAAGAACATCGGTAATAAGGTCATCGTTGAAAATAAGGACATCATCACAATGACAATTAATCCAACTGATAATGTAAACATCGGAACTTTAAATGCGCGTAATTCTAAAATTGGATTCTCAATTTTTAATTGTCGAACGACAAAAATACATAATGAGATAAGCCCAACAATTAAAGTGCCATATACTTTCGCATCGGACCATCCTAAGTCACCTGATGCACTAAAGCTATACACAAACCCGCCAAATCCTAATGTCGATAAAAGGATAGATGGATAATCTACTTTTGGTCTTGTTAACTCTGAAACATTTTGAATGTACTTCATTCCAATCATAATTGAAATGATCACGATAGGAATAACAATATAGAATAACCAGCGCCAATTTAATGAATCCACAATTACTCCAGATAATGTAGGGCCAATTGCTGGAGCTGCCATCATCACAAGTGCGATTAATCCCATTGTGGCACCACGTTTTTCAGGCGGACAAATAATTAAAATCGTATTCATTAATAACGGTGAAATTAACCCCGTCGCTACAGCTTGGACGATACGGCCAATTAATAAAACAGAAAATGTCGGTGCAAATCCCGCAATTAATGTACCAGCTAAAAACGTTACCATAGCGATCAAAAACATCTGTCTCGTTGTAAGCCATTGCTGAAGTAACGCTGTAATTGGGACTAAAACCCCAACCACCAACATGTATGCTGTAGAAAGCCATTGAATCGTTGAAGCTGTTACACCGAATTCTTTCATTAATACTGTTAACGCATTACCAAGTAACGTTTCGTTTAATAATGCAACCATTGCCCCTAAAAGTAATGCAATTAAAATGGGGGTATGTTTCATATTAGAAGTATCAACTTTGCCACTTGCAGGGCTCTTAGTTGTCATATTCATTTGCAGATTCTCCTCCTGTTTCTTACTTAAAAAACTTTAAATATACCTAAACACATGTAATATAATATACATATGTAGATTAAAAAGGGAGAATCAATTTTCAGCCACTGTATATTTAATCTACAAAAAAGGAGAATTGTAGATGAACGATAATGAAAAACAAATTGATTTACGTATTAGACGTACACATAAATTACTATGGGATTCCTTATTTGAATTAATGACGCAATCAAAACAGAAATATAGTACCATCACGATTAACCAAATATGTGATCGCGCGATGGTACACCGAACAACCTTTTATAAACACTTTGAAGATAAAGATGCTTTATTAGCCTTTGGATTTAAACGATACAGCAAGATGATTGCTGAAATACCCGTTTCAGATCGATTAAGTAAACCATTTCAAGTAATGGAACAATTTCTACACCATGAAGAACTCGGTAAAATATTAGAGACGCAAATGTCTGATGAACAATTTATTAACCGGACACAGTATTTAAGTCACGAAACGAGAAAACAAGAAATAGAAGCGTTATATCAACTGCGCAAAAATCATACGATGCCAAATGATTTAATCATTGAATTTTATTCAGGGGCAATCACCTCATTAAGCGCATGGTGGTTTAAAAATGAAAGAAAAGTTTCCGCTGCTGAAATGGATAGGTATCTCCACCAACTTATTAACCAAGATATTTTTCAGTTTGAAGAGGAATAAGACTACACCTTTTCAATCATGCAATCAAATTGACCCAAAAATAGGAATATGATATATTTTCCGTAGAATACTATATAAGTGTAACAGCGAATAAATTGGCATATAATAAAAAGAAGAGATGCGCTAACATCTCTTCCTTAACTGCTACCGTATAGGGTGGTGGTTATTATACGTTATTATTTTTTGCGAAACCCACCCTTTTGCTTCCTACGGCGCGGAGTGGGTTTTTTGTTGTCCTTACCCAGAAGTTGCTTCCGCAAAAAATACGCTGAAACTTCGCACATAGTCGCTTTGACAAACTCTTTTACAAGGTCAAACAAAAAGTCCATATTATCCCCCCCTTTCCTTCCAAATAGAAAGAAGGGATAACCACCCACCCTCACAATACGCAGTTGACTTTATTTTATCAAATGATTGTAAAGATATTATGTAAATAAAACAAATGAAATTTTATATAGAAAAATATGAGTTTATATTATTTTCATTCTCTTCACTTAGATTACTTACTGCACATAGTCATACAGATTTTTCGCTAACAACAAACAAGTTACGGTAATGAAAAGGGCGCGAACATACCCGCTTCCTTTTTTTATAGCAAATCTGGAGCCGGCGATTCCTCCAGCAATTTGAGCAATTCCCATTATGAATCCATACACATAGTTTACTTGACCTACATACATAAACATGAACAATGCACCAACGTTACTTCCTAAATTAAGAAACTTCGCCGTACCTGCTGCTTTTAAAAAATCATACCCAATAAATAAAAGAGCAAACATTAAAAATGAACCTGTACCAGGGCCTAGAAATCCATCATAAAAACCAATAACAAAAATAAAAAAAGTAAAAATAATGACGTGTCGACCAGACAATTTTTTATGAGTGGAAATACTTCCCCAATCCTTTTTGAATATCGTATAAATAGCGACCACACCAAGCATGATCAGCATTAATGGCTTCAGTACTTCTGGATTCATTAAATGAACGGTCCATGCCCCTATTATGGAACCTATGAAAGTGATTGGAAATAATTTAAACGCCGATTTCAAATCAAGATTACCAGAACGATAAAACACAATATTACTAGTGGCACTTCCCATTGTCGATGCTAATTTATTTGTGGCTACTGCACTTGCTGGATTCAATCCTGTAAATAATAAAGCTGGTAACGCGATTAATCCACCACCGCCTACAACTGAATCAATAAATGCAGCTACAAATCCAAAAACAATCAAAATCATTAATACAGATGGGTCTAAATAAAAATCCATACTCGTAGCCTCCCCTTTAGTCACTATTGTAATAGTAACTATCAATTTGCTAAATGTAAAGAGTTATTGTAACGTTGAAATATAACAGCAAACATCGGAGGACAAAAAAAGTGGACTACATAGTGCAACAGCTTAAAAAAATTGGTTTTAATGAATATGAAGCTAAATCTTATGTATCTCTTGTGAAACAAGGGCCTGTCACAGCCTATCAAGTGAGTAAAGATTCGGGTGTCCCAAGAGCGCGAATTTATGAGATTTTAGGTAACCTTGTAGAAAAAGGAATTGTCATGAAAGAAGAAATAAATGACACCACTCGCTATTCACCTCTACCTGTTGAAATCTTTTTACAAAAGGCTCAATCAGAATGGCAGTCTACTTATGAAGGAATTAGTGATTCATTAAAAAAACTAGAAACTTCTGAGGAAAAAACGGATAATCGGGTCATTACGTTAAAAGACAATCAAACAATCATTAGCTACTGTCAAACATTAATAAAAAAAGCAGAACGACGTATTGTCATTTCAATGTGGGATGAAATGTATGAAGCGTTAAAAGAGGACCTAGCTGAGGTAGCTGATAAAGTCACAGTACAAGGCATTACCTTGCATGTTGAAAATCCTATTAAAAATCTAGAAGCCCATCGTATAACAACTTATACAGAAACCCTCTCTACAGAGCATTGGTTTATTTTATCAATAGATTCTAAAGAAATGATTTATGGACCATCACTTGAAGAGCGTAATATTGCTTTTTATACAGATGACCCCGTTCATATATACTTATTAGAGGATTATGTATGGCATGATGTTTTAGTAAATCGACTTGTCCGACGTAGCCAAGATGACTTGGAGCAGTGGATTACTGCGGAGAGACGATCTTTCTTTATGGGAAAATAAGGAACATACTCAAAAAATAAAGCATAAGTGAATACAGTGGAAAACTTATGCTTTATTTTATATGCAAAGTAATACTCAAGTCTTTTCACTATTTCCCCTCCACAAACCTCCCAAACTCCTTCAAAAACCGTAGCTTAAAAATCCCCACAGGCTCATTCCGATGCTTCGCCGCATGAATCTCCGTCATCTCCTTCTGCATCGTTTCCTTATCGTAATAATCCTCGCAATACATAAGGATAATGACATCCGCATCTTGCTCAATTTGTCCTGTTTCTCTTAGATCAAATAAAGGAGGTGTCACTTTATAACTATGTGGCACCTCTTTTTCAAACATTTAATGTAGAATTTTTATTATTAGATTTTAAGTTTGTTTTTCTTACAATTGCCGTTATTACCTTCATTAACAATAAGGGGATAATAGCTGCGTATATAATATATATAATTCCATATTTAATAATAACTCCTAATCCATCAGTATCTCTCATTATAAAAGTGACATAATCTACATTTTCAAACAGTTCAATAACATTAGTAAATAGCCTAGTGGCCAGAGCTAAACACCCTAAATAGAATAAAAAATTCATAAATCTAGAATTAGCTTTCGTTACATACATGAGTGTAAATGATATAACAAATCCTATATAAATATATGTAGCGTATTCAACCGCATACGCAATAACAAGAAATCCACCGATGAAAAAAGCTATTAAACCGGCTATTAAAATAGCTAAAACTAAAAAAAATGTCCATTGTCCAGTAGGTATTGGAATCCCAACTGAATGAGTATCGTTTTGTTTCAATCCTACATCCCATGTATCGCTATCAGGATCTAGTGTATACCCTCTGTCATATAACTTATTTTCTGCTTCTCGACTTGCACTTGTATTCCCTTCGTAATATAGCCGTTCTAGCTCTTCATCTGACTTATTCGAGTAATCCCCCATAAACTTCCCCCTATCAAATATTTTTTTCATTGTATTATCTCATTTATATTTATAAGTTTAAATTATTATTTATTTAATTTTCTGTTTTTTTATTTAAAAAGTAGTTATCTAAATCAATCTAGTTCGTAATATAAATAATGGAGACAAACAAAACGAGAAAGGATGAGTTATTATGCAGTATGCAACGAATAAAAATATTTTACAAATAATATGTGGTGTCTTGCTATTATTCAGTTTCTTTTCAGCATGGTACAATACCGGAGCATTTTTATTTTCCCCTTCAGAACTTATGGGATTTAGTCGTTTTCCTTTATTTAAATTATTCTTTGCACTTCCTATACTCGGTCTCGCGCACATATATTTTGGGTGGATGAAAACTTATAAACCAATCCTCCACCTTGCAAGTACAATACTGAGCATTATATTAATATATGAACTCAATCGAATGGTTAATTTTGGAACATCAAATATAGATGGGGCTGCGAATGGCTACTATATGGCTGGATTAGCCATTTTAATTTCAATCGCAAGCTTTATTTTATCTAAAAAAGACATATCCAATGTACAAACAACTGGCAAAGAAGGTTAACTATTCCGCTATAAAATATAGAGGATTTAAATTGTAAAAAGGCACCTTAAGGTGTCTTTTTACAATTTGAATCCTACTAAAATCATACGTAACTTTTTCCTAACATAAACTTCCTCTCTAACTATTTCTTCCCCTCCACAAACCGCCCAAACTCCTTCATAAACCGCAGCTTAAAACTCCCCACAGGTCCATTCCGATGCTTCGCCACATGAATCTCCGTCATCTCTTTCTGCTTCGTTTCCTTATCGTAATAATCTTCGCGATACATAAGCATAATGACATCCGCATCTTGCTCAATTTGCCCTGTCTCTCTTAAATCAGATAAAAGAGGACGCTTATCTTGACGCGACTCTACAGAACGAGACAATTGCGACAATGCTACTACACAAACATTTAACTCACGTGCTAATAACTTAAGTTTACGAGAAATCTCACTAATCTCTTGAAAACGATTGCCCTTATGCTTCGGATCGCCCGTAATAAGCTGCAAATAATCTACAATAATTAAAACCTTTTTATCACCGTGCTTCCTCTTTAACTTACGAGTTTGCATCCAAATATCTTGCACCGTAACCCCTGCATTGTCGTAAATCTCAAGAGGTAACTCACCAATCTCCGCAAACGCCTTACTCATCCTTTCCCAGTCTTCCATCGCAAAACGATGCTTCGGATTTTTCAGCCTACCTCCTGACACTTCACCTACGCAAGAAGCTACCCTTTTCAATAATTGCTTACTACTCATCTCTAACGAAAACAACCCAACCGCCGCGCCAGACTTCGCCGCATGCAGTCCAACATTTAGCGCAAACGCTGTCTTCCCCATCGAAGGACGAGCACCGAGAACAACAAAATCTCCTTCCTGCAATCCGCACGTCATTTTATTTAGCGATGTATAACCCGTCTCAATACCAGTAATCTCTTTCGCATCTTGATGAAGCTCTTCATATAAATCAACTAGCGCATCCTTCAAATCAAACTCACATACACAGTCCTTCTCCTCTAACTCACAAAGTGCCGTAATCGTCTCACCAATAATTTTCTCACTCTTCTCTGCAATAAGACGCTCTCCCATCTTGTGCCCAAGAACACCCGCCTGATACATTTTCCAGGCACCTCGAACAAGCCCCTCATAATAAGAGAAGTTGCTAGTAGTAGGCACACCATCCATTAACCCTATAAAATACTCCATTCCCCCGATCCCCTTCAAAAACTTCGGATCCACTCTAGAAGTGAACGTCACAAGATCAATCGGTTGTCCCTCATCTTCCATCTTTCGCATTAACTGAAATATAGACTTATGCACCGGCATAGAAAAATACTGCTCCGTCAAACGGCACTCCTTAATAAGCTCTCCATCAAGTAATAGAGAGCCTAACACCGTCTTTTCCGCCTCCACATTTTGAATACTCATGGACGCCACCCGCGCTCCGCTAAAAAGCGCTGCAACTCTTCCTCAGACGGCGTATTCTTCTCCCACTCCTCACACCTCGCCAAAAACTCCTCCGTCTCCCCCGTACTAACAGACGACCCCTTCTTCCGGAAATTCGCAGCATCCGCCTCAACCTCACACAATTTCGTAAACCCTTTCCCGTACCAACCACGCAAAATCCCCTTCACATAAGCCATCTTCCGATTTTTATTCTCATACGAAATTTGAAGAGCCTTCAGCACCAACTCCTCTGATAAATCATTCATCCATGCATTCAATTCCTCCACCGTAAAAGGAGACAAACTACCAAAATGTTGCTCATAAAACGTGAACACCTTACTTCCCGTCTCTTCCTGAACAACCTCTTCTTCCTCTTCTTCCTCTGCCTCCTCACAAGCCGGCTCTACATCATCCATAGCCAAATCACCAGGCATACCGAAATGCGCTAACAGCATCGGAACATTCATCTCCTCCTCCGCACACTTCTGAAGAAACATATGTACAAACTCCTTATTCTTCACACCCTTAAGCTCACGAAGCACACACTTCTCCACATTCGTATTTGTTACCGGATTATAACGAAGCCAATTCAAAACGAATAACTCCCGCGTATCCGCATCATAAAGAATCTTTCCATAATCAACAAAGCGTTGCACAAGCTTATCAACAGTCTCCCGATTATAACCCGTCTCCATCTCAGCTAACCGCTTCGGAAAAGGAAAAATCCCACACTGCGTCGTCTTCGAACAAGTTAATAAGTAAACATAAAAATACCGCTCCTCCGGCGTCAAATCCAAAACAAAATCATCCTGCCAAAAATTCACCTGCACAGTACGATACACCGCCATCCCAATTCCTCCCGTCCTAATTCAAAAATGAAAATTTCCTCTTTGTACTATATATAGGAAGGAGGGCTGAGTTTTTGGCGTGTTATTTTAAATTTTTTTGACTACTACGGTGTTTGTTGGTGTTTTTGTTTTGTTATGTTTTTTCTTAGTGATTTATTACTTGGTAGGGGCTTGTAAGGGGCTTAGGAGGGGTTAGTTATCGGTTACTTCGATTAGAAACACTCGATCTGAAAAGCCGCCTCTTTCTTCTGCTTTCTTTTTACGGATGTTGTTGATTTCTTTTAGTGTTGTGCCTTCATGTTCGGCTAGGGCGTTTATTAGTTCTAGTAGGTCGGATAGTTCTTCGAGTTTATCGGGTTTTGTTTTTGCTTCGATGTATTCTGTTAGTTCTTCTTGTGTTTTCTTGCAGAGTTCCTCTATGTATTCATCTTCGTTTAGGAGTCTTGTTATTGGTGTTTTTCCGTTGGATTTTATTATTTGTGGGATTTTGTTTCGGATTAGTTTGTTGTAGGTTGGCATGGGATTTTCCCTCCGTTTGGTTTTTCTTCTATTATAAAGGAAAAGCAGTTTAACTAGTTGTTAAACTGCTGCATTGCTTCTTTTATATAGTTTTCTTCTTCGGTTGTGAAGAGGGTTGGAAATTCAGATAGTGGAAGGTTTGATTTTTGGATTATATCCTCTATATCACTTTGAGGTATATCGAGGTAGTTCGTTACCTCTTGTATTACATTGAAAAATTCCTTCAGAGTAACTTGAACTTCATGATGACTCGGATCCTTCTCTTCTTCCTTATACTTTTTCAACTTCCCTATTACATCCATAAAACGTCGCTCAAGCTTCTCTTTTAGTTCCTTATTATTATAAAACGACTGAACACTATCCTTTGAAAAATGTTCCTCTAACCATTCCTTATTTTCTTTCTCCCATATAAAAGTTTGCAAAAAAGAAGAAAACAAAGCGACATCCACTCGTTCTGCCTTTTGAAACTTCTTTGTCATCTCATCCATATGCGAAAGTACCTTCGCAATTCTTTCTTGCTCTGCCAACAGCAATTCCCTCTGAAAACGTATTTGTCTTAAAAAATCTTCCGTCTCTATATCACGCTGCAATATAATATTTTGAATTTCCCCAAGCGAAAAACCGAGATGCTTAAACGATTGAATTTGCTGCAGCACATACAAATCATCTTTCGTATATAACCGATGCCCACCCTCAGTATAATCGCTCGGCTTTAATAAATTAATCTTGTCATAATAACGAAGCGTCCGCACCGTAACATCCCCAACACCTGCAAACTCACTAATCATCCACGCCATACCATCACCTACTCCGATAACTTCTCTTTCACATACTGAATCATATGAGAAAAACTCATCTCATTCTGCTGACAATAGTGAAACAAACCTACAACAAGTAATAAAAAAGGAACATTCCCTCTATACAGATTTTCATACTCGCTAATACCATCATAAAAGTACTCATACTTTCTTTTTCGTAAAACAATATAAATAGCAATAAACAACACTGCAATCATAATAAAAATTCGCTTTCCCCTTATCTCCACTTCTTCTTTCATCACCTATTCTCCTTCCACCGCATACTTATCTTCTTTAAATAACGGTATTCGAATGAAATAGCAATATGGTTCGTCGCGTATTACTTTCCACGCAACAATGATTACTTGAATTACCTCAAAAGCAAACACAATCCAAAACAAAACATCACTAATACGCGAACTAATATTAAATAGAAGAAAAATTAACAAATGAAAGTTGAACGCCTTTCGGCAATGGTATTTGTACACTTCATTTTTACGTGCCAGCGTGATGTACATGAGTAGTGGTGAAAAGATTCCTATTGTAGCTGAGAGTAGTAGCATGATGATAGTGTTTCTTTTTTCTTTTGTGGTGGTTTTCATGAGTGGTTTGGTCCCCCTTTTTTGATTTGTCTTCTTTAGGTTAGGGGGTGACGTTGGGGGAGGTGCAAGGGGAATGTATAGAAAAACGGATTAATACCAATATAGATAAAATCAGATTTTCACCTTAACAGGGCGGCATTCGGAGGTTCAAGCCCCCTTTGGCCATACTGATAGAAATCGTTTTAATTTAACATTTTATGCGGTTTTTATTCATTTATTTATAATTACTCTCTACAAAGCCAGTGATCACAGAATTAGTCACATTCCCTACAAATTAAACAATAAAAAAGAGCACCCAAATTATATATTTAGGACGCTCTTCCATATAAACACTAATAAATGTTAATTATTCTTTATAAAAAACTTATCTCTACTTAGCCATTATCAAACTATAAAAACAATCGAATGGAACCTCCAAAAATCTTTAATGAATAATTTTATCCATCAAACTCCTTTACTAATTGTTTTTATCCTTGTTTATCAGATGGATTCGATTTTGTATATATTCTGCAAAGGCCATTCTACATACATCTGCTTCTGATAATCCTAATTGTTTTCCTATATCGTTCAGTTTCTCTTTCATTTCTTGTTCTACCCGTATGTTAATAGTTACTTTCGACATATTTGACACCTCTAGCTTCTCTATATATAGAGGGCCAATATGACCCTCAAAAATTATTAATTATGCTCATAAGCAAACATTCCAAGGGAAACCCCTTTTTCCCTATGTTCCACTTGAAGTAGTTCAATACCTACTGTATTGTAATAACGATTACTCATGACACATTCAAAATGAGAACGAATGTCTTCATTGTTATGAGCTGTTAGACAAAACAGTTGTATTTTGCTATTTCTAGCTAATTCCATTATTGGTTTTACTACGTGTTCTGATGAAGCTTTACCAAAAGGATTATCAGCAATAATGACTTTCCAGGAATCGTCTCTAGCGTTAACTTTTTTACGCAAATACGTTACAAGTATCATAAACATGGACATATAGGAACTGAATTCTTCTCCACCAGACCATTTAGAAACTTCATCCCAAGGTTTCCAGTTTTCTGGATGGGTTGTCATAAGTGATTTTTTTCGTGGTTTATATATACTAACCAAACACTTCTTTATAGGAGCAATTTTATCTAATAATACCACTGTATCAAGTTTTTGTACTAGGTATTCATTCAATTCATTTTCTAGTTTGTCCTCTCGCTTCATTCGTTGTAAGGTTTCCAGAATTGTTTGGACATGGTAATGTAAATTACCATAAGTGGTTTCGTCATTAAAACGGTCCCATCTCATTTTAATCAATTGCAATTCATAATCAAATACTTTTACTTTGGAGAATTTCGGGATTTCAGTTACGTTCTTATAAATAGCCTCTACTCGCTGAAAACATAAGTCTACCAGTTTTACCTTATCCTTTTCACATTCTGTTATCTTTCGCTTTAAATCTTCTTCAAATGCATTAATGGTGTCAAAGATACGGTTAAAGGATTCTAAAATAAACTCTAACTCAAATATTTGATCACTTGTTTTCAATTTTGAAAAACCATTCGCAAATTGCTCTGTCTTCGGGTTATTAGATTCTTGAATCTTCTTTAAATACATTTCAAATGATAGGTATACACCTTTTTTGCTCTCTTCTAACTTTTGCAACTTTGTTAAGTGCTCATTAGCATGAGTTCGTGCATATTTTTGATATGTTTTTGACTTTGAAATAATTTCTTCTTCAAGTATTAAACCGAATCTTTCATTATATAGAGGAAGATTTTTAATTTGTAAATGTACCATTGCTTTTTCAGCATCTGTTATAGAATTTCTTAACAATTCCTTCTTAGTTACAAGTTCTTTATTAGCTTTGCCCCATTGTTCTTTTGATTGCTTGAAACGGTTAAGTTCTTCTTCATGCTCCCATTCATAAAGGAATACTTCTTTTCCGTACGTCTCATCAATCTCCTTCTTAACTAATACTAATTGTTCGGTTTTCCCTTTTAGATTTTCTCCTACTTTTTCTTTTTCAATCGCAATATCCCTTTCGGAAATAGAAAGTGTGTTAACTGTCTCTTTTTGTTTTGTAATTAACTCTTCTAGATTGATTTCTTCAGAATAGAACACTTTAACTTCCTCTAGAGAAAAGCCGATATTATTAATTCGTTTTTCAGATTTTAAAAGTTCATTTTTTTTATCTGAAAGATTTTCTTCAAGAAGATTTTTCGTTTTATCTTTGTCAGCGTACTCTTTTTGAACTGCAGTAAAACGGGCTACGTACTCATTCTTTTCTTCACTCGTATAACTATCAGACGGTTCAAGTTTCTCGTCCAATTGGTATTGTTTTCTTTCTTTATCTAATCCATCCATAACAGATTCAACGTTTCGTTTCTTATCTTTCTGTCTATCTAATGTTTCACGTAGCTCTATTACTTCTTCTTCACACAGATTTACTTTTGTCCCATATTGGTCATGTTGGTCTTTTAAATATTTTACTTTTTCAACTAACTCTTCAGGGTTTGGGTAAAGGCCCATAAAGCTTTGAAGAAGCTTTATATGAGAATCTCTTTTTTCTATTTTTACTTTTTCATCTGAGATAAATTTACTAATTAATTCGTTCTCATTTTCTAATATCTCAATACGTTCATTGGTATCATTTATTTGTTGGTGAATCTCTTTTATATCTTCCGACAATTTCTGGACAGCTTGCATGTTGGATTCCGGGAATGTACTAGAATAACGAGTATGGAATGTTTCTAATGCAGTTAATATTTCATTGTAATTATTGAGAGTTGTTTGTGCAAAAGTTAATTGTTCTTTATATTGAGAAAGCTCCATTTTTAATCCATCAATAATTTCTTGGATTTTAGCTCTAGATGCGAACCACTGAACATCTAACTGATGATAGAGATATAGCTCATCATATAAAGGGAAAAGTTCATCTATTTTTGCATCTACTGATTTTGTTTGAATTTGAAGTTTACTTTTTACATAAAACAGTAACGGTACGTTTAACAGTTCTTTATTCAAGCTATTCAAGGATTTTTTGACTTCTGTTAAGTTTGCTTCTTCAACCAATAACGTATAAGGAAGCAATGGATAGGAATTAAGGTACTGACTTTTCATTTCTTCACTAGAAAGTTCCGATAGCCATTCACTACCTAACATAGTAATAACACCTTTTTGTTCTAGATGTTGTTGAACCTTTAATAAAGTTTCATCAGGAACAAAGAAATCGTGTGATTCCCAAAGGCTAAGTTTTTTGGCTAAATCATGAATATATTGTTTAAGTTGATCTATTTTTTGTTCCGTTTCCACTTTTGAATATTGATAATACCGAAGAAACTCCTGCATATCTTCGAATATGTTTATCGTATTTTTCCCATCGTCTGAAAGAAGTGAAAGTAAGTTATTTTTCTCCTTTTCAAATTTGGCATGTTCGGCCTTTAACGAAGCCATTTCTTGAGTTTTATTGCCTATAACAATTCTTTGACTCGTTATAAACTCACGCTTTTCATCCATCTCCTGTTTGTTTAATTGACTTTTCTCTTCTTTTTGGGTAATAGTCACTGAAGATTGTTGTTGTTGTTCATGTAGTGATTTGAACATGACAGATGGATGATATCCAGCTTCTTCTCCTAATTCATCTATTAGTTTTTGTTTACCTTCTTGGTAATTACTTAAATCATTTTCTGCATCCTTGTACTCGCCATATAAATCTTGTTTTTCCTTCTCTAATCGTTTTCGTTCTGCATCTTTAAGATTAATCTCTTCTACTTTAAATTCGATATTTTTGTTAATATCATCCAAAGCAAATTGTTGTTCTTCTATGAGAAAATTTAACGCTTCTGTTAAGAGGGTTTTAGATTCATTTCTTCTCTTTTCTAATTCTGGTTCACTTGTTGTTAAAGAAGATATTTCTTCATTTAACTGTAGTACTTTTTTATGAATATCTAGATAATCTCCATATTCTTTTTTCGCTTCCAATTGTTGTAGTAATGCTTTTGCTTGTTTTAGTTGTTCTATTTTCATTTTATGTTCATTTTCAACAGCAGCTATCTCTATCTCTTTTGCTTCGATCTGCCCTTTTAGAATATGAGCCTTATAGCTGTCAATCTTCCAATCCACTTCATCCATTAATGATTGATTTTTCTTAATATCCCCCATTAAGATATCGATTTTGTCTTCCTTATCAGCAATTTGAAGTTCAATGCTTTTCTTTAACGTCACTACATGCTTTTGTGCTTCCGCAAAGGATTTCTTTTTCACTTGAAAGTTTTCTACTGCTTTTACCATGTCTTCAGCACAATTTTTTATCCTTTGAAAATCATCCAAGTCTCTTTTCATATCCGGAATACTTAATAGATTTTTACTGTATTCTTTAAAGTACGTTTGAATTTCCTTTTTCTTTTCTTCGCTGTCAAATATAGTGTTTTCAACTTCTGGGATAAGAAGTTTCACTAATAAGTCATACGTGCTGGATGCAGTTTTGAAGTAATTATCTACTCCACCTTCGTCTCCATTAATTTTTTGTATCATCTTCCATTCATCTTCAATAAGATGGAATCGTTTTAATTCCTTTTTATAATCACGATTGACATCGAATATACGAATATCATTTTGTCTTAAAAACTTGCGGTATTCATTTATTCTTGTTACTTTCCCATCTACTGTGGTAGGAAGGGTATTGATATTTAATGTGTCCCCTCTGTTATAGGTAAACAGATATGTGAAATAATTTAATTCTTCTGTTTTTGTTTCCCCATTCATATAGGTAAACCCTAAACATAAGTATTCATACGGAAGATTTTCTCCATCTAATTTCCATTCTGTCATAATATGACCGGTTGTACCTTTATACACCACTTCTTTTAATAATCGTTTGCTTAAATTTGAGTTAGGACGAACGGTTTGAGTAATTAATTGAATAAAACTCGTTTTTCCTCCACCGTTTTCTAAGATGAATAAAGCATCTTTGGCATTTGGTTCCCACAAGCTGTTTGAAATGATTTTCTTCCCTTCATCTAATTGGATATTGGTCATTCTCACTTTCATTAATCGTGGCATATTATCATTCCTCCTCCTCTCCCACAGTTCCTTCTTTTGTTACTAGCAATAGATCATGAATTTTGCTCTTGTTCTCGACATTGTGATAATAATGACTAATAATATTTTTCATTTTATTGGTAACAGAAATATTAGTCTGTTCTCTTATTCTGATAAGCTTTTCTTTTTCTAAGAATTTCAATGTTTTTTCAATATACATCCGGTGATTATCTTTTGTTCGGATATGGCTTGTAGCACCTTCTTTAAAATCAGCCATTCTCCCCCAAGCTTCTACAACCCCGGCCACGTCCACATCATATTCATCACTTAATTCCTCTAATTTCTCTTCGCCCAGTCGTTCATATTGCCCAATATATCCATTCATTTTATCCAATAGTTCTTCCATCGGGAGATACATCCGGTCAGCAGACCCCGTATCATATGGTTGTTCTAACTCCGCTATTAAGATGAACAAAATAAAGTAGAATAGATGAATTTCCTTATTATCCTTAAAGCTTAATTCTTTCTTTAAATCCTCATTCGTATAAGACATAGTTTCATTCTCGATCTCCGGCACCATTTGAATAACGCCATCTTGTTCATCCAGAAAGATCATGACTTTCCCTGTAGGTTCAATTACTTTCCGAATAAAATCTTGAACTCCCCTTTCCTCATACCATTGAAAATATTCATCTTCTTTGCTTGTAATAAACCCTTTTTTACTAAGGGCCACATACAAGGCAAACCCTTTACTTACGATTTCTTCTGTCCACTCCATAAAAGTCACCCCTTGTAATTAACATATCCTTGTATTTCATAGTTCCGATATAGTGAGACCTACCTGTTTCTAATAAACTAAAGGATTCTATCTCTTGTAATGTTACAAATTCACTTGATAGTCTTATTAACATTCTATTAATCTTTTTATCATCCGGGAGGTTCTTCCACACATCTGAAGTCACTTTTTCAAAACGATTGTATTCGGACTGATGTAGTTCTGCAATTAACCCCAACAGTGGATCTGGATTGTAGAGAATATCCTCATAAAGACGTTCATCTTGAGTTTCAATCATTTGGAGAATATCACTTAATAGATACTTGTCCTTCTCAACCAAGTGTTTTAATAAAGCAGTTATATATTGATATTCTTTGTTTTCGTTTTCTTCTTTTTTCCTAGCTTCTTCTTCCTCTTGCAACCTCATTTTTTCTTCATCTACTTCAACAATTTCTTCTTCTTTTAGTTGTTTTTTCTTGTATCTCTTTTGAGGAACTAATGCAAGTAGCGGATTAAATGCTTTATGATGCCTCAAAGGTAGAAATGGTTTAGAAATAGCATTTAATACTTCTTCTGTAGCAGGGGTTTCTATTAGTTCCCTTAATATTTCTTGTTCAAAATCTAAATGAACTGAAAAGGCGTGAATAATGGAAGATTCAAGTGATTCGCTCATAATATTTTGTGTTTTTTGTTTTTCAGTAAATAGGGATTCATGCAAACTAATTGCTTGAAGTAATTTCCCTTCAATTTCTTGGATTATATGGATTCCTTCTTGTTCTTTCTCTGTTAGACTACCTTCATAGAATTCATCAATTTTTTCTTCAACCAATTTTTTTAAATCATCAAATTGTTCGTGTTCTGATTTTAAAGTTTCATCAATTCTTTTTATCATGACTTCAAGTTCAGAACGTTGAGAAACACCAAGAGCATCTTTGATAATAGTATTTTGTAATTTTTTTATTTTCTTTTTTTCATCTTCTATCAAAGTATGCATTTCGTGAACTCTCCTTAAAGCATCGGTGAAAAGTCCCTTTTCAAATTGTCGTTTGAAGAATAATTGAGAAATAGTGATTTGAAGTTCTCCAAATACTTCTTTCGTTTTGAATAGCAGCTCCAATCCCGTTGAAGATAACGTGAAATCGTCTACACGATCTTCTGTATCACTAAAAACGTTCGTTCCTTCTCCATATTCAATTAGATGAAAATAATAAGTTTTTTCTTCTCTTTTATCGAAATCATAATACGTAAATGTGTGAGCTCTTCCCCTGTTTCGAAGATTTTTAGAAACCAACCAATCTTCGAGCTCGTCTGCGTCTGCTTTGGTAAAATCCTTGTTCCAATATCTTCGGACCACTTCTAAAATGACATATTGTAATTCTTCTTTTGTCGTGTTTTTATTAAATGCTAGTTTGTTTTCGAGCATATAAAGAAGTATATAGAGAGCAACCGTAGGGATAGGCAATTCTTTAAACTTCACTGGTTGTTCTAATCGCAGGATGGGTGAAAACATCGCTATATGCTTCATTCGCTCATTAAAACCTTCTAGCATGGCTTCAATGTTCGTACTCAAAAAGGATCCTACCTCCTTTCCCCTAATTTACGAAGAATTGCTAAATTCAATCCTTCCTGCGGGATATACGTTTGAACATTCTGATTAATTTTAGTGTATTTTTTGAGTTCATCAATATAATCACCTTCAAAAAAAGCTGAAAATAATTTTAATGAATCGTCAATAATAGTTTGTTTCAATTTTCTTTCGATGGTTCTCGCCGAAGGTTCATGACCATAACGATTTAAAAGTTCTATATAAAAAGGCGTAAATGGTTTTACTCTGCTATCTATTTTGATTAATTCAGAACAAATATGAATCCCTCTTGCATCTAAATCCCCAAAGTAATAGACTTCGTAATCTTCTAGCTCGTATTCTTCTAAGAAATAATAGCTTCTTTGTATCTTATCCCCTTCCCCGTATATCACCATATCAAAGGTAATTCCGCTCCATGTATCAACGCCATCCATCATTAACTCTTTTACCGAATCAAAGGTATCTCTATTTTCAATAATTAAAATGTTTTTTGGCTTTTTTGAGGGATCTGATTGGTACTCTACAAAAGGTTCATAAGTTCTTCGACAGTTTAAATCCGATAGAGTGAGCCCTAAATTAGCTAAAAACTTTATTCCTTTTTTATCTAAAAGAAACTTTTCGTTTCTAAATAGTTCAAAGGAACGTTCATTTGCTTTTAACATATTCTTTTTGGTGTCACTGTTGTGTGTAAGAAAAGCATGAACTCGATCTATATAGAACTTCCATTTTTCAAATTCTGCTTCATCATAAAAAGCAGTCATATTAAACAACGGATAATCCGTCATTAACTTTTTAATATGAATGGGATCCGTTATCCTTTCTTGTTTTACTAATCTATATTCATTAAATACAGGTGGAATCTGATGATTATGCCCTCTTGCTTTTACTGGTCGAATCCGCTCTTCTTCTACCATGTTCTTCAACGTAGTAGAAAATCGAAAATATCCACCATCGTCATCATATTCTTGTTTGAGTAATGCTTTAAGATGATATTCAATATCTATCGTTTTCACAAGATTTTTTCTAGATTTATTCATATAATCTATGATAAACGTTTCCCATTTTCTCATTCAAATACCTCCATCAGCTCTTCACATTCATAATACCATTGCATACAATAGTAATCAATGTCGATAATTGAAAATTCTAATTTTTTTACAAATAATTAACATTCTATTTAAGATTTACTATAACTTCCTATTTCGTAAACATTTTTCGGTTCCATCCTGGAGAATTTGCTAAAACAACATTTACTATTGCAATGAAACACAGGAGTTAGACACCTATTAATTTAACACCAAGTTTATTTAGAATATTAGTAAATAATCTCATTTACTAATGATTAAGTACAAAATCTTACATTTATAATCATTTATTTTGAATTTCTCATTAATTTCTTTGCGCTTATTTACTAAACCTCCTCTAAAAACATAATAATCAATTTATTTATAAGGAAGTAAAATATCATCCCTACTACAATTAAAAATAAATATAAATATAACAAAAACAACTTCACATCCTGCATAATCCTACTCTTATTTTCTTAATATAATCATTACTACATCTCCATGTTAGCAATATTACCGGTAATTATAACGTCACATAATTACAATGTTTCTTATTAATGAAATTTTTTGTATACAAAAACCCCAATTACCCAAAATTCTTAACGGATGATTGGAGTTTGATAAAATCTATTATTCTTTAAACTATCTGTCCTTATTACTTCTACAGCCTCTTCTATACCGAAAATACATTTATTTACAGCTTCCTTCCCACTCATTGTTGCATGAAAACGAATACTACCATCCGAATTATGTTCTATAATTTGATCGTCTCCCCACTGGTATGGATATAGCAAACGGCGGATGTATAAGTAATTCTACCTCTAGTAGCTCGGTCATAATACCGATCTTTTAATAGTAATTATTAGAAATTCTTTTTGATTACCCTACACATATCTATAAATTTCCCTACTAGCACTTTCACAAAAGAAATTTATTATTAGCAAACTAACCTTTATATCCATAAGCGTATAATCTAATATTTATCTCTAGACATTATTCCTAAGAAAAATCTATCAAATAATTTTATTTCTTTAATCCAACGATTTCTCCATTTAAAATTTCTATTTTAATAGAAGCAGGTAGATTACTAATTGAATTTAAAGAATTTAAATTTTCACTTCTCTTTTTATATTCTCTACTTAATTCCTTAGTTAATCTATTCTTTATTTCATTTTCATTTTTTGAAGTGAAAAATTTAATTTTGAAATCAACTATGAATTTTTTTATTTCTTTTTGAAAATCATTATGAGTCTCAATAAAAACCCCATATAATTCCTCTAGGGATTCTTTAGTACTTTTTTCTATAGCAGCATCTAAATCATGTAACTGTCTATATTTAAAAAGTAAGATTGCATTTTGTAAGTTTACCTCTATAACCTCTTCAAAATTTTTAAAGTCGCGGGATATACTCTCTATTTTTTCATACTCTTCTTTATAACTTATCCAAACTCTCTGATTAATATCACCTATCCCATCTTTCATTGACTTTAAATTTCCCAATAAAATTTCTATATCGTCTATTGTTTGATGATATCTTCTTTCTAACTCTATTTTATTAGATTCGGTCCAACTATAACTGTTATATAAAGGATAAATATTATCCTTTATATAACGATATGTTCCTTTTGCTCTACCTACATATTCATTTTTCATCATACCTATGACTTCATCAATCTTTTTATTCAATACACTGAGTTCCTGTTTAATCTCCTGTAAATGTTCTTGAGATACAATAACGGTAGCGACACCAATCGCTAAATTTTTTAATTGTCCAGGCTTAAATTTTATTTTTTTCAACTCTGCTTGCGCGACTATCTTTCCTGCTCCATCAACTGCCATACCTCTCTTAAAACCTGCATTTTTTACTGAATCCATTAAATGAATAGTACCTTTCTTAAATTCCATTTTTATTTCGTCAGTAAATACAAGCTCATATATTTCTTTCCCTCTCCCCATATTCCTAAAAACCTCTGTTTTGCTCATATTCATCATAGAAACAATTGAATCTTTTAACTCCTCATTTAATGGAATCTCTTTACCTTGATACTCATTATCCACCTTAATAAACTGCCATGGGATCGGATTTTCTTTATATATTTGCACGTCCTTTTCCTCAATTACTGCTTCTTTAGCTGCAGCAATTGGTATATTCGTTCGATCTATTCCTTTTAATTTTTCTTTACGATAATAATACAGAGCATAGGACGAGGAAAACATTAACATCACTAGCACTATTCCGAATAACCAAATCAACCTTTCATCCCCTCCATAGTTTAAAAATATAAATTCATTCCTATTTCGAACTAGTCTATAACTATTACATCCTTCATCGCTCTCTCTTCCACAACCACCCCATCTTTCACTACATAAACATATACTTTTTCTAATATGTCATTCAGATCCTCAACATAAAAATCATTAGGAGCATACTGTTCGTTTTCTGTAAGAATAATATAACGCTCTTCTCCATTAAACCTTTCACTATAATAATCTACCAAACCTAGATTATTATACATTTTTATATTTAAACGACCATTTTCTCTTTCATAGCTCATTACAGCTTCATAATAATCTTTTGCTATTACTCTATCACATACACCATTTGGCATTAATTTCATTGATATGATTTTCTTTGGCGGCTTCATAGAAATATTTTTTTGACGATAAATTACATTTAATCGTTCTTCTTTTTTGATATCCAAATCAATAAGTTGCGCATTCATTTGATTTATTAGAACACTATTTCGATTATCAAGATTTTCCTGTTGATATGTCTCTAGTCTTTCTAATGTTTCGCGATATTGTTGATTAAATGTCTTCTCCAGAAATGTTACTAGTTTATTTAACTGTTTTTCTCTCTTTGTTAAAATGTTATCTCGGACTATGATAGATTGCTTCATTACTTCACTCATACATTGACTAGTTGCATCTGTTTCTATATAAAACCCATTATTGATAAAATCATTAGCGAAAATCCAGCTTTGATCTAACGTAATAAATTCTCCATTTTCTCGTCTTGCAAGATGAATATAATGATTTTCTAATTCTTCCCCTGTACCATCCACAATACTTACATGATAAATTTCCACATATAGATTTTCAGGAACATGAGCTGTCACAGTATAGCAATGCCATGTCCGACCTTCTACTTCTTTTTTCATCAATTCCAAAGTTGCATTAAATAACGGATGACTTTCAGTTATCATTGGTAATTCAGCTTCTTCAAATTCTATTGAATTTGTAAAGCGATAGCTGTCTCCTTGATAATCTTGTAACTCTGGAATATAATCTCTTATAAATTTTGGCAAACGCTCAATACGCATAACTTTCCCATCTTGAGATTTGAAAATACGCACACGTTTTTTTTCTAAAACATATGTTGCTAAATCTGTAAATGTACGCTTTGGTATCAATTGTACAGTTAAATCATTTTTCTCACGTTTTAAATTTGTAAGATCAACGTTATCTTCAGTCATTCGCTCTTCTTTCATTAAAGCTAACAGCTTCTGATGTTCTTCAGATAAAGTTTTTTCCATACCAGCAATGACTTCATCAAGGTGTTCACGTTTTATAATAGCTTGTTGCATTAAATCTGCTAAACTATCATAATGCTCTTCCAAAATATCACCCATAAAATCATATACGAGATCAGACCCTAAATCTGATTTCATCAACTCCATTTTATCTAGTAACTTAGTCATCACACTACCTTCACGCGTATTTTGGGCTACCAAATTAAAAACAAACACTTCATTTTTTTGTCCAATACGATGAATACGTCCCATACGTTGCTCTAGTTTATTCGGATTCCATGGAATATCATAATTTATCATCTGATTACAAAATTGAAGGTTAATAGACTCCCCACCAGCATCTGTAGCTATCATAATTTGGCATTCATTACGGAACATTTCAACTTGTTTCCGGCGTTGCTCCATAGATAAGCTTCCAATAATTTTTGCTATTTTCGGTACACGTTTCAAAAGTTTTTCTTCTAGATAACTCAAAGTATCTACAGATTCTGTAAAAATTAAAATCTTTTCATCATGATTTAAAAGCCCACTC
This sequence comes from Bacillus cereus group sp. Bc061, assembly GCF_027715825.1. Taxonomy (NCBI): domain Bacteria; kingdom Bacillati; phylum Bacillota; class Bacilli; order Caryophanales; family Bacillaceae; genus Bacillus; species Bacillus cereus group sp. Bc061. The sequence goes on from NZ_JAQFTZ010000010.1 coordinate 104,047, forward strand.
GCTCCAAATAACGTTTCTTCTAACTCTTGATATTTTTTCTCCACAACATACAACTTAATATTTTCAGCCTGCTGAATAAGCTTTTTCAATACAATCAATTCTTTTTTCAATTCTTTTGTATCAATAACATCAATTGATTTCTCAAGTTGAAGTTCTATTTTCTCTTGAATATCGCTACCTTCTTCTAAGTAGTTTTCTGTTTCAAGGTTTTTCATTTTCTTTATGTACTTATTGCGCTCAGCTTCTGTTTGTTTATACAACTTAATTAGTCGACTATATCTTCTTTTTAAAGACAAATAAATAGCATCAATGGAAGAACTTAATCGGCGTTGCAATAACATCATCGCAAATGCTGTACTGTTGCTTCCATTATTCATTGCGCGATTAAAATACTCACGAACATATTCAGTTACCGCATCATACAATGCTAATTCTTCATCTGTTAAATTAAATTGAATTGTTTTCGTAGTTCTTTTTGGAAATAATGGAGTGCCATCAAAATTCTTTAAGTTTTCTTTTAAACGACGAATAATAAATGGATTCGTTTTTTCTTTTAAACTTTCAGTTGTCTTACTACTGGAGAAAATATCTTCATCGATTAACTTCATTAGGTGTCTAAAGTTTTCAGAATCACCTTTATGCGGTGTTGCAGTTAGTAATAAACAGTGATTTGTTTTTCTTAGGATTGATTCCCCTAACTGATATAACTTTGTTCGGAATGTTTTCTTTTTAACCGTTCCATGTGTGTACGCCGCCATCTTATGCGCTTCATCAACAATTACCAAATCAAACTGCGCTTCTTGAATTAATGCCTTTACATCGTCCCTCATAGCCCAGTACATAGAAGTTAAACACAATCTATTGGATATAAACGGATTTTTACCACCGTACTCCTTGAGTACCGCTCGATTAATAATATGAAAATGCTCATCAAATTTCTGTTCCAGTTCTTCTTGCCATTGCTTCAATACAAGTGGAGGAACTAAAACTAAAATTCGTTCAACACTCAACCTTGCTTTTAATTCCTTAATAAGCATTCCAGACATGATCGTTTTTCCAGCACCTGGATCATCAGCTAATAAAAAACGAATATGTGGCACTTGGAGCATTTTCCCATACACTGCTTCAATTTGGTGTGGTAACGGTAATAAATTCTTATTCCCTAATGCTCTTGTTTTAGAGAATTTCACTTCATTTTTTAACAATATATATTGTATGTATCTTTGAACATCTAACGCTTTTAAGTTTGCAACTTCTTTTTCTTGTTTTAAATGTTTAAAATCACGGATCTTTTCTTGTTCTAACATAATTTCGTAATACTTGTTTGTTTCTTGACCAATTGCCTCAATAATGAAGTATTCTCTAAAAGCTTCACATCTTTTTATTTCTACACTTTCAGGAAACTGTGTACTTGAGACAATTTCACCTACTTTCATCATGAACAATACCTCCTCTATTTATAAGAAAACCTTATTCACCAATGAATAAGGTTTAACTTTTCTTACACTCTACTATTAACGTATCTACCCCTTGATGATGTAACGTTAGCCATTCATTTTGACGTAATTCCAACAAATCAAATTCATGATCAAATGGAAATAACATAGGATGATTTTTCAGTATATCAATTTGTAATGCTGTATGTTCTAAAACATGGAGCATTATTTTCACAATAAATACCTGTAGAAGCGGATTGCTAATAAATACTTTATCTGGTAACTGATATGAACGATTTTTAGTTGGAATTATAATTCCCCATGCCTTTATACTCATTAATACTGCGCTAGTAGCTACTTCCACTCTTCTTCTGTCACCATACTCTTCTTTCATTCTTTTTCCAATCACTGTACTAGGAACTGTATCTTGTAATTGAAACAACTTTCCTAGCTCATGTATAGTATCTTTAAAAAATGGATAAGCCGCTAATGTCATTCCCCAGTGTATAAACACACGCTCTTCTTTTGTTAACACAGGTAATACTTCCAAAACTCTATCACGAATCTCAATTAAATCCTTATCAACTAAATACCATATTTTCATTAACATCGTAACAGCATTTTTTCTAGACTTCGCTCCTGTAATATCGTTTCGTAAATAACCATCTAGCACTTCATACATATCTTTGCGAGAATATTTTTTGGTATGATTCGCTGCAAAATCTAAATGATGCAATAATACCTTTTGATCAAATCCAACAGGTTTGGTCATAGAATATCCTCTCCTTAATTTTGTTGTACTTTTATAAAAGGTACAACTACTTCTTCTATACTGATTCCGCCATGTGTCACAATTTCTTCACCTTTTTGAACAAACGCTTGACCATATTGAGATAAAAGAACATTGTAATTTTCAGGAAGACCAGCATTATTCCAACTCATTGCATTAATTTTAGATGCCGAATCTTCATAAAGTATTGGGTCACTATATATTCTTACTCTTTCTCCTTTTTGATCCACTAAAACACCTTCTGAAATCCGTCCAATTCCTTTAGCTATTGTATTACCATGGTCAGCAGTAAGGTAAACATTATAATTTTCTTTTATTAAATCCTTTAGTAAGTTTACGAAATAATTGGTCTGTAACCATATCTCTAAATTAGAAACTAAGCTTTTTTCACCTAAAACTGCGTGATGTGTGAACTTATCAATTACATCAATCACCGCTCCATATATTTTCACAGAATTTCTTTGTAAAGCAAGAATATTCTCCCTACTGTAATCCTCTTTACCTAATCCTTTTTGATATGCTATATATTGCTTCAACACTCCTTGCTTTTCCCAGAAAGTTTTCCAATACTTCTCTTCTGCCGCAGTTGTTTTTATTGTTTTGCTAAATGTAATTGGAATGCTCCCTGAAAAAATAGCTTGACGAGATACAGAAGTAAGTGTTGGTACCCATGCAAATATACCACTTTCCTCAAAAGAAAAACTATTTTCTTTCAAATGTTTTTTCACTTGTTTCCACTGAATAAAACTCATGCCATCCAGCACTAGCAGAGCTACCTTTTCGTTCTCTCCTCTTTGTGCATGTAATACATGCGGCACATGATGAACCATCTTTGGATTTGGAATTGGAGGCAAGCTTATTAAAGTATGATACTGCTTTAACATCCAATCCTGAAAATCCTGATTTACTTTCATCATTAATGCATTTGCCTCTTCCACATATACTGTATCATTACTTTCCAATGCGGTGTACTTATATTCAGCAACTAGATCAATTAACTCAATCCAGTCTTTATACAACTTAATCCTTGCAAGTTTCTCATTCACCGTTTTATTAATGTGATTTAGCTTTTCGTGAAGAGTCTCCAATTTGGATTCTTCCTCAATCCCTACCTTCATCCACTTTGGAATCTGTAAAGTTGGTCCTTTCTTTACTTTTGAAATGGTCCCTTCCATAAATAAGTTGACCATTAATCTCCATACATCATCATTTGTAAATGGGTGTGTTCTATATAACGACGAAGGTTCCAAGATTTTCTCATTCTCACACTTTATATACTCAGATACAAAATAGGCCCATTGATCTTCTAAAAAAACATAAAAAAATCCAGCTGAAGAAATCAATTTTTCCATCGGTAACTTATGAAACAATTTACACTGATTTAACTTTTCTATAAGAAATTCTTGTACAACCTGAGGTATTTCTTTCTTCCTATAATGAAGAAAAAGAAGGAGCTTGTACAATTCCACTTCACTATCAATAATTTCATACGATATTTTATATAAATGTTTTACGATATACTCCAAAGTATCTTTATTAGAAGAAGAGCCTTGATACTGTGCATGCACAGTAAACAAGGCATCTAAATCTTCACGGTTCATACTTCGAAGTATTGGCGCAGAAAACTTTGGAAAGATTGTACTAATATCAATCTTCATACTAAAGTTCCACCTTATATACTCGTACGGAAACATAATATCATCATTTGTGTATACCAATAATTTCTCAGACTTTACTAACTCACGATATTGCTGCTCGTACAAATACCTAAAAGAAACACCATCTTCAAAACGAATAACCTCATAACCTTCCTCTTTTAAATGATTTAATAGTAATTCATCATTTAAAAGAAAATCTCGATCATGGACTAATATCATTTTGCTGTTTTGATATTGAAATTTTTTCAGTATTCCATCACGCCAATTCCCCATCATCATCACCTACTATAGCCCTAAACGAATACAAGCGTTATCATAGTACATTAACAGCTTATCATCTTCTTGAATTATTTTTTCAGGAAGGCGATCTCCAACTTTCACAATCTGCTCAAATTCCTTCTCGCTATATGCTTTCTTAAATCCAGCACGAATGGCTTCCGTACGGAATTGTTTTAACTTTTTCTTACTATTTTCTAATTCTTCTACATAACCACTAAACTCACGAAGCAACGATTTCTCACGAAGCTTCTCTAAATCTGCTTGCTTATTCGGATCTGGAACATACCAGCGATTCATCGCTTTTTCAACAAATACAAGATCAGTTGTATCTACGCCACGTAAATCTTTATAATTTCGTCTTAAATAAGAAGCAATCTGATCAGGTACTCCTCCATCACCTTCAAAGAATAAGAAGTTTTGATGTAATAAATCATCTAACTCTGGAAGTAATTCATGCTTAGCAATATGTTGAATTTCCTTCATATAATTTGGATGTAAGTCTTGTCGAGTTTGCGGTTTCTTTAATAACTGCTGACGAATCCACTCAATTGCACTATTTTCATCGGATACAAATAAGCTCATTTGTGCAAATTCTTTAACTAATGTACGTTTCTTATCATATTCCGCTACTTGATTTTCTAAAAATGCCATACCATCACGCATTGGGAAACGTTGTGCTACACCGGATTGGAACTCAGCTGATGAAATCGGAACTGGCAATCCATTTTGAATGTGATATGCTACCATGCGATCGAATAATATACGCGGTGTTCTTTCTGATATAATCTGTGCTTCTCCTTTTATTCCAATAAATACAGGTAATTGATCTAAATGTTGAGTAACAAATGTCCAAGCAGATTCTTCTGTATTTTTTTCTTCTTTCATTTTATCAATGTTTTCTTTTCTTGGTTTATAGGCTGATATAACTAGATCTTGTTTTACTGCTGTTGTAGTAGTAACCGCTTTAAAACTGCCTTGTTTCTTATCTAATGCTGCAACATTGGCAATGACAAACCCTGCTTTTTGCATTGCTTCTTGAATAGCATTCCACACACTAGCCTTAGGATTACTAAATTCTACCGTCATCCAACGCCCCGGTTTTAATACTCGATAATAGTTTTTAAAACTACCTTCCATTAAATCCTGATATTGAGTAATTCCTTTTTCTTGAGTTGCATTTATAATTGCTTCACTGTTATTATTTGTAATTACTTTGAGCCATGATTCCCATATGAAATTTAATTCAGAATAATTTATATTTGCCCCAAATGGTGGATCTGTAAAGATATAGTCTATACTGTTATCAGCAATACCCACTGTACTCGCTGATTGTACAGTCACAACATTCTTACTTTTATTGTCTTTTAGAGCCTTACAAAAATCACGTAGCTTGCCTTTAATTACATTAAACACATTACTCTCTGCATTTAAAGAAGATACATATAGAGTTCCATTTAGGATTCCATTACCTCTATTCCCCAAGTTGTATCTCACTAATTTCGAAGTAAGTGTACCTACAATAGATTGAAACAATACTCTTCCTAAATTCCTATCTACATCTAATTTTTGTATCTCTTCATTTAGCTTTGAAAGTATAAAAAGATTTCTATTTGTATAGAAATGATGAACATTTCTAAATCCATGACTTACAAGAGGCTGCTTTGTGTTTTTTCCGTCTGGCAGTAATGACTTAGGATACCAACTTAAATTAGGTACCCTTTCAATCTCCCTTATTACATCTTTATCAGATTGATGAATTTTTTTAAAATATCTTTTCTTATTATACGTGTAGAATACCCCAACCGGTACTTGTTCAGTTTGTTCAATTACTCCATTTAAGGCCTCATCATAGAAATTAGTTTTCTTTCTCTCTAACTTTTCTTTCGAAAGAACTGCCTTACAGTTTGGACAAGAAATTTCATCAACTATTTTATTTCCTTCTTCATTTAATGCAACATCATAAAAAACAAATTCATTAGTACAGTTTGGACAAGAAAATACGTCACTCCAAATTACGTAGTTAATATTACCTATGCTCGATTGATTATCAGTTTGATGAAGTGTTTCATAAAACCAATGGTATTCCTTTTCAATTTTCTCTATCAAAGCAGACATATTTTTCTCAAAAACTTCGATATTTACTACATTATTATAATTATGTGCAATGAATGAAGCTGCAGTTGATAAATCATTTAGTATTGTATTTCGTTTCCCTATTTTAGAAATAAAATTACCTTCACTGTCTAATATCATTCCACCCTCAACCTTCAAGCCCAGTGATTGTAAATCTTCTTCATTTGCACATCTTGCTGCAGCTACTCCCGTCATTCCAGTTCCACAAAATGCATCTAGAATAACATCTCCCGGTTCAGTATAATGAAGTAAAAACTTTATTATAGCTTTATATGGTACCTTAGTATGGTAGCTATGCGCATTATAAATCGGATCATTTTTCCCTTCACTTACATCAGACGCAAATGGCTCCTTATGATACTCTTCATTTGCATCTCTTCCATACTTCTCAACTTTTTCTCGTTCCCATTCTCCAATAAATTCATTTATCCATGGATTGGGGCAAGCAGTATAATATGGTGGATCAGACAAGGCAATAATATCCTCATCTTCTCCAATAGGGAACCCTTCTATTTCCTTAAGCTCTGGAAGTTTTTTTCTCAATTCATTTCGAAAATATTCTCGACGTACTTCATCATTTTCAAATTTTATACCTAAGCAGACAACTGGTCCATTGTCTGCTTGAATCTGTTCACCTAATAGTGATAGTTGTTTTTCATCATTCCCCAAGATTATTTCCTCCTACTTATTTCTTAATCGTTAAACGAACTCGGTTTGTTTCATTCGTACCAATTAATCCTTTTAATAGCATATCGAAGTTTTTACGTGCTTCATCCACTGTGATAGGATTTCCATCTCCAAATACCTTCATAAGTTGTTCCATTTCAATTTGCTCTTTATGAATTCCTTTAAGAACAACATTGATAGCATTAATTAAATTTAATGAGATTGGAAGTGTGAATGCTTTATTTTGAATTAATTCATTCATTAAACGTTTTTGTTCGGATTCGAGTAAATCAATACTTTCTTTGACAATTGAATCATTAAAATTCGTTAATAGTGTTTCCGTCCATGAGTTTAGAAGTTCTCCTAATTGATCTTCTAGCTGTGTCAGTGAAGGCTTCGCTTTATTTTGTTCTTCCCTTGGATTGAATCTGCAATTTGGACACTCCGGCATATGTTGTAGTTTTTCCACTGTTAGATTATAACAATCTTTCAACGCTTTTAAGCTCATTTGCCAATCATCAAAAGCTTGATGAGGTAAGAATGATATCTTAGAAGCCAATGTATTTAAAGCATCATAACGTGGATCCTTTAATAAATCTGATTTTTTCTTATTCTCTGTTGCATTTAATCTTGCTGTTTGGTGAAGTGCCATATAATGTTCAATATATTCTTTTTTTAGTCGCTCAAGCTCTGCAACTTCTCTAGAACAATCTTCACCATTTTTTAAAGTGATGCTTAAGTTATCAAGTGACACATCAACATCATCTATCCACTCTTGACTAGGAGAGACAATATATCTTGCTTTTGATAAATAATCCGCTACTTTTGTATACTCATTGATTTTCTGTTGTAAATTCTCAAGTTGATGAACAATTGCTAAATTCTCTTTCTCCTCTTCAATACGCTTTATATCATATTTCAGGTTCACCATTTTAGCACGCGTATTGTACACTTGCAGTCCTTGTAAAAACTCACTTAAGCTATTTAACTTTTTAATTTTTTCTTCTTTCTCTTCTGATGAAAACAGTTGTCCATCCCATATTTGGAATTTATCTCTAACAGATGCAACCATTTGAACAGTTCGGGTTGTTTCCTCTTTTGCCTTAGATATAATTTGTTTAATAGAGAAATCTACAGAGTTGGAATCCGTAAAGTCAGCCTGCACTGCACCAAACATATCAATTAACCCTTGCACTGCTGGGACCGGTAAACCACTCGGCTTTTTAATATGACTAAAGTATGTTAAGTCATTTACTGAAAGACGAACAAACTCAGCAAAGTTCATTGCCTCATATGTCGTACCATTTACAGTAACAACAATTTCACCACTTTGAATTAACGATGCCAACACTACTGCTAATAATTCCGGTTCCATTGCGAATTGTTTTGTTACTCTCTGATCCGGTGTTCCTTGTACTGTATTAATGACTTCTATTAATTCATTTTGATTTAACACTTGTCCAGGTTCTTTTTGATTTAGTAATTCTAGTACCCATTTCGCATAACCAGAGTTTCTTGCAGTTAAATTCCCATTATTATCAAGAAGGACTAAGCCATTTAGGATTGCTTCTCCTTGATTTGTTTTCTTTCCATTTAAGTAATCTAACGCATCTTTTACGTATGTTTGCATGTTCGATTTTGTAACAAACGATTTATCTAATTTACGGAAAGTCGGATACTCACTATACTTCACCTCAAACCATTGTGAAAGTAAATCCTGTGAAACAGAATCAATGATTTGAATTAGTGTATCTGGATTACTTGGAAGGAAGAATCCATGCTCTAAAACATCAGCGTGCTTTCCCCTATAAACAATTTCAAAAGCTTCAACAAAGTTTTCTTTTAACCACTTCACTAATTTCTTTAAGTAATCATCCATTTTCGGCTTATATAGCTGACGATTTGTTGTTGTATCTTTATACATTTCACATGAACCACTATATAGACGTAGCAAATTAATAAAATCATCATTTTTCTTAATCAAACGGAAAAATACTTCATCTTCTTTTTGTTCATCTTTAAATTTTGGTTCCTCGAAAGGTTGAAGCATATAAATGTAAAAATCACGTTCAGGTTGCGCTGTAGAGCGCTCATTCGGTGCTCCAAAGAATATATAACCTTCTCGTTTAACACGACGATCAATCCATGGGATTTCATGCAACCAAATTTTATATCCACTTACATAAGATGTATCCGCTACTTCTGTCGCTTGTTTTAACACCTGGAAATAATAACTATCTAATTGATTATCTGTTAAACCTTCTCCACGCTGTTGAATTAATTCATCAACTGCCGTTACTTTTGCAATATCAATATAATATTGACCATTATCTTTATTTAACGATACAAATTGGAAACTCGCTGCAGTCATTAAATCTTTCATAGCCGATTCAATCATCGTTGTTAAAAATTCAGAAGCCTCTTCATCTAATTCTAACAACATTGGGTGACTTATAAATAATTTGTCACGTAATGATTCAGATGTAAGACCAATTGGTGTTTTTAAGTCATCTGTTGTTAAACGATACACAGCTAATGCATCAACTAACTGATTGGCCATAACTTTATACTGGCGCTTCACACCTGTCTGAATACATCCTTTTAACATTTCAACTTTATTCATAACCAACTTTACATTATCATTTGTTCGAAGAGACGAATCTTCCTCAATGTATTGCCAATAACGATCAAAAGAGATTAATCCTGTAGCATCTTCAGGAACTTCAAGCATTAGCAATTTTTTAATTTCTTTACTAATTGTTTGAAGTACGACACGCTTTTCAGCAATATTTACCTTTTCAAATGTTTCAAGATAGGAAGGATGAATTGGATACATATTTACGAACGTTTCCATATCTTCCGCTAATCCATTGTATAATTTCGTAAATTTACTTAAATGTTCACGAACTAATGCCTTTTGTTCATCGTTTTTCTTTAACAAACGCTCAGATACAACAAATGCAATATCCTCACGAACGATCCGAGCTTCTTTAAAGCGCTCTTTTACACGACGAAGTGAATCAGCAACAAAACTAAATTTAGGATTATCAAATAACATCTCCTGTACACCAGAAATAAAGCGGAAGCGAGATTTACCACATACTTCTCCTACTTCACGTAAAAAACCTAAATCTAAAGTCAAATCTTGTTCTTTTCGACCTCGTAAATAGTCAAGTAACTCATCGATTACTAAAAGTAGTCCTTTATCTGGATATTGCTCATGGAACAATTCCATCATCTCATAAAACATTTCTTTATTATTCGTAACTTGATCCGCTGCTGGGAAGGTATAATCAATCCCCATTTTTTCCAGTCCACGTTCTAATTCACGACAAATGATATCGCGTAGTGGCATTGTAACTGCACCAAATTCGGCACGAACAACTTGAAATTTCCCTTCAATCTCTTTTGCCTTTTCAGCTACTTCTTTATGTCGTAAGTGCTCACTCGCACCTGGTAATTCTGCAATTGTCGAAATAACACTCATTAAATGAGATTTACCCGTTCCATAGTTACCAACAATAAGCATTCCCTTATTATCAACCCAACGATCGAATTGAATGTTTTCAATAATCTCATTTGTTAATTTTTCTGCCATGTTATCCGAAATAACATATGTATTTAATAACGAAACTGCATAATCTGTATTATTTGCTTCTTTTAACTGAACAACAGATTCAACTGCTTCAAATTTTATTAAGTCTCCATATTTTAACATCCCTATAACACTTCCTTTATTTAATTCGTAATTACTTTCCCTTCAAAATTACCATTTGAATAATATTCTGGATGTCCATTCTCAGCATAAATCAACTGTCCATTTTTATATACTCCCGGCCATATTACAATGAGGTTATTTCGTTTGCTTATGTTTTCTAACAAACGAATTGAATTAATTTGTAAATCCGGATTAAATAAAATATCAATATATTGAAGTAAATATATTTTAGATGGATTATTAATCTTATGTTGCATAACTTCTTCAACATAAAGTGGATATTTATTTTTTGAAACAGTCACTAGTGATTCACTTAATATTAGATTTACATTCAACACTTCAATATCTGAATTTAAACTAACTATTTCGTCCACTATAGATTCAACATTACACACAAAAATCAATTTATGCCACCAAGAACTCATGTTTTCTATCTCATTTTTTAAAAGATGAAAATCCATCTAGCATACATCCTCTTTAACCAAAATTTTAATACATAAAATTAAATTTTCTTTTCTAGATTTCCTGTTTTAATGTATTTTAAATTTCTTTATATAAAATATAGTAATATAACTTAAATATATTAACAATGAAAAACAGCAATGAAACCCTTCCTAAAAATGGGATTTTCATTTAAAAAGTGTCATATCTTCAAATCCTAACAGTGGAACTGTCGTACGACGATCTAATAGATGATTATTCCATTCACATGATGTTTCAGAAACATAAGAACATGCATGACAAGCAGCGCCGTTAATAGAAGTCTGCAATTCAAAATCACCATCAGAACAATGAGGATCTGATGAACAATACTCAAAACGTTCCAATGCTCTTATAAAAATCGGGTACAATTTTTCTGGCTTAGATAGTTCAATCAAACCACCCAAACTGCCTTCTGAATCAGAAGATGCTGTATAAATTAATACTCCCATCATATCAGGACCACAATATAATCTCTCTCTTAAAGATGTTGAGGAATATCCCGAATGTGCTGCAAACTCCTTGATTAACATGTGTGAAAATGTGTGAATCAGAATATCCTTTGGTGCTAAATCTCGACTACTATAACCAAGCTCTTCTCGCATTATGTTATATTTATTAATGATTTTATTAAGTTGCTGCTGTACCTTTTGATTTGCTTGCCATTTGTAAATCACTTTAGGATTAAATTCAAAAAATATTCCTTCACCATGTACTAAAACACCAGGTAACCAATTTTGTCTTTCTTTCATAATAGGAAGTGCATCTAGAGCTTCTTCAAAAAATGGATCTGGATAGTTCAAGCGTGTAAATCCATTTAGCACTCTTACTTCACGTAATCGGTCTACACGAACAATCGAATTAATATATGTAGACATTTCCTCATGTATGGCAACTTGTTTACTAACAAAACCTGTTTCTTCTTGGTCATTAATACCACCAGAAATTAATGTTAACCATTCTTGTTTACGTATTGAATCGTAATTTACTGTCTCCTCATTTAGATAATAATTCATGATCCTTTCATAGTCACTTTCTGGTCTACCTAAAACTGAACAAATCAACGTCTTTTTTGCATTGTCATCATAGTTCTGCATTTCTAGTAAGTTTGCAATTACATCCCTTTTGCTATCAACAATAAACATGATTTCATCACCAGACGAAGCTGTTAAAGGAATTGAAAGAACGCTTGTAATAATTGGTGTATAAATATTGGAAGCTCCACGCAAACTTGTTTTCATACTTTCCGAGCACTCTTCTTTATCATTTAACCAAGGGCGCTCACCAGTACATTGAGGAACATATTTTTCAATTTCCTCCGTTTTCATAATTTGAGCAAGACTATTCTGTTCACCGCATTTTACACATGAAACAACAATATCCGATAATGAACCAGCAGAACCTTTCGTTTTATATTTCAAAACTGATTTATCACTAGAACATTTTTTACCATTATGCACCCAATCAATCCAAGGAAAATCACTTAAATGTCCTTTTTCACAAACGAGAATAAAACGGGACGGGTACAATTTAACACTTTTATCTTCATTTTTCTTACAATAAAAACACTCTTTACTTGCAAACGAATCCATCATCCCACAAGACGGACATATTCTCCATCGCGGAAACGATCTCGCTCCAACTTTTATACGATCTTCTTCCTCACTAATCAACTTAATATAATCAATATTTAACATTCTCTCTATTCTTGGCTCTTGATAACGATTTTCTCTTGGGATTGACCACTCATCCGCTGCAGAGATAACTACACTATCCTCTATTAAATCAACAATAGCACCAGGTCCATGATAGTGTAATAACTGAGAAGGACGCAATTTACCTATTTCCTGCTTACTCATAATTTCTCACCTCCACAATTTTAATTTCACCTTCAACATTTCGTAATGAATTTAATGTAGGTTTTGCATATTGATAATTTGTTCTTTCTTTGAAATTTTTTAAAATATGCCTTGTCCTTCCTTGTTTAACGTTTTGTCGGTAACTTAATTTCTCTTCAGAAATCGCCCTATTTTCCCACCACGAATAGATTTTCTCTATCTCTTTTTTTATATCATTTAGTTCTACTTCACTTGTAGATACCGCTCGTTTTATAATAAATTCTAGAATTTCATCAGTTATGCTGTTTTGCCTAAACTCCACCGCACCATTTTCTTTACGCAATGTATAATCGGTTTGTCGAATCATTCCGACTACAAGACCAGTTAATCCTCTTTCAAGGCTACCACTTGCAAAGGAAGTTACACTTGTCGGTTCAACATAACGATACATCGCCTGATGAAATGCATTGAAACGTTCAAAATGTGATAAATCTCTTGATCTCATCGAATTAAATAAAGTAACAACTAAACCTGGATAGCTACGACCAACACGACTCGTAGCCTGAATATATTCAGAGGCCGTTTTCGGCTGACTGTGCATGACCATTAGCCCCAATCGATTCACATCTACTCCAACAGAAATCATATTAGTTGCTAATACTACATCTAATCCATTCTCATCATATTTACGTTCAATCGCACCTAACACTTGTGGGATTTCCGCCGCTTTTTTTCTCGAAGTTAATTCTTCCGTAATTAATGGGTTGACCATTTTACTCCGATCACTTAGTAATTTCAAACGAATCGGGATTTCGTCTTTTAACTTCGTTGATGTACCAGATAATTCTTTTACTGTATTAAAGTAACCAAGAACAGTCCAATATGGGTCAATAGAATCATCCTTTTCCTCCAAGTTGCGAATGATAGAGAGTAATGCAGCGTAAACGTGTACCGTATGAATTGCCCCACTCACACCTGGTGCACAAACACCTAAATAAGAACGACCAGGTTTTTCTTCTATAGGAACTTGATAAGAGAAATAATTATCACGCACATCCGTTACCGATAAAGGAAATTGAGACACTTCTCTACCATACAGGCGTTTAACTTGTTCTTGTGCTCCACGAATCGTTGCTGTTGAAGCAATAATTTTAGGACATTTTCCATTGTATTGACATAAATAATCAATTGCTAATTCATACAGTCCCGTTAGGGAGCCTAATGGTCCACTAATTAAATGCAGTTCATCTTGTATTATTAATTCAGGTGGTATTAAACCATCTATTTTGTCTGTATAAATCCGTTGCTTATTAATTAAATGATAACCCTTATAATCTATATCATTTACAAACCCTTCAATAGGACTATAGTGTGTTTTCCAACCAAACAACTCACAAAAACGTTTATTCCAAGCAATCTGCGCAATTTTGTCTACTGTACCAATTAAGATTGTAGGCACATGATTGTATATAACTTCATCTACAGTATAGGCTGGAATGCCCCCATTACTAGCGTAATAACATTCTGAGTGACTACAAGTAATTCTCTGTCTATGATCTTCAAAGTGATAATCGTGTGCGGATAAACTAGAACCACACCAAGGACAATTTTCTAACTGCACTGGATTTGCCTCAGTCACTTCATTCCCATCAATAATTTGTTGTAACTTTTCCTTTGCTTCTTCAATTTTATTTGGTGTTGAAGCTTGGCCAATCCATAACCCAATTGAAAAAGGCTCTAATCCCCATAATACAGGATCCTTTTGACGTAAAAACTCCGCTGCGCAAACCATTGCAGTAGCACGTTGAAATTGTTGGGTAGTTAGTAATCTTAGTGTATATCTCATCAAAACAGTTACTCCTGCATATGTTTCACGTTGATGCGCTACACCATTTAACCTTCTCAACCCCATTAAGAAAGCTGCTACTCCTAAATACGCTTCAGTTTTCCCTCCACCCGTTGGAAACCATAGCAAGTCAACCAAATCACGATCTTTATGTTCGGGATTACTAATCCCATCAATATTCATTAAAATAAACGCCAACTGAAAAAGTCTCCACTTACCATTATAAACAGGCTCAACTCTTTCACTTTTGGATCGATATTTTAGTGCCACTTTAGATTGAGCTTGTTGAATCGCTATTACTCTATTCATAAATCTAAATGCTTTTAATTTTTTTTCATTTGATACTACCGATAAAATACCATTCTCAATTCTTTCAATGATTTGGCTAACTTTAGATATATTATTATTCACTACACTATGTAAATGACTAGGAATCCCTTCGAATTTATCTACTTGCTCTTTTACCCACACCCTATACGAATAAACTAATTTATATAAATTAGTTTGTAATTCTTCTGCTGACATCTCAGCCAGTTTAACCATAGAAGTTGTTAACTCTTTTATCTCCCTATGCTCGACAATCGGAACTTCTGCAGTTGGTAACCATGTAGTTTCTAATAAACATTTCCCTTCACTGAAACTATAACCTATACCAACACCATGACCGATAGCATATTCATTTACATGACGGTACAATAATTCATCTTCCAAATTCCATTGGTCTGCTCGTGAACTAAACTTCGCTATCGATTCCTCTTTAACTTCTACGGCAAGCTTTGTTTGAAACATGATCTCATTTTGAAGTGGATAAGAATCACGTTTATACCCATTTAACAAATAAAAACTAACATGATATACTCCATCTCTTTCTTTTACCTTACATCGGAGAACTCCCGGTTCCTCTAATTGCCACTCTCTATTTTCTGGAATAATATTATCAAGCGTAACCATAATAGGTTTTCGCACATGATTTTCACCATACATTCCCCATGAAATCTTAATATTAATAGGAACTAATTGACTCATTCGAAAACTAAATCCCATAGATGAAGCTCGAAACGGATTTCGGTTTGCAATTAACTCATCCACATTCTCTGTATCTAACAACTCATTTGTTTGAACATCATATTCTTCTTCATTTACAACTTCAACTGTTGATCCAAAAGGAACTAACTTACCTGTTAAATAGAGTGCCATAGGCGTTTTTTTACTACTTAATACTTCATGCTCTTCTATAGGTCCGATTAAAATTTTTTCAAGATCAGCAATTAATTCTGTTCTACGTTCAAGATGAGAATTTAATTTTTTCATTTCAGCACATTTCTCCTTCTTACATTTTAAATTTCCATTTTGGTATAAGGAAAAAATAGGAACATATTTTTATATTACATAATTCTTCTATATATGTGCTATTTTTCTATTAATTACAGACAAATTTTATAAATTGCTTTCCTATATGTATATCCTTCATATTTATATTTAACATAGTTCTACTAGTCCATAATTTATCATTTAACCTAATTTAGAATAATAATCTGATACTCAGTTAGCCACCTAAACAATGACTAACTATTAAAACTTACGGACTAAAAGCCATGAAATTTTACAAATCAATAGAACCATACATCTCCAACAACTTCCTCCCCTCCTCAACAACCTCTTCCCTCAAGTCCTTAGGCTCCAACACCCTAACCGAAGCACCCATCCCCAAAATCCACTTCTTAATCGACTCTTTTCCACTCATCGTCGCTCGGAAAAAGATGCTGCCATCATCATTATGTTCTATCTTTTGATTTTCTCCCCAAATGGATTCTGGCACGGATACGGCGAATGGTGGATAGATGAGTAACTCTACTTCTAATGGTTCTTTCATAATGCCGAATTTCGGAAATTCTTCCCTAATATCGAAATTAGCAGGTATTTCATATGTATCATACAAAGTTCTAATATCTTTTATTCGAGATAGTTTAAACATACGTTTTTCCTTTTTATCATTACATAGGGCTAGGCAATAAAAGAATTCGTTGTAGTGTACAAAGCCGTATGGATCGATAATTCGTTCTGATCTTTCACCAGACCGTTTCTCATACTGTATTTTCACCTTGCTTCTTGTAAATAAAGCTTCTTGCAGTTGTACATATTTTTGATTTTCATTAGAAAACGCATAATTTGGCTTCGATCTTTGCACAAAATAAATATGACGATCTTTATTCGTTTCCACTTTCCGAACAGCATTCAATTTATCTAATGCTACTTGTGCGTCTCGTGAATAAATGTCATTACCTTTTGAAACTAGTTTTTGAATAGAAAATGTTAACGCATCTAGCTCTTGTTGGGACATATTTTTAATAGGAAATAACGATGTATTTGAAAGAGAATAGCCACCGTATCTGCCTTTCGTTGTTTCAATTTTAATACCAGCCATTTCAATATCATCACGATAAATGCGGACCATCCGCTCTTTTACTTCTAATATCTCTGCCAGTTCACTAATTCTCATTTTCCCTCTGGCATGTAGGAGCTCAATCATATATAGACAGTTACTTAATTTACTCATATCATTCCTCGTTTCTATTCATCCATCCTCATTCAAGTATAAAAGAATAGAAGCATATTTTACATTCTTTCTATATATTCCCTTATAATATTAATACAACACCCCAAAATGCACAGTAGCACATCCCTGACAGACACCATCCTCAAAAAGATGTTCTGGCAAAGTCCTTTTATCACAAAACTTACACTGCTGATACCGCCTTTTTCTGAACTCAGCTACCATGATAATACTCTCTTTAATTTCCACCAATTTCTCACTGTTACTTAGCTCATCTAGGTGTTCCCATAACAATATATGATGCGTAAATTTTGTCATGTCTGGTCTACATGGACTGTTCCACACTATTCTATGAAATCCTATTTCTAACCCCATTTCTCCCGCACGAATAAACATGTTCGGATCAAAATCCAGCCCTCGTACTGCGAATTCGACATCTAATTCTTTCAACTTAAAAAGCTCCAATTGTTTTGATATAAATTGTTGTAACTGTGTTTTTGCTAATTTCATTAGTGAATACTCTCCTTTATTACATGAAAACAAATGCCAAGTACATCCCTCTGCACTTGGCAATCCTTTTTAAATATGAACGCCCTCTTCAGCGATTTCCGTTAACATTTGAATCACATTTTGACATTTCGTATCATTGAATAACTCGTTCATAGCATGTATCACCATGACTTCATCTGACCAATTGCTAATATTGTATGTGTTCGTATAAATTTTTGAATACAATGTTCCGGGTTTCTTCGCTGCTGCACTTATTTTTTTGCCTTTACTTTCTAATGTTGTTAATAGCGAAACTCTCTTTTGTGACTCGAGTGGACCAATTTCTAAGGTCAGTTTCAATCTATTGCCTGTCAAACGTTCAAACCACATAATCGCACAGTTGTTTAACCACCACTTCCGTTTAGGTATGCCAAATTGTTCTTCCAGTAAGCGGAACTCTGGCATAATAAATGACGGTTTTTTACTGCTCATTTTATAAAGACCTTCTTGAAGTTGATGTTGTTTAGTAAATACTTGGAATGCATTAGATAAAACATTTTCTTCTGTTTGATTACGTTCTTCAGTCACATCGTCGTCTTCTCCATTTATAAAGCTAGCTATCGTATCATCTATCGCGGAAACAACTTGATTAAAATCTGCATTGTTATAAATGTTATTCATCACTTGAAGAATCTCATCTTGATCCGCCCAATCTTTAACATCCATATATACTGTGTAAATTCTCGTAAACTTTGCTCCATTTTCTTTCGCTTTCTCTTTAATCGTTACACCATTCTCTTCTAACTTACATAATAACTTTAATCGATTCTCATATTGTTCTAACGGACCTACTTCAATCGTAAGCTTCATACGGCCATCTGGTTCTCGCTCAAACCAAGTAATAAGAGCATTACGTAACCACCATTCACCTTTCGGAACACCAACAATCTCATCAAGTTGTCTCCACTCTTCAAAAATGAATGATGGAACGCGGATATGTTCCTTATAACAACTATTTGGGATTTGATTTTGTTCTACAAACTGTAAGAACGCCTCTCTCATTACACTATTACCAGCTTTATGTATAAAACGAAGTGTTTCGGAATACTTCTTATAAATTTTACGAAGATCCTCTTTCACTTCATCATCCAATTTCTTCACAGCTCTTTGCAACTCTTTACTAACAAACTTTCCAACCACTTTTCCGTTACCATTTAAACATAGAAAATCAACAGCAGCTTTATGGTTTTTATACACCGTTAACGCTAGTTCAATATCTTCCTCATCACGAACTAGTTCTCCCTCTAATATATCAATATAGTAGGAAATGAAATCTTTAATCGTACTAGACGTATACTCACTATAAATCTCCAATTGTGCTTTCAAGATATTTAAAATATCACCATAATCTAACGTAAGATACGACGTATGACTCGGCGCACTACCATCTAAACTTAAAAAGATTGGAATAATCGTATACCCTTCATATTTCTCACTAACAAAATTGATATAATTTTGTAATTGTCCATCTGATTCAGATGACTTATATTTATTTTCAATTAAAATAGCAACCTTTTGCGACTCTGATACTGCTAAAATATCAATTCTTTTATTATTTTCCGTCTGTACTTCACGGAAAACCTCCAAATCTTGAAGAGACTGCTTATGTAATTTAATAAAATTATATTGACTGATTAATTCCTCATTCTCCGCTTTCACAAACGTTTTAGAAAGCAACTTATTTACAAACATAGAACTTAAATGATGATTCTCCGCAGGATCAAGCAACCAAGCAATCATATTAGAATGCCTAATCTCAAACTTATCCACCTTTAATATTTTAAAGGGATTAAAACGATTAAACTTACTATGTAACTTCTCAAACTCCATCGAATCATCTAAAAGCGATAAAATCTCAAAATTATAATCCATTTCTCACACCCGCCGTATATAAATTTTTGAATTCACTCTCTTCAATTTCATTAAATCTTTATAAACGAATTATAACTTATAACGTGGCATTATTTATGTCACATATCCTATTTCTTACAAATAAACATGCATTACTCACTAAACTTAACCATCCCCCCATACCACCCACTACTCTCCTCCAAAAACCCCCTACTCTCCCCACTTCCCTTATAAAAATCCTCCCAACCCCGTTCCCTCAAAATCTCCTTCCAACTATCACTCTCAACCATCCTCTTAATCACACCATCCCAATAAGCAACCTCTTCCTCCGTCATATCCTTCGGGCCCATAATTCCTTTCCAGTGCTGGAATATGACGTTGATTCCTTGTTCTTTCCATGTTGGGATTTCTGGTAGTCGGTCTAGTCGTTTTGGTGCGGATACGGCTAGTATTTTTATTTTGCCGGCTTTGTATTGTTTTTCGGCTTCGGATAGGGTCATGGTTGCGGCGTTTATTTGTTTGTTCGTTAGGGCGTTTATGATTTTTTCTTTGTTTTCGTAGACGAAGAATTGTAGTTCGGCTGGGTTTATGCCGAATGCTTTGCTTACTTGTACGAATGATAGGTGATCGTCGTTTCCTAAGCCTGGGGCAACTCCGATGTTGAAGTTTTTCTTGTTTTGTTTTAGTTGTTCCATTAGTTCGTTTGCGTTTTCTATGTTTGAGTCTTTTGATACGACAACGACTTCCCAGTCTGATGCTAGTAGCGCGAGCGGCGTGAAGTCTTTATATGTTAGTTTACTGTGGCCTAGTAGGTTGTTCGTTATGAGTAAGCTTGAGTTAATCGCCAGTACGTGACCGCCTTTTTGTTTCGTATATTTCCATCCGACATCACCGCTGCCGCCTACTTTATTTGTGACAGTGATTGGTTTTGTGAAAATTTTTTCTTCCGTGAGCGTTTTTTGCATCGCTCGTGCTGTTAAGTCCCATCCGGCTCCTTGGACGTTTGGCGCAACGATTTCTACTTTGTTTATGTTTACTGTATTCGTTTGAGTTTTTTCCGAAGAACAACCAGCTATTACTCCTGTCATAATCCATATACATAGTAATAATCGTTTTTTCATAGTCCTCGTCCTATTCGGTACTTTCGCTCTGGTCGTCCGATAATGCCGTATGTGTATTCTACTGTACATTCGCCGGTCGCTACTAAATATTCCAAGTATCTTCTCGCGGTTGTTCTGGAGGCTCCCATTTGTTCTCCCATTTCTTCTATTGTAATGCCCTCGTCGAATCCTTTTATAATTCCTTTCACTTTTTGCAATGTTAGCGGATCGACACCTGTCGGTAAGTTTTTTATGTCTTGTGTTTGTGAAATGCCGAAGAAGTTATCGATGAGTGCTTGATTTACTTCATTGTTACTATGTAATAGTTGCTTCTTTCTTTTATACTCTTCAATTGTGCGAACAAATTTTTCTAACGTGACCGGTTTTATAAGGTAGTTGCTTACGCCATTTCGAATTGCTTTTTCTAACATATGGTTTTCATTCGCCGCTGTTACCATAATGACGTCAACGTTTGGAAAGTCAGCATGGATTTTCGGCAATAAGTCTGTTCCGATTCCATCTGGCAAATAGTTATCTAATAGGAGTAAATCGATTTCTTCCCTTTGTAGCAGTTCCATTGTTTCTTTTGCGTTCAACGCTTTTCCCATCACTTTTACATCCTTAATTTTTGATAAAAACTCTTCCTGAATTTGCGCGACACGGAAATCATCTTCTGCAATTGCAACCTTCAACATATGCCCATCCCCCTGTTTGTCATGTACTTTCTCTCAATGTTTTTGGAAGGTAAATTGTAAAAATAGCTCCCCCATTTTTCTCGTTTTGAATTTCAATTGTTCCTTCTAGTACATCTACCATTTCTTTCACGTTTGCTAGTCCGTAACCACGATTGTTTCCTTTCGTTGAAAATCCTTTTTGAAAAATGGCCGTTATTTTTTCTTCCGGTATCCCTATCCCGCTATCTATCACTTCAAACACAATATCGTGTCCAATATCCGTAATGAAGAAGGAAACACTCTTTTCCTCTCGTTCACTCACCGCATCAAATGCATTGTCGATTATGTTTCCAAGAATCGTAATAAGGTGCGAAACTTTTATATGGTCTGGTAACGGATGAAGCGCACTATCTCCTTCAATATGAAAATCAATTTTCTTCTCAGACGCTGTTCCGATTTTTCCTAATAAAATAGCTTGTACTTTCGCATCGTGAATTTGATGGAATAAAATATGGTTTTGGCTTTGATGAATGTTAGATTCTTGTTGGATAAATTCAATCGCTTCTTTGTAATGCCCTAATTGCAATAATCCCGATAAGACGAAAAGCTTATTTGTAAATTCATGCGTTTGAGCACGTAAGTCCTCTGAATATTTTCTTACCTCAGATATTGTATTCACAAGCTTTTGCAGTTCTGTTTTATCTCTAAAACTACATACAACGCCTACCGTACTTTTATTTTCGAGTATCGGTGTCATGTTTAAAATAAACACTTTATCTTGAAATGCGATTTCTTGATCGTTTTCTAGTACTCTCTCCATATGAAATTCCGGTAAAACTTTTGAAATGTGCTGCTGCATATAATCACCATTTACATGTAGCATTTCTTCTGCCGAAGTGTTCATCATCGTAATAAAACCATTTTGATCAATGGCGATAATTCCTTCTTTTATAGATAGTAGTATTGCACTTCGTTCCCGGTATAGCGCTGCAATTTCATTCGGCTCTAAACCGAGTGTATCTTTACGAATGCTACGTGCTAAAAGAATGCCACCAACAATGCCCGCTACTAATACAGCTAAGGAAAAGAGTATAATTTCTTTCGTTCTGCTCAGTATATTAGATTCAATACCTTTTATTAAAAACTCTACTGTCACAACGCCTACTACTTGATCGTAATCTCCGTTATGAACAATAATGGGTGCTTTCGCCATTAAAGCTGGACCACTTTCACCATTTCCTTCAAGCGTATAATAACCACCAAAAGTGAGTGCTTCATAGTTATATGGATTGTTACTCTTGGTACCAATTAACTCCGAATTAGAATGCGAATACATAACTCCATAACGATCTTCTATAATGATATAATCTGCACCAGCTTGCTCACGAACTTGTTCCGCAATGGATTGGATCGTACTTTTATGCTCGTTATTTTGAAAAGCTTCTTTTATAGCAGGCATAAATGAAAGCGACTTAGCCGTTTGCAGTGCTAACTGTTCTACTTGGCGCTTCGTATCAACGGACTGAATGTAAACAAATATTCCGGCTAATAGGAGAACGACAAATAAAATTAACGCGATAATTAAGCTTACTATTTTCGTTTGTAATGACACTTTGCGTGATTTCTTCATACTTCATATCCTTTGATAAAATATTCAAAACTATCAATCTCCTTTTTCTATTATTATGACAAAACCAAAAATGAAGCAACTATTAAAGCTCTCCATGTACATAAAGTACAAAAAGAATAAAATTGTCATAATATTGAGATTTCATTCTACAAACAGTACAATTCAACTATAATGAACACGCTTTCATAATTATCATTTTATTTATAAGCACGAGGAGGAATTAGTATGGCTCAAGTAAAATCAAACCGAGTCGCCGGCAATATTTTCAAAGGTTCTGTCGGCAATTTAATTGAATGGTACGACTGGTACGTTTACTCTGCTTTTGCTGTTTATTTTTCAGCAGAGTTCTTTCCTAAAGGCGATCCAACGAGTCAATTATTGAACACAGCGGCTATTTTCGCAGTTGGATTTTTAATGCGCCCTATCGGAAGTTTATTAATGGGACGCTATGCGGATCGGCACGGACGCCGTGCAGCATTAACGCTTTCGATTACAGTTATGGCAGGTGGTTCTTTCATTATCGCCTGTACACCTAGTTACGAAAGCATCGGTATTATGGCACCAATTATTTTAGTTCTTGCCCGTTTACTACAAGGATTATCACTTGGCGGAGAGTACGGGACTTCCGCAACGTATTTATCTGAAATGGCTAGTAGTGGTCGCCGTGGTTTTTATTCAAGCTTCCAATATGTAACGCTCGTTGCGGGGCAAATGGTTGCATTAGGCGTTCAAATTGTTCTTCAGCAATTACTAAGCGAACCAGATATGAAATCTTGGGGCTGGCGTATTCCATTCATTATTGGAGCGATGGGCGCAGTAGCTGTATTATGGCTTCGCCGCACGATGGATGAATCAGAGCAGTTTTCAAACATAAAATCACAAAAACGTGAAAGCGCAGGAACTGTTCGCGCTCTTATGAAACACCCGAAAGCAGTATTAACAGTAGTCGGTCTAACACTCGGAGGCACTGTTGCATTCTATACGTACACAACATATTTACAAAAATTCATGGTAAACACAGTCGGTCTTCCGAAAGAAGTTGTAAGCTGGATTAACTTTGTCGCACTACTTATATTCGTCGTACTTCAACCGATTACAGGGCTACTATCCGATAAAATTGGACGCCGCCCACTATTAATGGCATTCGGTATTCTCGGAACGTTACTAACAGCACCAATCTTCTTCTTTATGGAAAAAACGACAGAACCAATCGTAGCGTTCTTACTCATGATGGTCGGCCTCATCATCGTTACTGGTTACACATCGATTAACGCAATTGTAAAAGCAGAACTCTTCCCAACTGAAATTCGTGCACTCGGCGTAGGTTTACCGTATGCACTAACCGTTGCGATATTCGGCGGAACAGCAGAATTCATCGCTTTATGGCTAAAGAGTATCGGAATGGAGTCACTATTCTACTTCTACGTAGCTGGATGTATCGCGATCAGCTTTATTACGTATTGGCGTATGGATGAGTCATCGAAGACTTCCCAGATTGAGGCGGAGCTTGGTGGTGGGGATAAACTAGCTAATAATAAATCTAGTTAAAAGTATGTATTCTATGATCTTCGTTTATCTGAAAAAGTATAATTCATTAATGTGCAACTTAAAAACCTCTACTTATATGTAGAGGTTTTTAAACTTTATAACAGAAAAGATATTCAAATTTACTTTTCTTCTTTTTTGATTATGACATGTATTATTTATAATAAATCATTATGAAACGAAAAAAAGAAGATTATAGAGGTAACATCTCATGTGTATCAACTTAAGAAAAATAAATACCTACTTTATAAGATTCACCAAGCTCAAGTATTCTCTCATTTAGAGCCTTGAAATGCCGTAGAATACTTGAGCTATTGTTTTGCACTAAAACTTGAAGCCTGTCTAACATTTACATATATCTATACATATAGATATCATTCGAAAACACTGGCGGTTCGTTTCAATTCGTGGTAAATTAAACCAATTGAAGTATAAAAATCATTTCCAAAATGAAGATAATAATTTATAAATATAGTTAACATTCTATTCTTAGTAAGAGGTTAAACAAGGTGATACTTTAAATCATTTAGAAGTTTTCTATCTAATTATCCTAAAGTTGAGTGGTGAAACTAATATGAGCCAATGGCTAAGTAATGATAAAATGGTAGACCACGATTTTGGCGGTTGCATATTAAAATTTTTATTAGGTATGAGTATGATTTTTATACTTATTCTATATCCTATTTATTGGCTGTTTTTTCAAGAAAACGAAAAACCAATTGTAAAAAACACGTCATCCAACCAAGCAAATCACATAGAAATTACGGGGGTTTCATATGGACATCTCTTCGATGATAAATACATAAAAATTTACTTTAAAGAAAAAAACAAACTTGTAGAGAAAACAAAAATAAGGGTGGCTAATTTTAATATTGTTAATAGTTCAGACCTTTATGAAATTTCATGGAAAGATAATACTAAAGTTTCAATAGTAATGAAATTTGAATATGAAACTAAAACATTGGAATATGATTTCGAAACGGGAAAAATGGGTGGATATATGAACAGCACAAATAATAACTTATTATAGCCTAATATTCCAAATATATAGGATACACTTCCAAATCATAAAAACTTTTTCCTACTATTTATATTAAAACAACGAAAGGGAGGTGACACTTTGAACAAGTGGGCTATATTATCTTTAGCTTGTGTACCTTACGCTCTTTTAACTATAGTAAATGAAGATACATTAGAAATAGGTGGCTCAGCAAATATATTTTGGAAGATTGGATTATTTGCACCACTTATAGGCGTTTTATTTTCAGCTGGAGCCAGTAAAACTTACCAACGCGTTATGCTTGCCATATTTAATTTAAGTTACTATTTTGTACTCTACATCTATATGATATACACTTTGTAAAATACTCTTATACTCGTTTTAGGAACATATATTTTGGAGAGAAAATCACGAAAAACAAAACATACTATTTATCAATAATTTTCACAAGTCTTGTTTGTTTATTTTTATTTACAAAAGCTTTAGGAATTATCTTCTGGATAAATGGTGCCCCAATAGACAAATGGGTAGCTTGGGTTGGTTTATTTGCTATTCCGATTTTCATCTACTACTCTTTTCCAGAACGAAGTTTTAAAAAAACACAACAAATTGTCACCATAGTTATAATAATAGTTCAAATCATATGGCTAAAATGGGCCATTAATCAGTCTAAATATTATGCATATGTTAACAGTAATAACATTCTCCCATCTCCATATATAATTCAAGAGACTCCAAGTTCAGAGACTCCTATTTCTCTTAGTCAAAGGCTTTTAACTAACTATACATTGTATAAATCAATTCATTCATATCTATATGTAAGAGAAAATGTCACAGAAAGTGATCGAGGCATTGTTGATTGGATAAAACATTTTGATAGCGAAATAAAAGAAGAGGGCGACGGGCGCATCTATATAGAAACTTATAAGGGGAAGTTATTTTTCAAGTAAATTGTAAAAGGGAGAACTCAATTTGAAATCTCCCTTTTACTATCTACTCTCCAAATATAACAATATCAATAGAGTAGATAACACAATTTTTGGAGCTTGCAACATAAGATACACTTCTATTAGGAATCTATACACTTTATTACCTTTTATTCTATTTTTGTACTAGAACCTTCTTTTTTGCTTTGTTCTTTGAGATATGCTGTTTCTTCTTTTGGAGTAGCTAATCTTTTTGCTTTTCCCGCACTTTCTCCACCTGCTTGCTCCCACATATAATCATGTTCCTCAACCGCTTGAGAAAAATCACCTTTTTCCCAACGATTTAAAATCTCAACATATTTTTCTTTTTCCATTATTTTATCGCTTTGATCTAACAAGTGACGAAGCTTTTTAATATTCTCAGGAGACATTACGATAAAACCACTCTTTTTATCAGCTATTACTTTTTGATGCAACATTTTGTGCATAGAGTCGATTATGACACCCTCAGAGTTGGCCAAATTGTCAATTTCCTCTCCTTTGGCATCAACTATTCTCTCTTGTATTTGCTTATTGTCACTTCCGGGATTGAAAAACATTCCTACCATAAATAAATACATTCAATTAATTACCATCCAAGCCAAACAGTTCCTTGGTGCCATGAACCATCTGTATTTACTAGAGTTACAACATAGTTTCCTGCTTTCATAGGACCAAAGTAATTATAAACGTAATTACCACCACTCATTGGCCCTCCTGTTACATTATGGGTTACAGTGTTTCCTGATGATAAACTTTTTATTACAACTTTAAAATTAAAATTTTTATTATTTTGAATAGCTACTCCAATAGTCTCGTTATCTGCTACAGATGCAGTTTTTTTCACTTGAATTGATGTAGAAAAATTATAACTACCGGAATATCCCCAATCAAATGCTGCAACTGCTTTTTCACCAATAAGATTATTTTTATCTGAAAGATTTGGTACAAATGGTCTTTCGACTTCATTTGTATTTTCAACTATACTTTCAACTCTATCTGAAATAGGTTTTACTGTATCAGCTGATGCTGCACCAATCCCCCCAGTTAATGCAATACCTGTTGCTAATGCTCCGACTACTAATTTCTTAAACATAAAAAATCCCCCTTTAATAGTTTTGTAACTCATACATCAAACGTATCATTTTTTACAAAAAAGAAAATATTTAGAATTTATAGAAATATTCAGTCTTAAATTTATCAAAGTTTACACTCATAAATTACTGTAAAATAATGAAGTTTCCGTTTTTAGGATACTTGAAATTACTAGCTTAATAACAATGTGGTACCGCCAGCATGTTGGAAAAAATCACGCTAAGCAAAAAAATAAGCCCTCCATTTGGACAGCTCCTTTACACAATTCTCGTTCTCGGAAGTAAAGTTCTAAAAGTAATTTATCCATAGCGATATTAAAATTACTACTAACAAGGGGCGCACCACATCACTATTAAGCTAAGAAAAGCAAATACTCCAAAACGAGGTGACAATTTGAGAAACAAATCAGTTTCGTCATGTTCACAACTATAAATAGTAATGCCAATATTGCTCATTTGACACATACTACTGGCGTATTGCCGCTATCATTGCAAGCGGCAATGGCAAGTACGAGAAAAAGCGCTAAAGCGAGTACGATTAGTTTTTTCATTTTCATTGCGGTAGTCCTCCTATGTATGGTGTAAAATAGACATTTACGTTTGTCATGCTCCTATTATGGCAAAGCAATTTGTATTTTCCCTGTAGTTTGTCTGTAGCGGAGAACATTAAAAAAGACCGGCAGGAATAATCCTGTCGGTCAAAGTGATAAAGCTTGGTTGCTAACATCAGGGGTGCAGACGCCTCATAACAAAATGGCTGAGATAAAACAGATAGGCGAAATATAATACTACGCAAACAGTTACTACCAGGGCAAGTATATTTACAACCTTAACAGTCCTGTTTTGGAAAATCTTGAACAATAATGCATAAATACCAATGCCGATTACCCCTCCAAGCGTATTGTCAAGTACATCAGTAATATCGCTTCTTCCCATTGCAAAAATGAATTGTATAGTTTCAAACGCCAATGTCAAAGCAACAATTGGAAGAACTTTCTTCATAAAAGGCCATTTACTTTTTAGCATACAAATATATATACCTAAAGGGATAAAAATAAATATATTAGCTCTTATTTCTCTAAAATCAATAGTTCCGCTGTCATCGAAAGACCCCTGAAATGGAATCAGATTGATTACTCGTATCCCATCTGATATTTCAGAAGAATAAAACGGTAATTTGAAGAGAATGACGCCTGTCAACAGCAGCATATATACTACAAACAATGTAATTGTAAGTTTATTTCGGTTTTCTAATTTCATTATTTTTTCTCCTTGTGTTATTTATGCCTTTGGCAAATCCATCCAAAATAGAACGCCATCCGGAACGTTTTCCAAAGCATATTCAATGTTCATTGCTTCCAACGTTTTCCGCACAATGGTCAAGCCTAAACCGCTACGCCCACTTTTCCGACCCCGCACTTTATCCATACGGTAGAATGGGTCAAATAACTTAGGCAGAACTGTATCGTCTATCCTTGCACCTGTGTTTAGTATGCAAAGGTGATATTGTTTATCCGCAGGCTCGCTCCATATCCTAATTTCACCGCCTGTAGGTGTATTCTGTACTGCGTTCAAAATGATATTAGAAAGTGCTTTTTGAAGCATTTTAGAATCGACAAGGCCGTTTTGTTCGTCAGGAATGTCCATAACAATACACTGACCGTTTGCTTCAGCTAATATCTGAAAGTCAGGCAGTATGTCAGCCACTATTTGCCGAAGTTTCAGTTTTTCAAGATCCTGAGAGATTTTCCCATCGCTCAGGTTGACAATCTCCAGTATCTCGGAAATCACATCGTCCTGCGCGTCCATCATCTTCACGCATTCGCGCAGATATTTGGGATGATCTTTGTAATCACCTACATTTTCGAGCATACCCTCCAGCAAGATACTTGTTGCCGCGATAGGCGTTTTTAGCTCATGTGAAGCCGCCGAAAAGAAATATCGCTGTGCTTCCTCCATTTCCCTTACCCGCAAGATTTCATTTTCTAACCGGGAAATGGTATCTTTCAACTTATCGTACATAGAGTGAATGTCACGCGACAAATCGCCTAATTCATCCCGGCGTATAGGTAGGCTTTGCGGTACATCTTCAAGCCTTGCCATTTTCCCGGCGTCATCCGCCAATCGCTTGATGGGGTTGGTTATCTGACGTGCAAAAACATACGCGCACACAAGGCAGAGGGCGAGTACAATGGCAAACGCGACCAATGCCCGCACAATTATTTCATTGTAAAAGGCAGTTAAGCCCGGTCTGGTCTGGGCGACGACAGAATAGCCACGGGCTTTATCATTATGCACCACATAGTAAAAGTCACCATTGAAATTATCCGAGGTATCAGCACCCGGCGTAGCGTAAATCACGCCGCCATTATCATCTATAATGCAAAACTCAAATGATTGGTTGTTGTCACGAAACCTTTGCGCTGCTGCGGGAATATCATTATAATTACTATTTTTTACTCTATTGACCAAAGGCTGATAGGACACTAATATTTGTTCCCTTTCAACTGCTCTGTACAGTGTTAAGAATTGACCTGAAAACAATGTGGCAGTTACGAAAACAATCAACAGCATAGCAACTATCGTATAGGCAAAAATCTTAATAAATATCCCATTCTTTTTCATGAAGTTTCCTCCAATCGGTAGCCCACCCCGCGTACTGTTTTGATGATATTATCCGGTAGCTTCGCCCGTAGGTTTTTAATGTGAGTATGCACGGTGCTACCATCACCGTCAAAATCGTAGCCCCATATGCGGGACAAAATAACTTCATGAGATAGTGTTCTGCCATTGTTTTGCACCAGTAGCATTAAGATTTCAAACTCTTTAAGGGTCAAAAGTAATTCTTCGTCGTCATAAAAAACCTTGAAATCTTCCGGCAAAAGTGTCAGCTTGCCATAGTGAAGTTCCTTTGCCACCGCACCGCTGCGACGGAGCAGCGCCTCCACACGTTTCAGCAATAGCTGAATCTTGAACGGCTTAGTCACATAATCATCCGCTTCCGCATCAAATGCTCTGATTTGATTCTCATCATCGGAAAGAGCGGTCATCATCAGAACCGGCGTATTATTCAGCTTACGGAACTCCCTTAAAAGCTCATGACCGTTCATTCCCGGCAACAAGATATCAAGAATGACAAGCTGATAGGTATTATCATAAAACTTGCTATGCGCTTCATCCCCGTTAAAACAGGCATCCACCTTATATCCCGCTCCAGATAAAAAGACTTTTACTGTATTGCAAATATGCTCATCGTCCTCGACAAGCAGTATTCGTATATCCATAAATGTATACCTCCGTAAAAAAGATAACACAGCAATCTGTATTTTCCCTGTAGTTTTAAGATTTATTTCGTTCGGATTTCGTTCGTCCATCAACAGGTTTTACGGCATCCTCTGGAATAGCCCATGTCCAGCTGAGCCGATATGCGCCTATCATCCTGCTCTGCTTACATAACAGCTGTATCCGACGATCTGAAATGCCCCATTTCTCACTGGCTC
Organism: Bacillus cereus group sp. Bc061; assembly: GCF_027715825.1. Lineage (NCBI taxonomy): Bacteria > Bacillati > Bacillota > Bacilli > Caryophanales > Bacillaceae > Bacillus > Bacillus cereus group sp. Bc061. The sequence continues at coordinate 135,353 of NZ_JAQFTZ010000010.1, forward strand.
CTGTCACTGTCACTAAAACGCATTACCAAAAACAAAGTGCCGATGATTAGTGATTAATATCTTTTTGTTAATAGCTTAAGCGAACACATTACAATCAAATTTTATAGTTTTGACTGCTTACCGTACAAAATTCCCGAAATGTTGGTGGTACGCCTTCAAATAAGTCTTCAATTTCTTTTTTGTTTATTAGAACTTCCCTCCTATTTATTCAAAACTACGAATTCATTTTACATCACTTTTAACTTTATTTTTCGCAAGGTAAAAATTAACAAAATAACAATAAGAGATTTACTTTTGTTTTTAAATGACTTTATTATCAATATACACTCCCACACAAAAGAAAAAAGCACTAGGTCCCCCCTAGTGCTCTCCCCCTAAAACAAATGACAAGCCACCTCATGCCCCTTCGCAATCTCCACCATCTTTGGTACTTCCTGCGCGCATTTTTCAGTGGCGAATTTGCAGCGTGTTCTGAATTTGCAGCCGGATGGTGAGTTTAGTGGACTTGGTACTTCTCCCTCTAGAATGATCCGATCTTTCCCTGTTTTTGTTGGATCTGGTTCTGGCATGGATGAGAGTAGTGCTTGTGTATATGGATGTGCCGGTTTTGTGTATAGGTCTTCGCTATCGGCAATTTCTACTATGTTTCCTAAGTACATGACTCCGATTCTGTCTGATATGTGTCTTACCATAGATAGGTCATGTGCGATGAATAAGTATGTGACGCCTGTTTCTTCTTGTATGTCTTGCAGCATGTTTACGACTTGCGCTTGGACTGAGACATCGAGTGCTGAGATCGGTTCGTCACATAGGATGAAATCTGGTTTTACAGATAGTGCGCGCGCGATGCTGATGCGCTGGCGCTGGCCTCCGCTAAATTCGTGCGGATAGCGATATAGATGTTCTTCTTTTAGGCCTACCTTTTTGAGCAGGTCTAATATGATTTCTTTCTGTTCTTCTTTTTCATAAGATCCATGAATGTTCATTGGCTCACTAATAATTTGGAATACGTTCATCGACGGATTTAATGATGCGTATGGATCTTGGAAAATGATTTGCATTCGTTTTCGATATTCTTTTAGTTCACTTTCCTTTAAGCTTGCGATGTCTTTTCCGTCGAATAACACGTTACCTGAAGTAACATCATGTAAGCGAATGATGCTTCTTCCTGTCGTTGATTTTCCGCAGCCAGATTCTCCTACTAATCCGAATGTTTCACCTTTTTTAATTGTGAAACTTAAGTCATCGACTGCTTTTAATTGCTCTGTTTTTCTGCCGAATAGTCCTTTTTTAATAGGAAAATACTTTTTTAAGTTCCGAACTTCAATTAAATTTTCTTCATGCATGGGAATCACCTACTGTCTTATCGTTTAACCAGCACATGGAACGCCTTCCGTCTCCGATTTCAAAATACGGTGGACGTTCTTTTTCACAAATGTCCATCGCATGCGGGCAACGCTCTGCGAATGGGCAACCTTGTGGCGGGTGTAATAAGTTTGGCGTTACACCTTTAATTGGTGCGAGCCTTTCTTTTACACCGTTCGATATTTTCGGTAAAGAGTTTAATAGCCCCTTCGTATATGGATGATTCGGCGATTGGAAAATATCAAGTACAGGTCCCTCTTCCATAATAAGACCGCCATACATAACGATAACGCGTGTACAGTTTTGCGCGACTATTCCTAAGTCATGCGTAATAAGAAGTAACGCCATATTCGTTTCATTTTTTAAGTTTTTCATTAAATCTAGTATTTGTGCTTGTATCGTTACATCAAGCGCTGTCGTCGGTTCGTCCGCAATGAGAAGATCAGGGTTACAAGACATTGCCATCGCAATCATAACCCGCTGCTTCATACCACCGCTTAGTTCATGCGGATATTGCTTTACCCTTTCTTCTGGCGATGAAAGACCGACTTGTTTTAACAAATTAACCGCGATCTGCTCTGCTTCTTTCTTTTTTACTTTTTGATGCCGTATAATTACTTCCGTCATTTGCTTCCCAATTTTCACAACTGGATTTAGCGCAGACATTGGATCTTGCGAGATAAGTGAAATTTGATTTCCTCTAATAGAACGTAATTCTTTTTCAGATTTAGAAAGGATGTTTTCATTATGAAAAAGAATCTCCCCTTCTTTCACTTTCCCTGGTGATGCAACGAGGGACATAACGGACTTCGCCATTACACTCTTTCCGCTTCCAGACTCCCCAACGATACCAACTACTTCTCCTTTATTTAAACGAAATGTAACACCACGAACAGCTTCCACTTCTCCACTTTCTATGAAAAAAGAAGTCTTTAAATTTTTCACTTCTAGTAGTTTTTCAGACACGCTTCTCACTCCTTTCACGTAACACTTTAGTTTTCATTTCCAGCCCCTTTTGGTGCGAAAGCTTTCTTCAACGCTTCACCAATTACGTTAAAACTTAGGACTGTTAAAAGAATAAGGAATCCTGGGAAGAGTGTTAAATACCAAGCTTCACCGATATATCCTTGCGCATTGTTTAGCATACTGCCCCAAGAAGAATCTGGTTCTCTAATACCTAAACCTAAGAAGCTAAGTGATGATTCCATTAAAATTGATGTCGCAATCGTTAATGTCGCGGCGATAATAATGGTTGATAAAATGTTAGGAATGATATGTCTTACAATAATCGTGAGTGATTTTTGTCCTGACACTTTTGCATATAAAACGTACTCACGCTCTTTTACAGATAAAGTCTCTGCTCTTACGATACGAGCGGTGTCCATCCATGTTAGTAATCCGATAATAAGAACTAACGTTGTAATTCCTGGTTTTAAATAAGCATTTAATAACAGCATTAAGAAGAATGATGGAATTGACATGAGCACTTCAACAACTCGCATTAAGAAGTTGTCTAACTTTCCGCCAAAATATCCGCTAATCGTCCCAACTGCGGTACCGATTGTAACAGATACAACCATCGCAAGGAAACCGACCGCAAGTGAAACGCGTCCACCATATAACGCCCTCGTTAAATAATCTCTTCCGTAATCATCCGTTCCGAAAGGATGACTCACACTTGGTTCTTGTAAGCGATCTGGAATTGACATTTTACTAGGATCGTAAGGTGATACGAATGCGAAAATCGATGCGACCGTTAAAACCGCCAGTATAATAACTCCCATTAGTACAAACTTATTTTTCGTAAAACTACTTTTTATCGTTTGAAATCTCCTATTATTCATTCCAAATCACCCCCTCATTCGAATGCGCGGATCTACTACGCCATATAAAATATCAGCAATTAAGTTACCGAGAATTAACATGAAGGATGATAGTAATGTAATTGCCATAATAATTGGATAATCAAATCTAAAAATAGCATTTACCCCAAGTGAACCAAGACCTGGCCATGAAAATACTGTTTCCGTAATAAACGCTCCGCCCACTAAACTTGGAATAGATAATCCGAAAATTGTAATAATCGGTATTAATACATTTCGAAGTACGTGGTTAAATAAAACTGTTTTCTTCGAAGCACCGTACGCATATTGAATTTGTACATAGTCTTCTTCTAATTGTTGAATTGTACTGGAACGAATATATCTCATATAAACAGAAACGTTTTGGAACGCAAGCACCATACAAGGTAAAATACCGTGCTGTACAATATCCAAGAAGGAATCTTGGCCGACCGTACGCATACCCATACTCGGAAGAAGATTCAACTTTAAAGAGAACAAGTAGATTAATAGTAACGCGAACCAAAAGACTGGCATTGAGATTCCCACATAAGAAATAAAGTTTACAATGCGATCAAAGATAGAATTCTTTTTCACACCTGTAAGTAGTCCAAGCGGGATTGCAATTACAAATGAGACGAGTAAAGACGATCCCATTAAGCCGATTGTCGCAGGTAACCTTTCTACAATAAGATCTAAAACAGGACGGTGATTTTGCAGTGAGTAACCAAAGTTCCCTGTTACAATATTTTTCAGCCATAAAATATACTGCATATAAATTGGTTGATCGAGCCCTAAACTTTTGCGAATACGCTCAACATCAATCGGACTCATATTCGGTGTGACAAAGTTTCGAACAGGATCACCTGGCGCTAGTTTTATTAATAGAAAAGAAATAATAGAAATAACAAATAAAAGCGGAATTGCATTTAAAAGCCTCTTCGCAATTACTTTATACACAAACTTCCCCCCTCAAGCTAAAGAAGCTGATTTCCACCAGCTTCTTTACTGTTTGTTTCTTATTTCACTTCATAAATCTTAGATACATCTTCAAACATTGTGACAGGAATTGCTTTTGCTTCTTTCAATCCATCAAACTTTTTATCTACTGCAATAACTGCTTTCGGATACGCAATTGGTAGATAAGGTAAATCTTCTCTAGCTGTTTCTTGAATTTTATGATATAGTTCTGCGCGTTTTGTTTTATCTGTTTCAACTGCAGCTTCTTCCCATAACTTATCGAAATCAGCGTTTTTATAACGTGCATAGTTGTATTCAGCATTACTTAAGAATAAGCTCTTATATGAATCTGGCTCAGGTCCCATTATGTAACCACCGAATGTAATATCGAATTCTTTATTCTCTTTATCTAAGCTTTTGTCACTTGCTGCACTAGCATCTAATGCATTCAGTTCAACTTCTAAGCCAACTTCTTTTAACTTTTGTTGTGTATAAAGCGCTAAGCTTTCCATAATTTTATTATTCGTTACATACATAACGCGTACTTTTTCTTTATCTTTCACACCAGCTTTCGCTAATAAATCTTTCGCTTCTTTTTTATCATACTTATAATCTTTAATGTCTTTTGCATAATACATAGCATCTGGCGTTAAAATTGAATTTGCCGGTTCTGCAAATTGACTAGAAACGAATGCTGAGTTAATCATTTCTTTCTTATCTAATGCATGCGCAATTGCTTGGCGCACTTCTTTTTTCTTCATCAGATCTGTATTCATGTTATAAGATAAGTAGAATAATCTACCTTCTGGGAATGTCACCATTGAGAAGTTCCCAGTGCTATCTAATTTCTTAAAGTCTTGTGGCTCAATCATCTTCATGTTGATTTGACCATTTTGTAGTGAAACATTTGCTGTATTACGATCTTTTACAACGCGGTATACGATAGAATCTAATTTAGCTTTACCACCTACATAATCATCAAATCGATCTAATGCAACGTACTCATCTGATTTATACTCTTTAAACTTAAACGGACCTGATCCGACAGGTTGTAAGTTTTTCTTACTCTTCGCTAAATCTGCTTCCCCTTCAAATACATGTTTCGGAATTGGGAAGAAATCATTCATCACACCTTCGAAAGATGCACTTACTTGTGGTAAAACGAATTGAGTTGTTAACTCATCTACCTTTTTCACCTCAAGCGGTTTTCCTTTAAAAACAAAGTTTTCACGACTTGAGCTATTTTGCTTCTCATCTAAAATAGATTGGAATGTAAATGCTATGTCGTCTGATGTAATTTTCTTACCATCATGCCATTTCAAATTATCTTTTAACTTCAATGTCCACGTTAATTGATCCTCTGAAGGCGTAAAGCTTTCAGCAAGAACAAACTTCTTCTTACCGTCTTCCATATGATACAGCGGTGCATATAAAGCTTGCTGCACCGTTAACGACACACGATCATTCGCATAAAGCGGATTCATCGTCTCTGGGTTATCGCTAACGCCAATCGTTAACGTCCCCCCGTCTTTCGGAGTCCCTGATTTACTAGTGCCCGCTTGCTTCGAAGAATCTTTTCCTCCAGAACAAGCCGCTAATGCAATAAGTAGTATTAGGACAAATGGTAATGCAAATAATTTCCGTTTCATCTTTCGGCCCCCTCAAACTAGTTATACCCATAAGAAAACTCGGAATTAATCCCGAGTTTTCTTATAAGTTTTAAATTACCACTACCTCTATATAAAGTCAAACTTTTTCGTAAAACTAGGAAGTTTTTACATATCTATCAAAAATAAATTATAATATCATTATATTAAGTAAAAATAAAACGGGGGGTGATAATGCATGCAATCAAAAATATTAAAAATCAAACTAAACACAGAAAATAAAAACCCTATATATGCAGTAAAACTAGCATGTCCTGAAGGAAAAGAACTTTATATTAAATTCGATTATACATATTGTAATAAAGCCTTTATGCCCTTAGAAGTAGGATACGATGGGCACGATAAGGGCGCAAAACTAGCATGGTATACGAGAGAAATAGAGAAAATGACCGTACAAGATTTTTTAGAAACCATTGCAAACAAAATAAATAAGAAATATGAATTCACATTGCATGCATAATAAATAAGGGGGGAATTCCTCTCCCCTTATTTATTACCCCTCAACCCAAACAAAAAAAGACCACCAAAAGGCAGCCCCTCTCAAAACTCAATCCTCTCCCCAACTCCGCGCTCCACCGCTCTCTCATACAAATACTTCGCAACAATTATATCCACTACCGCCAAACCAACCGATTTAAAAACAGTAATCTCTTCATCGTTTTCGCGGCCGGCTTTTTCTCCGCTTATAATTTGACCGAGTTCGGCGTGGAGGTTGCTAGCTTCGAATAGACCTTCTTTTATCGGAACTTGAAGGTCCCCTGTTTCTTCTAGTGCTGCTTCTTTTGATTCGACTACTAATTTGTTTGCATTACCAATAGCGTGGGATGGTAGTTCTTGCATACTTGGCCTGAATGAACCGACGGCGTTTACGTGGACGCCTTTTTGTAGTTTTTTTGAGAAGACTGGTGTGGATGCGTTCGTAGTTGTGACGATGATGTCTGCTTCGCTTATTGCTTCATTTGCGTTTTTGTGAACATAAGTAGGTGTATTGAATCTCTTTTGTATATATTGCGAGAATGCATATGCTTTTTCTTCTGTTCGGTTGTATAACATGACTCTTTCAATATGTCTAACTGCAAATACAGCTTCCGCAATTCCCTTCGCCTGTTCTCCTGTCCCGATAATACATAACGTTTTTGCGGTATGACGAGCTAAATGTTTTGTCGCTACTCCTGATAAGGCGCCTGTTCGAATCATCGTTAAGTACGAGCCTTCTAAAAGTGCGAGCGGTTCTCCCGTTTGAAAGTCGGATAGCATCACAATCCCGTTTATCGTTTTCTTTCCTATCTTTTTGTTCTCGGGCACTACTGTTACTACCTTTAAGCCAAGTGCCTCAAGTCCTTCCGCTACTGAGGGCATAATTAATGCAGTATTTTTCTCATTCGCAAATGGTAATGAAGTACGTATTGGCGTGATTGTTCTTTCTGCGGAAAACTCTTTTAAGGCAAGCGCCGCATATTCAATGACTTCATTCATATTTACTAAGTTTCGTTGTTCGTTCGCGCTTAGGACTAGCATATCTTTCCACCTCCTCCTCTTATCCTAACAAAAATCCCCGATTCAAATCATCTCTCGGGTCTACAACGAACTGATGAAAACCTGTAATAAATGCATTCCCTGTTACTTTCGGAACGGCAGCTTCATATGTATGTACCGCTGTTACCGACAATACTTCCCCCTCAAATTTCCCGTCAGTAATGCATTCGTGGATGAATATTTCTCCCTTTTGTAAAATACCTTTTTCAAAAAGGGTTGCGATTCTTGCAGAAGTTCCTGTGCCGCAAGGAGAACGATCTACTTGCCCGTCAGCGAAGATCGTTACATTTCGCAATGTTGCGCCTTCCCCTTTCGGCTCATCTGAAAAAATAACGCCGTATATTCCTTTTAACCCTTCTTCAAGCGGGTGCTTCACTTCCATCTGACTCTCAATGTAGCGCTTAATTTTACCGCCCCACGTTTGAATAGCAGCTAAGTCTTTAAAATCAACTTTCAAACCCAATTCTTTACTATCCACAACAGCGTAAAAAGCTCCGCCAAATGCGATATCTACTTGAAACTCATAGTTATCTATTTTAATAGGAACGTCTTTTTTGTATACAAATGAAGGAACATTTTCAAATGATACGGAATCTACTTCACTCCCCCTATATGTTGCGTACGCAATGACTTCCCCAGCAGGGCTATCAATAATGAACTTTTGTTTCTCACCTGTCACTTCAAACATACCTGTCTCAATTCCGACTGTAATAACAGCGATAATGCCGTGTCCACACATCGTACTCCATCCTTCATTGTGCATAAATAACACACCAAAATCAGCGTGAGCACTCGCAGGCGGAGTAATGATACAACCGTACATACCGTGATGTCCTCTCGGTTCATACATAAGAACCTCGCGAAGATGATCCAAATGTTCCATGCAGTATGCCCGTCTTTCTAGCTGCGTTTCTCCCTTTATTTCTGGCACACCTCCTGTAATAATTCGAAGTGGTTCCCCAGCTACGTGTGCATCAATTGTTGTATACACTTTACTAACCTTCATTTCTATCTCTCCCCTATATGTTGATACTATTTTTATTGCAAGTATCATGCCAACGCATAGGGTATAAATTTGTATACATTGTTTAAAAAAGCATACACTACTGTCTATTTTTTTATACACGATCCAGAAGCTATTTTATGGAACCACTTGATACAGCCAGGCTTATTATTTTCACTGGAAAGTTACTTCCACCCCCAACATATACTGTTCAAAAGCAAAAAGGAAGTGATCCAATGTATTACGGAACAAAAGGCTGGTACGTAGCTGAACTAAAAAAATTAGGCGTGCGTTATCATGAAGGACGCAAACTAGAAAGTTACCGCGGACACATCTTGCGCAATTTACTACTTGCACAACAAGAGAAATTAAAAGAACAGTAATATACTAATGTAACGATATCGACGATTCTCGGAATATATCAGCGATTTCACACAATATATCGGCGATTTTTTAAATATATCGGCGATTCGACATGGAATATCGACTTACCGACAAATTTCGCCAAATCCCTCCTCCATTCCACCAACCAATCACACATTCATACAAAGCAAAAAAAGGTCACCCAAACGGGTGACCTTTCTTCCTTATTCACAAACAAGAATTTGTCTAGAAAATGTTCCTTTTTTTGTAGTGCAGCGATCTGTAATTTCAAATCCTGCTTCATGAATCATATCGTCCATTGTTTCCATTGTAACAACGACTACCTTTTTAGCAATGCGGCGCGCGCTTGAAAGAATGGAGAGCTGATTTTCTGGTGTTGCGTGCGTAAATAAGTCATATGGCATGTCGATAATTGCGACGTCGTAATTATCCGTAATCTCCTCGATCGGGCCTTTCGTTATCGTCCCATCGAATCCGAAGTGTGCAATATTTTCTCTCGCTCCAATCGCAACGAGCGGGCTTATATCTCTACCAACGATGTTAATTCCCATCGAAAGAGCTTCTACTACAACCGTTCCAATGCCGCAGCACGGATCAATCGCTCTTACTCCCTCTGGATTTGGCACCGCAATATTTGCAACGGATCTTGCAACGCGTGTGCTAAGAGATGTCGAATAGCTACGTGGTTTTTTTATGTGGTGATACCAAACTGGTTCACTTTCTACATAGTGCCCGAAATACCAGCGTCCTCCAAGAGGAACAATCCCGAATACACGCTCTGGATTACGAACATCCGCTTCTCCTTCAATATGCATGCCGAGGTCTCGCTCTATCAGACGTCTTTCTCCATATTCAATTTTATTCTCTCCAACAAGGTCATTAATTTTAACGAAGATAACTTTGAACGTCGCCCCCGCCAAATCAATTTGTTCTACTTGTTCCAAAATACTTTCTAAGTCGTCTCCTTCATACATAACCTCAACGCGCTCTTTCATAAAAGGACTTCTACTCGGGTCAATTTTGACATCACTTTTCAAAATATTAACGTGGGACTCCATTCCAAAGAACGAGCGCATTTCTAAGTAACATAAAGCACGCTCCTCCTCACGAAATGCATACGTATATATACATGCAGGTGTTTTCCTATGATTATTCAATCTATGATCATCCTCTATATCGTTATAATTACAATACTTTCTTATATAAAATTAAATGATATCACATGCCTGAAATAAAGAGAAACGTTAATAAATAAAAGAGACTGCCTATTGGCAATCTCTTTTATTGTATTAACGGAAAGAAGATACGTTATTACCCTTTGCTTCGTAATAGTCTAAAATACCTTGATAAATTGCTTCTGCTGCACTTTGTTTCTGTGCTGGTGTAGCTATTTTATTTGCATCATTCTTATTATCTACAAATGCTAATTCTGCTAATACAGCTGGCATTGTATTATATTTTATTACGTACCAATTATCCTTTTTCACACCACGGTCATATGTCCCAAGTGCTGCTACAAGGCGTTTTTGAATTTTTTCTGCTAATAAGCGACTGTCTTCCGTATGTGGATTCGTTGATCTTGTCGGTGCTGCTGCATAATAGAATGTTTCTGTACCGTGTCCATTTTTTTCATCCGAACCGTTACCGTGAATACTTACGAAAATATCACCCTTATTTTCATTAGCAAATTCTACTCTTTTTCTTAAAGAATCACTAGCATCTACTCCTGGGCGTGTATCATTCGTACGTGTTAACTTAACAGTAAATGGTGTCTTTTTCTCAAATAGTTTTTGTAATCGTAAAGATGTATCTAATACGATTTGACTTTCTTTCTCGTAATAACCAACATTACCCGAGTCAATTCCACCGTGACCTGGATCAATAATAATCGCTTTACCTTCTAAGAAGTTCTCTTGTTTTACTGGGTTTAATTGATTTTTATCAACCCATTGGAAACCAGCGCCTACGCGGATACGAATCCAGCTTCCACTCTCTTCCATAACCGTTACTGTTTGTGCATTATATGTACCTAGCACTTTAGAACTATGTGAAGCTGTTTCATAAGTAGTAAATCCTTCATTAATCGTTTCTGTTTTTTCTGTTAGAGGTGTCCACTTCTCACCTTTACTTGTTACAATTTTTAACCAGCCGTCTGCTCTTTGTTCTTTCACTACAACCATTTGTGGCTTATGCTGAACATCAGTAATACCAGATGATAATGATGGTTGATGATATGTAATAAAGTTTCTGTTCATATACATTCTTTTTGATGTATCTGTTTTATTTTGATCAGCCATCGCAATAAACTGAGCTGCTTCTGCACGAGTTACAGTTCCTTCAGGCTCCCAGCCATTTCCCGTACCTTTAGAAATCTCTAAAGCTACTAAAATATTAGCTTGTTTCTTACCCCAATGAGGTTCCAAATCTTTAAACTGTGTTGGAAGTTCTCCAATAATTTTCTTATCTAATGAGTATGCTTGTACTAACATAGATGCCATAGATGCACGGTTAATTTTGCTTGATGGATTAAATTTACCAGTACCATCTCCACTAATTACACCTGCTTTTTCCACTGCAGCAATGTACGGAGCTGCCCAATGGTTTTGTGCATCTTTAAAAGATGGCTTTGCTTTTGGATCAATTGGTAAACCAAGAACGACTGCTAAAATTTTTGCAGCTGATCCTCTATCTACTGCTTCAGATGGAGAAAACGTTCCATCTGGCTTTCCATCAAGCGCCTTTTTTCCTACTAAATAATCAACTGATTGTTGCGCCCATGAAGGAACATCCGAAAACTTCTTCGCTGCTGCGAAACTACTTACTGGAGACGATAATAAACTTGCGGCTAAAATACCTGCCGCGACTGCACGATACTTCATAAAAAATAATACTCCTCTCGACAATCATCTTTTAATAACGCGTAATCTTAATATATAAATCCCTGCAAATTCGAACAAAAAAAATTAGTGCGCCTCTATTATTTTATAATACTCGAATTATGTAGTAAACCTAATTTCTTAATATTGTAAAATAAATTACAATTAATTTACTCTTTGTTAAATAAAGTCGATTTCTCTGCAAACAAAAAATAGGCTACTAGAGGTAGCCTATTTCTTTTCTTATTCTGCAATCATCTCTGATAATACATATGCATAAACAAGTGCTTCTGTATGAGCAATCGAACTTTCATGTGTACGCTCAAATGCATGAGAAGAATCAATACCTGCTCCAATTAATGCATGTTTCACATCAAATCCAGCGCGAATTGCAGCTGATGCATCCGATCCATAGTACGGATAAATATCTACTTTATATTCAATATTGTTCGTTTTCGCAAGCTCTACTAAATGTTTACGTAGTGCATAATGATACGGACCACTAGAGTCTTTTGCACAAATAGATACTGTATACTCGTCAGATGCTTGTCCATCACCTAGCGCTCCCATATCAACCGCTAAATATTCAACCGTTTCTTCTGGAATGTTAGAGTTACCACCGTATCCAATCTCTTCATTGTTAGAAATTAAGAAATGAGTTGTATATGGTAATGTTACGTTTTCATCTTGTAATCGCTTAATTAATTTTAATAGAATCGCAACACTTACTTTGTCATCTAAATGACGTGATTTTATGTATCCACTCTCTGTAATTTGAACGCGCGGATCAAATGAAACGAAGTCTCCTACTTCAATTCCTAATTCACGTACTTCATCAGCTGAAAATACGCGCTCATCAATACGAACCTCGATATTTTTCTCATCACGTTTCGCTTCACCTGCATCTTTATATACATGCACAGATGTTTGATGCATTAAAATCGTTCCTGTATACGTCTTACCGCTTGATGTTTCAATTTCACAATATTCTCCTTCTACAGAGTTCCAGCGAAATCCGCCAATCATAGAAAGACTGAGACGACCGTCAGGCTTAATTTCTTTCACCATCGCACCTAACGTATCAACGTGTGCTGTTAATAAGCGGTGCTGTGCATCATTTTTCCCTTTTACCGTTAAAATAAGAGCACCTTTATTGTTACGCTTCGTTTCTACGTTCCACTCACTTACATAGTTTTCAATAAAACGAATAATTTTCTCTGTATTTCCAGACGGACTTGGGATAGAGACAAGCTCCTTAATCAGTTCCATCGTTTCTTTCGCATAATGTGCCATTGTCGTTTCCTCCTCATTTCTTCTATTATTTAGTATACAAAATTTGCTAGAAAACCTCTACTCATATAGTTTAATTTTCTAAATTATAGTAAAATTCACTTTAGTATATAAAAGGAGTTATACAATATGAATATATTAAAAAAATATGTACACATTGCACTCATTTGGTTTTTAGCATCATTACTTTGTTTACAAGTTTCTTATGCAGTTCATACTACTACTTCTATTACAATTGGCTGGGTATTAACAGCTATCTTCTTCATGATTAGCTTAATTGCAACAAAAAAGCATAGCGTTAATGCGTAACGCTATGCTTGCCCTACAAATCTATTCTTCTGAAACATCTAATAAATAAATGCCTCTTTCAAACCCACCGCGCTCTATTTCTTTCTGCTTACGAAGACGTTCTACATCTTCAATTGTTGCACCTTCTGCACGCGCTAATGAGATGATTACTTCCAGTGCATCCGCAAGAGAATCAAGCGCATGTTCACGCTCTTTCATAGAAGCAAATTCACGAATTTCTTCTGTTCCAATTTTCGCTAAAGCTTGTATGTATGCTTGTCCTGTTAATTTTTGTGCTGTATATGTTTTTCCAGACATTAAAATCTTCTCTGGAACACGATCTCTTACTAACTTGTTATATGCTGACATCATCCATCCTGGTTTAAAATTCTTATAAAAATCTATAAATTGTTGGCGAACCAAGTCAAATGCCAACTACCGAAAAGGAATCTCACCTTTTTCCTGTCCGTAAGATTTGTGACCTTTTCATCCACCTATTGTGAAAGAATGACGGCAGGTTCCTGTTAGGAACGATCTGTCCTTGCATACTACCATTCATCCAAGTCAGCACTATGCAAGAGGTTATAAGAAATAAACCAGTACCTCCCTTCTATATTTAAATTTTAAATAATAATTGTTGATTGTTCATATAAACAGTTTTGTGAAGAATACTCCACAATTTCCAATTATGATGATCTTTCCATGTTTTAATCGTTTGTAGCCATTTTTTATATACTTTTTTCGTATTCGTATCCTTTTCGCTTTCTTCCATGGAAGCGAAAAGAATACGGAGTTTTATTGTAATTTTGTTTTTTAATAATAGAACAACTTCTTTAGGTAATCTTTCTTGGAAACCTAATCCACGTCTTGCGATTGTGAACGCAGCGGTTTCGTGAACACTAATACCAAACTTTTTACTATATTTTAATTTTCCGATCACACTTGTATAGGCAGGATTTACTGTTTTGACAGAAAATCCGTTACGAAGAGCCATACGAATTAAACTATCCAACATTTTTTTATACGTAAATTGATGAAATTTACGATTGCTATATTTATCAGTATCATGAGACTGTTGGAATTTCAAATCCTCTAAAACAATACCACCTACATTGTTTTCTATTAACCATTTTTTGATTTGTTGTACGATTTGTCCGATTACTGTTGTGCGTTTGTTTGTTGAAAATGTATCAAGATTGTGTAAGTAAAAAATCTTCGAACCCTTAAAATTACCTTGTTTTGTACATAAACTAACTGCAATGCAGTCCGGATTTACATCAATTCCTGCAATTACATCTGATTGTGGTGTTTCCTTGAAATCTAGTACACGACCTATTTCTGTTTCATCAAACGTAATATTTACATAAAATTCATT
>NZ_JAQFTZ010000011.1:0-139558 GCF_027715825.1 Bacillus cereus group sp. Bc061
AGATCTCCGGCTTTTCTTTTACCTCTGGTTTCTCTAACACATTCGGCTCTTCCGTTACCTTTGGCTCTTCCGGTTTTTCTAAGTCTTCTAGTTCTTCTGTTGTTTCTTCTTCAACTTCTTCTTCCTCTGGTTTTACCCAGATTTCCGGTCTTTCTGTTACCTCTGGCTTCTCTAGCACATTTGGCTCTTCTGTCACCTTTGGCTCTTCCGGTTTTTCTAACTCTTTCAGATCTTCTGTTGTTTCTTCTTTATTTTGCTCTTCTACTTCTATTGCTTCCTGTATCTTTATATTTGTAATATCATATCCGTTCACTTTCGACTGATATCCTGATACTGGTTGTTCTTTCACTTCATACTTATAAGCTTTTCCCTCATTATCAAATGCTCGTAACTTTCCAAACTCATAGTTCCAGCCATTGGCAGCAGTAACTTCTTTCGTTGCAATAACTTTACCATCTTGCAGTAAGTCCACTTTAATTGTTTCCGGGCGATCATTCACTTTGTCGCCTTCCCACTTTTTCGTTCCTATAACAGATGTAGTTTTTAACTTATTTGGGATCATAAGTTTTATTCCGTTTACATCATCCTTCTTAATTGTGAAAGGAATTTTTGCTTTCGGATCAAACTCTACGTACTTCGGGGCATTAATTTCTTGCACATAGTAATTACCAGGAGTAAGATTTGAGGCTTCCACTATTCCTTCTTTATTTGTTGTATAAGAATCACCAATTTTCTGTCCTGACTCTGTATACAATTCAAAAGAAACACCTGGGATAACTTTCCCTTCGTTTCCTTCAATATGCTTAACAATTTGCAGCGTTCCTTTTGCAGGTAAATCGCCTTCAGCTTCGCCGCCAAATGATATATTTTCAACCTTTGCGCTATTAGATTCAGAAGTAGGCTTTTCATTTAAAATTTGATAATCAAGTTTATAGTCATTTTGTAGAAACTTTAACTTCTTCCCACTTTCAGTTATCGTAGATTTGTAAGCAACGGTAAATGAAGTAGCATTCCCCATATGTTTATAAATGACAACTTCAAACGAGTTATCACCCGTAAAATTTATATATCCATAGCCTCGCTGTTGAAATTGCTCAAGAGACAAATATTCTTTATTATTAATAGTTACAGTAAAACTATCTTTTTTAAGTAATTGCCCCTCTTGTAAAGTATCTTTCAAAACGATGTTGTTGTGTAAATATTGTTTCTTTAAATTAAAATTTAAAAACCAACGTACTTCATCACTGTTGTTTGGTTGAATATCACCAACTTTATAGAAAAAGATTCCCGGTTCGTTACCTTCACTTTTCGGATGAGTAATGCTAACCGATTGTTTTTCTAAATCTGTCCCTAAGTTTGTTTGTATATCTTTCGTTTTTCCTGCTTCTACATTCATAGCTTGGACAGTGAAATTGAAACTCCCGCGAATATTTTCGCGTTCCTCTACCGTCTCATTAAATGTACAAACTACACTATTTGCATTAATCTGGCACGTACCGAAAACACGTCCTGACTCATCCTTTAATGTAATCGTACCACTAAATCCTATTAATTCTGGCGGTAGCGCTAACGTTAATGTATCCCCTGCCTTCATCTCTTTGCCGGGTTTTTCGCTAAAGTTTACATGTATGCTAGTCTTTTCCCCATAAGTTAATTTTGTTTTTTCGATTGTAAAACTATCGACTATTCCCGATGTTCTTAATTCTTGAGCATGTCCTATAATAGGTGTGAAAACCTGTCCTATTATAACGGTGAAAATAAAACAAATTACAGAAATTCTCTTTAAATATGTACTCATAACGCCTCCAATATTAATCATTAAATTTTTAATCGTGAGATCGATTCCACTCAAAATACCCCTTAAAAATAAGGGGGATACGAATTAAAGATTATTTGTAGCATCAAACCATCGTTAGTGATACGACATAAAATAGCAAACAATACAATTCATTAACTATATTATTCATTTCTACTTTTTTTGGGCAGCCAACAATAAATACTATTCCTAATAAAAATACATTACAAGACTGTTTATTTACATATTAATTTGTTATTATATTCATAATACCAAAATATACTTAATGACCATTTCAGTCATATGGTCATCTGATGATTGGCTATCTTTATCTTTCAGCGATGATTCTTCTCTCATAACTTTATTCTACTCTTACTGAAATTATTATCTCAAAATCTATAAAATCCACATGAATAAATCAAAAAAACCTTATCTAAAGCGACATATATACATTCGTAAGCAAAATAAAACGCTACGAAAAATATTTTTATATAATAATAAGAGAACGTTTAAATAAAAGATACATACTACTTTTTTAATCATTTAAAAAAATAAAGCTATCTTTTCTTATTAAAAAAGATAGCTTTATCTGTATAGACAACCGTTCTACCGCTTACTTTTTCGCGCCTTTCAACGACTCTCTCAGCACAAATTTTTGTAATTTCCCACTTGCATTACGAGGAAGTTCATCCACAAATAAATAATGACGTGGACGTTTATAATCTGCTAATTCATCACTTTCTTTACAATACGTTTCTAAATCAGCCTCTGTAATTGTTTCATCTTTCTTCACAACAACTGCCACAACACGTTCTCCCCATAATTCATCCGGCTCACCAAGCACCGCAACATCTAATATACCAGGATGACTATGGAGAAAATCTTCAATTTCACGTGGATAAATATTAACGCCGCCACTAATCACCAT
Organism: Bacillus cereus group sp. Bc061; assembly: GCF_027715825.1. NCBI lineage: Bacteria > Bacillati > Bacillota > Bacilli > Caryophanales > Bacillaceae > Bacillus > Bacillus cereus group sp. Bc061. Next base: position 2,724 of record NZ_JAQFTZ010000011.1, read on the forward strand.
ATCATCCACGCGATCTGCGACGAATAAATAGCCGTCTTTATCGAAGTAACCTAAATCACCAGAGTGATACCACCCTTTATACATCGATTTTACATTTGCCTCTTCTCGGTTATGATAACCAGCCATCATAGTTGGACCGCGCAAAATAATCTCTCCTACTTCATAAGGAGGCAATACATCATCTGGTTCTGCCGGTGCATCTTCGTTTGGTTTTACAATTCGAATTTCATGACTAAAGCATGGCGTGCCTGCTGAACCTGCTTTCGTAATTTGATCTTCTTCTACGAGAAACGCAACAACTGGTCCCATTTCTGTCATTCCGTATATTTGAACAAGATCAATATAAAGACGTTCTTTACATTCCTTCACTAATGCTGGCGCCATTGCAGCCCCGCCGTATATACCGATCTTCATTGACGTTAAATCATACTGCGTTAAATCTTTTTGCAACAGCATATTCCACATCGTCGGTGCTGCAAAGAATGTCGTAATCTTCTCTTCTTGAATTGTATGTAATACTGTTTCCGTATCAAAATGATGTAAAATAACATTCTTTCCGCCAACTTGAATACGCGGGATAATTCCAGCATTCAGCTCACCGCAATGATATAAAGGTGCAACGACAAGTCCGACACTATCTCGATTATATTTTAGGAAATACGTACAAATCATACTATGCTCAGCCATTTCACGATGGCGATGTAATACACCTTTCGGATGACCAGTCGTACCGCTCGTATACAGCATCGAACAATAATCCATTTCATTAATTTCGATATCTATTTTCTTAGAAGATGCTGCGTTCACTTTTTCATGGTAAGAACTTGCATAAGAAGGTGTATCGTCTTCTACATACCAAAAAGACGAATTCGGAAAATCTCGTTCAATGATAGCGACAGTTGGCTCAACTGCTTTTTCAAAAACAACGACTTTCGAGGATGCATCCTGAAGAATATAAGATACTTCTTTTGCTTTTAAGCGGAAATTAATTGGGTTAAAGATCGCTCCAATTTTTGCACAGGCTAAGTAAACGTTTACAAATTCACGGCAATTATATAAGTAAACAGATACCGTATCGCCCTTTCTTACCCCTTCTTCTAATAGAGCATGCGCCGTTTTATTTATTTGCTCATTCCACTGTTTATACGTCCAGCGAATATTTTTTTCTGGTTCCACTAACGCCTCTTTATTCGGATACTTACCAACAGATAAATCAAATATTCTCCCTATCGTCATGTACATGCCAACAATTTCCCCCTTTTCTCTTTCATAAATCTATCATTTCGTCCATAAGTAGACATTGTCCTTTAATGATTCGTCTAATTTTTCTGATTATTATCGACATAGTTTTACAAACAGTTCCGCTTTTGGGGGTAAGTGAAATTATATCGGCGATTTTCCGGATATATCGGCGCAACTTGAATTATATCGGCGATTTTCAAAATATATCGGCGCAACTTGAATTATATCGGCGATTTTCCAGATATATCGACTTACCGACAAAAACTGACAAGATAAAAAAGAAGCCGTCCCGACTCGGAACAGCTCCTTTCTTCTTATGCAAATAGCTCTTCTAAAATTTTCAGTTTATCTTCTGTATATTTTACGAAGCCATCGTTATATGATTTTGGATCTTTCGGATTCGCAAAGTGCGTAATTGCACCTGTCTTCGGATGAACAAATTTACTTGATGCCCCGCAGCCAAGTCCGATAATTGATTGTACTTCTTCCATAATGACAATGTTGTAAATACTTTCTTGCGTCGGCATTGCATAACCAACGTTCTCTAAGTTACCTAAAATATTCTTTTGACGGTATAGGTAATATGGTACGTAATTATGCTTTTGCGTCCACTCTTCTGCTTCGTGCATCATCGCTGTAATTTCTTCGCGACCTGCTACTTTATATTTACGTTTGTTTTGCGTCATTTCAGAAGCACGTTTAAATGATAACGTATGAACTGTTAATGATTCTGGCATTAACTTTTCTGTTTCATCTAGTGTATGCTTGAAAATATCTAACCCTTCACCAGGAAGACCAATAATTAAATCCATATTAATATTATTCATTCCCATTTCACGAGCTAAATGATACTTCTCAATTGTTTCTTCTACAGTATGATGACGTCCAATTGCTTTTAATGTTTCTTGATGGTATGACTGCGGATTAATACTAATACGGTCAATGTTCCATTTATTTAACACTTCTAGCTTCGCTGGCGTAATTGTATCTGGGCGACCTGCCTCAACTGTTACTTCACGCACATTTTTCACATCTGGGAACGCTTCATACATTTCTTCATACAGCATATCCATCTCTTCTGCTGTAATACTTGTCGGTGTACCGCCGCCGTAATAAATCGTCGTAACTTTTACACCTTTTTCTTTTAAAAACTTACCAATTTCACGAACTTCATAATGTAAACCACCTAAGAATGAATCAACAGAGCCTTGACGTCCGTTAATTGCATACGCCGGGAATGTACAATATGCACATTTTGTTGGGCAGAATGGGATACCGATATAAATACTTACTTCCTCTTTCAAACGATATAAATCCGGAACTACCGCTAATTGGCAATCAACGATACGTTGAAGGAGTTCAATTTTCTCTTCATGAATTAAATAACTTTCACGAAGTTCTTGGTGTGCTTCTTCTTTTGACATACCGTTTTGAAGCATTTTATGAAGAAGTTTCGTTGGACGAACTCCAGTTAAAATACCCCAGCTTTGTTCAATACCAGTTAACTGCTGAAGAACAGAAAGATATACATAAGAAACAACGTGCTTCACTTGCTTCATACGCTCTTTTTCATCTGTAAAAGCAGATAAATCTTTTGCGAATGTTTCTTCATACACATTTCCAGTCGCAACATCTGTTAAACGAGCTGATGCTTTCACATTCTCTTCAATGTGTATATCAACGATAAGATTTGCTTCCTCTTGTTCAAATCCAATCGTACTATCTTCAAAAAATAAGCCGCCAATATTTTGTAGCGGACGTAAAAAACGATCATCTTGTAACGTTTTAATTGAAATTAACAACATTATCACCTTTTCATTTGCAAACTCTCTTTAGTTTACTTGAAGGGCGTTTGCAGGTCAATACAGAAGGTTTTACCTTATTTTCATATCCTATTTAAAACAAACTGAATATTGATTTTTCATGAACTTTCCCTAGTTGTATAGACATTAGAATATACTCTTGTTACAATCTAGAACGTATTAGTACTTGCTACTAATTTAAATACATATAAAGGAGGACTCTTAACACGCACGAAAGACTATCACGTGTTAAAACAACTATGAAAAAAAAGTTTTACAACATTTTAGCATTATCTTTGGCATTACAAACATTTGTAGCGCCTACCCATTCATTCGCAGAAAGTATAGAAAAAACTGCGGAATTGTCTATGGATGAACAAGCTTTAAAAAGCATTGAAGAACATGCAAAACAGCATAGACATGACGAAGAAAACGACCTTGAAATCTCGGGTGAATATCTTCTCCACTTATCAACAAAACTTCCACTATACAATTCAAATGACTTAAAAACGAAAACAAATATTGAAATTGCTGAACCAGTAGTAAAAGCAACGAAGAAAAAAGGGAATGCATATTACATACAAACTACGTTTGGTGCTGGCTGGATTAATAAGGAAAGTAATAGTTTAGAAGTACAAGAGATTCATAAACTCTCGAATCAAAAACTAATCGTAACAGAAGAAGCATCAGTATATTCCTTCCCTTTCCAATCGTTTAAAGAAGAAACGAAATTACAGCCACAAACAGTAACTCCTACTGAACAAGCTGGGAATTGGTTTAACATTCAAATGAACGGAACTGAGAAATGGATTTATGCTCCTTCAGCTACATTCGACGGTACGAAAGCATCATTATTTGAAAAAACAGGTGCTATCGAAAAGAGAAGCGCAACTTTCTTCAAAACACCATCTAATTTACCTACAAATAACGTTTATGGTGTTACTTTTAAAGAAATGATTGTTCCAAAAGGAAATGAAAATATTCGCCCTGGCTACGCAATGGAACCGAAATACATTACAATTCATGAAACTGCTAATACAAGTAAAGGTGCGAACGCTTTAAATCATGCGAAGTACTTAGATAATCAAGCTCGCGGAAATACTGATCGTTCAGCGTCTTGGCATTTTACAGTAGATGACAAAGAAATTTATCAACATCTTCCGCTAAATGAAGTTGGGTGGCATGCTGGAGATAAAACTGGAAACTATGAATCTATCGGAATTGAAATTGCTGTGAATAGTGATGGAAATTATACGAAAGCGGTAGAAAATGCGCGCAAGTTAGCTGCTTTCTTAATGAATGAATTAAACATATCTCTAGATCACGTTCAAAAGCATCAATTTTGGAGCGGAAAAAACTGCCCTGCATTTATGATTCAGCGCGGACAATGGGATGCTTTCTTAAAGGGCACGAACGCTTACTATAACGAACATCGTAAAGATGTTATGCCGCCGCCAGAAGTCCCTCATGAAAAAGACGACATTGCAGGTGGTTGGTATGAGCAAGACATTCGTCAATTAGCTGCTAGAAAAATCATGTTCGGTGACGGCAATGGTTCTTACTGGCCAAACCGCCTCGTGACACGAGCTGAGTTTGCAAATTTAATGTCGAGAGCTTTAAAATTACCTGCTGGAAACGCTAAATTTACAGACTTAAACGAAGCACACCCATCTTTAATAGATGGAATTAACCGCGCCGCTAGCGCAGGGATCATTAATGGTCGTGGGAATAATAAATTTGATCCCAATGCTACAATAACACGTGATGAAGCTGTTATTATGATTGACCGTGCATTAGAATATAACTGGATTTATAGAAAAGAAGTGAAATTACCATTCACTGACCAACACTTAGCATACGATAAAAAAGCATTACAAAATGTTTATGCATACGGAATTGTAAAAGGTAACGAACGAAATGAATTCGTACCAAAAGGCACAGCAACACGCGCTGAAGCAGCCGCATTTTTAAATCGAATGCTTAAAGTTATTGAAGCTTAAACAAAGAAAAACGTAGCCAAAAGCTACGTTTTTCCTTTATCGTTTCGGTGTATTTTTATGATTCTTCAAAAACGGAAGCGGGAATTGCTTGCGGAAATGCTCTTTAATCATATACTCTACGCCGTTCTCACTATTTGAACGTGTAATCCAGTCGGCCGCTTGTTTTACCTCTACAGGCGCGTTCCCCATCGCTACCCCGAGACCCACATTTTCAATAACCTCTAAATCTTCCATGCTATCTCCAATGGCAACCATTTCGTTTAACGAAATATTTAAATGCTCTCCAAGCAATTGTAATCCACGTAATTTTGATACATTTTGTGGCAAAATTTCTATTCGTTTTGAATCACATTCAATATACTCTATATCTTGAAACGCTTTTCTTAATGTATTCAGTCCTCTTTCTTTTTCACCTTTCGTTTGGAAAAGAACATCAATTTTTGGCGCCGCGACTGGATGATCACGAAGCGCATCACCTAACGAATCTACAAATTGAACTGGATAAAATAACGGATCCGCACTCGATAGCACAGTACGCGCAATTAAGTTTGGTGTATTTCTCTCACGATTTCCGATTGAAAACCGTTCATGAGAAATGCGGACGTTACAGTCAAAATGCTCCAATACTTGCACAATGTTAAATGTCTTCTCTTCCGATAATCTTCTTTGAACGTACGGCTTATCTAAAGTTGCTGAAACGAAAGCACCGCCATGTGTCACTAATATAGAATCTAATTTTAACGCCTTTGCTACTTTATGAGCGGACTGAAAATTCCGGCTCGTAAATAATGTAACGTATACGTCTTTTCTTTTTACAAATTCAATTGTTTCTTTTAATCCTTTTGCAATTTTTCCGTTGTTGTATAGTAGTGTCCCATCTATGTTAAGAGCTAGTAAGCGATAAATCATGTCGCACTCCCCCTCTTCGCTGTTGTACTCTATCCATAATTTATGAAATAAATGTAGCAAATAGAACGAGTTAGAATTACTACTGAAAATTTGGTTTACTATATACATATACACTTAGTAAAGGAGATAGTACAATGCAAGCACCACCTTCCTTTTATGAAGGCGATACGTTAGAAGTCGCAAAAAAATTACTCGGACAGAAACTTGTTCATATTGTAGATGGAATAAAGCGAAGTGGAATCATTGTTGAAGTAGAAGCATACAAAGGTCCGGGTGATAAGGCCGCACATAGTTACGGCGGCAGACGGACGGATCGTACGGAAGTCATGTTTGGTGCGCCAGGACATGCTTACGTATATTTAATTTACGGTATGTACCATTGTTTTAACGTCATTACAGCACCAGTAGGCACCCCGCAAGGTGTTCTCATTCGAGCCCTTGAGCCGGTAGATGGAATAGAAGAAATAAAACTAGCGCGCTACAACAAAACAGACATTACAAAAGCACAGTATAAAAACTTAACGAACGGACCTGGAAAATTATGTCGTGCCCTTGGAATCACTTTAGAAGAACGAGGCGTATCATTACAAAGTGACACATTGCATATTGAACTCGTCCCAGAAGAAGAACACATATCATCACAATATAAAATAACAGCAGGACCTCGTATTAATATCGACTATGCAGAAGAAGCTGTACATTATCCGTGGCGTTTTTATTATGAGGGGCATCCGTTTGTTTCAAAGAAATAAAGTGAAACTTTAATCAGTGGGGAGTGCCTTCATCCCCCACTGATTATTAGTTGAACCAATCGGACTTTTATGGGCAGTTGATCCCCCGCCTAACTTCTTTGCTTTCGCTGAATTTGGAAGTGGGGATCTTACTGCCCATTAAAGCGGGATAAACGATATCAACGATTTTTCGAATATATCTATCATAACTCACAATATATCAACGATTCGACAAGGAATAACATTACAAATAAAAGAAGACTGTTCCAAAATGGAACAGTCTCTCCCTTTTTACTCCGCACCTTCCGCAGTCGCAATATTATCCTCTAAGTTTTCTCTAGATAATTCAGCCGCCATAAAGTCAGCTGTTTCTGGAAGTGCTAAATGCATATGAGCTTTTTGACAAATTTGGATCGTACAGTTTTCAACAACATAGTCGAAAACATGTCCGCCTCCGCTTCTTTCATCGTCAATATAATGTAAGTGGAATCCAGCTACACCAATACCTTGCGCATAATCTGGTGTCCAAAATCCAGCAAGCGTACCTTCTGTATTTTCAAATGAGAAGATTGGTTGTGATTTCGTCACTTCAACGAGTGGTGTATACGGTTTTTCTTGTCTTGGAACCGTTCTCGTTCTTACTTCGCGGAACGTACCATCCATTCGAATACCATAAAATAGGTTTTTACTCGGCATTAATTCATGTAATAAAGCTTCCACTTCTTCACGATTCATCGGATGCTCCACTGTATAACTCATTTCTTTCTCAAAAAACGTTACAGTCGCAAACGGTGTTGTTTCTTCTGGCTCTACTTTTTCTGCTGAACCGTCTGAACGTAAATGATAAAATTCGTTATCAAACGCAATCATTTCACCATCTAACTGATCAAATGTGCCGATACCGAAATCACCACGTTTTTTCAAATCTTCAAAGCTAATCACACCATCATATATACCATCTAATAGCGCAAGCATTGTAGATGTTTGATATACTTCATTACTCGTTTTCGTTTTTTTTGCATCAATATCAATTAATTGCGCAACAGTCATCTCAAATCTGCCTCCATTAGTTTAATTGGTTTGGTAATAATTTTTCGCTTAATTTAATGTTGTCACGATAGTCAATTGGAATATCAATAATGACAGGACCATCTGCTGCTAATGCTTCTTTTAATACCCCTTCTAATTCATCAGGCGTGTTAACACGAAGACCTAACGCCCCGAAACTTTCCGCATATTTCACAAGATCAACATCCCCAAACTCTGTAGCTGATGTTCTGCCGTATTTCATCATTTGTTGGAATGCAACCATATCATATGTGCCGTCTCTCCAAACGAGATGGACGATTGGAGAATTTAAGCGTACCGCCGTTTCTAACTCCATCGCTGAGAATAAGAAACCACCGTCACCTGATACGGAAACTACTTTTTTACCTGGTTCTACTAAAGTAGCTGCGATTGCCCAAGGGAGTGCAACACCTAACGTTTGCATACCGTTACTAAATAATAATCTACGTGGTTCATAAGAACGGAAACATCTCGCCATCCAAATAGAATGGGAACCGATGTCACATGTAACAGTTGTATCGTCACTAATTAAAGAACGAAGTGTACGAATCACTTGAAGTGGATGCGTAACACCTTCTGAAGGACGATTTGGAACTTCTGCTTGTTCTGATAATTTCGCACGTAATCGTTCTAATACTGCTTCTGATTTCGTACTTAACACAAGTTTCGGTAATTTTTCTGCGATACTATTTACTGTTAAGGCAATATCACCAATTAATTCACGCTCTGGTTGGTAATCATGATCGATATCTGCTTGATGGTCATCAAGATGAATAATCGTTCTGTCCCCAAGTTTATTCCAGAATTTCGGATCATACTCAATTGGGTCATAACCGATAGAAATAACAAGGTCCGCTTCTTCTAGTAAAATATCACCTGGTTGGTTACGGAATAAGCCAACGCGGCCGAAGAAATGATCTTCTAATTCACGTGAAATCGCACCAGCTGCTTGATATGTTTCAACGACAGGAAGTTCTGTATCCGCAATTAATTCACGAACAGCTTTCGTCACTTCATTTGTGCTTGCTCTCATACCGAGTAAAATAACCGGCAATTTCGCTGCTTTTATTTTTTCTACTACGTATGTAATATCATGTGTGGGAGCGATTCCAAGCTGTGGCTTAGAAAGCGCACCGATAGACTCTACATTCGTTTCCGCAGTCATAACGTCTTGCGGAAGACTTACTAAAGTAGCGCCTGGATTTGTGGAAGTCGCACTTCGGAATGCATTTGATAATGCTTCTGGCACATTATCAGGATGCTCTACTTCTACGCTATATTTTGTGATTGGTTCGAATAGTGCAGCATTATCCATAGATTGGTGCGTACGTTTTAATCGATCTGTACGTGGAACTGCACCAGCTAAAGCAACAACGGGATCACTCTCCGCATTCGCAGTAACAAGACCTGTCGCTAAATTTGATGTCCCTGGTCCTGAAGTTACAAGACATACGCCCGGTTTTCCTGTTAATCTACCAATCGCAGCTGCCATAAATGCTGCATTTTGTTCATGACGACAAACAATTAACTCTGGTCCTCTTTCTTGCAGTACATCAAATACAGAGTCAATCTTCGCTCCTGGAATACCGAAAACATGTGTAACACCTTGTTTAATTAAACAATCAACAACAAGATCTGCTCCTTTTGTTTTTGTCTTCACGTCGTTTGCTTTTACACCTGTACTCAAACTAACCATTCCTTTGTTTCATAATTTGTGTAATAAAGATTTTAAACTTCACCTGGTTAATTAACGTGGTGAAGTATTATTTATCATTATATTACAAATGCATTATTTTTCCAACGATATGAATTTGACAGTTTTATGACACTCATTAAGGAATGCGCTTACAACCCTTTATTTATCTTAAAATAATATTTTCATATTTTCTCGAAAAAATATAAAAAACTTCCATCTCATCACGGTACCAAAATGTTTACAGTACCTTGCAAAGAACACTACTAAATGATATATTTGTAAATATTGGAACACCCATTAATTGGAATAACATTCGTAGTTAGTATATCCCCCTCTCAAAAAAGAGCGAATTCTCAGCTATAATTCATTATTTTATAAAGGGAAGTGATTACAATGAACAAAAGTGAATTTTTAAGCCAACTTAGTTCCTCCCTACGGAATATACCTAATTCAGAAAAGGAGGATATCATCTCAGAGTACGAAACTCATTTTATTAGTGGTAAACAGGATGGAATATGCGAAGAAGAAATTTCTAAAAAACTAGGAAACCCTAAAGCTATTGCTAAAGAACTTAATGTTTCCTATGCAATAAGCAATGCTGACAAGAAACGAAGCTTCAAAAATATGATAACTGCACTATTTTCTGTTATGAGCTTAAGTGTTTTAAACTTTGCCTTTATCTTTATCGCCTTTTTCGTACTACTCTTTTTATTACCTTTTCTTCTAGCACTAATCATTGCCACTCCAGTATTAATTATTTCACCTATTTTATTAATAGGATTAGGATTCTTTAAAGGGTTTCATCAAATTAGTTATTCCGATGTTTATAATGTGTTCATCGCTTTTTGCGTCGGTTTACTCATATCCGTCGTATGTTATCAAATGGTCAAACATATATACGCACTTTTAGTAAAGTATTTGAAATGGAATATAGCTATTTTACAAAGACACTAATGAATAAAAAAGGAGATTAAAATGAAGAAATATACTTTATATTCACTCATGCTACTTACAGTTTTATTTCTATCAGCTTGTTCAAACAGTGCACAACCTAAGGAAGAAAACGATGTACAATCTATTAAAGATGTTACGGTTAAAATTCCGGAAACTATATTCACTTCCTCAAAAAAGAATGAAACGATTAACGAAGATGAAATGAGAAAAAATATAAAAGATTATATAGATTATAGCTGGGAGTTATCTGAAAACATCATTCCACTTGCCTCAACAACTCCTGATAAGAATTTCACTGATTCCGATCGAAAAAAATTACAAAAACTAATCGATCTAGCGAAACAAAACGATATGAATTTCCATGAGTTTATTAGTAATAATAATTTACCTACTGATTATAAAAAACCTTCAAAAGAAATCTATGAATTTATGTCATCATCTACGGCTATTTTCGTAGAACTAGATCAAGAATTAAACAAACTCGCCCAAGATGGTAACTTATTCAAAGCCGATTTTTCTTTTACGAAGCACCTTGAGAAAGCTAATGGACGGAAGCAAAAAGAGATTGAAAAGTTTTTAAACGAAAAAAACATTAAAACTTCAATTAACAGCAATAAAAAGAATTAACGGATGTACTACATACCACTTTCAAAATAGCTATTTTGAAAGTGAGGTTTTGTGGTCTAACTATCAAATTCCCTAAACAAAAAAGACGCCCCATACAAGGGGCGTCTTCCACTATTACGCTTGTTGTTGCGCGCTATATAATTCTTCAAGTGGCTTCATGATAATTTTGTTAACGTCGCCGATTACAACATTTAAGCGTTGCTCAGTTTCCATTAACTTTGTAATTTTAGCATCTTGTTGAATGCGAACTACAACTTCTTGTGCTTGTTGGTTGTCTTCTTCAGTGATTTCTTGACCTTGCATCATTTTTTGTTGTAGGCTAAGTTGCATTGTGCGGAACTCATCGAATAAGTTCTTTGAAGCTGCATCAGCTTGAACTGCTGCGTAGCTCTCTTTTAACGTTTTGAAGTCATCGTTTTCAGCGATTGCTTTTTGTAATTCATATGCTACATCATGAATGTTTTTTGTCATTTTATTTTTCCTCCTTTAGAAGGCTAGCGCTTATCATACGCACTGCCTTTTACGTGCATTTACATACGCACCTCTTCTTACCATATCAAACTATGCAAGAGATGTGAAGAAATTTCACTTTTATTTGTATGTACATATCTTATTATTTCAGAAACAACAGTAATAACCCTTGCACGATTCCAATCATACCGCCTAATAAGGCACCTAAATACGTAATCATTTTCAGTTCATTTTTTGTAATGGACAGCACTAAATCTTCTAGTCTCTCCGTGGAAAATGTGGACACTTCTTGCTGCACAATTTCAGCCAAGTGGAGATTATTTAGTATACTCGCTACGTTTTCTGCTCCCCACTTCAAGCCTTTCGTTACTGCACTTGGGACTACCTTTTCCATAATTGTTTCTCGAACTGGCTCACATACTTGCTGCACAGATTGATTTAAAAACTTGCTCACTGTTTCCTCCACTTTAACTGCAGACAATATGGAGCTTACAATCATTTCTTTTTCTACAAACGTTTCTAATTCTTTTACATCTCTTCCTTTTAACTTCTCCCACTCTTTTTGCAGTACTTCAGTTAAAAGCTGCTTTGTGCCATCTTGCCCTAAAAACTTAATAACCTCAGGCTGCACACGATCCACTACACTTACATTCCCTAAAAACATTCCGACTAAGTTAAGCAATGTCCCCCTAGAAGCAAAGAAATCATCAATCATTTTTGAAAGACGCGCTTTCCCTTCTTCACTTTCAAAAAAACTGATTCCTCGATCTAAAATAAACGCCGAGACATTTGGAATTGCATTCTCTATTTTTTCATGAACAGAATGAGGTAAAGCTTGTTCCCATGTATATGTATAGTACTCTTCTAAAAATGCCTGAATCTTTTCTGTAATCACCTGTTCGATTTTCTCAGTTGCTTCTTTTTCTACATGCGCTACGTCCCATTTTTCTAACATGTGTCGCAGTGACTGTTCATTCGTAATTACTTTATCCACTTCTACTTGTGCCCAGTGGATTAAACCTTTTTGAAACTCTTCATTTGTTAACTTCTTGCCGATTCCTTCTGGCGTTAACAAATGTTCTACAACCATTTTCCCTAATTGAACAGCAAGCTCATCGCGGCGCTTCGGAATTAATCCTGGTGTAAATGGCACTTGAAACTTCCCAATATACATAGGGCGATGAGGACGAAATAACATTTTTATCGCTAAATGATTTGTAAATCCTCCAATAATCGCTCCGAGCCCTGTCGTCGTTAACATACTTAACCATATATTCATTACAATCAACCTTTCGCTTCTCCAAAACTATAGCATATCATCATACGGACAAAAGTATAATGGTATAAAAACGTATTTGCAATATATAGCTTCGCCTATTATGCCAACATTTTGTTAGTAAAGGAGTGATTTCGTTGGTTCTCGGTATTTTAACTTCTCACCCTCATTATGAGCAAACGTATTACACCGAAATCGCTAAACGCGCTCGGCTTTATCATAATGTCGTTGCCCAGTTTACGCCGTTTGGTATTGACCCTAAAACAGATCTTATTTCTGGTCTGATTTATGATACAGATACAGGAAAATGGAAAGAGCAAATATTCCCTATTCCTTCTTATATATACGATCGTTCTTCTTTTAACGAGGAAACAAACGTCGAAAAAGCAAAGTCAATTATTCGCTCATTACACAACCGTGCTTCCACTACCTTTTTAAATAACACACTCATTGACTTAAGCGAACTACATGATGTATTTCTCACGAATAAAAAATTATCTCCTTATATACCAAAATTTGAAATAGCAACGATACACAACATTTTCAAACTGTTATTAAAAACAAAAGATATTATTATACGTCCTACTAACGCACATTCCAATGAAAGTTTGTACCGGGTCGTTTATAAAAATAAAACGTTTCATGTTGATACGATAAATGATGCTTACCATACTTCTACTCCAATTAAACGAACTGATGAATTTATATCTTGGTACAAATCTCATATACGATCAGCACGTTACATCACGCATACAATGCTGCAACCTCCAAATCAATTAACATACCCACTCCATATTCGAACCATTTTACAAAAAAATAAAGAACAGAAGTGGAACGTTATCGGTCAGTTTATACAAAAAAGTTCATTTCCGAATCAACTTTTACTATCGGCAACCGATGATTCCTCGCTGCATGCATTTTCAAAAATTAAATACGTACTATCTAGTACCGGTGTACAATTGTTACAAGACGCTTTACAAGACATTATAAATGAAGTGTTTCAAACGCTAGATGCATCTTATTCTTCATTATTCGAGCTAGAGCTTTCCACTATTATGGATCAAAAAGGGGCAATTTGGCTTATGTATGTCAACACGATTCCCCCGTACGAACATTACATTCGTCATAGTGATTCATTAGCCGAAAAAATATATCACGGACCATTAAAATTCAGTCGCTTTACACCATAATGAAAGGAGGTAAACCCATTTTGAAAGAGCACATATATACATTCAACATTTCAGACGAGAATCCAAATAGTATTACTTTACCTTATATTTTTTCCATTACACCACCAATTACATCCCTTTCCTTCGGCCTACGCCATGTTGCAAGTGAAGATGTAAAAATTCATTATTCCTTTACTCGCGAAATCATAATTGGAAAACAAATTGCTGAAAAACTTTTACTGCCTCATTCCACTACTATCCATGCATTCACACAAAATGAAACGATTATTTTCGGACCATTAATCGGGATTTTCACAACTGGTTTTAACGATGACGCTTCTAATCCTTTAGGGAACCGTTCCACATCTCTTGGCGAGTTACTAACTCCACCATTCACCTTACGACCATTTGTATTCGTTTTTGGTGTGCAACATATAGACTGGGAAGACGAAACAATTGAAGGGTATTTCTTTCAAGAGGAAAAGTGGATAAAGAAAAAAGTCCCTTTACCGAATGTCATTTACGATCGATTACCAAATCGGAAAGCCGAAAATTATAAACCGATCGTAAGAGCAAAAAGAAAGCTAGAGCATGACTATGCTATTCCTTGGTTTAACCCAGGTTTTTTTAATAAATGGGAAGTACATCAACTTCTTATGAAAGATGAATCCATCATGCCGTTATTACCAAACACAGAAACATTTCAGCACTTCGAACAAGTGGAACGATTTCTCGGAACGTATAAATCCATTTATATGAAACCGATTCATGGTAGCTTCGGTAGAAATATTCATCAACTATTTTATTCTCAAGCAGAGAATTGCTACTACTGTCGTTATCGCGAAAATGAAGAAAATAAACTAAGAAAGTACCAATCATTAGAAACACTTCTGAACCATGTGTTAAAAGGACATGATTTAAAAAAGTTTATCGTACAACAAGGTATCTCCTTGCTACGCTTCGATGGGCAGCCTGTTGATTTCCGCATTCATACAAATAAAAATCATTTCGGCCAATGGATGGTCAGTGCAATCGTCGCAAAAATTGCTGGCAAAGGTAGCTTAACAACGCATGTAAATAGCGGTGGCGATACGAAATTGCTGCAAGAACTTTTTCCTGATTCAACGAAACAAATTCAAATTGAAAATAAATTAAAACATACAGCCTTACAAATTAGTTACGCACTCGATGAACAAGTAACCGGAAATATTGGAGAAATCGGTTTTGATATCGGTTTAGACACGCAGGAAAACCCGTGGCTCTTTGAAGCAAACTCTAAACCAGGGCGAACTGTATTCCAAGATGCCAAGTTAAAAGAACAGAGTGAACTAACGCGCCAATTATTTTACGAATATGCCATCTACTTAACTGAACACTCTTTGCGCGATACAAAAGAAAAAATGTCTCAAATAAAATTAGAGACTTCCTCAAATAACGAGCATATTCCGTCTCCTATGATTCACTCACAAATACAAAAACAAAAACTTCCACCTCATTCATAAGGTGGAAGTTTTCTATTTACACAAGTTTTACTACAAACTCTGTTTCCACGTTACATACTCCGCAATAAAAAATATGATTGCAATATTCATTTGAATTATTATGTGTCAATCCATCTACTGCACTTAATAATTCTTGGTCCATATACGCACTATAATCGTCTATGTAATCTACAGCCTTCCCATAATCTTGGAGTATACTTTGGCAATTTTGACAAGAATATGTTTGTGATTCTAATGCGTTGCAAAGCGGGCAAATTCCCATCACGATTCCTCCATATAATTGTATCTAGCTACGTATAGGAGCGTCTTGCCCCGTTCTTACTTACATTTACCTCAAAATAGCAGGATACAAAAAGAAAAATATATTTCATATCGCTCTTAGTTTAGCCTTCTTTCTAAAAAATACAACGATTACTCTTATTTCATAATTTACGAAATCACTAAGATTTTTTTACAAAATTTACAAATTATTATTTCGTATATCTTTCTAGGTAACATCCATACTATGAGTACAAACTTAATTACCGATGGATTAGCGCCAAACGGGGCGATAATCTGGTTCAACTCCAGCTAGTCCAACCAAAAAAATTTTTATAACTCTAAGGAGGATATATTCCTATGGCAAACCAAAATTCTTCAAATCAATTAGTAGTACCAGGAGCAACAGCTGCAATCGACCAAATGAAGTACGAAATCGCTCAAGAATTTGGTGTACAATTAGGAGCAGATTCTACAGCTCGTGCTAACGGTTCTGTTGGTGGCGAAATCACAAAACGTCTAGTTGCAATGGCTGAGCAAAGCCTTGGCGGATTCCACAAATAAATATATATGGCAAAAAGGTCTCAAGGCATATGCCTTGAGACCTTCCTTCATTTATTGCAACATTTGTAAAAACTTCTTCGTACGTTCTTCTTTTGGATTTGTAAATACTTCTTCTGGTGTACCTTGTTCGACAACGACACCGCCATCCATGAAAATAACACGGTTCGCAATTTGATGTGCAAAACGCATTTCGTGCGTTACAATGACCATCGTCATACCTTCTTTAGCAAGTTCTTTCATGACCTTCAGAACTTCTTGAACGAGTTCAGGATCAAGTGCTGACGTCGGTTCATCAAATAGTAACACTTCCGGCTCCATCGCAAGCGCGCGAGCAATTCCAACGCGCTGTTGTTGTCCGCCTGATAATTGGAACGGATATAAATCCACTTTATCTGCTAGACCCACTTTTTCAAGGAAATAGTTTGCTTTTTTCTTCGCTTCTTCTTTCCCCATCTTTTTCACTGTAACGAGCCCTTCCATTACATTTTGAAGTGCTGTTAAATGCGGGAATAGATTATGGTGCTGGAATACCATACCTGTTTGCGTACGAAGGTTGACAATATCTTTCTTCGTTACTTTTTGAGAGAAGTTAAGCTCTTTATTACCGATACGAATATGACCAGCGTTTGGCGTTTCTAATACGTTAAGGCAACGCAGGAATGTCGTTTTACCAGATCCAGACGGCCCGATAATAACAACAACCTCGCCCTTCTCAACTGTTAAATCTATATGCTTTAGTACGGTATTATCTCCGAAACTTTTTTGTAAGTGCTGAATTGAAATCATAAAAACAAAAACTCCTTTTGTAAAAGGATTATTTTAATGTATAGCGTTCTGAACGCTTTTCTAACATCTGTTGTACGATTGATAATAAGAAACAAATAACCCAATAAATAAGACCTGCTTCAAAATAAACAATTAAAAACTCATAGTTCATTGCCGCAATTTCCTGCGCTTTTCGGAACATTTCTGTTACTAAAATTAACGATGCTAATGAAGTATCTTTCACTAAGCTAATAAATGTATTCGAAAGCGGCGGAATTGATACGCGCGTTGCTTGCGGTAAAATAACACGTTTTAACGCTTGCGGATATGTCATCCCAATTGTGTAAGCTGCTTCCCACTGCCCTTTCGGAATGGAAAGGATAGAAGCACGAATAATTTCAGATGCATACGCACCGACATTTAATGAAAATCCAACAACTGCTGCTGTATATGGCTCAACTTCAATATTAAGAGTTGGGAGACCATAGAAAATAATAAATAACTGTACAAGAAGTGGCGTTCCGCGAATGATAGATACATAGATACGAGCAATCCATTGTAAAATACGACTACCTGAAATACGTGCAAGCGCCGTTAACGTCGCAAGTATAAGACCGATAATAAATGTAATAAGCGTTAATGGAATTGTCGTAAAAACAGCTTCCTTCAGCATCGGCATGAAGGAAGACTGCATAATATCTACCCAAGTAGACAATCGATCTGAAACCAATGCACTACTTAGATACATTTTCACCAAACCATTTTTTCGTTATTTTGTCATACGTACCGTCTTTTTTCATATCTTCTAACGCTTTATCTACTTCTTGTACAAGCTTAGTGCTACCTTTACGGAATAAGAATCCACTTTGTGACGCTTCTTTTTCTGTATCTACAATTTTAATTTTTGCATCTTTTTTCGTTTCTAAATAATTTAATACTGATAACTTATCATTAATTGTAAAATCAACGCGCCCTGAAGCTAATAGTTCTGCTGCTTGGCTAAATCCTTCTACACCAACGATTTCCGCACCATTTTTCTTAGCGATATCTGCATAGTTACTTGTTAAAGATTGTGCTCCTTTTAATCCTTTTACATCAGCAAATGTAGCAGGTTTATCTTTATCTTTTGCGATAACTAATGCCGCTGAAGATGAAATGTATGGTTTAGAGAAGTCGTATTTCTTTTGACGATCTTCACGAATACCAACTTCGTTTGCAACCATATCGAAACGTTTTGCATCTAAACCAGCAAGTAAGCTATCCCATTGCGTTTCTTTAAATACAGGTTTTACACCTAAACGTTTTGCAACTTCTTCTGATAGTTCAACGTCAAATCCAGTTAATTTATTGCTTGAATCGTGGAACGTAAATGGTGGGTATGTACCTTCTGTACCAATTACAAGTTCACCGCTTTGTTTAATCTTTTGTAACGCGTCTTGACTAGCTGTATCTTTTTTCTCTTCTTTACCGCAGCCGGCTACAATCCCGATCGCTAATGTAGTTACTGCAAGTACTGAAAATAATTTCTTCATGATGGTAATCCTCCAAGTATTCTGATAGGAATTTAAAAACTATATTGATTGTATGCAATCTTGAACAATTTTTCAATGAAAATGTTCTTATTTAGTTTATCCTTTTTCTTCATAATCAAACAAAAAGGAAAAATAATGCTACATACAAAAAATAAGTAACATTTTTTAATATAGCATTTATTGTACGAAAGGTAAAATAATACTTCTTATTTAATTGCCGTGATTCACTAAAAAAAGAACTTGTGAAAATCACAAGTTCCTCCCCATACCTATTAAGCGCTCTGATTCCCTTCCATTTGCGTTTTGTACATATCGTAATAACGCCCGCGCTTTTTCATTAATTCATCATGAGACCCTTTTTCTAAAATCGTCCCTCTATCAAGCACGATAATTTGATCTGCACTTTTAATTGTTGAAAGACGGTGGGCAATAATAAATGTCGTTCTTCCTTTTTTCACAACTTCTAGCGCTTGTTGAATCATCGCCTCTGTTTCTGTATCGATACTAGATGTCGCTTCATCTAAAATTAAAATGGCTGGGTCAAAAGCGAGCGCCCTAGCAAACGATATAAGCTGACGTTCTCCGGTTGAAAGTGTACTTCCTTTCTCCGTAATTTCTTCATTTATATTGTTCGCAAATCTTTCAGCACCTACATCACGCAATGCTTTTACGATGCGCTCTTTTGAAATATTTTCATTTTCTAAACTAACATTAGATGCTACTGTTCCGCTAAATAAAAATGGATCTTGCAGTACAATTCCCATATGTTCACGAGTTGCTTGTTTCGGCATCTCTTTTACGTCATGACCGTCAATTGTAAGCTTTCCTTTTTCAAACTCGTAAAACTGAAAGAGTACATTCATAATGGAACTTTTTCCTGAGCCAGTATGACCGACAAGTGCGACTGTCTCGCCTTGTTTCGCTTCAAATGAAATATTTTTTAACACTTCATCTTTTCCATTATAAGAAAACGACACATTATCAAACTTCACATTTCCTTGTAAGCGAGGTATACGTTCTTCTTCTACTGCTTCCCCTTTTTCCTCTAATAATTCAAAAACACGTTCTGATGCAACGCGCGATTGTTCTAAGTTAGCAAGCTGATTCACCATATTTGTAATCGGTGAGAATAATCGTGTTAAATAATCAACGAACGCATATAGTATCCCTAAAGAAATGACGCCTGTAGCACTTAATGAAGCACCGCCGAAATACCAAATTACTCCTGTGAAAGCGATATTTCTTAATACGGCTACTAAGTTATGCGAAGTTGCTGCATTTAAATTTAAAATTTTATTTTGATACTTAAAATAATCGCCATTTAATTCTTCAAATTCTTTTTTCGTTTCACGCTCTTGACGGAACGCTTGAATAATTGGCATCCCTTGAATGGATTCATTCACTGTTCCGTTAATATCAGATAAACGCGAACGCATTTTATGATTGTATACAGACGCGTACTTTCTATATAAAATAGCCCAAACAATTAAAATTGGGATGATGAGTAAACATAACGTCGCCAATTTTACATCGAGTAAAAATAGCGCAGCAAATATCCCAATAATATAGATGATACTAGAAACGAATGTTGCCAGCACCGTTACATATAAATCACGAATGGCCTCTGTATCATTCGTCACACGCGACACAATTTTCCCTGCTGGTAAATGATCAAAATACCGAATCGGCAACGTTTGAATATGAGAAAAGACATCTTCCCTCATAATTTGAATAATTTTGTTCGCTGCTTTCTGCAAGAAAAATTGCTTTCCGTATGCAAATAATGAAACGACTACTAATAAAGCAAAATAGCCTCCACCAAGTAATAATAGTCTGTTTATTTCTGGTTTATAAAACGCAAACACTTCTTCTTTCGTTAATGCTTTCGCTTTATACACTTGCACCGCCTTACCGTTTTGAACGGTAATCATATCACCTTTTACAGTCCGTGACCCTTCCACATTTACTTTATTCGGTACAAAGTAATATTGAAAACCGACTTGCATCACGCGTACTTCTTTTCCTTTTTTCTCACCTTGTTCAAAGCGATCACTTCTCTTATAAAAGGCGCCATTATACGAAACAGCCTCTTCACTCTTTTCTGTTTCATACCAAGGTTTCTCTATTCCAACGATATGATCGTCAATCATCGTTTTCGCGACGAAAGGACCAGCAAGCTCTGCGATGACGAAAATAAATAACATTAGCATCGCTGCAAAAATCGTCCCTTTTACTTTCATTGCGTATTGAAACAATCGTTTTGAAACGCTCATATTTTCACCCCACTATCCGCACTTTCACTTTCACCCTGTTGTCTTTCAAACTGTTCCGCATACCAGCCTCCCTTTTGAATAAGCTGATCATGCGTACCTTCTTCTATTACTTCTCCTTCATCCATCACGAGAATCCAATCCGCATGTTGAACGGCAGATAAACGGTGCGTCGTAATAATCGTCGTCTTTCCGCTTCTCTCTGTTCTTATATTTTCAATAATCGCCGCTTCCGTACGAGCATCAACAGCTGATAAAGAATCATCTAAAATTAATATTTCCGGATTTTGAATAACAGCTCGTGCAATCGAAATCCTTTGTTTTTGCCCTCCTGATAAAGAAACACCTTTCTCTCCGACGAGCGTTTCTAACCCTTCTGGTAAAAACTCTAAGTCTTTTTTAAACGCTGCAATTTCAATCGCTTTCTCGAGTTCCTCTTCCGTCGCTTCCCTATTTCCGAATAAAATATTTTCCCTCGCTGTTTTTGAGAATAAAATATGTTCCTGCGGTACATAACCAATCCACCCAAGCACATTTTCATTCGTCATTTGATCTAATGTCACATCAGAGACTGCAATATCTCCATCTCCAAGCGGATATTGGCGAAGAAGCTGACGTACGAGCGTCGTTTTTCCGCTTCCTGTTTTTCCAACAACACCAAGCGTTTCCCCTTGTTTTAATGTAAACGAAACCTTTTTTAAATTTGTTTCAGTTGATGAAGGATATGAAAAGGTAACATCATCAAACTGAATATAATCCGGCTCTTGTACAAGCTTTGGATGTTTCGGATCCTTTACATCTGGTTCATACGCTAACGTTTCATTTACACGGTCGAGTGACGCATTTCCTCTTTGCATAACATTGATTAATTCACCAATTGCAAACATCGGCCAAATCATCATCCCTAAATACACGTTAAAGGAAACAAGTTCACCAAGTGTCACCTTTGATTGAAATACAAGATATGCACCGTACACTAAACCAATTAAATAACTAAGACCGACAAGCATTTTCACAGTTGGCTGGAATAGTGCATCAATTCTAGCTACTTTCATATTCTTTTCGTAGACGTCATCTCCTAATTGATGAAATCTTTCCTGATCTGCATTTTCTTGTACGTATGCACGAATCACGCGCACACCAGCGATTGACTCAAGTACTTTATCATTCATATCACCGAACGCATCTTGCGCAACTGTAAATCTTTCATGCAATTTCTTTCCATATATATTCATCGCATACGCCATAATTGGAAGCGGTATAAGTGCCGCAAATGTAAGCTCCCAACTAATTGTAAATCCCATCATAAAGACAATCGTAAGCATATATAAACTCGAATCAACGAGCGTTAATATACCGAAACCAGCTGTCATAGCGATTGCTTTTAAATCATTTGTCGCTCTCGCCATTAAATCACCAGTACGATTTTTTTGATAAAAAGTCGGCGTCATCTTAAGTAAATGCCCCATAAATTTAGAGCGCATCGTTTTCTCAAGCACGAATGCACCGCCAAACAATTGATGTTGCCATACGAAAGTGAGGCCATATCCAACTATCGTAACCCCAATTAAAATAAGAATAGACTGTATAATAGCTTCGTTCGATAACGTTCCTGTTTTTATATTATCTATCGTAACCCCTAACACTTTCGGGGGAATAACTTCAACTATATTCACAATTAAAAGAGCTCCAATGGCGATACTATATCTCTTCCAGTGCTCCTTAAAAAACCACTTTAACTTTAGTAATACTGAAAACAATGTAATCTCTCCCTTCTCGTTCTCGTTTATCTCTCATTTCTTTATCCGCTATCCAGACCCATTACATTTACATTTCGTAACCCATACAATCTCATCACATTTTTCCACCTTCCAAAGTTTTATTTAGTAACATGGAAAATAAACAAAAAAAAGCATACCGCCGCTTGACGATATGCACAAAAATGCATAAAAGCGTACGTTACGATATACGCAACGTACGCTTTTTATAAGACAAAAATGCCCTATATATCCGCACGGGTTGCGTAATGATATAAATGTTTTCTGCCATTTAACAGAGCTAAACCCATTACATTTACGATTACAATCATTACGCACACCCCCTTCATTTATTTTCCATTTATAATCTTATAACTTTATTGAGTATTCTGTCAATTGTTTTTTTACAAATTGAATAAAAATATATGATCCATCATTTCGAAATAAGGGAATATTCTGTAAGAAAGGGCATACAAAATAAAAGCTTCATAAGAAATCGTTTTCACAAATATTTCATTTGAAAAATGTTATCAAACCCCATACAATCACCTTATACTCACTCTTACAAGTTGCTATTTTAGGAGGACTAATCATGACAACTAGCAATACGTACAAATTTTATTTAAATGGAGAATGGAGAGAAAGCTCTTCAGGAGAAACAATCGAAATTCCATCTCCATACTTACACGAAGTAATTGGACAAGTACAAGCAATTACTCGCGGAGAAGTAGATGAAGCAATTGCATCTGCAAAGGAAGCTCAAAAATCATGGGCGGAAGCTTCTCTACAAGATCGCGCAAAGTATTTATATAAATGGGCTGATGAGCTCGTAAATATGCAGGATGAAATTGCCGATATCATTATGAAAGAAGTCGGTAAAGGATATAAAGATGCGAAGAAAGAAGTTGTTCGTACAGCTGATTTCATTCGTTATACGATTGAAGAAGCTTTACATATGCACGGAGAAAGCATGATGGGCGATAGCTTCCCGGGCGGTACAAAATCAAAACTTGCGATTATCCAACGCGCACCACTTGGTGTTGTATTAGCAATCGCACCATTTAACTACCCAGTAAACTTATCTGCTGCAAAACTTGCACCAGCATTAATTATGGGTAACGCTGTTATTTTCAAACCAGCAACTCAAGGTGCAATTAGCGGTATTAAAATGGTGGAAGCACTTCATAAAGCTGGCCTTCCAAAAGGTCTTGTAAACGTAGCGACAGGACGTGGTTCTGTAATTGGTGACTACTTAGTAGAACACGAAGGCATCAATATGGTATCGTTCACAGGTGGTACAAACACAGGTAAACATTTAGCGAAAAAAGCTTCAATGATTCCACTTGTATTAGAACTTGGTGGTAAAGACCCTGGTATCGTTCGTGAAGATGCTGACTTACAAGATGCTGCAAACCATATCGTAAGCGGTGCATTCTCTTACTCTGGTCAACGTTGTACAGCTATTAAACGTGTACTTGTACACGAAAACGTAGCAGACGAGCTTGTTGGCTTATTAAAAGAGCAAGTAGCTAACCTATCAGTTGGATCTCCAGAACAAGACAGCACAATCGTTCCATTAATCGACGATAAATCTGCTGACTTCGTTCAAGGCTTAGTTGACGACGCTGTGGAAAAAGGTGCAACAATCGTTATCGGTAATAAACGTGAGCGTAACTTAATTTATCCAACATTAATCGACCACGTAACAGAAGAAATGAAAGTTGCTTGGGAAGAGCCATTTGGCCCAATCCTTCCAATCATTCGTGTTTCTTCAGATGAGCAAGCAATTGAAATTGCTAACAAATCAGAGTTCGGTCTGCAAGCAAGTGTCTTCACTAAAGACATTAACAAAGCATTTGCAATTGCTAACAAAATCGAAACTGGTTCTGTTCAAATTAACGGACGCACAGAGCGCGGTCCTGACCACTTCCCATTCATCGGTGTAAAAGGTTCAGGTATGGGCGCACAAGGTATTCGTAAGAGCCTTGAGTCTATGACACGTGAAAAAGTAACTGTATTAAACTTAGTTTAATCTTATACAAAGAAGCTGATCTAGTTTTAGATCAGCTTCTTTTCTATATATACTTCCAAAAAACAGAGTATTTCGTTCTACTTCCGATTTGGTTTTCCAAACCGAACTAAAACATGCCATAATAATTTTAATTCTTGAAGCACTTCCTCATAAGTTCCACGATCACTCCAAGATAATGGATTGTGTTTCAAATCCGCTACAGCAGAACCGATTATATTTGCATCGATACAATTATGTCGTGCAATACGTCTTGCCAAAGATGGCATTTTGGAACCTCTAAAATCCATTGGAACTTCGTCTACCGGCAGTACAAAACCCATGTGCCAATACAAATCAATAGCATACTTCAGGCAAATTTCTTCTAAAGTTCTTCCTACATCCGTACCCTTAAATGAAGGATCTACAACAAGAGCTTCCACGTCTTCTTTAAGAGAAATCTCTCCATGAACTTGCGCTTCAATATAATGATTAAGATTACGGGCTGGCTCTTTGCTTACTAAATCTATAAACGGCCTTTCCATGTTAGCCAGTAAATGATTAACTAATCTTGTTGGAGTCAAATTCCCTTCACCAATTGTACACTCTCTTACGAATGTCTCTTCCAAAAGAGCAGCTAAAATCATATCAAACTCCTCATAAGTCCCCTTTTCTTTTGGATCTTGATGCGAATCTAAATACGTATATGTAGAGCGAGAAGAAACTTTTGGAGATAAGAGAAAATAACATGATCCAAAACGCGGAGCCGGCCCATCTGGATGTAACATCAAATTTAGCGCCCCATACTTTGGCCGTTGATCATTCGTTACACCTTCCAATTGATATGCTCCTCCAAATATTCTCTGTTCCCAAAGGTCACGTTCACCGCCAGGATAAGCAGATACGCTTCCGTTAGATAGCAATGTTTCAAACTGACTTTTATATATTCCTTGCTCAAACAATGCTTCAGCAACACTTTTCATACTCGAATCGAGTCTGTCTGGATGAACGTGTAAAGCGATCCTTGCATGAGATTTTAAGTTAGCCACAGCTTCTTCAAATATTTCATCTGTAATATTACACATGTTAAGTATATGATTAATTGTTGCTTTCGCCTCACGTTTTTCGTTCTCTGCATATTTTGAAATATACTCTAAAGCAAATAATTGAGACCTTGATAATTCCATAATCCAATCTCCCCTTTAATTGAAATGACCTTAATCCTTTCAATTAAAAGTGCATTTTTTCCTTCTTATGCAACTAACCTAGTGTATTGAACAAAAAGTACTTTCATACAGTCTAATTACAGATGCGAGCATTCTTTACGGGTAAATCCACACATTCTACAGAAATGTGATATCCTAGCCAACGCTCAGCAATATGTTCAAATGATAAGGCAGAGCCTGTTGTAAAAAATCGATGCTCAGGATTCAGATTGTCAGACAAAATTCCTTTGTGCTGTAAAATTGTGCTTAACTCTATCGCTGTTTCTTCTGCAGAACTAATAATCGTTACATCCTCTCCTAGTTCCTTTTTAATATAAGACTCTAAAAGTGGATAATGCGTACACCCAAGAATTAACGTATCTATATCTTCTTTCGTTAATGGCAGTAAAGCTTGTTTCACTTGCTCGGTTACATATGCTGTATCTTCTAATTGATTTTCTACAACTGTAGCTAAGGTCGGGCACCCATGACTATGCACTTTCAAATATGTATCAAGCTCATGCAATGCTTTTTCGTACATATTAGATTTTATCGTACCTACAGTTCCAATTACTCCGATTTCCCCTTTCTTCGTCACTTTAATTGCCGCTCTTGCTCCTGGATGGATAACGCCAATAACCGGAATAGAAAGTGCTTCTTGCAGCGCAGTCAATGCAGCAGCTGCAGCAGTATTACATGCTACAACTAGAGCTTTTAACGGAAACTGTTTGAGGAACTCAACCATTTCAAATACGAAAGATTGTACCTCTTCTACACTTCTTGGCCCATACGGACAACGCTCATTATCACCAATATAATAAATGCTCTCTTTAGGCAATTGTCTTATAATTTCGCTCGCAACTGTTAATCCCCCAACTCCCGAATCTAACACACCTATTACTGAATGTTTATGACATACAGACATATACTTCATCCCCTTTTCAATCATCTAGCGCCAACAACATTTATTATATTATGAAAATTCAATATTACATAATAATCCTTCTTACTTTTAATCACAAACTCTTCTCTATAATCTGATTATTATTATATCCATTGACGTATAAAAATTCATTTGTTACTCTTAAATACGTTAAATTAATATTTAAATCCTCATTCGTATCTCGGTGAGGTAGAGGTTGCAGTCATTAAGAGTATCATTTCAGGAGATGTAGTGGCATTGATGAACGAATGAGAAAGGAATGATTGCCGAAGTAAGCCCGTGTCCACCATGCACGCTTGCTGGGTCTGCTACTTAATAAGTGCAGAACTGTCACAAACGTTTCGTTTGTGGAGAGCTATCGAGAGGTATGTCGTGGGTTTCTTATAAGATAGAAAGCATGTAGCGGCAAATTACGTGCTTTTTTTGTTTTGTTTGGGACTTCTCTTCCTGACTCAGGAAGACATACATATCTCCTCGCTTGACTTGGTTATACTAACTTTGGAGGTATTTTCTATGCAACAAAAAAAATGGGGCTTTTGGGTACTCACAGCTTTCGTTGTCGGTAACATGGTTGGCGCTGGTATTTTCATGGTGCCAAGTACGTTGGCACAAACAGCAAGCCCTCTCGGTGTCACTTTAGCTTGGTTAACAACAGGGTTTGGTGTTTTAATGCTAGCTCTTGTTTTCGGTAATTTAGCAATTCGTCGTCCTGATTTAACGACAGGGCCACAAAGTCATGCATATGCTTTATTCTCAACACCAAAAAAGAAAAAAATGGCTGGTTTCAGTATGGTATGGGGATATTGGGTTGCAAACTGGGCAAGTAACGTTGCCATCATTACATCATTTGCGGGATATTTATCACTCTTCTTCCCAATTATGAAAGATACACGACTACTATTTTCAATCGGTTCTTTTAATGTAGAAGTCGGAAAACTAATTACATTTACGATTTGTTCCATCTTACTTTGGGGAACTCATATTATATTAACAAACGGTGTAAGCGGAGCTGGAAAGCTAAACTTCTTAGCAACAACAACGAAAGTAACTGGATTCCTATTATTCATCGTCGTTACATTATTTGCATTCGAAGCTTCTAAGTTTGGACAATGGTACACACCGATGATCGATAAATCAGGTGTATCACACGGCCTTCTTTCACAAGTAAACTTAGCTGCTCTTACGACGCTTTGGGCATTTATCGGAATTGAATCAGCGGTTCTTTTATCAAACCGTGCTGTTTCTCCAAAAACGGTAAAACGCGCAACAGTTGCGGGATTACTTATTACAGTTGCGATTTACTTAGGAATTACAATTTTAACAATGGGTGTACTTCACATTGATAAATTACAAGCTTCTGAACGTCCATTAGCAGATGCACTAAACGCTGCAATGGGTCATGGCGGCGGGAAACTGATGGCATTACTTGCTCTTACTTCCCTATTCGGTTCCATCTTAGGCTGGATTTTATTAAGCTCAGAAGTACCATATCAAGCAGCAAAAGAAGGTTTCTTCCCTTCCTTCTTCACAAAAACAAACAAAAAAGGAAGTCCAATTTATTCATTACGATTAACAAACATTATGTCGCAAGTGTTCTTATTCTCAACATTATCAGGAACAATTGCGGAAGCTTATACATTCGTTATTACTGTATCGACACTGGCCTACCTCATTCCATATCTCGTTTCACCAATCTTCCAGTTAAAACTAGTCGCAACTGGTGAAACGTATAAAAATGAAATGCGGGCAAGAATTACAGATGGCATAGTCGCAGTGATTGCACTTTGCTACGCACTATGGGTTATTAAAACAGGAGCAGCCGATATAAAAACATTCCTTCTCGGAATTGGTTTATTCGTAATCGGCTTTGCCTTCTATCCATTAATGAATCGTGATCAGAAAAAAAATAACGAAAAGAAAAACGGGCAAGTTGCATAACGCAATTTGCTCGTTTTTTCTTTTCCAAAACATATATAATAGAACAAAGAGGTGAAAAACATGTCAATCGAATCACTATGGAGCAGCCGTTTCCAACAACATATGCAAAATATCATTACATACTTTGCACGTATGATTAACGGTTTACTATATAGCTTTATCTTTATTTCATGCGTTGGCGCATACTACTATGCTCAGTTTCTAAAAGCATCTCCTTCTAAAGGAATATCTTTACTACTCATCACGATTGTACTTACATTCATTATAACGAGATGCCCTATTCGTACATTTATTCAAAAACCTGACGCTGTCTATTTACTAGCACTAGAAGAGAAATTAACTTCTTATTTCAAAAAATCTCTTCTATACAATTACATCATTCAGCTTTTCCCATTATTATTTACGTTCCTTATTCTCGTTCCGCTTGCACTGCAATCATTACAATTAACGATACCTTTCTTATGTACAATCTTTATCATTTTAATGGTTACGAAAGCTTGGAACATATACATACATTGGATGTGGCGTGATCGTCACGAAAAAAATATATGGCTGATTATTCGTATTGCTTGTAACGCCCTAGTCATTTATATGCTGTTTTATGCGGCAAATGTTCTCATATTGGGCGGATTACTTTTACTGCTTGCTTTCCTGCTTCTTTATACGAAAAAACAGCCTACAAAACGAATACCATGGGATTACATAATCGAGCAAGAAGAAAAAATGAACGTTCGTTTTTATCAATTTGCTAGCATCTTCACTGATGTTCCGCAACTAAATAAGCAAGTAAATAAAAGAAAATGGCTTACAACTTGGATTGAACCTTTATTACATAAAAAACGAGCAACTTTCTTCTATTTACATACACTCGCATTTTTACGCGGGAATGATTATTTCGGTATATATATTCGCTTAGGGTTGATCGGTGCCTTCGCCTTATATTTTATACCAAACATATACGTAAAAGGCGCTATCGCATATATCGTCCTATATATGATTTCTATGCAGCTCCGTTCCCTATGGAAATATTTTTCGGGAAATATTATTGTAGCATTATATCCAATTGATACTGAAAAACGGCTGAATCAATTTCTTCACTTACTCTTTATATTGCTACGCATTCAGCTCATTATATTTTCAATTGTTATACTCATTGCTACGGGACAATTACTACATGCTTTGATTATTATGGTAATCGGGGTAATCTGGATCAAATTTATTATTGTACCAAAAACGAAGCAACGAATTTCCGCATTTTAACGAAAAGAAATATCTTAAATGCCAAGGAGAAAATAAAGTATCTCCTTGGCTTTTTTATTTTCCCTTCTCAAACAAGAATCACTGGTACAACCAACATTTTATGATTTTTACATACAAAAACGATAATACATGTTTACATCCTAACAAAAAGGGTATCTATTAATTAACAGCGTAAAGGAGGGGCCTATATTGTGAATAAAAAAACGGAACAATTGGAACACCACGTTACGGATAATCAACGCAAACATGCTTTAACAACAAACCAAGGAGTAAAAATAGCCGAAGATGAATTCTCTTTAAAGATGGGCTTAAGAGGCCCAACCTTAATGGAGGATTTCCACTTTCGCGAGAAAATGACCCACTTTGATCATGAGCGAATTCCCGAAAGAATTGTTCATGCACGCGGAGTTGGCGCTCATGGTTATTTTCAGCTTTATGAATCGTTAGAAGCATATACGAAAGCAGATTTTCTTACTAATCCTTCAAAGAAAACGCCTGTATTTGTACGGTTCTCGACCGTTCAAGGTTCTAAAGGATCAAACGATACAGTAAGAGATGTACGCGGATTCGCCACAAAATTTTATACAGATGAAGGTAACTATGATTTAGTGGGTAATAATATGCCTGTATTCTTTATCCAAGATGCTATTAAATTCCCTGATTTTGTCCATGCAGTTAAACCAGAACCACATAATGATATTCCTCAGGGAGCTAGCGCTCATGATACATTTTGGGATTTTGTTGCGCATAATCCCGAGTCTACTCATATGGTTATGTGGCAGATGAGCGACCGTGCTATTCCGCGTAGTTTACGAATGATGGAAGGTTTTGGGGTTCATACATTTCGACTTATTAATAAAGAAGGAAAAGCCCACTTCGTAAAATTTCATTGGAAACCTACCCTCGGGGTTCATTCATTAGTATGGGATGAAGCTCAAAGGATTGCTGGGAAAAACCCTGATTTCCATCGTCAAGATTTATATGAAGCAATTGAAAAGGGCGATTATCCAGAATGGGAGCTTGGATTGCAGCTAATTCCAGAAGAAGATGAGCATGCATTTGATTTTGATATTTTAGATCCAACGAAATTATGGCCAGAAGAAGAAGTTCCTGTAAAACTAGTTGGTAAAATGACATTGAACAAAAATGTTGATAACTTCTTTGCAGAAACGGAGCAGGTAGCTTTCCACCCTGGCCATGTCGTACCAGGTATTGATTTTTCAAATGATCCTCTTCTGCAAGGAAGATTGTTCTCCTATACAGATACACAATTATCTCGTTTAGGAGGCCCTAATTTTCACCAAATTCCTATTAACCAGCCCGTATGTCCTTTTCATAATAATCAACGTGATGGCATGCATCAAATGCAGATTCATCGCGGTCAAACAAGCTATCACCCTAATGGCTTAAATAATAATCAACCAGCAACCGTGCAAGCTGAACAGGGCGGATATGAGCATTATCAAGAAAAGATTGATGGACATAAAATTAGGGGGCGCAGTAAAAGCTTTCTTAACTTTTATTCGCAAGCTAAACTTTTCTACAATAGTATGAACCCTATTGAAAAGCAGCACATAAAAGATGCATTTTGCTTTGAAGTTGGGAAGTGCAAATCAGACATGGTGAAGGCAAATGTAATTGCTCTACTGAATCATGTCGATCGTCAATTAGCAAAGGAAGTCGCTAACATGATTGGAGCCCCTTTGCCTAAAGAAAATCACGAAATAAATTCGGATGCAAAATCACCTGCGCTAAGCATGTCCAACACTATTTTTAAAGCTGATTCCAAAAATGTGGCAATTCTATTGAATGGTGACCCAAGCGTCTCCCTTCTGTCCGAATGGATTCAAGCTTTTGTACAACACCGAATGAACTATAGCATCATAGATAATAAAATTCATCAGTTCAATGATTCCATTAAAGTAACGGATACTTATACAACAGCAGACTCTGCACTTTTTGATGCGGTATTAGTGTTTAGTAGCGAATCTGTCATTCAACCCCCTGTTTTAGAATTTGCAGAAACTACTTTTAAACACTTTAAACCGATAGCCTATGTCCTTAGCGATCCTCATGCTTTAGACAATAGTAAAATCAAATTAGATGGAGCAGGAATTTACAACTTAACAAACACTTCAATTGAGTCATTTATAGAAGGCATTGCCCAAGGACGATTCTGGAACCGATAATATAAGGAGCGGATTAGAATGAGTAAAAAAATTGCTATTTTAATAACGGATTATTTCGAGGACACAGAATACACAGAGCCAGCAGAAGCTTTTAAACAAAAGGGATATGAATTAACAACTATTGAAACAGAAAAAGGTAAAACGGTACACGGTAAACAAGGAAAAAGTGAAATTGTAATTGATAAAGGTATCGATGATGTTTCTCCAGAAAACTTTGACGCACTCTTCATACCGGGTGGATTTTCTCCAGATATACTTCGTGCGGATGAGCGTTTCGTTCACTTTAGTAAAGCATTTATGGATGCGGAAAAACCTGTTTTTGCTATTTGTCACGGACCCCAATTACTCATCACTGCACAAACACTTGAAGGACGCGATGTGACTGGATATAAATCTATTGAAGTCGATTTAAAAAACGCCGGCGGAAACTTTCACGATAAAGAAGTAGTCGTATGCCAAAATCAGCTAGTAACAAGTAGACAACCTGAGGACATCCCGGCGTTTATTGAAGAATCGTTGCGTATATTGGAATAGTTATTAAAGATTAATCAAAGTAGCTATTTAGCTACTTTGATTAATCTTTTTATTTGTATGAAAAACAAAAAAGAACCTTATTTTTAATGATCTTTTCATACACCCTCTTTTCTCTCCCCGGAACTTCTAATCACTTTTCATAAGCAGTTCTCATATAGTGAAAATGACTATACAATTCCTATCCATAAGTTAAATAATGATTTTACACATATATAAATACAAAAGATGGGAGCCTTATTTATGAATAACAATCCACCTTCAACGCCCCCAAATCCAGCGGAAACGAATAATAATGAAGTGAGCTTACAAACGTTACGCGTCATCGGACTTATTGTACTGATTAGTGGCTACATATTAGTCACTCTTTCTGAAGTAGGAACGTTAAAAAATCTTTTACTACAACCGAGCACCACTCCAAATTTAGCTGAAGTTGATCCGTTTTAAAAGCCATATGAAAAGCGATTTCTAGCATCGCTTTTCATATCGTTTTATCCAATCTGAGAAACCTCCCCCTCATACTTCTCTCTCCCAATCGCCTTCATAAATAATAAAATACTGCTCATACCAACGATAAAGTACAGAGCACTCATGCCCCAAGATGCGATAAATGAACCTAGCATAACACCCAATGCCCCGTTCATTTTTGCTACTTGAAAGACCATTCCGTTAATCGCCATATATGAACCTCTCGCCTCATTTGGTACCATATCTGCCATAATAGATTGACGCACTGGCACATACATCATCTCTCCTACCGTTTGGAAAAGCCCTGCAATTAATAAAATCCATAAACTATTGCTCGTTCCGAGTATTGTAAATCCAATTGTATAAATGAATAAGCCTACATATAATATTTTCAAATCGTTGAAGCTTTTCAGCATTTTAATAAGAAGTGCTGAACATAATACAACTAAAATTGTATTCTCTGCAGAAATCCAGCTCAGCATGCGAATACCTGTTAAATCAAACGTAACACCATTCCCGAATAAAAAGTGCACCGTTTCAAATTCCTTCTGCAAGCGTACTCCTAAATAATTATTAATTTGAAACTCTAACGATAATGTACATATACTTGCTGCACAAAAAATTAAAAACGCTCTATCTTTCATCACAACTTTATAACTATCCGCCATATCTTTTAATACATTTTTCTTCTCCACCGTTTTCCGTGCTACATACACTTCTTCCATATATACAGCCATCACATATAAAGTAATAACTGCAATCACTGTTAATCCGATAAACAATTGCAATCTATAGTTCTCAAATAGTAATCCGCCAAATATCGCTCCAATCGCAATGGATAAATTAATTGCCCAGTAGTTAATGCTGTACATCACTTTTCGATTCTCAGGTGTACTCACATCAATTAACATCGCCTCTGTCGCAGGATTCATAAGTCCAGATCCTAAACTATTCACTAGCATAAAGATAAATGTTAACCAAGGTGAATCTACATAATCGGAATTTGCAATCCCCATACAAGCAATGGAAATGACTTGTATACTTTGACCGATAATCATAACCTTTTTACGACCAAGCCGATCTCCAACATACCCACCGTACAAACCAATTACTAATGAAGCTATGACATTAATAAGTAGT
Organism: Bacillus cereus group sp. Bc061; assembly: GCF_027715825.1. NCBI lineage: Bacteria > Bacillati > Bacillota > Bacilli > Caryophanales > Bacillaceae > Bacillus > Bacillus cereus group sp. Bc061. The sequence goes on from NZ_JAQFTZ010000011.1 coordinate 36,999, forward strand.
AACGCACCAGCAATCGCACTACCTAACTTTATTGAAAAATAAATCGCCATAAATGGAAAAATCATCGTGGATACAGTACGTGTTAAAAACGAAGTTATAATTCTAATTTTTATATTTCGATGCATACTCCAAAATCCCATTGTTTCCCCCTCCTTATGCTTACTTATTTTACTTTGAAAAAAAGGAAGAAAAAGGTTAGAATATTCTAAAGAGTTTCCCCTTTTATAATAGAAGGAAGTGTATATATGAAAATTATGGACTATTACATTAGACTAAGACTACATGCACAAGATCAACAACATATGCGAAATAGCTTACAAGAATTAGCGGATGTTTTATATTGCAGTACGAAAAACGTAAAGATTTTATTAAAGAAAATGAGCGAGGAGCAATTAATTAGCTGGACTCCAGGGCGAGGTCGCGGGAATAAAACGGAAATTCTATTTATACATAATTTCGTAGAAGCGATTGGGTCCTATACAGATGAACTGTTAGCGCAAGAAAAATTAAAAGATATCTTTCTTCTTTTAAAAGAACCCCTACCCCTTGCACTTCAAAAAAAGATAGAAAATAAACTACATCATCATTTTGGATACGAACCTTCAAATGATATGTACGACATACTAAAAATTCCTATATCGAGAAAGATAGTCCCATTAGATCCGGCTTTTGTGGCTGTAACTACAGAAAGCCATCTTACAAGTCAAATTTTTGATACGTTAGTCGTTTATAACGATGTGACGGAAAAAATGGAACCACACATTGCGCATACGTGGGAATTAAGCGAAGACGGGCTTACGTGGACTTTTTATTTACGAAAGGATGTATATTTTCATAACGAAACAGTTTTAACTTCTAAAGATGTACGATTTTCATTTGAAAGACTAAAAGAAGTTCACTCTCCTTTCGAATGGTTAACAGCAGAAATTGTTCAAATTGAAACGCCATCACCACTGCAAATTCGATTTCATTTAGCAAAACAAAATTTATTTTTCTTACACTATGTAAGTTCCATACAACTAGCAATTTTGCCGCGTGATGCAGTTATTCAAAATCATCATTATATAGGTACTGGACCTTTCAAACTTGCCCATTACTCTGAAGATAATATCGTGCTCGAAGCGTTCACTCATTATTTTAAAGAGCGCGCGTTATTAGATCGTATTGAATTTTGGGGTATTCCTGATCATGTACAAATCGATGCTGATTATGAACTACCAAATGAAGAAGAAAATGAAAGGCATAATATACAAATAGAAGAAATAGGTTGTATTTATGCTGGCTTCAACTTTACAAAACCTGGTCCTCATCACGACATTTACTTTCGAAAGGCTTGGAGAGAACTATATGATGTTGAAATGATACTTCGTAACATAGAAGGAAGACGAACAATTGCTGCATCAAGCTTTTTCCCTGAAAGAAGTCGCCAAGCTACTAAAAGATCCTACTCTTTAGAAAAAGCGAAAGAGTATTTAAAAAAGAGCACTTATAACGGAGAGACGATACATATTTACTTCTTCGCATTTAAAGATAGTGCAAATGATGCATATTTCTTAAAAGAACGATGTGAAAGTTTAGGTATACAAGTAGAGCTTCACCCATTTCTCGTTTCAGATTATATGAACCGTTCTATCGATCAACATGCCGATATTATTTTCATGGGAGAAGTGTTTGCTGCCGATCATGAACTTGCATTCTTAAATGTATTTAAAAATAAAAGTTGCTTCGTAAACCGGTTCATGGACCCGCACTATGAAAAACAAATTAACTGTTTACTTGATACATTTTTATTAGAAGAAAATAAAGAAAAGCGCTACGAGCTCATGTATGAGATCGAAGAATTTTTACAAACAGAACACATCATTTTATTTAACTATCACGTTTTAAAAAGAAAGACATACCCTTCTTCTTTAAAAAACGTAACAATTGATTCATTCGGTTGGGCAAATTTTGCGAAGTTATGGATACAGCCATCCATGTATTAACATGCAAGTTTTTATAAAAGGAGAAAAACCATGAAACGCACCCTAGAAAAAAGACTTTCCTATCTATACACAGGTGAGTTATTTTCAGTCATTACTTTTATTTTCACAAGTTACTTACTTAATTATGCTTATCCTACGTTACATTTATATTCCCTAAATTCTTTTTGGGTCTCATTTCTTCTTTTAGAGTTTATCTTATTACAAGGAGTAATTTACTGGTACGTAAAGTGGAAACGACTAAAAAAAGAGAAAACATCTGTTACGCCCATTAGGATCATTCAATATTTAAAAATACTTAAAAAGATAAATATAGCATTCATTATCACGGGATTTATTACGTTTACTATTGATTTTGTAATTTGGTATCCTCACTTACCTTTAGGTGGGCTATCATTCACTCTATTTATTTATATTTTTGCATTACTTGAGTACCTTAACTATTATCATACTCAGCTTTCATACGATAACATCTCTGATATGAAACATTTAATCAAATCAAAAAAACTAAAGCAGTCCTGTATAAGTAAAGATTTTAAACGTATTTCGTGAAAGAGAAGGTACTACATCCTTAGTAGTACCTTCTTCACATACAAATACAAACTATTATTTAATTACTTCATCTAAGTGATCTTTCAAGTTCAATAAATATTGCTCAATATCCGGATTCTTCACCACATCATAACAAGCAAAACTCTTTAACGGACTCATCCCAAGAAACTTCTGCACGCGGTGTAAATGACTAAGCGTTGATTCTAGACTTTCCCCTTCAAAGAACTTCGTCTTATCTCCAAATGAATTTTCAGGTGCATTCCAAGTTGTAGAGAACATATACTCTTTCTCTGTTAATAAACCACCTGTTCCGTATTCATCTGCACCTTTAAAGAACAAACCGTATTCATATACTTCATCCATATACGTTTTAAATAATCCTGGAACACTAAACCAATAAATCGGTGTTTGATAAATCACAACATCAGCCCATAAAAATTTATCTTGTTCTTCCTTTATATTGTATCCATCTTGAATCGTTGTTGTTTTCACTTGATGACTCTCGCTTAATACCGCCACCATATGATCCACTAACGTTTTATTTAATCGTCCTTCCTTTGTACCGTATTTTTCATGTCCATTTATAATAAATATTTTTTTCATCGTTTTCCTCTCCCCTACTCTATTCCTCGCTTATTAACCCAAGTTGCTGTTTCAACGTAAGATTATCTTCTAAATGCCAGTCTTCCGTAATCTTTCCGTCTTTCACATGCAAAATATCTATTGCAGAAAAGCTAATATTTTTACCGTTATGCGTTCCTGTAAAAGAAAGACGAGCTGTTACTTTATCACCGACGACTAATAAATCTTCAATCTCGCAATGTATATTAGGAACGACTTTACGAAAATTTTGTGCTGCAAACTTTAACCCTTCAACACCTTGTGGTCGCTCTTTTGGCAACGTATTATCGAAAAAATCTTTCGTAACAGTCTGCGAAAGAAGCTCCTCTTTACCTGTATCCCAAAATGCATAAAAACGCTGCGCTGCATGAACCATTTCGGTCGCTTCCATTTTACTTAGTGAAGGATCGATTGTCATTTTTTTTGCCTTTGGCATTTCTTTTAATAACTGTACTTCAGTTTTTCCCTCCACGCCACATGCTACAAGCACAATACAAATAACAAACAAACTAAGAAATCCAAACAACTTTTTTATCCCCATGAAAATCACCACCTCCTCCTCTAAATCCTTTGTATTTCGTATTGCTATTGTATATGCACTTACTTCCTTTATGAAAGTAGTGATATTTTTTTCATATAGTTACCAAAAGTATAGTTTTGTGATACTATAAAGCAAATTCATTCAAAAAATTTTATGGAGGCTAGTTCCATGAGCAATATAGATCCGGTTGAATTAACGAAAGGTTTTCCTGGCATACCTTGTCCCATCGCTAAAACACTTGATGTAATTCGTACAAAATGGACGTTTTTAATCATTCGCGACCTTCTTATCGAAGGTACATTACGCTTTAGTGATTTACAAAAATCAATGGACGGGATTAGCCCGAAAACATTATCGCTTCGACTAAAAGAATTAGAGTCTCAAGGCATTATAACGAGAAAAGTATATCCAGAAGTTCCGCCTCGTGTAGAGTACACATTAACGGATAAAGGAAAGCAATTAGAGAGGATATTTATTGAATTAAAACGGTTTGGATTAAGCTTATAAAACAAAAACCCCTTACCGTTGTAAGGGGTTTGATTACTTCGCAAAACTTTCAGCTAACTGTTTCTCTCTCCACATAAATGTAATAGCGAGACCAACTATTAAGACAACTCCTGAAAATGCATATGGATAATGAATATTCATATCAAATAATATTCCGCCCATCGCTGGTCCTGCTATATTTCCTAAACTCGTATAAGTCGAGTTCATACCAGCAACGAATCCTTGCTCTTTTCCAGCTGCTTTTGATAAAAACGTCGTTAAAGCTGGGCGAAGCAAATCAAATGCAAGGAAAATGAAGCACGTAACGAGAAGTACAATCCAATAATTAAAGACTACAGTTGAAATGAACGCTAATACTGCACCTACAATTAAACAGATTTGAATTAACACTTTTTCACCGAACATATCAACTAATTTTCCAAACATAAATACTTGCACAACTACCCCAAAGATTGAACTAATTGTAATAATTGCCGCGATATCTTTCGGTGTGAATCCAAACTTATGATCAGAAAACAGACTGAACACCGTTTCATACGCCGATAAACCGAACGCAAGTACAAATACGATGATAAATGCAATTGCATACATTGGATGTAATGATTTCTTTAAATCACCAATAAAGCTTGATTCTTTCGTATTAGAAGAAATCTCTGCAAGCTCTTCTTTCGTTAACGGTTCTTTCAAAATAAAGATCGAAATGACACATGCTATAAAAGCAATTGCAGCTGCAACGAAAAACGGTACACGTATACCGTATTCTGCAATAAATCCGCCGATTCCAGGTCCTATAATAAAGCCGGTACTAATAGCAGCAGATAAATAGCCCATCGCCTTTGGACGTTCCTGTATAGATGTAATATCCGCAACATATGCCGTAACACCAGGCATGATAAAAGCAGCACTAATTCCGCCTAACACCCTCGCTGCATAGAGCATCCATACATCAGTTCCTAATCCGAAAAGAAGCTCTGAAACACCAAAAATAAATAATCCAATGATTATCATTTTCTTCCTACCATAAAGGTCGACCCACCGGCCTGTAATAGGTGAAGCAATAAGCTGAGCCATTGCAAACACTGCAACGAGATATCCCATCGTCTTACCTGTTAAACCCATATCATTCATAAAGGACGGCATAACCGGAATGATTAATCCAATCCCTAAAAAAGCGATAAATATATTACTCAAAAGAATGACCAGTACCATCTTTTGTTCTTTTATCGGTTTCTTCACTTTCAACACCTCTTCCCGTAAGCTCCCCTCAAAAAAATAATGCCCAAGAAGCTTTTTCTTTATCCTGCTATTTGTGGGCTAATCATGAGTAGAAATGCCCCTACTCGTTAGAATTTCACTGTATCCTTCCACACATACATACGCATTAGGTGAATGACTATCATTCAGTTTTCCTCAAAAATGAACCTACCTTCTCAGACAGGTTCATCTCACTATTTCTTTATATGTAATGCATGTGTTAAAAAATCTAGTACTTCTGCCTTTTGTAACTCGACTTGCTCATCATCTTTATGATCATATAAATACACTTGCTCCGCTGCTGATTCAACTAGAGCGATAAATAACTTCGCTGTTCGCTCTGCGTGAACCGAATCACGAATTTCACCCGCTTCTTTCGCCTCATTTAAAAATTCACTTAGCCACATATAAAGAGGCTCATACACAGCTTCCCATTCTTTTATATGTTCTGTAGATGCAAGACCCGCATACATTAAAGCTTGTATTTCACGATATTCCTCTATGAAGTGAAACACCGCATCTATTACTTGCGTTACTTTACTTGAGAAAGGCGCATCGTTTTGCACTTTTTCTTTTACTGCAAGTATCATCTTTTCAACCATCACTTCTGCTATTGCAGGCATAACAGATAACTTAGAAGGAAAATATAAATAGAAAGTTCCTTGTGCAATGCCAGCTAATTTCACGATATCAGAAATCTTCGTTTTTTCAACGCCCTTTTCCTGAAATACTTCAATCGCTGCATAGACAATTTTCTCTTTTTTATTCATCATCTAAACCCTTTCACACGCGTATTGAATGACTGTCACTCATTTTATAAGATAATCGATTGTACTGTCAATGATAGTGAACTTTGCGAGGAAATCATTTTTTTCATAATAAAATCTCCTAACAAAAAATTAGGAGATAAAAATGCCAAATACCTTTAAGAAAGAGCCTTTAACCCTGTCACGCCGCATACAATAAGAGCTACACTAATGATACGTGCTTTACTTTTCGACTCACCAAACAGGAACATGTTTAATAAAACGGCACCTGCTGTTCCAATACCAATCCAAACCGCATACGCGACACTTACTTGTAAAAATAAGAAAGATGTATACAAGAATGCAAAGGATGTAGCAAACCCACCTATATAAAGAGCCCCATTTGCTAATGTTTTATCTTTACTATACATTTTAAGACCGATTACACCGACTATTTCACTAATTGCAGCACAAAATACGAAAAACCAACCCATCTTTAAGCAGCTCCTTCCATAGTATCTTCTTTATTATCAGCTAGCTTTAAACCGATAACGCCAGCTACAACCATCACGATAAAGAATAATTTTCCTACACTGAAACTCCCGCCGAAAAGGAATACATCCATTAAGAAAGTACCTACCGTACCAGCTCCGGCGAAAACAGCATATACAGTCCCTGTTGCAAGATGCTCACACGCTTTAGAAAGAAAGTGAAAATCAACAGCGATAACGCCTAAAATAATAATCCAATGCCACCAAGTATCGGCCGTATTAAAACCAAATACCCAAAAAATTTCAAAGATACATGTTAATATGACATATAACCAAGCTCTATTCTTCATACCTCTCACCTCTCATGACTGACTATCAGTCATTTTTATTTTAAAAAAATATACTCTTTCATCAATACTATATAAAAACAACTATCATCCTCATTTACCATTTATATTTATTCCGTTTTCAAACTAACTACATCCTTCCAAAGAAGAAATGACTGAATGTCATTCATATATATTGTACATGAATATTTTAAAAACTGTCAATGCCGAAAGTTTATTTAAAATTTCTTTCATCTGATTTGTATATTTCCTAATAATCTGTCAATACTGCTAGTAACATAATATTTTCTCCACTCCCCCTTGGAGAGATCCCTTAAATAGAGCAGTTAGCTTTTGCTAGCTGCTCTTCTTTACATTTATTTCACCCAACATACCGAATCATCGCCACCTCATCACAATAATCAACCTTTGGACAATGTCTACAATCAATCCATACCTTCTCTGGTAACGCCTCTCTATTCACAAAAACAAACCCGCACTTTTGAAAAAATTCCGTTTCATATGTTAAAGAAATAACTCTACTCACTTTTATTTTCGCCGCCTCATTTATTACATGGTTTACTAACATACGTCCGATCCCTTTTCCTGCATATGTATGCGAAACGACTAAAGATCGTACTTCTGCAAGATCCTCTCCTAACACATGTAAACCAGCAACTCCAACGATTTCTCCCTCTTCTTTCATAACATATAAACATTGTAAATATTGATAGAGAGACAAAAGAGAACGCGGTAAAACCACTCCCTCTTTTGCATAAACTTCAATGAGACTATAAATTTCTTTCACATCACTCGTAACCGCATTACAGATTTTCATATGCTATCCCCTTGCCCCCGATATTAATATTTATAACTCGAAATGAATTTTAATACATAATTTTATATAATAATACATCTCTCTTTTCTTCTCGTCAATCACTTTATACAAACAAAAAACCAAGCAATCTAATCGATGCTCGGTTCCTCATTTCGTATCGGTAATACCGTCGAATATTTAATTTCACGAAGTGCTAAACTCGTCTGTATCTTTGTAATACCAAGCTTATTCAGCTTTCTAATAAACTGCTCTAATTCTTTACGATCACGATTTGCGACCTTTAATAAATAATCATATTCTCCTGTTAAGCAGTGACATTCTAACACTTCAGGCATCGCTTCTAATTCTTTTTCCAACACTTCAAGTTTATCCGATTGATGAATATTCGTACTCATAAAAATGAAGCATAACAAATCAAAACCAAGCTTTTCTTGGTTTAAAATGGCTACTTGCTTATCAATGAATCCTTCTCCATCTAATCTTTTTATTCTCGCATGCATCGCAGCTGGTGATAAATTAACACGTCGCGCAAGCTCTGCATTACTTACTTGTGACTCCTTCTGTAATATATCTAAAATTTGGACATCTAAATCATCCAACACTTTAATAACAGACGACTCCATTATAATTCCCCCTTATTTCTTACCGATGATTATTCGAAAAAACACCTTATAACTTATATAAAACTGAACATCCTTCTTTAAATATTATTCATAACAAAACATTTTATCGATTTTTATCCATTATACAAAAGAATATATTACACAATAAAGAAAAATGCTAAAATTATTTACAATTCACATTGATTACAACAAAGGGGATTTTAATATGCCTTATTTTTATGTCTTTTTACTATTACTAACGAGCTTATTATGGGGAGGAAACTTTGTCGTTGGAAAATCACTTGTTGATCACGCATCTCCAATGACACTTACAAGTTTAAGATGGATGATTGCGATTGTTTGTTTATTACCAATGGTATGGTTTAAAGAAAAGAAAATCATTCCACCACGCGCTGCGATACTTCCGTTAATATTGATGGGAATTTCAGGGGTTGCTCTTTTTAACATCTTTCAATTTTTAGCATTAGAAAAAACATCCGCAACAAATGTAGGGCTTATTTCTACATTAAACGCGATTTCTATTGCACTATTTTCTGTCTTATTTCTAAAAGAAAAAGTAAATACACTTCAAATTTTATCTATGATTCTTTCATTCTTCGGGGTTATCCTCGTCCTATTAAAAGGTAACTTTGCACTTTTATTTTCATTACATTTTAATAGCGGCGATTTATGGATGATTGCGGCTGTTTGCATTTGGGGAATCTATTCTGTTTGTAGTAAATGGGCAACAAAAACAACGACACCGCTTATGGCGACGCTTTACTCTGGTATTTTCGGCGTTATTTTATTACTACCATTTAACATAGGAAGCTTCACTGTTACAAATATCAACACTTCTTTTATAACATCACTTTTATATACTGGACTCATTTCCACAGTTCTTTGTATGGTATTTTGGAATGTTGGCGTACAAAAATTAGGAGCAACTACATCCGGCATTTTTCTAAACTTCAATCCCATTTTCACAGCTATTTTAGCATTCCTTTTCCTCGGAGAAGAATTAACGTGGATTCAAATTTTAGGGACAATGATCGTTGTGACAGGATGTTATTTATTTTCTCATTTCAAAACAGTTGCCGTTCAGCCAACTAGAGCTTTAATACGAAAACATTCTTAATCCAAAAACATCGCCAGCGAAGTGGCGATGTTTTTATTTACGTTTCATTTCTTTCACATACTGCTTTTCTTCTTCTGGCGATAAACGTTCTGTCGCCTTTCCAGTATCACCACCTTGAATTTCCCACAAAAAGTTATGCTCCTCAACCGTTTGTGAAAAATCCCCTTTCTCCCAGCGCTCCAAAGTAGAAAGTAACTCTGACTTATATTTAAAATTCGTACCGCTTTCTACTGCGTTCTTCGCACCACGAATTTCCTTATTTGTCATTTCAATAAATCCCCATTTTTCAGAGGATTTCACTTTTTGATGTACCATCCTATGCATTGTAGAAATAATTTCAGCTTCACTAACTTGTTGCTTCTCTTCCTCTGCTTTCTTTCCTTGTTGTCCCATTACTTTTTGCGCTTTAAGACTCTTCTCCTCTTCTTCTATATAATTAATACCTTTAGTAACACCGAATACAGCTCCTATCGCAATTACGATCACTGTAATTGTCCCTATAATCCATTTTTTCATATTATGTATTCCCCATTCCCCTAATAATCACATAAACAAATGGAATCGCCTGCACACAGTCGATTCCATTTGTTTCCTTATTTTATTTTAAACCTTAAGCGCTTCTCGCACAATATAACTATCCACACATTGCTTGAATTTTATGATTTTTCCATTTTCAAGTTGCCATACATGAACAAATTCTGCTTCAAATGATTTTCCCGTTTCTTTATAAACTCCTGAATACATACCTTCAGCAATAATTACATCTTTTTCACTTACTTCATGATACGTATTTACACTTGCTTTATAATCATCCCATTCTGATCCTAATCGGCTAAATACATTTTCCATTATAGCTTCTACACCGATATAAGTTCCCCCGTACGGGAATCCTTCTGCCTCTGTCCATTCTACTTTTTCAGAGAGGGCTTCTGCTAAATGTTTCGCATTCGAAGAAGCTGATCCTTCATATGTACTTCGAATAATTTCTAAATTTGATTTAGACATGTTACTTCCTCCCGTTTTATTTATTTTTACACAAGATGTAACACATGCAGTTACATCTTGTGTAAAAAAATATTAAATTGTTTTATTCTTAATCTATAAGTTGTAATCATTATAGTTACAATCGTTATTCAAGTCAACAATTTATAAATAAAATCTACTTCGTTTTCATTACTTTCTCTTTTATGAAACGGTCTACATATCCTTCTGCTTTTACAACGAATAAATACGCACCCATTGATAATAATGCAAGGTCTAATTCATATCCTGGATTCTTTCCATCTCCTAATAAACCTGCTGCTCCATTTACCTTTACGATAGCTCCAGCTAAAATAAGAGCGAATAACAATCCTACATACTTTACGCCTAAACCGATAATTAATAATATACCACCAACTAATTCAACTGTTGCTACGCCATACGCTAGACCACCCGGTAAGCCAATGCTTGTAAACCAGCCTGCTACGTTATCGATACCTGATTGAAACTTCGCTAAACCATGTGCAAAGAACGTTACTCCTAACACGATACGAATAATTAAATTCCCAATATATTGATTCATTTTTTTCTCTCCTTTTTGTTTTGTTATGGTGAACTTTTATTTACAAGTCAAAACAATACGGTATTTCATTTCATTCGTCAAATACTTTTTTAAAGAAAACAAAAAACATTATCCCTTTTACGGATAATGTTTTCCTACAAAGTAGCGTTAATTCAAGCTTTTACTCTATCGCATAAAAAAGTTGAAACATTTTTCCAGCGCCAACATACGGCAATAAAGAAATATCCTCTTCTACAACCATGCCAACAACGTTCACTTTCTCATCTACAGGCAAATCATGTATAGCAACTTGCATCTCTCCTGCATATCTACCGTACAATTCATTATCAATTGTAATGCTGCCTTTCTTTCTTACAATTGCATTCATTGGCTGTAAAATCACTTTATTTTCTTCTCGTGATTCTACAGACCGAATGACATCACGGGCTGGATCCAGCCTATTTGTATGCACTTGCTCCACCACTTTTAATACTTCATTATCAGTTATAAATGATTTGTAACGCAATGGAATAATCCCTCTACTCGCACTCGCTATCTCTTGTACACTTTCTACACTTCCGCTTATATCCCCGATTAACACCTTATCGACACCACAATGTTGTACAAGTTCTAAGTACGCTTCAAGTGGGCGCATATTGCGGTGCTTTTCTAGCGTTGGTAAGCCTTCATATAACGGGCCCCGTTTTTCCCCATCTCCCGGAATAAATGCCATTGTTTTTATTCCGCACGCATGTAAATATTCGTTTTGTTTTTGTAAAAAGGACTTTGCTAGTCCTGTTTCTGGGCGCGGGTAAAAATTATGCCACGCTTCTACATTCTCTACCTTTATATTTTCTATGATTAACTCTTTCCAAAATGAATCTGTAATCGTGCTCGCATTTAAAGCTACTTTCATCTTGTGAGATACGCGTGCGATGTCTTTTGGCGCAATGCCGTAGTCCATTCTTAAGCCTGTAATGCCCCAGTCCAGTAGATCCTCCACATTTTCATACGTCATCCCTAAATGGTATAACGATTTTGGAGAAACATCGACCATTAATTCCATGTCATTTTCAAGAGCTTGTTTCCCAAGTATTTGAATTAGCTCTTTATACGTACCAGGGTCATCTTCAGGAATGTGCAATGATGTAAAAATAGATGAAAACCCGTTTTCCTTCGCTACTTTTAGCCACTCTTCTTGCTTTTTTACTCGTTCTTTTGCAAGGTAAATTGAAACTCCAATCATATGAATCTCCCTTTCTATAAATAGAAAAAGAGAAAGGAATCCCTTTCTCTATATGTTTTCTGCCATTTCTTCTTTAAATCCGAAGAAGTACGTAAAGATGAATCCGAACGTATATGCCACTACTAATCCAAGGAAATATAATAAATATTTATTATCAGCAATTAACGGAATTAACGATAATCCTGATACACCAATTCCAAGTGCAGCTGTTTTCATAACTGCTTGGAATGCACCGCCAACTGCTGCTCCTAAACAAGCTGTAAGAAACGGTTTTCCCAGTGGTAATGTAACCCCGTATAATAACGGTTCACCAATTCCTAAAAATCCAACTGGTAATGCCCCTTTAATTACGTTACGCAGTCGTTTGTTTTTTGTTTTTACAAAAATAGCAATTGCTGCTCCTACTTGCCCAGCGCCAGCCATTGCAAGTACCGGTAATAAAGGCGTTACGTGCGTTTGATTAATAAACTCCATGTGAATCGGTGTTAAACCGTGATGTAATCCGACCATAACGAGCGGTAAAAATGTTCCAGCAAGTACTGCCCCAGCAAACGCTCCGCCAATACTTAAAATACCATTAATTCCGCTCGTAATTCCTTCAGATAAGAAACCTGCTACCGGCTGAATTGCTAACATCGTTACGATACTTACGACTAACACAGTAATAAGCGGCGTTACAATAATATCAACTGCATTTGGTACAGCTTTTCGAACTTGTCTTTCCACTACAACCATAAGCCACGCTGCAAAAATAACTGCAAACAATCCGCCCCGTCCGGGTACGAGCGCTTCACCAAATAACTTTACGTTCGCCATCGCCGGATTGAAAATTAAAATACCAGCAATTGCCCCAAGAACTGGTGTCCCGCCAAACTCTTTCGCTGTATTCCAACCGACTAAAATGCCTAAGAATGTAAAGATACCGCCGCCAATAAGTAGTAACATTTGTAGCCATGTTGCATTCGGATCAGCACCTGCGTTTTTCGCAAAGTTAGCAACCCCGTTTATAATACCTGACGCAACAAGACCCGGAATTAACGGAATGAAAATACTTCCTATTTTTCTTAAAAAGTTTTTCACCGGTGTATTATTTTTCTTCTTAATTTCTGACTTCATCTCTTGCCCAAGATCTTCAAGGTGATGATCTGCCACCTCACCAATTCGCAGTCCCGTTAAACCTTCCATCTCTGCTGCTACTTTATTTACCGTTCCCGGACCAACGACAACTTGAAGCGTCTCATCTTCAATAACGCCCATAACCCCTTCAACCTTTTTCAAAAGGTCCATGTTCACTTTACTTTCATCATGAAGCGTTAATCGTAGTCTCGTCATACAATGAGCAATGCCACGAATATTTTTTACTCCCCCAAGTTGCTCTGAAATTTCTCTGGCCATTCTCTCTTCTTTCTTCATAATAGAATCCCCCTCCCTATTATTTTATAGTGCCTTCTTCACAAACCCTTTCGCTTCTTTTAGTTTCTCCAGTGCTTCCCCATACTCACACTGCAATAACACCATAACAATCGCAGCTTTCACGTTACGTTCTGCTTTTTCATAATGCTCTGCCGCTACTTCATAACTAACACCTGTTGCTTCCACAATAATTCGTTTTGATCGTTCTATTAACTTTTCATTTGTAGATTGAACATCTACCATCAAGTTTTTATATACTTTCCCTACACCAATCATAGATGCTGTTGAAATCATATTGAGCACTAGTTTTTGCGCTGTACCAGCTTTCAAACGCGTTGATCCTGTTAAAATTTCTGCGCCTGTTTCTACTTCCACGTTTAGTTTTGCATATTTACTTATTTCAGCATTTTTATTACAGGAGATACTAGCTGTACTCGCTCCTACGCTATTCGCGTACTTCAAGCCACCAATAACATAAGGAGTTCGACCACTTGCTGCAATTCCAATCACTGTATCTTTCTCATTTAATCCAATACTTTTCAAATCTTCTTCTGCTAATTCTTCGCGATCTTCTGCACCTTCTACCGCTTTAGTAAACGCTTTCAATCCACCTGCTATAAATCCTTGCACCATTTTATCGTCTGTGCCAAATGTCGGCGGACATTCCACTGCGTCCAAAATACCTAAACGGCCACTCGTACCAGCCCCAATGTAAATTAATCGGCCCTCTTCTTCGAAAGATTGAATAACAGCCCCTACAACCTTTTCAATTTGTTCTATTTCATTTTCAACTGCTAATGCAACAGTTCGATCTTCTTCATTCATACTTTGCAAAACTTCTTTTATGCTCATCTCATCTAAATTCATCGTCTTCTCATTGCGATGTTCTGTCGATAAATTTTCTAACATATTCCCACCTACTTTGAAATTTAATTTCATACTTTCATTATAACTTTAAGAAATTTAAAATCAATATCACTTTATTATTTTATGAAATTTAATTTCTTTTCATGACGAATTTATGTCCGTCCGTATGCAAAAAAGATGGGTTTCCCCATCTTCTCATTTCAGCTTCCGTAATCGCAAAGCTTCTTCTCTTGTTTCCATAAATTGATCTAGCACTTTATTACCAATGCGATTAAAGGTAATCACATATAGAGCATCTATCATGTTCAATTGCGTCATTCTTGAAGCAATACTTGCAATGCGATGATCTTGTTCTACATCTGGCATACAAAGACGAATATCCGCCTCTTTATATAACGGTGATGATTGATCAAGCTTTGTAATCGCAATAACTGTTGCACCCTGTCTCTTCGCATATTGCGCCATTTCAAGTACATCTTTCGTACGACCAGATGTTGAAATCGCCACAAATATATCGCCTTCTTTTAAATTCGTCACAAGCGGCAACATCATATGAAAATCAGATAGCATCATTGCAGTAAATCCGAGTCTTGTAAATTTATAAGCCCCGTCCATTGCTGGAGTTGCTGATCCACCTACTCCGTAAAATATAATTTTATCCGCATTTACAATACGATCCGCTGCTTTCTCAAGCTCCTTCTTATCAATAGCCGTAACGCTCGCCTCAATTGCAGCTTTATTCACATACGTAACTTTATTAAACAAGTCGTACGGGCCATCTTCCGTATTCATCACTGAAAAATCATTAATATTATAATCAGCAATCGTTAATTCACGAACGAGCGCGATTTTAAATGCTTTAAAGCTCCCAATCCCAATCGACTTACAAAAACGAACAACACTCGCTTCACTTGCACCTGCATTCGTTGACACTTCTTTCGTCGTTAAGTTCGGAACAATCTCTGCATTCTCCATTATGTACATGGCAACCTTTTTTTCAGCTGGTGAAAATTGATCCATATTACTTTCAATTTTAAATAGTAATGTTGAAGCTTTCACTATTTAACCTCCACTTCTTACGGTTGCGTTCACTTATTTTCTCTTGCTTCAAGAAGGTAAAAACCATCATCGCCAGGAGGATGAAACACATTTACAATGCGATTCCCTTTTTGATAAACAGTTCTTTCCCCTTCTGTCCACTTCTTTTCCCAACCGTTCATCCAAATCGCAACATCAGGTAAAAAAGCAGTATATTTCAGCTTCTGATCGTACTCACCATCTGCTTCTTCCGAGAAAATAGAAACCGGAAAATCTTTCACTTTTGATTCTTTCCATGCAGTAAACGGTGTACATACTGCAATAAGTACGATTACACCGATAACCTTCTCCTTCGTAATCTTCACACTTTCCTCTCCTTGTCATATCACATACATAGATTTTACCATAATTACAAACCTTTCATGCCACATGACTATTGCTTGTTCCAATAAAAAAGAGCTTACCCACATCAGATAAGCTCTTCCTCTCTATACAAAATACTTCTTCAAAAGCGGCGGGGTAATAATCGTTGTCAATATAACAACAATAACAATCGCTGTGAAATTTTCTTTCGCTAATAAATTCGCCGTAAGTCCATTCGCTGCGATGATAAGTGCTACTTCTCCGCGCGATACCATTCCCGCACCAATACTAATAGAAGATTGAAGATTGAATCCTGTTAGTCTTGCTCCTAAACCGGATCCAATTAACTTTGTGAAAATCGCAATAAGCGTCATGATGATAATGAACCAAAGTTGGCTTCCGATACCTTGAAATGTAATTTCCATTCCGATACTTACGAAGAACACCGGTACAAATATTGCATACGCAATCGGTTCAATTTTATGTTCTACTTCGTGCTTATACTCTGTTTGAGAAATGGCAATTCCGGCTGCAAATGCTCCAATAATGCCTGCAATTCCCATCATTTCACTGTAATAAGAAAAAGAGAAGCAAATAATAAGAGCCGCGCTAATTAACGCTTCTGTTACACGAAGCGGCACGAGCATTTTCATAATCCAAGGAACAACTTTCCATGCAATAAAAACAATGCTAACAAAGAAGATAATTTTCTTTACGATAACAAGTGTTATATTCACATCTTGCGTTCCTAAAAAGCTCATAACAAACGCTAATAAAATAACGACGATGACGTCATCAAATACGGCAGCACCTAAAATCGTTGTACTTTCTCTCGTATTCATTTTCCCTAAATCTCTTAGCGTTTGCACTGTAATACTAACTGACGTTGCGCAAAGTAATAATCCTAAAAAAATGGCATGAGATTGTATTAATCCAAACAGCAATCCTGTTACATAACCACCGATGAAAGGAAAAATAATTCCACCAGCTGCTACTGCAAATGACGATTTCAAATTCCGATTTAACTCTTCTAAATCTGTTTCAAGTCCAGCCATAAACATAAGTAGTAAAACACCAATCTCACTCAATTCATCGATTAATTCAGAACTATTTATAATACCAAGTACAGCTGGACCGATAATAATACCGATAATTAATTTACCAAGTACAGAAGGCTGGCCAAGCCTCACGCTAATATCACCAGCTAATTTCGTACAAAGTAAAATGACGACAAGTTCAAAATAAAATAACATAACATCTTCTCCTACTTTAACTTTGATCAGTGGGGCGTTAACCCTCGTCCATTCCTGCAAGTAGTTTCTCCTATTCATCTGCATTTTATTTGTCATATTTTTATTTGACAAAATATTCTGAATTATATTAAGATTAATCCAGCAATTTTAAAAAACTATGCACCATAACTGTACCTCCATTTACTTACATACTCTTTTCTAGTGGGCTCATACTACATTCGCAGTTATGGAAATGAAAAAACGGGGGGAGAGTCCAAAGTGAAGTCATTATTACGAAAAAAAGCGCTTAGTACTGAATCACCAAAGCAGCTAGATAGAACATTAACTGCACTCGATTTAACGTTTTTAGGAATTGGCGCCGTAATTGGGACAGGTATATTTGTATTAACAGGTATTGTTGCAGCGAAACATTCTGGTCCTGGTATTATGCTATCATTTCTTATTGCTGCATTTACTTGTGCTTGTGTAGCCTTTTGTTATGCCGAATTTGCTTCTTCTATTCCTGTCTCAGGAAGTGTGTATACTTACGCATACATGACAGTCGGTGAAGTCGTCGCCTTCATCGTCGGATGGTGTTTAATGCTCGAATATTTACTTGCCGTCGCGGCAGTAGCTGTCGGTTGGTCTGGTTATTTACAATCTTTACTACAAGGGTTTAACGTTCATCTGCCCGCCATAATCGCCTCGGCCCCTGGCGTAGGAAAAGGTGGTCTCATTGATTTACCAGCTGTTTGTATTTTACTCATCATTACTGGCCTTTTAAGTTTTGGTATACGCGAAAGCGCACGCATTAATAATATTATGGTTCTTATTAAATTAGCTGTTATTATCGCCTTTATCGTAGCAGGCGCAAAATATGTAAAGCCTGAAAATTGGACGCCGTTCATTCCATTCGGGTACGACGGTATTATTACTGGAGCTGCTACTGTATTCTTTGCCTTCTTAGGCTTTGATGCAATCGCAACCGCTGCGGAAGAAACGAAAAAACCACAGCGCGATTTACCAATCGGCATTATCGGTTCCCTTCTTATTTGTACTGTTTTATATATGATTGTATCTTTCGTTTTAACAGGTATGGTTCCTTATACACAATTAGATGTTTCTGATCCAGTTGCATTTGCCTTACATTTCGTTGGCGAGGATACAATTGCAGGACTACTCGCTGTTGGAGCGATGACTGGAATGACAACCGTTCTCTTAGTCGTTATGTATGGACAAGTTCGCGTTTCGTATGCGATGAGCCGTGACGGTTTACTTCCAAAAGCGTTAGCACGTGTAAATAAAAGAGTGAAAATCCCTTTATTAAACACGTGGATTACTGGTGTTGTTGCCGCTTTATTAGCAGGACTTTTAGATCTGCACGTATTAGCGAATTTAGTAAACATCGGGACATTAACAGCCTTCACATTCGTTTGCTGCGCAGTACTTATTTTACGAAAAACACACCCTGACTTAAAACGCGGATTCCGCACACCTTTCGTACCTGTACTACCAGTTGTCGCAATTCTTTGCTGCTTATATTTAATGATCAATTTGTCTAAAACGACATGGATTAGCTTTGCCGTTTGGCTTATAGTCGGCTTATGCTTCTATTTCTTCTACTCTAGAAAGCATAGTCACTTAGCTACCGAAAAAACGAATGATGAAAAGAAAAAAGCATAACAAAATAGCTCGCCGTTTTAGCGGCGAGCTATTTTTCTGTACTATTATATTTTTTCGTTAACGATTGTAAAATGAAAAATATGCCGATGCAAGCTGTAAACGATGCCCAATTTCCTATTGGCGTTGCGTATTTCACAATTCCAATACCTACAAGTAATAGGAAAATAATCACCTGATATATGAGCTTCCACTTTTGCATATATTCCCTCCTTTACTTCGTTCCCTTCTTTTTCTTCTTCCATGCATTTAAACTATCAAAGAAGAAATTAATAAATAACGTGCCTAAACCCGCTAATAAAAACGTCATTAAAAATAGAACCCATATACTTTTTTCTTTTAAGAAATAATATCCTACAAGGAGCACAACCGCGATCCATACATATTCAAGAATTCTTTTTAGCTTTTTCTCTTCCAAATTATTCGCTCCTTCATTCTATGCTATTTTTAGTATAACAAAAAAGAAGCCTATCATGATAAGCTTCTTTTCTTCTCTCTTATTTGTTTATGCTTTTTTCAACAAGTGAAATCGTATACTCTAATGTACGATTCATCGTTTCTACCTGTGTATCTTTTACTTTTACATCTTTCACTACAGCTTCGGCCACTGTAATTTTTTGACTCAGTGCTTTCACTGAACCGTCCGTTACATTTGCATCTTGCGCTTTTTTCACTACTGCTTTTGCAGATTCAATATTGATTTGTAATTTTTCTTTCGGTGTTTTCGGTTGTTCTACTACTTTAGATTGTACAAATGTTACATTAGCTGTTTTTAATTCGTTATACGTTTGAACGATTTGCTCTCCCGTACTCCCTACATTTTCAAATGCTTGCTTTGCATTATTATAGCTTTTCTCTAATTCTTGAAATGCTTCCTTTGAATATTGACCTGGCTTATCACCAAATTCATACGTACCAGCTAACACTTCTTTTACTTTTCCAAGCTCTTCATATAACGCGTTCACTTGCTCTAACTTTGTACGGTTAGAAAACTCATTGTACGCCGCTAATACTTCTGAAGAACTTAACGCTTTACTATATAATCTCGCAAGCGCAATTTGTCCGTTCAACGGAATACCACCATTTCCTTTGCTATCAGGGTCAGCTCCAAATGCAAATGGTACGTTCGGATGAGACACTTTCCCTGTAGCTGGTTGGCTATTTACTTTTTTACCATCGACATAAATAGCTACTTCGCTTCCGTTATACGTTCCTGTTAAGTGATATGTTTTGTTTGCTTCTAATTGAACGCCAACGCGTTTATAACTGCCGCCAATGTGAGCCCATAATTCAACATATCCACTTCCTGTAGATTCAAAACCAATTCCGCCACTCTCTGTATTTTGCAAAATACCTTGTCCGCGAATTTCATTCATTGAAAATACAGTTTCTAGCGTGAACGTATTTGCTACTTTTTCTTTTTGTGCTGTTGAAAACGGAAGGTATCCAAATGTATTAGCTTGTCCATTCAATTTCATTACATTTGTTTTTAAAGCTTTATCGTATGCAACAGATACATTTCCTTTCACATCGCCCTTCGTTCCAAACGATGAGTTATCTTTAAATGTACCATCTAAGAAATTCACATCAAAAACATCTGCCTTTGGCACTTTTACATTCGGATCAATATTATCTTTTTTCGTAGTAACTTCTGCCGTTAACGGCTGCGCACTTTCATTACCGAACGAATCGATTGCAACTACTTCAAGCATATATGTTTTTCCACCATCTAATCCTGCAAGCGTAAACGTAAGATCTTTTGGTACTGGATCACGATAAAACTCTGAGAATGCTAACAATTTATTCTTTATTTCGCCCGTTTGCTTATCTCTAGCTTGTACACGATAAGAGTGAACAAGAAGGTTATCCAACGCTTGTGGGAATGTTACTGTTGCCGCATTTTCTGTTACATTTGATACCGAAAGCTTTGCATCCTTAGCAAAGTAAGGTTTTTCTTTATCACGATCTTCTACATGTGTAAAAGTTTCTTTCTTTGCTGGTAATTTAATTTTCCAAGGCTCACCTGTCCAAGAATTTGTATGGAAATCACGACGATTGATCGTTACTTCTTCATCATCTACTTCTACTAATAAACCTTGGCTTAATGTACTAGCTCCTGGCGGGATCGTCCCTTGTACTTTACCACCTTCAACTTCCATATAACTTACTGAAGATGTACCAACTGATGTAAAGTCTTTTTGATGAATCGATCTCGGATCATCTAACGGATAATGTGAATGACCTGAAAACGTAATAACTTGTGGATATTCTTTTAACACCTCGTTAATTTTCGCACTATCTTTTGTTCCCCACTCTTGGCTACCGTATACTGTATCTTTAATATGTTGGTGTAAAAATACGAAAATTGGTTTTTCTGGATCATCTTTTTGTGCCTTTGCCATTTCTTCTTTTAACCAATTAATTTGCTTGTCTGAATAATATCCATGAGTTGTCCCATCTTCCGGAGACATGACAAGGAAATGATACCCTTTTACCACTTTGTGATAGTAAATCGATTCCATTCCTGTTTTTTCTAAGAAACGCTTCTGTGCGCCCTCTACAGATAAACCGTTCCAATAATCATGGTTACCAAGAGAATTCATTCGCACAGCATCTTTATTTGCATTTTCATTATACACTTGCATGAAACGATCATATTGTTGCAGTGATCCTGAATCAGTAAAATCTCCCACAATTACAAACGCATCTTGTTTAGGTGCAAGTGTATTTAGTTGCTCGATTGCTCGTTTCCAACGAAACGTATCATCTGTTCCACTATTCTTAATATGTACATCACTTACAACCGGAAAAACGATCTTCTTCTCACTCGGTGCCTTTTCTTGCTTCTTCTCTTCCGCTTTAACTGATGTACCCCACGGAAATGATACAAATGCTAATACAAAAACCATTAATAATCCAATAAGACCTTTTACTTTGCGTAAAGCTGTTCTTTCCACATGAATCCCCCTCATATAATAAATTAATTACATTGGTTATTGTATCGAACATATATTAACTTAATTTAAACTAAAAATTTATTTTGTTTAAATTTTGTAAATATACAGTCAATTTTATATTAAATGCCACATTTACATAAAACAAGTACTTTTTGTCTAATAGATAACTAACTTTTTCCTATAAAAACTATGAAGAGATATAAGCCTATGAAACTATCACGATTTTATTTTTTTTATCCATTCTTAACACATCGGCCATGCTTCCACATTTAATAGTAGTAAAAGACTACTTAAAAAGGAGGGGGTTGTATTGAAGAATAAAAAAAACATTGGCTGTTTTGCTCCTTTGTCTATCATTTGCCCAGATCCTTGTCCACCTCCCCCTCCTCCAGATCCAGATTGCGAGCGAGTAACAAATGAATTTGCAGGAAATTTCCTTATAACGAATAACAACATTCCCTCCGCCAAAGATGAATCACAATCGATGATACTGTGGCAAAGTGATGGAATGCTGCCTATATCAGGCACTGTCTCGGTTTACAATAGTACTAGCAGCACAGAAGCAATTACCATTGAAATCGTTGGAGCAGTAACCAATATTTTCACTGTGTTTCCTGGTAATACAATATCGTACACAGGAAAAGACTTACAGTCAGTTAATATTGCTAATATCCAACATAACCCTTCACTATATTTAGAAGGCAAGTACTGTTGCCAATTTACATGTTGTTTATAAAATACCAATCTTATTACTTCCTCAATTAAAAAAGCATACCATTTGCGGTATGCTTTTTTATGAAATCGGATAACGTACTGTAATACAAAACTCACCTTGATTAACAGTTGTTCCTGTTGTAGTAATTCGAACAGTCGTAAAATATCGTACAGTGAAAGTACCACTACTTTGTGGTTGTACGGTAATTGTATCAATTACTGTAGCACCTACTAAAAAATCAACTGTAATTGGAGCCGCACCTACATCATATTTCACGTAACCTGAACCATATACTTCTTGCGTGATATTATTTGTATATACAATTTGAGTACCAGCACCTGTAATAGACCAGTCTGTACATACTTGATCTTGTACAAGCGTTTTATTAGAACAACAAGACAAACTGGAACTTCTCATTCCCATTTTAATCCTCTCCTATTCTGCTATGAAAGTGGATAACGTGTTGTAATACAAAATTCTCCCTGATACGTTCCAGCAGGTGTTGCAGGTAACACAACTTGTATAATGTCAAAACGCCGATACGTAAACCCGATACTCGTTCCTGGGTTTAATGTTTGTGTATCTATTACAGTACCAGCAGAATCAAGCGCCTCTACAGTAATTGGTCCTGGTCCAACATCATATTTAACAAAACCAGTCCCCACTACGTTTTGGTTAATATTATTTGTATAGAGAACATTATCAATTGCTGTTGCAACTACAGTAGCAGACCACGGACTACACACTTTATCTTGTACATAATTTTTATCTGGACAACAAGTTAATGCTGCCCCTGAGCACTCACAAGACATAGTTGTTTCCCCTCTCTCTTTTATATTCCCTATATGTGTATGTCCTTCAGAGTCTTTTGCCTGTACTATTCATCTATTTTCAAAAAATATACAAATATCAATGACTAGATAGATTCCGTGCTGTTCCTTTTTTTCATAAATTTATAGGTTAATATACCACCGACAACGATAACGACGACTAGTAATATCGGTAGCATATATTGCCCCACAACATCCGCCGCTTTTTCCCAATGCGGACCTAATTTCATTCCAAAATAGACATATAAAGTTGTTAACGGGAACATTGCTACAAATGTATATATACTAAATTTCCATATGTTCATTTTCGCCATACCACATGGAACAGAAATAAGCGTTCGAACGCCAGGTACAAAGCGTCCAACAAATGCTACAACTGGTCCATATTTCTCAAAGAAATCATCTGCTTTTTGGATTTGTTCTTCTTTAATAAAGAAGTATTTCCCGTACTTTATTAATAGAGGACGACCACCGTAATAACCGAGTGCGTATAACGTTAACGGTCCTGTCGTTCCGCCAAGCGTTCCAGCTAATACAGCTAGCCAAAAATTCATATCACCCTCGTACACCCAATATCCAACCATAGGCAAAACAACTTCTGCGGGAATAAATTCAAACGTTAAAGCCAATACAACTCCAAAATAAGAAAACTGCTTTAAAAACTCAATTATATCTAAAATAATTTGCTCCATATTTTAACTCCTATCCTACATTTACGTTATGCTTTTCTTGTAATTGAACTGGCGCCATTTTTACAATTCGGTTCAAAATAAATAACACAATCCCAATATCATCTAAAATACCGATGAACGGTAAGAAGTCTGGAATTAAATCGAACGGCATCGCTACATAACCAACTAAAAAAGCAATGGATAAGATTTTCTTCTTTATTGAAACCTCTTTTGAAGTAAAAAAGTCAAATAGGAATGGAACAAATCGGCGAACATGAAATACAACTCTTAATCTACTAATAAGTTTTTTCATTTTTATTTCTCCTCTCTTTGTATACAAAAAGGCCCCTACCAAATATGGTAAGGGTCCTAAAAAAGACAATAAGGGGCCTTTACCATTGCTGGTAAAGGTCTCACTAACAACGAAACGTTGCCAATAAAGCCGAGGGTTTCTCCCTGTAATGACGACTTTACTGTAATAAGTTACTCCCCTTTATATACACAATTTTATACAATCACATTAAAATATTTTAGAGGGCTTGTCAATATCTTTTATATTCCAATCCCTTCTGTAAAAAACAAAAAACGTATAGGAAATTTCTTACTATCTCATAATATACATAATCATTTTTGAATGAAAGGAGAGATTTCATTTGCATACCGTA
This sequence comes from Bacillus cereus group sp. Bc061, assembly GCF_027715825.1. NCBI lineage: Bacteria > Bacillati > Bacillota > Bacilli > Caryophanales > Bacillaceae > Bacillus > Bacillus cereus group sp. Bc061. The sequence goes on from NZ_JAQFTZ010000011.1 coordinate 61,817, forward strand.
TGGAAAGGTGCACTTTCACTTGGACTATTAAATATAGGAATTAAACTATATAGCGCCGTAGAAGAAAACGACATAAAATTTTTAAGTCTCCATAAAGAATGCTTAACACCTATTAAATATAAAAAATTCGCTCCCGATTGTGCGGATGAAGAAGTCGATGATAAAGATATTGTAAAAGCCTATGAATACGCCCCCCATAAATACATTATTATGGATGAAAAAGAATTATCTGCGTTGCAAAAAGCTCACGAACCACGATCTATTCGTATTATATCTTTTATCCAAAATAACGAAATTGATTCTGTTCTCTATGATCGTTCTTATTTTATAGGCCCTACTCCAGGACACGAAAAATCATATCTATTATTAAAAGAAGCCCTTGAGCGTACAAATAAACTTGGTCTTATCCATATTTCCATTAGAAAAAAACAACATTTAGCTATTATCCGTAACTTTGAAGATGGACTTATGTTGCAAACTATTCACTACCCTAATGAAATTCGCGATATAACAAATACACCTAACTTACCAAGTAATGAAAATTATCCTATCCAAAAACAAGAACTCACCGCAGCAATCAACTTAATTCACCACCTTACAAATCCTTTTGAACAAGAAATGTATACAGATGAGTATAAAGAAGCCCTTACCGAATTAATCGAAGAGAAAATTGAACAACAGGAAAAAACGGAAACAATCTCTCCTGCTCCAAACATCATCAATATTATGGAGACATTACAAGCAAGTATTGAACAAGCAAAAATAAAAAGAGACAATAAAACAGAAAAAGAGGCCAAATAAAATTGACCTCTTTTTCTTTAAAGCGGATTACATTTCGGCATTTCAAGTCCAGATGATTGAGCTAATTTTAATAAATAATAACATTCCTCTCTTGCCATATGATCTGCCATTCTCGCTGATAATACACTTAATACTTCATTCGACAACTCGAGTTCTTCCACTTCATGTAAAAAATGTGAAAATAATTTTAATTCAAGTGAAACATCTTTTGTAAACTTCTTTAATGCAGGAAAATGATGAAGCTCTGTTCTTAAATACCCCGTCATTTCAACTGCCTTCAAATAAAACCGTTCAAAGTGCTTCTCGAATTCTTCACTTTTCTCTTTTAATCTTTTTTCAACAAGATCTAACCCACCAGAAATAGAGCCTGCATGACCAGCTGCATCTGTTAACCAAACGAGATGATAATGAAGTTCATGAAAAACAGGTGGAATTTCCCCCTTCTTCAAAAACTCTAAAACTGTTATATACTCTTCCACTTCGTTTACCATATGATTAATAAAAGTCGGCGTAAAATGAATTGTAATTTTCCCTTCCAACTGTTTCTGTATAATATTTAATTTAAACGTCCGGATCTCCTTAGCTGCTTGTTCTGCCTCTTTGGAAAATGCCACAAGATTCACATTACGAACTTTATTTAACAGATTCGTAAATGTTTCAACAAAATAAGTAGCTTTCTTTATATCTTCTTTTTCCTTTGGAGCTAACGCATCAAGTAAAAACTGCGCATGATCAGTAAGTACCTTTAGCCAAAATTGATGCTCAAACAACGCACTTTCTTCATAATTTCTCTCCACCAAATCCCCTCCGTCTATTCATCCTTCTCTACCACTTGAAGTTTATATCCATCTGGGTCTTGTACTACAATACTCCTCGCGCATTCATTTTCTGTATATAAAATTTCATAAAACGCTAGCTTCTTTTTCAATTTCTCTATGTCAGAAATCGTAAATGTTAAATCCTCACATGAATCTGTAACACTTTTTTCCTGCCCACCTAACATGCGATTCATAACAAAACTAATTCTCGTTGAATCGGCATCATACCAAACCCCCGTTACATCTAATTGTGGTCTTTCTAAACTAGGTTTAATTCCTAAAATCCCTTCGTAAAAATATAACGTTTCCTTTAAGTTTTTCACTTCCAATACAATGAATTGTTTCACAGTCTCCACATTCATTCCCCCCGTACCTATTACTTTTTTATATGTGTCATAAATGCTCATTATGTCTGAATACAATACGTAGTAATGAACATGTAAGGAGGTTTATTCGTGAATAAATATATGAGATCATTCGTGCCCTATCATAGTCCTCAAGATCCTTGCCCTCCTATCGGAAAAAAATATTACTCTACTCCTCCTAATTTATTTTTAGGCTTTCAACCGCCAAACTTACCACAATTCACGCCAAAAGAAGCGCTACAAAAAGGGACTTTATGGCCTGTTTTTTATGACTATTATGAAAATCCTTATAAAAAAGGGCGGTGACTACTGACGTGACTCAATCGCTACCAGAAGAATATTATGAGCTGTTACTGGAGCTTCAAGAACTAGACTTTGTACTAGTCGAACTCACTCTTTATTTAGATACACATCCAGATGACACTGCCGCGATTAATCAATTTAATGACTTTTCCTATAAACGAAGAGTATTAAAACAAAAGATGGAAGAAAAATACGGGCCACTCCAACAGTTTGGAAACAGCTATTCTAATGCCCCTTGGGAATGGAGCAAAGGTCCTTGGCCATGGCAAATATAAAGGAGAGAAACTATGTGGATTTATGAAAAAAAATTACAATACCCTGTTAAAGTAGGAACTTGCAATCCCGCACTTGCAAAATTATTAATTGAACAATACGGCGGTGCAGATGGAGAATTAGCTGCTGCACTCCGTTACTTAAATCAACGTTATACAATTCCTGACAAAGTCATTGGCCTACTTACTGATATTGGTACAGAAGAATTTGCTCACCTTGAAATGATTGCTACAATGGTTTATAAGCTGACGAAAGATGCGACTCCTGAACAAATGAAAGCTGCTGGTCTTGACCCTCATTACGCTGATCATGATAGTGCACTCCACTACCATAACGCTGCCGGTGTTCCATTTACTGCAACCTATATACAAGCTAAAGGTGATCCAATTGCCGACCTATACGAGGATATTGCGGCTGAAGAAAAAGCACGCGCAACATATCAATGGCTTATTAACTTATCAGATGATCCAGATATAAATGACAGCCTACGCTTCTTACGTGAACGAGAAATCGTCCATTCACAACGTTTCCGAGAAGCGGTTGAAATTTTAAAAGAAGAACGTGATAAAAAAATATTTTTTTAAAACACGTATCCTAGTGATATGTGTTTTTTTACGCTATAAGTTAAATCCTTCCTATTAAACATATAAATAGTATATTTATTCGATTTAATGCATTATTTTTTAATTTTTTCAAAATTCCCTATTGCTTTCTAGTCATCAGACCTTTAAAATAATAACAGTTACTCGACAAATTGTTTGAATTTTCGACAAAAACACTCATTAGGAGGATTTTCTTTATATGCGTACAACTTTAAAACCAGCGCAAATACTTTCGATTAGTTTATTACTATTCGCAGTTTTCTTCGGTGCTGGTAATATGATTTTCCCGCCCCTTCTTGGCCTTTCTTCCGGAGAAAATATGTGGATTTCCATTACAGGATTTATTATTACAGACGTCGGTTTATCTTTACTAGCTATCGTCGCTGTTGCCCTTGCCGGTGGTAGTTTTAACACTTTAGCAAGCCGTGTTCACCCAAAATTCGCAGCAATATTTGCTATCATTATTTATCTTTCAATCGGCCCACTATTTGTTATTCCACGAACTGGATCTGTATCTTACGAAATTGGGATTGCACCACTTTTCCCAGACCAATGGTACTCTATGTTAGTTTTTAGTGCGATTTTCTTTACAGTCGTCTACTTCTTATCATTAAATCCATCAAAATTAGTAGATCATATCGGAAAAATATTAACACCAATTTTACTTGGAATTATTGCGATTATGGCAACAAAAGCAATTCTTTCACCAGGAACGTTTGCAGAACCTGTTGGTGACTATAAAGAAATTCCGTTTTTCAAAGGATTTCTTGAAGGATTTTTAACGTTAGATGCAATCGGTGCACTCGTACTATCAACAATTGTTGTAAATGCAATTCGCCAAAACGGTATACAAGAGAAGAAATCTATCGCCAAATATACAATTATTTGCGGAAGCATTGCAGCTCTATTTTTAACAATTGTGTACTTCTTACTCGGTTATATCGGGGCTTCAAACGGCAACTTAGGACAATTCGAGAACGGTGGTCAACTATTAGCGACTGTTATGTACCACTTCTTTGGGACAAGCGGTAATGTTTTATTAAGTATCGCCATTATCTTTGCTTGTTTAACGACAGCAATCGGTGTTGTAAGTGCATTTTCCAACTATTTCGCAACAGTACTAACAAATGTTTCTTACAAAAGGCTCGTACTATACGTTTGTATTTTCAGCTTCGTGATTTCAAACTTAGGTTTAAGTTTATTAATCAAAATTACATTACCTGTATTAATTATTTTATATCCAATTACGATTATTTTAATTTTCGTATCATTTATAGATAAATATACGAAACGTAAACCTTCTGTCTACATCGGGGCAATGATCGCAGCATTCCTTATTAGTTGTATTCATGCACTTGATAATGTGGGAATGATACCAAGTTTTATCGCTAATATCGTACACACGATTCCTTTTTATAACTTAGGAATCGGTTGGATCGTTCCGGCAATAATTGGTGGTATAATCGGATACTTTATTCCGCAAACAGAAGCTGAAGGCGAAGTTTCTACAAAATAAAGTAAAGAAGCAAGCATGAGATACATGCTTGCTTCTTTTTATTTTCACATCGTATGCTTAAAAGTAAATAACTCTTCTTTCGACTGCACAACAGATTGTTCCTCTTCTACAACACCCTTCTTTAGCTCTCCTCCCAACCTTACTTTCATCATCGCCTCTTCGATACTTTTTACAATCATATTTCCTGAAAAAATAGTAAGTCCAAAAAATGTAATCGGAACGAGAGGGATCCACGGATTCACTGTTAATGACCTAAAGTATACTCCAATTAAACCTGACCATTCATGCGTATAAGATTCCACCTCTTTTATTTGTCCACCAAACATTACAGTCCCACCAAAGAACACTTCAAGTAATCCTAAGTGCAGTAAAATAGTAAGAGTCTGCGTAAACTGCTGAAGAAATACGAGTATAAACGTCATATAGAGGTGCGGAAAAAGATGTTTTATAACAATATGTCTTCTCGATCCACCTAATATGCGTGCGGCATCAACAAATTCTTCCGTTCGCAATTTACGAACTTCCTTCGCAACATACAGTGCAATAACTGGCATTACAAGCAGTACAAGTAATACCACTTGAAACGAAGCCCTTTCAAAAAAGGTTGTTGTCTCCTCTCCGCTTCCAAATGTATTTGCAGATTGAAGAAAAAAATACGCAATCATAACTGTCGGAATAACTGTAAAACTATCAAAGAAAGCCTCAATTTTTGAAAATTCTCTTTTTATATACGTTCCGAGTACGACACCGAAAAACACACCTATTACCATTCTAAGTGCCGCAATTAAAATAGATATACCAATCGTCCACTTCGCGCCCTCAATGACTAAATGTAACAGGTCATACCCTTTCCGGTCTGTCCCGAGTAAAAATTGTAATGAAGGTGGAAACGGTGGCACTTGTGGATTTTCATCCGCATCATATTGCAATGTAACTTGTCTAATATGTCCATCATTCCATAACGTATTTCCGATGCTCAAAAGAACTAATAGGAGAAGAAACCCAATACTTATCCAAAATCTTTTATCACGTTTTATATACGTCCACATATTATAATCTCTCCTTCATCGCAGCCGGAATGAGATAATGAAACAATTTAAATAAAATAAAAATCGGAATATATATAAGAAGTACACTAACAATGAAAACCTCAACTCTAATACCGAAATACGATTTCAAAAACATAAAAATACCACCCGTATTAAAAATCCATTCTATAATATATAAATTAGATAACATAAAAAAGATATTCGTTTTCGCAAAGAATAATGTACTAAGCAACACATTTCGTAAAATATGGCGATTTAAAATATGAAAGCGCCCCAGCCCTTTCGCCTTAGCAAATAGTACATAATCTTTTTCTAGTTCATTTTCAAAACGAAGCACGATCATTTTTACAAACATAATCGTAGTCGGGATGCTCAAACACAATATTGGCAACCCCCTAATCGACTCGCCTCCAATTGAAGCAATTTGAAAAGGTAAAAAACCTGTTTGTTTAAAAAACCATACAACTAAAATTTGTGATACTAAAATAAGAAGGATATCTGGAATGGATTCTAGGAAGATAAGAAATGATTTAATTCGATGTTGTATACGCGGTGAACTACTCATAATTACATAAACAATACAAAATGCTACAAATAATGAAATGAAAAAAGCAGCTAAAAATATAATAATTGTTTCTTTATAATGGACAAACAACTGTGGAAATAAAAATTTATCTCCCACATATTTAAAATTGGAGATGTCCATTAAATTCACAAACACTTCTTGTAAACTCTTTATGTACTGTGATGCATGCAGCTCAAATCCATAAAATAGTTTCGGCAATGTCCCTAAACAAATAATACCCAAAATCGAAATAATAAATTGAAACGTCACTTCCATCCCATTCAAAAATACTTTTTTGACCATTTTCGCCCTTCTCTCTCTATAATTTACCCCTTAATTTTATTCTTAATTTTCTGAATTGTAAATATTTAATATATAAAAAATCGCTAGGTTATGACCCTAACGATTCTTTATGTAACTGTTTTTCTCTTTTCGCAAACGGCATATACAAAATAAAACATCCAATAAGCGCTGCGAGTTCTAATGAAATAATATAGTAAGGATGTGGTCCTAACATATCAAGTAATGAAGCTGTTTCTGGCTTATGAGCTAAAAACATATAATTACCACCTGTTTTGTAATTTACAAACGAAACAATCGGAATCAATATGTTTAAAAATATCATTGTGCGTTTAATAGATTGTACTGTCGGACGATATCCTTCCACCCAAGTCATAAAGAGTGGCGCCCAAATGAGCAATATATGCGCGATAAAATATTCAATGAACCGAAAATGCGGAAAAGCATACTGCAAGTTTGGCGTTAAAATGGCTTGTGATGCACCAATAATTCCTGTAAAAAATACAATCTCATATATACGGTAACTTTTCGTTATGATCATAATTGAAGCTAACAACAAACTAATCGTACATAACTCAAACGGTAATGAAGTGGCTAGCTCAAAAATCCCTGCTTTCCACTCCCACATATGAAGTCCAATTTCACTCCCTATAAATAGAAATGCAATCGCATATCGAACCGTTATATTCCACTCATTTTGACGTAATACATCTTGGTATTGATATAAAAAAACGATTCCCACCAACAGAATAAATAATATAATGGCATGTTGCCTTGAGTAGGGAATAAACGGTTTTAATGGATGCGCACTAAAATAAGCTTCCATCTTCCTTCCTCCTCTCCTTCATACAATATTATTGTAAGAAAAAAAACACTCGTCAATTCATTTGCTTACACTGGGACAAGCTCTACCTTACATTTACATATTCATACCTTACAAAACTGTAAGGTTATTGTAAGCTAAAACGATTTGTCAGATTCTTTCCCTCTTCTATACTTAATGTAGATACTAAAACGAACGAAAAGGTGATAAATAGATGAAGAAGAAAAATAAAGTGTTAATTACTAGTGTAGTAGCAATCGGAATTGCAGCTGGATCATACTTTGCATTTGCTGGCGGCGGTTCAGAAGTAGCAATGGCATATAGCGGATATAAAGTAACAGAAAAAAAAATTGAAAACGCACAAAAATTTGGCGGTGAAGTCATTCCAAACGGCATCGAAACAATTTCATTTGATCCAACAAAAGGAACGTATGAATTAGCTGTAAAAAAAGGTGATGAAGTAAAAAAAGGGCAACTCCTTTTTAAATACAATGACCCTACTGCGAAACAAGGTGTAACAGAAGCAGAAATGCAAAAGAAAATCGCACAAAAAGAAGTAACATTGTTCCAAAAACAAATTGATGCTGCGAAACAAAAATTACAAAAAGATAAAAATGCAGGCCTTCCTGCTGAAGCATTAAAAGCATCAGAAATCGAGGTACAACAATTAGAATCACAGCTTGAAATGAAAAAGTTTGAAGTTGAAAAAGCTGATGAAATGATTAAAGCAGCAAAAGAGAAAGTAAACACACTTTCTGTAACGAGTCCTGCTGATGGCGTAATTGATGATATCGTAAAAATCGCTGATGAAAAAACAGGTATGAGCGGTATTACACTTCGTCATGCTGGTCCATTTAAAGTAAAAGGTCAACTTTCTGAATATGAGCTTGCTAGTATGAAAGTTGGGCAAGAAGTTACTGTTTCATCAAAAACCGTTGCTGGTAAGACTTGGACAGGAAAAGTAACAGAAATCGGTTCTACTCCATTAAAGAGTATGGACGAAAACAAAACAGTTTCTAACTATCAATTCACTGTCACGTTAGATAATAGTGAAGAATTACAAAACGGCTTCCACGTTTACGTAACAAGTAAATCTGGCGAAGCAACTGGTACAATTGTTCCGAAAAGCAGCATCGTGAAAAAAGGTGATAAAAATGTTGTGTTTGTTGTAAAAGACGGTAAAGCGAAAGAACAAGCAGTTACTGTTGAATTCGAGACTGATAGCGAAGCAAAAGTTTCTGGAGTGAAAAAAGGAGAGGAAATTATTTCTAAACCTGAAAAAGACTTAAAAGATGGTATGGAGGTTGTCGCCCAGTGATTAACTTAAAAGGCATCACGAAATCCTTCCAAAATGGTGCAGAGTCCGTTCAAATATTACACGGAATTGACGTAACACTGAACCAAGGAGAATTCACTTCGATTATGGGACCTTCTGGTTCTGGTAAATCAACATTAATGAACATTATTGGTTGTTTAGATAAACCGACGACAGGTACGTACGAACTAGCTGGTCAAAACATTTCAAACATGTCTGAAACAGAACTTGCACACGTACGTAATAAAGAAATCGGATTCGTATTCCAAAACTTCATGTTATTACCAAGACTTACAGCACTTCAAAATGTAGAGCTACCTCTTATTTACGCTGGAGTTGATAAAAAGGAAAGACGTGAGCGCTCATTAGCTGCTTTAACAAAAGTAGGTTTAGCTGATCGTGCTACTCACTTACCGAACGAATTATCAGGTGGACAAAAACAGCGTGTCGCTGTTGCACGTGCAATCGTAAATAACCCGAAGTTTATCTTAGCCGATGAACCAACGGGGGCACTTGATACGAAAACAAGTACACAAATTATGGACCTCTTTTACGAATTAAATAAACAAGGCTCAACAATCATTATGATTACCCATGATCGTGAAATTGGGGAAGCAGCAGCACGTCAAATTGTAATTCGTGACGGAAATATCGTCCAAGATTGGAGAGGTTAATTTTGAACACGAGTGAAAATATACGCATGGCCCTTTCCTCTATCTTTGCTCATAAAATGCGTTCTATTTTAACGATGTTAGGTATTATTATCGGTATTAGTGCCATTATTACTATCATTTCAATGGGTGATGGTACAAACGCAAAGTTTAAAAAAGAGTTAGGCCAAGGGAAAGATAACGAAGTAACGATTTACTACAACAATCCTGACTATGGAACAGATAATGCCAAAATTACAGCTGATATGCTAAACCGACTGCAAACTGTACCAGGCGTTAAAGATGTATATCCAGATGTAAGTATGAAAGTAAAAGCATCTGCTGGTTCAAAAGATGTAAATCTTGATTTAAAAGGCGGAACAGGCGCCTTTATGACAGATTCGAAGATAAAATTAGTTCACGGTCGTGAATTAAACGACAGTGAGCTAAACCAAGCAATCCCTGCTGTTATATTAAATGAAGAAGCTTTCAACAAATTATTTAGTGGTTGGGAATCAAATCAATACGCAGATATAAAAGGAAAGCCGTATAAAATAGTCGGTGTATACGAAACGAAAAATGACTTTGGAATGCCTATGCCTGAGGGTTATACATCACTTGAAAACGCGCCTGTCATTTCAGGAGTAACTGAGTATGACTCTGTAAGATTAACAATGACCTCTCCGGCCGAACGTAAAAGTGTAGAAAAACAAGCCGTTTCTGTTTTAAACGAAATGAAAGCTCCTAAATTTGAGCACAAATTCGAAGCACAAGACTTAGGTGAATTTACGAAGCAATTAGATGAATCAATCGGTATGATGAAAATGGTATTCGGTGGTATTGCCGCTATCTCCTTACTTGTTGGTGGTATCGGTGTAATGAACATTATGCTTGTATCTGTAACAGAGCGTACACGTGAGATCGGTATTCGTAAAGCTCTTGGTGCAACGCGTGGTAAAGTATTAACACAATTCTTAATTGAATCTTGTATTTTAACAGGACTCGGTGGTTTCATCGGTTTCATGCTCGGTATCTTCTTCGCTTGGATCGTCTCCATCTTTGCTGGATGGCCACTCGTTGTCTCAAAAGAACTTGGACTTCTTGCAGTAGGTATCTCCATGTTAATCGGTATTATATTCGGTCTACTACCAGCTAACAAAGCTGCAAAACTGGATCCAATTGAATGTTTACGATATGAATAAACAAAAACGTAGGAGTATATACTCCTACGTTTTTGTTTATCTATTAAATCATGTTTCTTCTATTATATATGTTTCACGTTATAAACATCTTTCATTATTTTAATCTACTAAATCTATTATAGAATCCTATTATTGCAAAAATACTATGTGAAAGTCGAAAATCAAGGCGTAATTTTTTCCATCCCTCGACTTATTTTGTAACAATTATAGCGATATTTTATTAAATTTCACCTCATTTTTATTTCTCCACAACTAAAATAGTTATTTTTACATAACTACTTTTCTGTTCCGACAGCAAAATACGCCATTTTTGTAATGATTACGAAATAATTACGTAATACTATAGAAATACTATTAACCTATCAGAAATTGAAATACTACCTTTTTTATGCATCATATGCTCTAACCTCCCCTAAAAACTATAAGAAAGCGCTTTTAGGATATTACTGGAATTATTACAAAATATTAATGACCCGTTACGAAAGCTTTGTAATTTTATGTTTTTCGCAAATAAGAAAATAATGGTTGCTATAATGAGGTCAACGAAAACAAATGCAATGGAGGCTATTATGAAAAAATTTATGGGTATAGCAACAGCAGCGGTTTTTGGTCTTGGGATTTTCACAACATCTGCTAAAGCAGAAACAATCGTAACGACTGATGTACTAAATGTACGAGAAAACCCAACTACTGAATCAAAAGTTGTAGGAAAATTATTAGATGGATATAAAGTTAACGTTTTACATACAGAAAACGGATGGTCAAAAGTGAAATTGAATAGCGGTAAGGAGGCTTTCATTAGCGCTGACTACACAAAAGACACTTACTACGTAACAGCTAACGTATTAAACGTACGTGCTGGTGCAAACACAGACTCAGAGATTCTTGGGAAATTGAAACAAGATGACGTAATCGAAACAACACACCAAGTTGAAAATGGTTGGATCCAATTTGAATATAACGGAAAAACAGCTTACGTTCACGTTCCTTACTTAACAGGTAAAGCTCCAGTTAAAGTTCAACCAATAGTTAAAGCTGAAAAAACAACTACAGTTCAAGACACAGCTAAAGCCGTGGCAACAACTAAAGCTCGTGAAGTAGCTGAAACGCAAGCAAAAGCTAAAGCGGAGGAAGCAACTAAAGCTCGCGAAGCAGCTGAAGCTCAAGCAGCAGCTAAAGCTCGTGAAGCAGCTAAGGCTCAAGAGACAGCTAAAGCTCAGGCAGAAGCTAAAGCTCAAGAAGCAGCTGAAGCTCAAGCAGAAGCTAAGGCTCAAGAAGCAGCTGAAGCTCGTGAAGCAGCTAAAGCTCAAGCAGCAGCTGAAGCTCAAGCAGCGGCTAAAGCTCAAGAGGCAGCTAAAGCTCGTGAAGCAGCTAAAGCTCAAGCAGCAGCTGAAGCTCGTGAAGCAGCTAAAGCTCAAGAAGCAGCTAAAGCTCGTGAAGCGGCTAAAGCTCAAAAACCAGCTACACAACAACCTGTTGCAAAAGAAACTGAAACAAGTGCACCATCATCTTCTCGTGAGTTACGCGTTGTAGCAACAGCTTACACAGCAGATCCACTTGAAAATGGTTATAAAGCAGGCGACCAAGTAAAATCAGCTTTAGGTCACAACTTAACAGCTAATCCAAATATGAAACTTATTGCAGTTGACCCAAGTGTCATTCCATTAGGTTCAAAAGTATGGGTTGAAGGTTACGGAGTAGCAATCGCTGGTGATACTGGTGGAGCTATTAAAGGAAATAAAATCGACGTTTTAATGCCAGATAAAGGCACATCTAGTAACTGGGGACGTAAAACAGTTACAGTTAAAGTATTAAACTAGTTTGTAAAAAAAGAGTCAGTCTCATTGAGGCTGACTCTTTTTTTATGATTCTTACATTCTTTCTCCTTCACTCCCGTCCAATTCTATATACGATAGACTACCATTTCAACAGAAAAAAGAGGATGCCACAGCATCCTCTCCTTCTCTCCCCTATTCCACACAAGTAAACTGCGTCCAAGCTCCTACATAATCTAGTAAGAATAACTCTTCTTCTGCAATTGTACCGACAATATTTTTTCGTTCATCTATCGGCATTTCTTTTAGAATGATTTGTAATTCGCCTTTATACTTACCAAATGAGTTGTTACCAATCACAACTTGCCCTCTTTCCTGTCGTACACTTTCGCGCACCGGGAAGTCATAGTCTTTGTACTTTTTACGTACTTCTGTAGAACGTACCATATATTCTGTTATGTCACCGCGTCTTACGTGTAATTCTTGCAGCGTAGCTCTCTTCTCTACTTCAGTCGCCTCGTCTACAAAGTTTACTTTCAGCTGTAACATGTAACGATTTAAGTTTCCTAGTTTCTCTAACTCTTCTTCACTCGCATAAGCATTTCCTATAATCACATCATCAATTAACCCTGTTGCCCATAAATGTTTTGCTTGTACTTCAATTGGTAAATTACGATGCTGTTCTAACGTACATAATCCGTCATTAATATCCCATGGACCGATGTCACCTGCATGTGACGTAATAAATGCTGCTGTGCGAATACCATACTTTTTAAAGCGTTCACTACAGCGAATGAAATAGTCATACGGAAGTCCAGTAAATTTTTGCGGATAGAAGTTATGACAACCGATTAAAGCTGACTTATTCGCTTGATGCGAAAGAATATTTTCTAAGTACGCAATATCATTACTTACGTTCAGCTCAATTTTTAAGCCGTACGGATTATTCGTCATTTTCGCTTCAGTTAATCCGTCAAACCCTAAATCTAATCGAATACCGTCTGCACCTAACTCTGCGAAAAATGATAGATCACTATAACTAATACCGAGCTGATCAAAGACAGCCGGAGCTACATCTAAAATCACTTCCATATTGTTATCTTTTGCGTGATGAATAATTTCTTTAAATTCAGCTACAATCTCTTCTTTCGGACGATTCACAGACAATAAACAAGTGAATATTCTTGAAAAACCGTGGCGTGCCGCTGCCGAAATGTATGCCATATCTTTTTCTTTCGTTGAATGCTCTGGATAAAGTGAAATTCCTAATTTACGCTCCATGCTTTTGCATCTCCTTCACACGTTGTATTAATGCCATGCTCGTAAATCTATATTTTGCAGATAAACATGTTGCACATAAAATCGTTGGTACAATAATTACGTACGGTGATTGTAAGCTTAGCATTACATAGGCACCCATTGAACTACCGATAAATACAATTGATACTAGTAGTAAAACTAATAAAGATTTACTTTGTACCCATTTTGAATAATGTGCAATACACTGCCCCGCTACAAATGTAATTAAGATGATAATTGCTCCGAGCATTCTGTTTTCTCCTCTCCTGCTAATTGTTGTTTCTCATACATTTTGAAGAACGGATAGTAAATAACGAATGAGATAACAAAGTTAACAAGTACAAGTACACCAGCCATAATTGTCCAGTCCGTACTAATAATCGCTGCAATTGGTGCTAACATCGTAAATGGCAGTTTCGCCATCATCATCGGAATCATACCTGAAACAACTGCGAAATATGATACTGTCGTTGTCACTAACGGTGTAATAACGAACGGAATAATTAAGATTGGGTTCATTACAATTGGTGCCCCGAAAATAATTGGTTCGTTAATATTGAATAAGCCTGGCACGAATGATAATCTACCTAACTCTTTTAAGAACTTAGATTTAGAGAACATAAACATAATTACTAAAGCTAACGTTGAGCCTGATCCACCAATCCATACGAACCATTGAATAAATTGCTCTGTAAATAAGTTTGGTAATTGATGTGCATTTCCTGTAGCTGTGAATACTTCCATATTTTCAAGAATTGCAGAATCCCACATTGGACGAATGATCGGTCCTAAAATCGCAGGGCCATGTATACCGAATGACCAGAAGAATACGATTAAGAATACTGTTAATAAACCGCCGAATAAATTATTTCCTACTAATACTGATTTTAGTGGTGCGATTAAATATGTGATTGTTGTATTTACATCAAATTTCAAACCGTAGCGAATGCCCCAGAATAAAAGAATAACTGCTAACGTTGGAATTAATGCTGCAAACGAATTTGAAACTGCTGGTGGTACACTATCTGGTAATTTAATTGAGATATTATGCTTAATCATAAAGTGATAAATTTCTACTGCAATTAAAGCTGTAACAATTGCGCCGAATAAAGATGTTGCACTTAATGTTCCTACTGAAATGTATCTACCTGCATCAATAACACCTGGTACGGCTTTCGTAATTTGAATGGGTTCAACTGATGCTAGTAAAAAGGCGAGTACAGATAATAACCCTGCACTTAACTGATTGAGCTGATAAAAATTCGCGAGCGAAGCGCCTACCCCAAATGCTGCGTATAACGCCATTAGTCCTACTGTAAATCGGAATGGAATATCTAAAATATGGCGAAACGGTGCAATCCATTCCATATATGCATCAATTGGTAAGTTTAAAAAGATAACGAAAAATGATCCGACAATCGTTAACGGTAATGTAGAAATAACCCCGTTTCGAATTGCTAATAAATGTCGCTGTCCGGCAATCTTTTGTGTTGTTGGCATAATCTTTTGTTCCATAAAACTCATAAAGCCATTCATCAAAACCCCTCCTCTTTCTCTTTTCTATGAAAGAATGAAATAAAGTTATAACATTATAATGTTTATATTTAAAAAAATATAATTATGCTAAAACTAATTGTTCTGCTTGTTTCAATACTTTCAAACCATCACACATGCCATAATCTCGTTGGTCTATAATCGCAACTGGTATATTGTATGAATTTGCAAGAAACTCTACGGCTGGAAATAAATATTTCACCTGTGGCCCAATTAAAACAACATCAGCATTTTTTATTTCCAGTTTCACAAGTTCTGAATCAACTGCTTTAATTTTATAATCCTTCCCTTGTTTCATTGCCTCTTCTTGCATTTTTCTTACAACCATACTCGTTGACATGCCTGCTGCACAACATAATAAAATGTACATCTTATACTGTCACTTTCTCTTCTATTCGTTTATGAAGAGTGATAAATTCTTCAGCAAGTTCTTTCACTGTAATTGCATTCATTAAATGATCTTGTGCATGCACTAACAGTAAACTGATTTCTGCATGATTTCCTCTTGCTTCTTCTTGAATTAAGTCTGTTTGAATACGATGAGCTGCTGAAATTTCTTCCCTAGCAAGTTTCATCTTTTCACTCGCATTCTCAAAATCTCCCTGTCTTGCAAAAGCGATTGCTTCAAGTGCCGCGCTTCTCGCGTTGCCACCATGTAAAATTAACGCAAATGGAGTTTGCATATCAGTCATTTTAAATTCCCCCAAGCCATCTTTTTTCTATATTGTTATCTTATTATGAAAACGCATACAATTAAACATAAAAAACTTCCGTTGTGTAACGGAAGTTTTTATATACTTCTCTTATAACGATAATAATATCTCTTGAAAATCTTCAACCACTTCAGCCTGAGCTAATTTCTCTATCGTATTTTGATTAGACATAATATCATATAAAAAATCATAAAGCTTTTGTAAATCTTCATTATTATTGCGCTTTACACTAAATAAAATAATAACTTGTACTTTCTTATCTCCCCAGTCAACCGCTTTATTAAGTGTACAAAACATCAAAAATGTTTTCTCACTTAATAACTGCATCGGATGTGGAATCGCAACTAAATTTCCAACCGCTGTAGGAGATGTATTCTCTCTTTCCATAACAGAGTCATAAAAGTGTTCTGGTACATAGTTTTTCTCAGCAGCTTTCTCACATAAAAATCGGATAACCTCTTCCTTCGTAGAAGCATTGTGATTTAAAAAGATTAAATCTTCCTTCATATATTGCTGTACACTAGTATTCACATGCGTAAATAACTGCTGACCAATTGACTTAATCTCTTTATCATCAAATATTGAGTTTACTTTTATAACAGGCACAGGTAAACCACTTGGTATATGAATCGTACTAATAATACAATCTATCTTTTCTTTGTAGAGATCTTCTACTTTCAATTGATAATAACCGGTAATTCCCACAATCTCTAATTTATCTCGGAACTGTGATAGAATTTTATATTTCAATAGTTGGGCACTTCCTTGACCAGTTGCACAAACTAATAAACATCTTTTCTTTTGATTCTGTTCCTGTAAACGGCTCATCGCTCCGCCGAAGTGAATCGCAATATAACCAATTTCACTTTCCGGAATCGATTCTCCCGTATATTCACCAATTATATCTCCAACGAGAACCGCAATTTCAAAAGCATACGGATAATTCTTTTTCACTTCTGCCAAAAGAGGATTTCTCGTATTTAACTTATACTTCAAACGATTTAATAACGTTTTTAAATGAACACCAAACCCAAATAATAATTCTTCATCATAATAAAAAATAAGATTCCGTTCTTCCGCTACTTTAAAAAGAATATGTTGCATGAATGCATATAGATCTTTTCCTAATAGTTCTTCCACATTTTCATAACGATCTTTCGCTGTAACAGCAGTACTTAATAAATGCATCGTCACATATAAAACTTCTTCTTCTGGAAATGAAAGATGCAACTCTTTCTCTAAATCCCCTAAAATCTCTTTCGCAATTGTGTATTCTTTCTTTATTATAAGTTCAGCTTGCTCTACATGTAGTCCTTTCATATAATGTTGATCTTCACAACGCTTTAATGCAATTGCAATATGAATGACTAAATTATCAATTTCTATATCTGATAAGTATATCGTTCCTCCTTCGATATACTTTAATATAATCGAACGGATAAGCGGTATATGAGGTAGCGATAAGTATGTATCATTCTGCTCAAATTGCTCATGAAACGGAGTATGGTCATAACGCGGTAAACCATATTGTGATAAACAAGAACGAATATGAAACTCCTCTCCGACAATACGTATACCATAATACGGTCTCTTTTCAATTTGTAATTGATAGCGACCACATATATCTGTCACATCTTTCATAATTAAATTTACAGTCGATTTACTTACATAAATCTCCTCTGCTAACTGTGAAAGCTTCACATACCCATCTGTCGTTAAAATACGTTGTAGAATGTAAGCTATCCTTTCTTCGTAAGAAGTTGGGATCTTTTCCGTCTGTTTTTGAAATAGACTCACGCAAAACTCTTCAAACTTCTTCGCTTGTATAATTTCTAGTTCGTATCCAGTCCCTCTTTGCGATTCAATTTTCGCTCCATTTTCTTCCAATATATCATTTAATAATTTTATATCTTTTTGAATCGTCTTCGTTGATACATGTAAACGGCTCGCTAAAAAAGCTCGATTTAACATCGATTTCTCTTCTAAAAACTCCTCTAAAATAGAAACTAATCGCTGATGCACCTTTGTCATAGCTCTTCCTCTCGCAATTTATATATAAAAAGGAAAAAGCTGCTGAAATCAGTAGTTTTTCCCTTTTATTTTATCTATTTCTTTAATGTAAATCCGAATTTATCCCATGCTTGCAAATAATCTAATAAGAAAATCTCTTCTTCTACAATTCGACCAACTACATTTGTTTTTCCTGTATTCACCATATCTTTTAATGCAATTTGCAATTCACCTTTATATTGGCCATATTGCTCATTATCAATTAGAAGATCGCCGCGCTTAATTTCACGTGTATGATGAGGTTTAAACTCTTCTTTTTTATATTTCACACGGCTTTGTGTAGAGCGAATCATATATTCAGATACATCCCCGCGATAAAAATGAGGTTCGTCTAATACGATAATTTTTTCTAGTTCTGTCGTTGTATCATATAACTCTATATCAAATGTTTGTTTCTCTTTATTTAATGCACCTAGTGCTTGTAATTCTACTTCTGATGCATAAGCATTCGCAATAATAACATCATCAATTAATTCTGTTGCAAATAAATGCTTCGCTTGTGTTGTCATTGGTAATTCACGATGCTGCTCTAACGTACATAATCCTTCTGTTACTGGCCAAGGTCCATATGTTGCATCAAATGATGAAATAAAAGCAGCCGTTCTCATACCGTAATCTTTAAATTGTTTCGAGCATTTCATAAAATGATCATATGATAATCCGGAATAACGATGCGGATAAAAATTATGGCAACCAATTAAATTTTCGCGATTTGGTCTATGACTCATAATGTTATCTACATACTTCGTACCGTTACTCATATTGATCTCAATTTTTAAGCCATACGGATTGTACGTCATAATTGATTCTTCTAATCCTGAGAAGCCAACATCTAAACGAATACCGTACGCACCTAGTTCATGGAAAAACGATAAATCGTTATATGAAATACCTAATTGCTCAAAAACAGCTGGACTAATATCAACTAACACTTGGAATCCTAATGCATTTGCATGAGAAATCGTTTCTTTAAACTCTTCTATAATTTTCTCTTTTTCACCATCTACAGATAATAAACATGTAAATACACGAGTAAATCCGTATTTACTTGCTAATGTTAAATACTCTTTATCTTTCTCTACTGTTGAATGTTCTGGATAAATAGAAATACCTAATCGTCTCATATGTACACGCCTCTTTCTTCATCATATTGTAAACCTTTTCAAATATATGTAGCGAAAAAGTATATATCCCCTTCTCATTCACTACTTTTTGAATCCGCTTTCTTTAAAGAAAAAACAATTTCTATCATTCATAACAACTACCAGTCTATACATCTATACTTTACATCTTTTTTTCATAGTTGTGTAGTCTTTCCACAAATTTGTCAGTTTTTTACCTCGAAAATTGTTGTACGTTTTCAAGGCACCTTCCTTGACTGTTTCATTGGCCAATACATATACTCGAAAGAAAAGAGAAATTTTTTATATAGGGGATGAATATATGGGAGAAGCAATACTCGTAAAACGAGAACCGTTATGGACGAAAGAATTTGTTGCGCTAATTCTAGCAAACTTATGTATGTTTTTAGGATTTCAAATGTTAATTCCGACTTTACCTGTTTATGTGAAAGAAATTGGAGGTACAAGTTCCAATATTGGATTTGTTGTCGGTATGTTTACTGTTGCGGCACTTTTTGTTAGACCGCTAACTGGAAATGCCTTGCAAAAATTCAGCAAAAAAATCATTTTAATGATCGGTACTGCTATTTGTTTACTCGCTATGGGTAGTTATCTTTTCGCTTCAACTGTTTTCCTATTGCTTGCCGTTCGAATTTTACACGGAGCTGGTTTTGGTATTACAACGACTACATATGGAACTGTCGTTTCCGATTTAATTCCGCAAGCTCGCCGCGGTGAAGGCATGGGATATTTCGGTCTTTCTGGAACGATTGCAATGGCGCTCGGTCCACTTATCGGACTTTGGCTTATGCAAACATATAACTTCACGATTCTTTTTTTATGTGCACTTTCCTGTACAATTGTTTCATTAATATTAACGAAACTACTTCAAATCAAAAAATCGCCGCAATCACCACAGCAAACATCTGGTACCTTTCTCGATGGATTTATTGAGCGCAAAGCTTTACTTCCTTCATTATTAATATTATGTATTACATTAATGTACGGGGGAATCGGAAGCTTTATTACGTTATTTGCTACGGAAGTCGGCATTGCTGATATAAGCCTCTTCTTCTTATTTAATGCACTTGCAATCGCTGTTACTCGTCCATTTTCCGGAAAGTTATATGATGCAAAAGGTCATTCCTTCGTAATTATTCCAGGAGTTATTATTACGTTTACAGGGATTATTTTATTGTCGTATACAACTACCATTCCAAGCTTAATTATTGCAGCAGCATGCTACGGAAGTGGTTTCGGAGCGATTCAACCTGCACTACAAGCGTGGATGATTGACCGAGTAGCACCGCACCGACGAGGAGTCGCAACAGCTACATTCTTCTCAGCATTTGACCTTGGAATTGGTGCTGGCGCGATTATTTTTGGATTCATTGCACATTTTACAAACTACGCAACTGTATATCGTTATTCCTCTCTACTACTTATTGCTTTCCTGTTCATTTACATTACAAGTGTAAAAAAACAAAAGCATGGTGATAAAAATACGGAAAAAGCTGCTGGATAATTCCAGTGGCTTTTTTACGTATTTTTGACTTTATAAAACTACATGCATTTTCCTACATATTTTTTTACCTTTCATCAAAAAATATACGATGAACTCACAGACGCTTTCCTTCATATACAAATGAAAAAAACTATTCTAAAGAGTGTGATTTCTTTACAAAAATACGATTTACAAAAGATAAAAACCAATAAAATACAGCTGTTTCTTTAAAGAATTGTAAACTTTTTATCCCTTTGTAAATTTAGTGTAAATTTTACTGATAAATCGTTTACAGTGGCTCACGGTTTAGTTAATAATTACATCGTACATGAAATTTAAGGAGTGGAATGCGTGGAATACAATGTTCAAGATATGATCTTCCAGTTCATTGGTGGATTAGGTATTTTCTTATTCGGAATTAAATACATGGGCGATGGACTGCAACAAGCTGCTGGAGATCGTCTTCGTGATATTCTAGATCGCTTTACAACAAACCCACTGATGGGTGTACTAGCAGGTATGTTAGTTACCGTATTAATCCAATCAAGTTCAGGAACAACCGCTTTAACAGTCGGACTTGTAAGTGCTGGGTTTATGACATTAAGACAAGCAATCGGTGTTATTATGGGTGCGAACATCGGTACGACAGTTACTGCATTTATTATTGGAATTAAAATCGGAGAATATGCTCTTCCAATTATGGCAGTTGGAGCTATCTTACTATTCTTCTTTAAAAATAAAAAAGTACATTCTTTAGGTCAAGTTATATTCGGTTTTGGTATGTTATTCTTCGGTTTAGAACTAATGAGCACAGGTATGAAGCCTCTTCGCTCTTTAGAATCATTCCAAGAATTAACGGTTAGCATGAGTGATAATCCAATTTTAGGTATTGTTGTTGGTACAGTCTTCACTTTAATTGTACAAAGCTCAAGTGCAACAATCGGTATTTTACAAGAACTATTCGGTCAAGGTGCAATCGATTTACAAGCTGCCCTTCCTGTATTGTTTGGTGATAACATCGGTACAACAATTACAGCTGTATTAGCAGCAATCGGTACTTCAATTGCTGCAAGACGCGCAGCATTAGTTCACGTTATCTTTAATATTGTCGGTACAATCATCTTTACAATTTTATTAATACCTTTTACAAATTTAATTCAATACTTCCAAACGTCATTAAACTTAAATCCAGAGATGACAATTGCATTTGCACACGGAACATTTAACGTAACGAATACAATTATTCAGTTCCCATTCATCGCTGTATTAGCATGGATTGTAACGAAAATTATTCGCGGGGAAGATGCTGCTATCGATTTCAAACCGCAACATTTAAATCCAATCTTTATTGAACAATCTCCAGCTATTGCTTTAACTGAAGCACAAAAAGAGATTATTCGTATGGCTGAGTTTTCATTACATGGATTAAAAGAAGCAAACCAATTTTTAAACACACAAGATAAAAAACACGCTGACATGGCTACTCAATTAGAAGGAGCTATTAACAACTTAGATAAAAAAATTACCGAGTATTTAGTTTTACTATCAGAAAAGCCGCTTTCACCTACAGATTCTGAAAAACATTCCGTTTTAGCAGGTGTCGTTGGCGATATTGAACGTGTCGGTGATCATGTAGAAAACCTTGTAGAACTTGTTGATTTCCAAATTTCAAACCGTGTTTCCCTATCAAACGAAGCACTAGCTGAATTAAATGAAATGCTTGAGTTAACGATTTCAACATTACAAGACGCAGTTGAAGCTTTAACAAACTTCGATACTGAACTAGCTCAAACAGTTATTGCAAAAGAACGTAAAATCGACCAAATGGAACGTGTTCTTCGTAAACGTCACGTATTACGTCTGAACGAACGTAGCTGTTCAGGTGATGCAAGTATCATCTTCGTTGATATGGTAAGTAACTTAGAGCGCATTGGCGATCACGCTGTAAATATCGCTGATGGTGTTTTAGGTGAACAAGGTAAAGTCCATTTAAAACAATCATTATAATAGGAAAGAGACGCTAACATGAGCGTCTCTTTTTTCATTTCATATTTACAACCGTTCTACCTTTTAACTTTCCTTGCAATATAAGTGTAAACTTCTCATCTAATTCTTCTAATGTACATTCTTCTGTATAAAATAGTAACTCTTTGTTTTCCCATTCATTTGCTAGGAGCGTCCATACATCTCTTCTCACATCTACTGGGCACTGTACAGAATCTACTCCTAACAGGCTTATGCCTCGCAAAATAAACGGATATACCGTTGTTTGTAATTCATGGCCTGCCACATTACCGCATGTCGTTATGCACCCGCCATACTTTACCGTTTTTAAAACTGTTTCTAACATATGCCCACCTACAGTATCGATAACTCCGGCGTATATTCCTTTAAGCATTGGTCTTCCTGATTCATCATTCAATTCTGCGCGATGAATCACCTTTTTCGCTCCTAGACGTAGTAGCATCTCTTCCTCTTCCATTTTTCCTGTCGCTCCTACTACGCTAAACCCTAACTTACTTAAAATACTAACAGCTACACTTCCTACACCACCTGTAGCACCCGTTACTAGTACATCTCCCATACTAGGCATTACTCCTGCTCTAATAAGTTTATATACTGATAAAGCGGCGGTAAAACCGGCTGTCCCGTACATCATACTTTCCTTTAATGACATTCCCTCTGGTAAAGGGACAACCCAAGACGCCGGCACGCGAATATATTCTCCGAAACCACCAGAAGTATTCATCCCTAAATCATATCCCGTTACAATGACTTGATCTCCCGCCTTAATGGTAGCATCTTTACTACTCACAACCACTCCTGCTGCATCAATTCCTGGCGTATGAGGATATGTTCTCGTAACACCTTTATTACCAGTGGCTGAAAGAGCGTCTTTATAATTTAGTGAAGAATAATGAACCTGTATGAATACGTCCCCTTCAGGTAAACTACTTACTTCTCTCTCGACAACGTTTCTTACAAACTGCTTATTTTCTGTTTCGTTCACAACGATTGCTCGGAATGATGTATGATTCATTATGTTCTCTCCTTTATCCGTCAAATTCTTCTTTATTATATAGAAGAAACAAGTAGACCTATTCATTTCTTCTTGGCTATATTTCAACAAATCTTACTTCTCTATTACTTTCTCACAATACATATTTTCATTTCTACTAAAAAACCTTATACTTATTCTACATCTGAAAAATAAAATATAGAATATCTGACTTTTTATAAATAAATTGAATTTTTACGAAATGTAAATGATTTGTAATGTTTTTTTTCGCTAAATTTCATTATAATAAGTGGATATGAGTGTCGTATTTCAATCCAAATGAAGGAGTACAGGAAATGGAGCAAAACCCATCTTTGCAAGAAAATACACGCAGTAACCCGAAAAAAAATAAGAAAAAAATAAAAGTTATTATAAGCGCTATACTATTCGTTTTATTAATAGGCGGCGGTTATACTTGGTTTTTAGTAAATAAAGCATCTTCTGCTGTTCGAAATGCCGCACATGATTTAGCGCGCGGTGATAAATCTGATTTACGTGATAGAGCTGTAAAACCTATTACAAACAATGTATCTGTCTTAGTAATGGGTGTTGATGAAAGCGATGTCCGAGGAAAAGAATATGGTGAAGCTATTAGAACAGATGCGCTATTGCTTGCAACGTTTAATAAAGATAGCAAAACTGTAAAACTATTAAGTATCCCACGTGACACATATACTTATATTCCAATAGAAAAGAAAAAAGATAAAATTACACACGCTCATGCATTCGGTTCTGCTAAAAATGGAAAAAATGGTGGACCACAAGCAAGCATTGATGCAGTTGAAAAATTAATGAATGTTCCTGTCGATTATTTTGTGAAATTTAACTTTAAATCATTTATAAAAATCGTCGATGACTTGGGCGGTATTGAAGTTGATGTACCAGTTGAATTTACTGAGCAAGATAGCAATGATAATGCAGAGGCAATTCACCTAGAAAAAGGTGTTCAAAAGTTAAATGGCGAAGAAGCTCTTGCTCTTGCTAGGACAAGACACATCGATAGTGATGCAATGCGTGGACAACGTCAACAACTCGTTATCGAGGCTATTTTAAAGAAACTAACAAGTGTTGGTTCTGTAACAAAAGTTGGCAACATCATTGATGATATTAACGGACAATTCGTTACAAACTTAACATTTGATGATATGCTTTCATTCTATAAGTACGGATCGGATTCAGAAATCGAGAAATTACAAATTCAAGGTGACGACTGCTATATGGAAAAAGGGGACGATACATGTAGCAAATCCGCTGGTGGCGGCCGAACGTATTACTACAATCCAGATAAAAAAGAATTAGCAAAGGTTACAAACGATCTTCGTACTCATCTTGGATTACCTGCATATACAAAAACAGACTCTGATTCGAAAAAAACAAGTACAGAGAAAACAAAAGAATCTAAGTCTGAAAATACAAGTGAACGCGAATCAAGTAACAATGAAATGAAAAATAAAAATAGCAATGAAGATACAGAAACATCGTCTAACGACAATGAATAATAAAGAAGCAGTTCTCTATGGAGGTAGAGTACTGCTTCTTTTTATTCCGTCACAATTAAAAATCAGAACTTTCTAACTATCTTTTTTAATATTTTTAAATTATAATAAATAGTAGCAATCTATTCCAATTATCAGGGGGCTCATACATATGAAAGCTGCAGTAAAACATAACATCTCAGATTTTAAAGACTACTTAAAGTCAAACGATATATACATGGAAGAAAATATAGATGAAAATGATGGTTCTGTTCATTTTTCAGTAGGATTAGAGACAGAAGCTGGCGCAAAAATTCAACTTATCGCTGCTTTCCAAAACGAACATCCTACTGTAGATATATACTGCTTCAATGTTGCTCACGTACCTAATGAAGCAGCAACAAATGATGTTTTACATACCATTAATGAATTAAATACATCTTATCGATTTGCAAAATTCACATTAAACAAGCAAAATGCAATTGATATTTCAACATCTCTTGCATTCTCAGAGCCAAACTTTAATCCAGCACTTGTCTTTGAACATACGAGAATGCTATATAAATTAGCAAATGACGAATATAAAAACTTAATGAAAGTGATTTGGGCATAAATAAAAGGATGGGCTGCAAGCAGCGCCATCCTTTTATTTCAATATCATATCAATCCACATCTTAATAGCTGTACCTACAATCAAAATCGATAACATATATTGCAGTGCTTTTTGATTGATCTTTTTCCCTACTCGCGCTCCAAGCGGCGCTGCAAAGATACTTGCAATCGCAATAATAAGAGCTGGAATTACAACTACTTGTCCAGTTATTACTTTTCCAGTTGTAATCCCTACTGAAGAAATAAACGTAATAGCGATAGATGTTGCTATCGTTGTACGTATCGGCAATTTTAAAATAACTAGCATAATCGGAACTAAAAGGAACGAGCCTCCAGCACCTATAATGCCTGATGCTCCGCCTACAATAAAGGCCAACAAGCTTGCTAACCATTTATTATATTTCACTTCATCACCATTATTTCGTTTCGGTACGAACATCATAATAGCAGCAATTGTTGCTAACGCTGCATAAACAACATTGACCGTATGTTCCTCCAATGCATTAGCACCAAAACTACCTATGAAACTTCCTATTAATATACTAGCTCCCATATACACAACGAGCGTTTTATCCATATCATTACTTTTCCGATAAGCCCATGCCCCTGCAAAAGTTGCAAAGAATACTTGCACCGCTGTAATACCACTCACTTCATGTGCAGTATAGCCAGTAAATCCTAGCAATACCGGAATGTATAAGATCATCGGATAATTAATAATCGCACCGCCAATTCCAACCATTCCTGATATAAACGATCCTATAAACCCAATTATAAAAAGTAATACGACTAAACTCACCTTATATCCCCCGCCTTCTAAAAAGAAGGTGATTTAAATGAATAAGTTTACATTCCCATCCGAAGCATCTGCTAAATAAGCTCCTACTCCTGCAAACTCTACCCCTTCCATAATCTCTTCCTCTTTTAACCCTAATAAATCTACTGTCATTTGACAAGCTACAAGTTTAATCCCCTGTTCTTTCGCCAAATCAATTAAATCTGGTAACGGCATCGCATTATGTTTTTTCATAATACCTTTAATCATCTTTGGTCCCATACCAGCAAAATTCATTTTAGATAATCCCATCTTATCAGCGCCGCGTGGCATCATCTTTCCAAACATTTTTTCTATGAAAGTTTTCTTTACCTCTACATGTTCATCTTTCCTTAAAGCATTTAATCCCCAGAAAGTATGAAAAATAGTTACCTCTTGATCATACGCCGCTGCACCATTTGCAATAATATAAGCAGCCATCGCTTTATCATAATCTCCGCTAAATAAAACGATTGTTGTTTTCTTCTGTTGTTCCATGTTGTTTTCCCTCCAATTACCTATAGGGGTATTTTTATTTTTATAAAAAATTGTTTCACCCTATTCTACTTTACCTTCCCACGCTAACATACCACCTACCATATTGATTGCTTGAAAACCGTAGCTCTCTAAAAATTGAACAGCTCGTGCACTTCTTCCGCCAGAACGACAAACGATAATATACTCTTTCTTTTTATCCAACTCATGCATACGAAACTCCAATAATCCTAGTGGAATGTTACACGCTTCTGGAATTTTCCCTTCAGCTACTTCTTCTACTTCACGTACATCTACGATATTTACTGCTTCTTTACGTACCAATTTTTCTTCTAATTCTTTTGCTGTCATTTCTTTCATTTACATTTCCTCCTCACAAACCATTCATACCGCCTGAAACATTGATAACGTGCTGAAATCCTAATTTTTTTAATACTTTTGCAGCCTGCTTACTTCTCATTCCACTTTGACAAAGAACAATAACTTCTTTCTGTTTATCTAATTGTTGCGCCTTATTAGCTAGTTCATTTAATGGGATATTCCGAAACCCTTTAATATTGTTCCCTCTATACTCACCAGCTGTTCGCACATCAATAAATTGTTTATTATTTTGTCCCATCATACGTTTTAATTCTTTTCCTGAAATGTTTTTTACTCCTCTAGCTGGTAAGAATCGAGAAATAATAAACCACGATACAAGTACAATTAAGATTATATTCAATATTGTCTTCACATCCATAAAGCTATTCAAACTCCTTCTATACTTTTTTCCTATCCAAATACATACTATAACTTTGAATATGGAACCCCTTCTTTCTTAAAAAGCGTATACTTAAATTCCGATCCACTTTATTATGAACAATAAGATGCAAAGGCTTATTTGGTATTTCATGATAATACCGTTTTAAATACGCATATGGTATACACATAATTCTAGAATTGTTATCACTGTCGCTCTCTGTATAATTTCGTACATCTACAATAACACTTTCAATTTTCCTTACTTGTTCTAACGAAATATATGCAACATTTAAAACGGGAATGTAACGTTTTACTAAACTTCCCAGCACCAATACTATTAGGGGTATAACTATATAGAACATATATGATTATCCTCTTTACTTTCAATAATAAGCAGATGATTTGCTCCTCCGCCTATTATTGAAATGCTATGCTTTCTTGATCCAGAACTTTAATTCACCATCTTCTTCCGTGTGTTTTAACACTTCATGACCGCCTGTTTGTGACCATGCTGGAATATCTTTAATCGCACCTTTATCTGTTACGTGTACTTCTAACACTTCTCCTGATTGTAATGCTTCCATTGCCTTCTTTGTTTTTATAATTGGCATTGGACACGCTAATCCTTTTACATCTAATACTTGCTTTACATTCATCTCATATACCTCCTGTTTTTATCATTAAGCCTTCTTAATCCAGAACTTTAATTCGCCTTTTTCTTCTGTATGCTTTAACACTTCATGACCGCCTGTTTGTGACCATGCTGGAATATCTTTAATCGCACCTTTATCTGTTACGTGTACTTCTAACACTTCTCCTGATTGTAATGCTTCCATTGCCTTCTTTGTTTTTACAATTGGCATTGGACACGCTAATCCTTTTACATCTAATACTTGCTTGGCATTCATTTCATATACCTCCTGTGTTTATTTCATTTGAAACCGAATTAATTATGAACAGCACAACGGTTTGGACCAATCTCCATTTCACGCTCTTCGTCTTCATTTGGATTTAATTGTCCCATATTTGTTTGACGAATTTCTTGATATGCATTCGGTTGAGGTGGTAAATTCTCTGTTACAACTTTACGGAACCCTCCCTCATCCTCAATATTTAAACCTGCATTATGCTCAAATAAATCTTTTAATTTTGCACTAACAATACCACTTTCGTCCATTTCACTTATTTTTGAATAATGAGCCGGTAACACAATTAAACTTTGAGATAGTTCTTTATATCGGCTATACAAAGTATTACGTAAATCACTTACCCAATCTTCAGCTTTCCCAGCAAGATCTGGACGCCCGATTGAATCTACAAATAAAATATCGCCTGATAATAAATAGGAATCATCTACAATAAATGACGTACTTCCAATCGTATGCCCTGGTGAGTATAATGCGTCAATTTCAATTTTAGTACCTCCCACCGTAATAACAGATCCTTCAACAAGCGGTTCGTATGAGAAAACAACTTCCTCCGCATCTTTTGGCGGTAACCAATACGTACCACCTACTTTTTCCGCTAACTTACGTCCTCCAGAAATATGGTCTGCATGTAAATGTGTATCCATTACATTCGTAATCGTAACAGCATGCTCTTTCGCAAATTCTTCATACGCTTCAACTGTTCTTACTGCATCAATAACTGCTGCTTCACCGTTTGAAACGACCATATAAGATAAACAGCCTTTTCCAAGACGGTTAAACTGATACATACTTCCGCCATTTTTTAAATCTCCAACTTTTACAGGCTTTACATATTCACTCCATGCCTTCATACCACCAGCTAAATAATAAATATTTTCTAATCCAGCCTCTGTTAATTGCTCTGCCACAAATATAGAAGACCCTTCTTTTGCGCATACTACTAAAACATCTTTATCTTTAGGTAATTCACTTACAATATGATCTACACCATCTAACAAATCAAAATACGGTTTATTTATAGATGAGATTTGTTTCCCTTCAATTTTCCAATCTTCATAATCCGTCTCATTACGAACATCTAAAATAAACAACTCTCCGAATAAAACTTTCTCTGCAACATCTTTTGCTTGTAATGATTTAACACTCATCTTTTTACCCCCTATGGTATATTTACATTTAAAAAAATTTAATTCTTTATATTCCCTTGCCACTCTAACATACCTGGAATGACATTTTTCACATTTTCATAACCTTTCTCTTTCAACATATGGCAAGCTACATCACTACGGTTACCAGTTCGGCAAACAACATAAATTTGTTTCGTCTGATCTAAAACTGCACTGTCTAACTCTCCTAACGGCACCGAAATGGCCGATGGAATATGACCAAAAGCGAATTCCGCTGCTTCTCGAACATCTAATACAATACACTCTTCATCGCTTAATAATATCTCTTCCAACTCCGTATTCGTAATTGTATGAGGATACTTTGCTACTTCGTTCACTTCATGCTCATGTGCTTTCCTAATGTAATGCATCAAAACATCGCCCTCTTGTTTCGTCCCGATATATTGATGCCCTACTTTATTTGCCCAGCTTTGTATATCTACTGTAGATCCTTTATCTGTTGCCTTAATTTCAATCACTTGTCCTGATGCCAATCCTTCTATCGCCTTCTTCGTTTTCACAATCGGCATCGGACAAGCTAACCCTTTACAATCTAAACTCATATCCACTTTTATACTCATAGTGATTCCTCCATAACTTATATACATATACCTGTAGGGGTATATTAAAATGTTTTTGAAAATCTGTCAACACTTACGTTTGACAGATTATCGGCTTTTTACAAGTAATTGAACAGCTTCTTTAATTAACTCTTCATTTGAACCATTACCACTTTCAAACTGTTCACGCAAGCATTGCTCTAAATTCGTTCCAACAACAAGTCCAATTGTACGATCAAGTGCAGAACGAGATGCCGTTAACTGTGTAATAACCTCTCGGCAATCTTTTCCTTCTTCCATCATACGAAGCACACCACGAACTTGCCCTTCAATACGTTTTAATCTATTTTTCATGTCTTGATTATATTCCATTGTATAATCACCTCATTACCATTATGTCACCATTTATAGCTTATGACAATATATTATACCCTGTAGGGTATTTTGTAAACCCCTATTTTAAACTTTTACCTTATACATTCACAAAATACAAAGCGAAACCTTCATCTATAGGCTTTCATCTTCCACCAAATTTTGAAGTGGAAGATGAAAAAATATCAATATACAATACGTTCTGTTGAGACTCCCACGACTAAAGTCGCAAGCCCTAATCCTTACGGATTGACGGGTGGGATTCTTGAATGACTAAACGTTCGCAGTCCATTTCTGTTTTGAACAGACTTCAAGATGAGGGCATCTCATTGCCCCTCCTAAGACAGTGCGTATAGCATCTTAGGCTGATTGACTGTTACCATCAATCACAGTTGCGTAGCGAATATTCATCGCCCCAACAATATCACGATGTTTCTCAAATCCACATCGGCACTTGTATTTTCTGTCTGGTGCTTTGTTCTTTTCAGAACATTTCGGACATGTTTGACTTGTATAAGCAGGGTTCACATATTCTACCTTAATACCAACTAAATTCGCTTTGTATTCAATGAATTGTGCTAAACGATAGAATGACCAAGTGTGTAGATTTTTCTCGTTTTTACGGCTTGTTCTTGCCGTCTGTCTAATATTCGTTAGTTGTTCTAAACGAATAACAGAAATGTTATTATCGGTTGCAAAGTCAATGATTTCACGACTTACTTTGTGGTCTTGGTCTTGCATCCATCTTTGTTCTTTATCATCAAGTTGTCGAATGGCATTTAATTTCTTATTTTCACCTAACTTCTTACGAACACTACGAAACTTACGTTTCATATATTTGTTTTGTCTACCATTGCCGAAGAAACGAACTTTATCATCGTCTGTGATGGCTACCGCAGGGACTTTAAGACCTAAATCTACCCCTAAAATCTTCGTTCCTGTTTTTTCATTTGTAGGAATTGTGACAGATATTTGAGCAATCCACTTATTAGATTTCTTCGTGATGCGAAGTGTACCTAGCTTGTGTGTTAACAAATTAAAATTGCGATTATATTTATCAGTTAATAAAGCACGAACCTTTAAGCGAGTTGATTTTCCATTTACCATGAGTGGAACTGAAATGTGCGTGAAGTCAAACGAATAGTTTTGATTGTTCCATACACAAACAGGTCTCTTTAGAATCGGAATAACTTTGTATTTACTTTTTTTCACCTTTGTAGAAAACACACTTTTAGCGTCTTTAATTGCTTGGTTCTTCACTGCGCTTGGAAGATTAGCTTCAACATCTTTTGTACTTTTCTTAGTGCTCTTCTTCGCTTCAGCCATTTCAGATACAAGTGTATTAATGACTTTGATATACTCATAGCTACTTTGTTCCAACAACTGAATTTGTTCTTTTGTTGGAAGCAATTTAACTTTGACTGTGATTGTTTGTGACACAATTTTCACCCCCTCGTCTTTTGATTTTCAACATACTGTTTAATTGTCTCAGTCGATACATTTCCAGCAGTAGAAACAAAATAGGAACGTGTCCATAGACTTGGCAAGTGTTGAAGATGAGGAAACTCTCCTCTCAAACGCTTCGATGTCACTCCTTTAATTTTCGCCATTGTGTCAGCGGGATAAGTGTTGGTAGTGTATGTAAGAACAAGTGAACGTGGTTTTTGTCGCATTCCATTGCGACAATAGCAACATCCATTTCTCCGCATATTTCTTGAACCAACTCTTTGAAACGTTCTTCTACTTTTGTGTTAAGAAAAATCTTTCTTCTGTATCGCGGGCAAAACACAAAATGGTAGTTAATTAATGACACAGTTGTTTTGGTTCTTCTATAATCATTTATCATATTCACATTGTATCAGTTTTACTTTTAAACTACACCACAAAAGATACCAATATTTTGGATACTTAAAGTACCACAAACTTAGCGATTTTAGTGGTACTCCGTATCCAACCTCACTTTCATCCCATGCCTAAAGGCGATGGGCTTTCCCGTTCGGAAAGGGCTGTAATACTGTTCCATACAATTTAAAACCACCATCTACATTCTTTACCTTATATCCTTTTTCCATTAACATGCGCGCTGCAACATATCCTCTCATACCGAGTTGACACGTAATATATATATCTTTATCCACTGGCACTTCATCCAAACGATCACGTAATTCATCTAACGGAATATTAACAGAGCCTTTAATCATTCCTTGTTTGAGTTCATTAGGCTCTCGAACATCAATAAGATATCCACCATTTTCAACAATACGATCTATTTCATGCCATTGTACTGTGTCCACAAAACCATCTACTATATTACTTGCCACATACCCTACCATGTTTACTGGGTCTTTTGCAGAAGAATATGGCGGGGCATATGATAATTCTAAATCTGGCAAATCAAGTACAGTTAAATTTGCTTTTATTGCCGTTGCGATAATATCCATACGCTTATCTACACCGTCACGTCCTAACGCCTGTGCTCCATAAATTTTTCCGCTATCTTTATTAAAAATTAATTTTATTAGCACTGGCGTAGCATTCGGGTAGTATCCCGCATGAGAATTTGCCTGTACATGTACTACCTCATAGGGTATATTTAATCGTTTTAATATTTTCTCATTTACTCCAGTCGAAGCAACTGTTAGAGCAAAAACTTTAGCTACAGAAGTTCCGAGCGTACCTTTATATAAAGAATCCGTATGACCATGAATAATATCTGCTAACATACGACCTTGACGATTAGCTGGCCACGCTAAAGGAATCATCGTTTCTATTTCTGTAACAAAATCTTTCACTTCTATCGCATCACCAATTGCATATATATGTGGGTCAGACGTTTGAAATTTCTCATTTACTTTTATCGTCCCTCTAACTCCTAATGCTAATCCTGCATCCTTCGCTAAACTACTCTCTGGTTGTACACCAATTGCTAAAATAATCATATCTGTTTTTATAACTGAGCCACTTTTTAAACGTACAACAGTCCCGTTCTCTTCTAACGTATCTACACCATCTTCAAAAACGAGCTCAACATCGTGTTTTTGAAGATGCTCATGCACATATGCCGCCATTTCATAATCGATTGGTGGCATCACTTGATTTGCCATCTCTACAAGAGTAACATCAATTCCACGTTCTCTTAAATTTTCAACCATCTCCACACCAATAAATCCGCCACCAATAACCGTCGCATGACGTGGTTTCTGCTCATCAACGTATGCTTTAATACGATCTGTATCCGGTACATTTCGTAACGTAAACAGTGCCTTCGCTTCTTCAATACCCGGGATAGATGGAACAATTGGTTTTGCCCCTGGTGAAAGAATTAACACATCATATTTCTCGTTATATGTTTCATTTGTCGTTACATTCTTTATCGTAATTGTTTTCTCTTCTTTATTAATCTGTACTACTTCACTCAATACACGTATATCTAAATTAAAACGCTTCGACATTCTTTCAACAGTTTGTACTAATAATTTTTGTCTTTCTGTAATGACACCGCCAATATAATATGGCAATCCACAGTTTGCGAATGAAATGTATTCACCGCGTTCAACCATAATAATTTCATCTTCCTCACTTAAACGACGAAGCCTTGCAGCTACTGATGCGCCGCCAGCAACTCCGCCTACTACAACTATTTTTCTGGACATATTTTAAACCTCCATAGTATTTAATTTTCTCAAACTTCACAAAAACCTATACCTGTATGGGTATATAATAAATTATAAAAAAGTTAATTTCAATCAATATGGCTTTCTTTCACAAATTTGAAACAAATAAAGTGAAACTTTAATCATCCCTCACCAATCGGGCTTTTACGGACAGTTGATCCCCCACCTAACTTCTTTGCTTCCGCTGAATTTTGAGGTGGGGGTCTTACTGCCCGGCAAATAGTGAGATAAAAAAGAACTTAGACCTTTCCAAGTTCTTTTGCGTGTAGTTCTATAACTTTCTGTAAGATTACACCAATGTATAAATATACGTTTTTAATAACTGAAATACACCTGTATTTAAATTTTCAAAATCAATAGCTTCTTCACATAAGGCTAGATCCATTCCACGTAAAATTCTTTAATGCCACAACCTGAGAAAACGGATCCCAACGGATTCGTTTTCTACAATGATATGTTTATTTTTTTCGTTTCATCTCTGTCATTAATCATAACCATCTGCGCCTTATTATTTGGCAAAAATACGATATATTTTCCCGTTCTCACATTCCTCCAAATAACTTTTCCTTCTTCGTCTGTTTTCCCTATTGAGATCCCAATTTCTCTACTGGGCTGAGGTGATTCGTCTTTCATAAGTATAATTTCAAAATCTTTTATTGGCTGTTTTTCTTTATTTTTCACATGAAAAGTTACAGAATTAACAACCTTACTAAACTTCTTTTCTTTATTTGCTATAGAACTAGACACTATGATGATGACCAATACACAACATAAAATCCATAAAAACTTATTATATTTATTCAGACCATTTTTTAAGATTATTAAAAACATCGTCTGTCACCCGGTTTCCAGAATTCCAAGAATTACTTCCTACTGTATGGGTAGCTATTATTGTTACACCCGTACGAGAATAGTCATGATATACAGGTGCTCCACTTTGACATCCATAAGTGTCCATCCTATATGTTAACATTCTAGGACTAGTGCCTTCAATTGGTCCATAATCTGTCCACATAGTATATTTTTCATTTCCTACTTTATCACACGGATACCCTGGAACTACTGCGAGTAACCCCTTTGGAGACTCTACATTAGTAGTTCTATATCCTAACCAACCTGTATAATCTCCAGGAGATCCATTTAATTTAATGGCTCCATAATCAAATTCCGAATCTCCATCATCAGTCCATCCACTTACTGAATAAAGCTTTGTCCAACTATAAGGCAAATACGGTGCTTGGTTTCCATTTCTACCAGGAGTCACAATAACATTTTTTGCCCATCCACCAAGCTTTTTATTGTAAACACAGTGCCCAGCTGTAAATACTGTATCTTTACTAATTAGCGCTCCTGTACACCCATAAACCTCTTGTCCATTAAATTGAATTACTAAGTGTACTATAGCCCTATAAGGATACAAAGTTGTATCAGTAACTCTAATTCGATCATCTCTTCCTATTATAGAATGTGTAAGGATATTAGATGGATAATTAAAATTACTGTCTCTTAATAAGTATCCCCAATCTTCCCCACCATGTTTACGCCCTTCAAATGAAGGTGAAACAAGATCTTCTCCCCTTCGATCATTACTATACAAAGATTGTTCTTGAAAAAGTACACGTTCCCCCTCATTTGAAACTGATGTCCACGGTACATCTTCTGCATACACCTTCTGATTCACCAAAAATACTGTACAAAAAAAGATAAAAAGAACACCAAAACTATAAAGAGCCAACCTACATCTTATAGAAATAAAGCTATCCAACATAACTTACCTCCTATACAAATGATAGCGAACAATTGAAGATCCCTTTATAAATTCTAGTTTTTCTTTTTTCAGAAGTCAATGTAATTAATAATGATAATCATTATTAATTACATTGACTTAACAAAATCACACAATTAGTCATATTCTTTACTCTGCGTTCAAAAATCTGTCTCATTAAAGGTTCACTTTATTACATAAACCCGTAACCTTCTTCACAATCAGCTCCGCAGTATTTTCCTCCGGTGGCATCAATAAATTTGTAACCGGCCCATACACAACAGGGCTTAATTCCACTTCATAACCACCATATGAAATTTCTTCCTTTGTCGGCAAGTAACCAATATATCCGTTCATATATCCACCAAAGAAAGCCAATTCATTTTGAAGATTCTCTTTCACTTCTAATGCCGTTTCCGAAAAAGGTTCCATCGGTATACCTGAAAACATACCATCATTCACTTGAAACAGTTGCACTTCTAAATCAATAGTTAAATGCCGAATACCTTGCTTATATTTCTCTAAAACGATAGTAAGCCATTCATCCGTATTCACGCCCCACTGCTTCTCAGCTAACCAAGCCATGCTTCGTATCTCATCAATTTCAGGGATATTCTTCAACTTCATTTGCACCATACTCGAAATCGTTCTTACATTTACAATTGGGCTATATGTAACTGTCGGTAACATCGTTAATACATGTCCACTAAGCGTGTAAGCCATTTGTGTTAATGCTTCCTTAGAACCTCGATACTTCGCATTCACATTACCAGCAGCACCTTGCACAATCATAACAGGACAGTTTACGATCTTCTCAAGAATCTCTCTTGTCATCCCCGGATAGTCTGCTGATAATGCATCACTATCACCTTTTAAAACATTCGGATGGGCCGTACAAAATACTATAATCCCAGTTAATTCCTTCGTTTCAGCATCTTTTATTGCTAACATACCAATTCGTTTATCTACAACACCCTCTATATTTGTTCCCATCTTCGCTCTTCCATCAGATGTTCTCTCTCTTCGGTTTACTCCAATATCACCTGTCGTAACACCCCAGCCAACTTCACATCGCTTCAAGTTGTTATTCGCAGTAACAGCACCTTGCACCACATTATTTACTAAAATCGTTTTATACGACCTTACTAAAGGTTGCTCACCAACAGTTTCTGGACCAGAATGTGTATGTGTATAAACAACTGTTATTCGCTCAAATGGAACATGAAGCCTACTTGCTACTCGCTCACGAATCATATTCGTATCTTCTACTAACATTCCAATATTATCAATACTTATAAACACAGTTTTCATTTCATCTTTTTCAAATACAAAAACCGTCCCATAAATACGCTCTTCAACATTATTTATTCCTGTCTCTCTATGGTATCCAACAAAATCAATGCCAACAGGCGGCGTAATATCCACCTTGCATACCCCTATTTTGCTCATTTGAATCGCTCCATTTCTCTATGTAACTCCCTTTTTTCAAGAATAGCATATTTGACTTTGTTCCAAATAAAAAAAGAACGAACATAGCATCCTATGTCCGTTCTTCCCCTCACACATACTTCCGATGCACCATCTTCCCATCATAAGAAAACACAACGCCCTTACTCTCTACAATTGACTCCATATGCACTGTTCTTCCCCACAGTTGATGAAGATATGGTAATACCTTTTCTAAGTATTTTAAATCGAGCTCGATTCCTTCGTAACTATGTTTAATGTATAATTCTCCGTTCTTTAAGTAGTCTCCATCTTCTACTACTAAGTACGGGAAACCACCATTTGTACGCATATTTACGAGTTGATCACGCACATGTTCCCACTCTTTATCTATTACTTTATATTCTTTTCCTTGGCGCTGGAATAAGTACATATCTTCTCGCATAACAAGATCTTTATTTAAATAGTTTCTTAGGAACGATACATCCCATTCGATTTCGCGTACTTCAAAGATTTTGTCTCGACCAGATCCTGGTTTTACGCCGCGTCGTTTCATTTCTTCAGTAGGGTTATTGTAGCGCTCCTCTATATCTTCAAACATTTTAATACCGAGGTAGTATGGGTTAATACTCGTTTTTGATGGCTGAACGACGCCCGCATTTAATTTTGCAAATTCGATTGCTTCATCAGATGTTAAGTCCATTTCGCGAAGTATGCGTTGATGCCAGAAGGATGCCCAGCCTTCATTCATAATTTTCGTTTCAAGCTGCGGCCAGAAATATAACATTTCTTCACGCATCATCGTTAATATGTCCCGCTGCCAATCTTCTAGCTCACGGCTATATTCTTCAATAAAGAGAAGTAAATCTTTTTCTGGTTGTGGTGGGATTTTCTTCTTTTTACGCACATTGGAGCGTTCCTGTTTTTTATTTCGATTATCTAAATTCCACAAATCATCGTATTGCGATGCCTTTTTCTTTTCTACTTCTTCCTCTTCTAAATCATCAATACTCCACGCAAGTTTTGGACGCATAAGCGACGGATCAATATGCTCTTGAATGGCAAGTACGGCATCTAAAAATGTTTCTACCTCTTCTTTTCCGTACTTATGCTCATATGCTTTCACCCGTTCAGCTGTCGCTGACATACTTTCTACCATATCCCGCTTCGTATTTGAAAAACGAATATTATTTTTAAAGAAATCACAGTGCGCTAACACATGCGCTACAATTAATTTATTTTGAATTAACGAGTTCGTATCTAATAAAAAGGCATAACATGGATCAGAGTTAATAACGAGTTCGTATATTTTACTAAGACCTAAATCGTATTGTAATTTCATTCTGAAAAACTGTTTTCCAAAACTCCAATGTGAAAACCGTGTCGGCATCCCATATGCACCAAATGTATAAATAATTTCCGCTGGACATATTTCATAACGCATCGGATAAAAATCAAGCCCAAATCCAGTCGCAATTTCCGTAATTTCCGCAATTGCATATTGCAGTGCTTTATCGTCACTTGCTCTCATTATTTTCCCTCCTTACACTTTCCCTTAAGAAAGTGTATGATTGAGAACAAGCTTTCATGAGGATTGATTGCATAATAAAAAGACACCCTCATAAAAACGAGAATGTCTCATCTATTAACCCTCAATAATCTCCATCTTCTCCGTAATCGGTGTACGAGCTTTTCCTTCTGGTGCTTTATCGAAATAGCCAAGGTGAAGAATTCCAACGATGCGTTGACCTCTAGTTAAACCAAGTCCTTCTATAAATAATGGATTGTAGTTTAATCCACCTGATTTCCAAACACAACCTAAACCGCGTTCCCAAGCAAGAAGTTGGAAGTTTTGCATAAATGCACATGTTGCAGCGTAATCTTCGTCACGTTGAATTTGACGTGGATCTTCATTTATGTAAACAACAATTTGTGCTGGCGTGCTTAAGAAACGATCCGATAAAATTTTACCGCGTTTCGCTCTTTCTTCTTCTGTGAAAGAGTTTAATACTGCGTCTACTAATTTCTGACGACCTTCTCCAATGTATAATTTACAATTCCATGGTTCACGATGTTTATGATTCGGTGCCCACGTTGCGTCGTTTAATAGTTCAATTAATAACTCTTTGTCTACTGCTTTATCTGTAAATGTACGAACAGAACGTCTTTCTTTAATCACATTTGCGATGGAAGTATATGTAGTCATATTTTTCTCTCCCTTATTTTTATCTATATGTATACGTTTATTGTTGATATTAATTTTCAATTTCGATTATACCTTAGTTTTTTAGTATTAATCAATGTTTTATGTTGGAAAACTTCCAAAAACTTCAGTTCATACTGTGAATAAAAAAACTTGATTTGTTCACAAGTATTTCACATTTTATGGAAATAATATGTGTACAGTTTTTCACATTATCCATCTAGGAGGAGTTTACATGTACAAAAAAATCGCAGTAAGTATGACTATGGCAGCATTATTATTCGGTGCAACCGTCTTCCCCACTTTCGCTGCTACGCCAAAAGAAGTCACATTGCATCATCATAAACCAATTTCAGAAGAAGAAATGCAGTCGCTCGAAAAACTCGGCTATAACAAACATGAAATTTGGAAAGCTGCCCACATTGCAAAAATGAGTAAAAAAGAAATTAAAGACGTTTTAGCTTACTATAAGCAAAATAATTCTTGGGAGAAAACAGCAGAGCATTTCGGGGTAGATCCAAGTAAGTTGAAAAAGCATCATATGAATAAAGAAACAAAAAAAGCACTACTGCAACAATTAGCAAATATGCAAAAATCTACACCAGACGGGCTAAAACAAAAAATGAAAGAATATAATATCGGATTACGTCAGCTCACGGTATTAACAATCATCTCTCAAAAAAGTAATACTCCCCTTGATGATGTACTAAAAATGAAAAAAGACGGAATGGATATGAAACAAATTGCAGAAAAATTAAATGTAAAAAAAGAAGATATACGAGCAGAAATGATTAAATTAGTGAAGTCTATTAAGGAAAAGAAAACAAATTAATATGCCAAAAAGGAAGAGTTTTTCAATACTCTTCCTTTTCTTTATGAACTTTCAATTTTTAAGTATAAATTCCCGTCTTTCCCAAAAACTAACACAAGGAAATGATATATGTTAGGGGTGAGAAAATGTTCGGTTTATCATCTAAGAAATCCAAAAATACTAATCCAAAAACACTTTGTTCTATTCCAGAATTTATACAAAGCATGACAGAATCTAGCGATTTTGTCTCTTATAACGTACTTGAAAATGAAACATTATGTTTGTTTTATTATAAATCTGTCGTGGAAGCACTTATTATTAAACAATTTATTTTAACTCCTCTAAAAAAGGAATCGGATCGAATTCAAAACATCTCTGATTTATGTAATATCGTCTCTATTGAAGATATTATTACCTCCCCTTCTATTGATGATATTCGTGAGAAATTATTAGGGGGATATATTTTATTACGCTTAAAAAACAATTCGAATCCCGATCAATATGCTTTAATTCGTGCCGAAAGTACTGTTTTAGGAATACGATTAAATAACGATACAGAAAATGAATATAGCGTAATCGGGCCTAAAATCGGTTTCGTTGAAAACCTTGATACAAATATACACTTATTACGCCGAAATATTGTAACAGAGCAACTCATATTTAAAGAAATGACCGTCGGAACTATGTCAAAAACGAAAGTAGCAGTTGCTTATATAGAAGGCGTTACAAATGAACAATTTATCAACACCGCCATACAACGGCTAGAAGACATTGACTTTGATGTCCCATTTGACGCAACTATGATTGAGCAATTTATTAGTGATAATAGCAATTCACCGTTTCCTGTTTTATTGCCTACAGAACGATTAGATCGAGCTGTATATGCATTGGTTAACGGACAAGTTTTAATTTTAACAGATGGCTCTCCATATGCTTTATCAGGACCGACAACGTTACTAGATTTTTTCATTTCTCCAGAAGATTATTATTTACCGTGGATGATTGGATCGTTCTTTCGCATTATTCGTTTTTTCGGAGCTATATTTTCTCTTTTTTCATCCGCTATTTATACAGCGGCTTTAACGTATCACTATCAAATGATTCCTGCTGATTTACTAGGACCTATTATTTTCTCAAGAGCGAACGTACCTTTCCCACCTATTTTAGAAGCACTCTTTTTAGAAATTACAATCGAATTGCTTCGTGAAGCAGGAGCACGTTTACCTACGAAAGTAGGACAAACAATTGGTATTGTTGGCGGGATTGTAATTGGGCAAGCATCTGTTGAAGCTGCTTTAACAAGTACAATTTTATTAATTGCAGTTGCTTTATCCGCTCTTGCATCTTTCACAACACCGACTGTAAAGATGTCTTCTACTATCCGGTTGTTACGCTTTCCACTTATTCTTTTAGCCGGCGCATTTGGTGGATTAGGTCTTATTGTCGGGTTTGTATTTATTTTAGCTCATTTAATTAAATTAAAATCACTTGGATCACCTTATTTATTACCTTTATATCCATTTCGTGGTTTAGGTACAGCAGAAGGTTTTCTTCGACTACCATTTAGTCAAACAGCACAAAGGCCTTCCTTCCTTAGACCCACATCAAAATGGCGCTATAACCCGAACAAAGTGAAGCAAAAACGTGATGGTGATAATCAATGAAAAAACTTTTCTTGTTCCTTATTATAATCTTTTTTGTTCTACAAACTGGTTGTACACAAACGTATATAGTGGATACACAGCGTATTATTCATATTGCTGGATTTGACATCACAAAAAATAAACAATTCCAAGGAACTATCTTATTCCCAGAATACACACATGGTGTAAAGTCTAAGCCAGAGACGCAATCAACATCTGCTCGTTCACTTGAAACAATCGCTTCACGATTGAACGCTAAATCTCCTCACAATGTTGTTGTAGGTCAAATGCGTGTCGTCCTATTTGGAAAGGCTCTAGGAGAACGCGGAATGGGAGAAATTATTACTAACTTACAACGTGATCCAAATATCGGACGTGACGTTCAACTAGCAATTGTAGATGGAACGGCCGAAGAGCTTTTAAATTACGGAAAAAAAAATGGTTCATTATATATCGCTGATTTACTCGAGCAAAATATAAGAAATGAGAACATTCCACAAACTGAATTAAACGTCTTTTTATATAATTACTACTCTTCTGTATGTGATGCCTATGTTCCTTATATAAAAATGGGTGATAATCATTCCGTCGCTGTTAAAGGGCTTGCTTTTTTAAGAGGCGATAAAGTCGTCATGTATACGGATAAAAGACATTCTGTTTTAGCAAAATTACTAATTAATCCTACAAAAAATGGGCGTTACGAAGCAGCAATAAAAAAGAATAAAAATAAAGGTATAGTGGTCATACAAAACTTAGCTGGGAAAAATAAATATGATATAGATCAAACTGGCGACATACCAAAAGTAAAAATCCATTTAAAATTAAATGGTTTAATTAAAAACTCTCCTAATTGGATTGATTTAAGAAAAGAAACAAATATCAACTATATAAAGAAACAAATTGAACGAAATGTTGAAAAAGACTGTGAAGATTTAATAAAACAATTTCAAAAAAAGGAAATTGATCCTTTAGGCATACGCGATGAAATTAGAAGTCATACGAGAAAATGGAATATAAAACAAATTCGAAATATGTATAAAAACGTAGCCGTAGATATAAATTTAGATCTTAATATTGTACAATCTGGAATCGGGGAATAGTGAGGTGAAATAAGCAATGAATACAATGAATAAAGCAAAGACAGTCTCTCCATACTTTGCCTTTATATTATTACATTCGCTTCAAATTGGAATAGGAGTTCTTGGGTATCAGCGTGTAATTTTAAAAAACGCTGGTTATGATGCCTGGATTTCTCTTATTATTGCGGGGATTACAACCCATATTGTGCTGTTTTGTATGTTAAAAATGTTAGAAAAAGACGGAGATTTAATTAGCATTCATACAAC
Source organism: Bacillus cereus group sp. Bc061 (assembly GCF_027715825.1). Lineage (NCBI taxonomy): Bacteria > Bacillati > Bacillota > Bacilli > Caryophanales > Bacillaceae > Bacillus > Bacillus cereus group sp. Bc061. The sequence continues at coordinate 105,545 of NZ_JAQFTZ010000011.1, forward strand.
AACTTTTGGAAAATGGATTGGTTCTATATTTTCCGTGATTTTCACTCTTTATTGCTTATTATTTTGCCTTACTGTTCTTCGTACATATATGGAAGTGATACAAGTTTGGATTTTCCCTACCATTAAATTATGGAAACTAACCTTTATGTTTTTATTAGTGACTTGCTATATTATAAAGGGTGGATTTCGCTCTGTAACCGGAATATGTTTTTGGGGAGTCGTTCTTCCTATTTTCGTTGTATTCTTTTTAATTTATCCAATGAAATACGCTCATTTCCGTAATATTTTACCTATTTTTACACATTCACCTTTTGACATGCTTATATCTGCAAAGCAATCTGCATTAGAGTTTCTCGGCTTTGAAACAATCCTTATCTTCTATCCATTTATTGAAAAAGGTAAGTCTTTAAAAAGATGGGCTCATGCAGGAATTTTTTTTAGCACTTTGATTTATGTAGTTTTAGCTATTGTATCTTTTATGTATTATAGTGAAGGACAATTAAATCATACTATTTGGCCTACTTTAACGATGTTAAAAATAATTAAAGTTCCTTTCATTCAACGGTTTGAATATATTATTATTTTTGTTTGGTTTCTGATTATTTTGCCAAACCTTTGTTTAACTATTTGGTCATCATGCCAAACGATGAAGCGTTCATTTCATATTTCATTTAAATTTACATTACCGTTTTTTATTTTCATCGTTTTTACAGCTTCTTTATTTTTTAAAAACCGTGAAAGTATCAACACATTAAATACAGTACTATCTCAAGCTGGTTTATATATTGTATACGCTTATATCCCAATTTTATTTCTATTCCATTCAGTTCGATGGCATTTCAAAAATCGGTCAAAAAAATCTTCACCCGACACACCGTAATCTCTGATACAATTTGATTAATACATTTGTAAAGGGGACAAGCGAATGAAAAAGTATGTATTTTCTTTACTTGCAGTACTGAGTTTAATTCTTGCTGGATGCGGAAGTACTAGTACAAATGACCAAAAATCTTCTGAATCAAAAAAAGAAGAACATGACCACGCATCGCACACTCAGCAAGCTGACATTCAAGAGAAAACAAAAGGAGTCGACACACTTCCTACCTTCCTAGACAAGCTTGATCCACAAATGAAAGATATCTACACTGTCGCTGGACAAAATGCAGAACTATTAGATTGGATTCCATGTTACTGCGGTTGCGGTGAAAGTGTAGGACATAAAAATAATAAAAATTGTTTTATTCGTGAAATTAAAAAGAATGGTGAAGTTGTTTGGGATTCTCATGCAACGACTTGCGTCAATTGCCTAGAAATCGCAGTTGAATCTGCTTCGATGAAACAAAAAGGAAAATCAACGCTTGAAATTCGTAACTATATCGATAATAAATACAAAGAAAGCTATGGCAAACCAACACCTACGCCAATGCCAAAAGCTTAAAAAACGAGGACATACCTCGTTTTTTTCATTCACTTTTTTTCTTAACAAATTCTTTCAAGTGTATTTCTCCTTACTTATCACACACTATATATAACTCTCGGTAAGGAGGGTACACAGTGCAAACATATAACGACTATGATAAAGCTCTCTATTACACGTATTGCTGTAATTGGGATAAATTACTCGTTCTCATGGTTCAAACGAACGATCAATTATTTTCTAAGCGTATTGAGCATTTTTTACACGCTTATCAATACAGTAAAGAACTGCCAGAAGTTGATAAACAATTGCAGCTCCTATTTCAATATATTGACCACGCATCCCAAAAGTCACATATAGAAGAAGTAGAGCAAATTCAAATGTAAACTATAGCGCTATTCTCTTCTGGAGAATAGCGCTTTTTTTAAAATGTTCATATCAATAAAAGTTTCCCCGTATAAAACTTTTATTGATAAACATATTTTTTCTTTCTTTTCTGTACCACTTCATACTATAATTTAGTATGTAACTATTATAAGAGAGGTATAAAATATGGGACGAGAAAAAAAGCAAGAATATGCTTTATTTACCGCGTGGGGAGCTTCGTTTATTGCTACACTAGGAAGTCTATACTTTTCCGAAATCATGAAATTTGAGCCTTGTGTCCTTTGTTGGTATCAACGCATTTTCATGTATCCATTCGTTTTATGGCTCGGTATCGCTGTAGTAAAAAAAGATTATCGCATCGCAAGTTATTCTTTACCGATCGCAAGTATTGGTGCTTGTATTTCTTTATATCACTATGCAATTCAAAAAGTCGCAGCATTTTCGGCTGCAGGGGCAGCTTGCGGCCGTGTACCATGTACGGGAGAATACATAAACTGGTTCGGCTTTGTGACAATCCCGTTTTTAGCACTTATCGGCTTTATTACAATCGCTGTTTGTAGCTTTATTGTCATCAAAAACAAATAAGGAGATGAAAGAATGAAAAAAATGCTTATATTTGGCGGTATTATTATCGTCTTATTTGCGGCAATCTTTGCTGTAACTCAAATGGAAAAGAAAAATGCATCGACAGATGAAAAAGGTTACTACTCAAATAAAATTTCTCTTGAAGATCTCAATAAAAATATAGAAGATAAAAAAGAACAAACGATTTACTTTTATCAAACCTCTTGCGTTCATTGTCAAAAGGTCTCTCCTATTGTTGTACCTTTAGCGAAAGATTTAAATGTTGATATGAAAGTAATTGATATTGAAAATTTAAACGAGCCTTGGGATAAGTACGATATTAAAGGAACGCCAACGATTATTCATTTTAAAGATGGTAAAGAAGTAAGCCGTATTAGCGGAGAACAATCAAAAGAAAAGTTTAAAGAATGGTTTGAACAAACGAAAAAATAACGAGAAAAGGAAACTCCTTCTACACATGAAATGGACGTAAAATTCCAAACTAATGTATAAGGAGGGGGTTTTATGCCAGAAGTAAGATGCTCTGTTTCCAATTGTTCATTTTGGGGACAAGGTAACTTTTGTCAAGCAAGTGCGATTATCGTTCAGCCAGATGCGGATGAAACTGGTCAAACTGAAAATGAATCGTATACAAGTGCAGTTTTAACGAACGAGACGCTAGAAAGTTCTGTAGCAACAAGTGTAGAGACTTGTTGTCATACATTTAAGCCAAAATATTAAACATAAAAAGCATACGACTAATCGTATGCTTTTTTACATTCCCCTCCAAAAATCATGCATAATAAAAAAGTACAAAATAACGAGAACGGCTGTCCCGCATAACGTAATACGCCGATATATACTTTTCTCCCCTTCCCTTGCCTTAACAAATGCCCAAATAAATCCGAAGAACAATATTAAATCAACGTATGGAACATAAAACGAAAAGACGAGAAAAGCATACAAATACACGATAAATAAACAGGTCGTTACTAAGAAAACTTTAAACGCAAATTCACTTTTCATAATGTAACCGCCCCCTATCTGTACTGTATTATATTCAGCAAAGTACAATAGTTGCAGTTAAACTGGAAGTAGAAATAAGCTACCGTCTATAATACGGTAGCCTATTACGGAACATTATATTTTCGTTTATATATATTACTTAAAATCGAAGAAGGAATTTGCTCATAACGAATTTTTTCTCCTGTTTCATCCACTATATACAAATTGTTTCCTATATAATATATTCCATCTTTTCGTTTTGAGTACACTGCATATCTTTCGTTTGGCAATACCATTTTCACTTTCGTTAGCTGTCCATTCGGTTCTTGCCAATATATATCCACGCGATCTACTAACGTAAGCATACCAATTTGCTCTTCTTCTACTTTACGACCATTCCAGCTCACAACACGATAACCAAGCTTATTCGCTTCATATTCCGGGCTCGTATGAAACCGAGAAATGATTACTTTCGTCTGTAATTGAACTCGGTCATATAACCACTGTATATCCCTGTCATGCATACGAATACAGCCATTTGATTCCCTACTTCCAATTGTCCATTCCCGATTTGTCCCATGAATCGCATATTCATTTTTATCTAGTCCAAGCCATCTCGTACCAAGAGGATTATTTGGTGCACCACCAGCTATTTTTTTTCGATGGTATTCTTTATTTTTATATTTAGTTATAATACAAAAATTACCTTCAGGCGTAGGTGTACGATCTCTTCCAGTTGTTACGGGGAATGTTTTTGTATAATTTCCATTTTCAAAAAAAGACAACTGGTTTGTCGTAAGATTCACTAATATTAAATGATCTGTACTAGCAAAAGCACTAACCGGTAGAATGAAAAATAATAGTATGACGAAACATAGCTTTTTCATCTATACCCCCCCCTAGCGCTCACTATAATAAGTGGAATTAACTTTACTTTGCTCTTATAAATGAAAACTATCCATTTACAATAACGCCCCCATTTACATGTATCATTTGCCCGGTAACATAGGATGAATCATCAGACGCTAAATATACGTATGCTGGCGCTAATTCATATGGTTGACCAGGTCTTTGCATTGGAACATTGCTTCCAAACTGTGATACTTTTTTCTCATCAAAGCTCGATGGAATAAGTGGTGTCCAAATTGGTCCTGGCGCAACACCATTTACACGAATCCCTTTTTGCACTAATGACTGAGAAAGTGATCTTGTGAAAGCAACGATTGCCCCTTTCGTTGCGGAATAATCAATTAATGTTTCATTTCCTTCGTATGCAACGATAGACGCGGTATTTATAATGACATCCCCTTGCTTTAAATGAGAAAGTGCGGCTTTCGCAACGTGAAAATAAGAAAAAATATTAATACGAAAAGTCTTTTCTAGCTGTTCTGCTGTAATATACTCTAGTCCTTGCTGCGGATATTGCTGCGCAACATTATTTACTAAAACCTGTAAACTACCTAGCTGCTGGACGGTCTCTTGAACAACATCTTTACAATGCTGTTCATCACTTAAATCACCCGGCAACAATACGCACTTTACGCCTTCTTTCTCAACATATTGTTTCGTCTCATTTGCATCCCCCTCCTCATCTAAATAAGCAATCGCAATATTTGCTCCCTCTTTCGCAAAAGCGATGGAAACAGCTCGTCCAATCCCACTATCTCCCCCTGTAATTAATACATTCTTTCCTTTTAACTTTTCGCTACCTTTATAATTTGGATCTTCAAACTGTGGTAGAGGATTCATTAATGATTCAATACCAGGCTGTTTATTTTGATGTTGCGCTGGCATTGTTACAAAGTTTTTTTGCTGCGGCATAATTTCTTTCAACTCCTTTTTCTTATAATGTGCATAATAAAAACTGAAATTCGCACATCATATTACGATTAATATTCGAATTTAAGACACAAAATATGAATTGTTGTAAACTTTTTATGCAAAACTATTGCAAAATAGATAAAAAACGAATATTATATATAACTGTTGTGAAAATTATTCGTAAACAGAAAGGATGTTTATATGTTTAACCTTTCAAAACATAAAACTTCTATTAAAACTGAAATTATGGCAGGTATTATTACCTTCTTAACAATGGCATATATCATTGTCGTAAACCCAGTTATCCTTGGGGATGCAGGTGTTCCATTTGAACAAGCATTTACAGCAACAATTATCGCTGCTGTTGTCGGAACATTATTTATGGCGATCTTTACAAACTTACCAATCGCAATTGCACCAGGTATGGGATTAAATGCTTACTTCTCTTACTCTGTTGTAAAGGCTCATGAAGGCATGACTTTCGCAATTGCATTCTCTGCTGTATTCGTAGCAGGTATGATTTTAATTTTGTTATCATTCACATCTTTCCGTACAAAATTAATGGAAGCAATTCCTGAAAACTTAAAACATGCAATTACTGCTGGTATCGGTCTTTTCATCGCCTTTATCGGTTTACGTTTAACAGGTATCGTTACAAAAAATGAAGCAAACTTAGTTGGACTTGGTGATCTTCACTCTGCTCCAGTACTACTAGCATTAGCTGGACTTGGAATTACGATTGTTCTTATGTCTTTAAATGTAAATGGCGCACTATTTATCGGTATGTTATTAACTGGTATTATCGCTTTCTTCACGGGACAATTATCATTCTCAAACGGTGTTACATCAATGCCTGGATTACCAGAAGGAATTATCGTTTCAAATCCAATTACTGCTGTATCTGACGTAATTAACTACGGATTATACGGCGTTGTATTCTCATTCTTCCTTGTTACATTATTCGATACAACAGGTACATTACTTGGCGTTGCTCAACAAGGTGGATTTATGAAAGATGGAAAACTTCCAAAAGCTGGACGAGCTCTTCTATCTGACTCATTCTCAGCAACAATCGGTTCTATGTTCGGAACAACACCATCAACAGCTTACATTGAATCTTCTGCTGGTGTTGCAGCTGGTGGTCGTACTGGTTTAACAACTGTTACAGTAGCTGTTCTATTCGCACTAGCAGCATTCTTCGGACCATTAGTAAGTGCCGTTTCTGGTGTATCAGCTATTACTGCACCATCATTAATTATCGTTGGTAGTCTTATGATGGGTTCAGTTCGCCACATCGATTGGGACGCATTTGATGAAGCATTCCCAGCATTCTTAGTAATCTTAAGCATGCCACTTACATCAAGTATCGCAACAGGTATTGCACTTGGATTTATTTCATATCCACTTATGAAAGTGGCAAAAGGTAAATTCCGTGCTGTTCACCCACTTGTATATGTATTTGGAATTTTGTTTGCTTATCAATTGATATTCTTACCACATTAAAAAAGTAGAGCATCGGATTTCGATGCTCTACTTTTCTTTTATAACAATCATTCAAACTATAACGGTCCCTCCAAAATATGAAGGAGCTTATAATCTTTTAATATTTCTCTTCTACCTGTAATTCTTTACTATACTTTTGAATGAAAACTGACGAAACAACCATTACCATTCCTACACTAAATCCAATAAGCTGATCCAGTAGCATTTCATCATGAATGAACCAGCGCAGTAAAAATACCCCACCAAAAATAAGCATCATAATAAATCCAGTATGTCTAAGCCCTTTATATACATTTTCCATATGTATCACCTCTCCACATACCCTTTATCCATATTATACCATAAATTTTATTGAATATTGCCATCAAGTAGTCGTATCGTCCTCTGACAATATGCAGCTACCTTTTGATCATGTGTAACAACTAGCACTGTTTTTCCTTCTTTATTAATCTCTTGTAAAATACTCATAATTTTTTCCCCATTTTCTTGATCAAGAGCACCAGTCGGTTCATCAGCAAGTATAATTTTTGTATCTTGTGCTAAAGCCCTTGCTATCGCTGTTCTTTGCTGTTCTCCTCCTGATAACTCGTAAGGATATTTGTTAATATGCCTCTCAAGCCCTACCATTTTCAGCATTTCTTTTGATATTTGCATACGTTTCTTATGAGAAATTCTTCTATATATAAGTGGAAGCATTACATTTTCAATAATCGTATAATCATCGAGTAGCGAAAAGTTCTGAAACACAAATCCAACTTCCGTGTTTCTATACTTATGATAGTTTTGCTTTAATGTACTCGTATCCATTCCATCTAAAAAATACTTTCCAGCAGAGGGGCTATCGATTAAGCCAATAATGTTAAGGAGAGTAGACTTCCCCGAACCAGAGGGGCCCATAATGGCTATCATTTCGCCTTTTTCTATTGTAAGATTAATATCTTTTAAAGCACTAAAATTATTCTTTCCAAAGCCCTTAGCCACATTTGCGAGCTGAATCATCTATAACACCTCTTTCATATATGTATTTTTTATTTTTATTACATTGAAATAAATGATTGCATATATAACGAGGATCATTACAAGTGATAAAGCACCTATAACAACCAATGATTCTATAGAAACTTTTAACGTTCCAAAGAAAGATACTATACTATTTTCTAGCCCTTTCTGAATTTCAATTACTCCGCTATTCTCCCATTGAAAATACATTATTCCTATACATATCGCTAAAACGAATAGCAACATATACTCAATAATAAATGGAAGACATATTTGAAAAGTGCTTGCACCTAACGCTGATTTAATAGAAATATTTTTACGCTCCATATAAAGTTCTGCCATTGATGTCAATACAATAGATAGAAATGAAAAAAATAAGACTGTACCGCTTAATAATAAGGGGTATGACATATTATCAATACCTTGTTTTTCATTTTCTAACAATTTATTCGGGTTTGTAACATAATACGAATACCCCTTACCTTCTGTTACCTTTAATACTTTCTTTTGAAATTCATTTATATTTATCTTCTCATTTGTTTCTATAATTAACCCATTGTATAACAGTTCTACACTATAGAACTCTATTTCTTCTGTTCCAATTGGTAAAATAGCCATGTCATCTAATAATGTAATACGATTATCCGATATTTCACCGCTCCGAGGATATGTAAATGGTGAATTTTTTTCTAAAAAGCCAATTACTTTTAGCTTCATTTTTCCAGATGGTATAACATCACCAATAGATACCTTTTCTTTATAATTAGCCCCTAATATAACAGGTCTAATATCAAATACTGATTTATGAAATTCTGATTCCTCAAAATACCTTCCTTGTGAAAGTCGGATATGAAAGTACTTATTAATATCTTTATCAATAATAAGAGTCTTTATCGTTCCATTTGCTTTTTTTAAGCTAAGTGAATAGTTACGGAACAAATAATTTGTTGTATTTGTTATTGGTATCGTATTAGATAACCCTTGCATGAATTGTTGATAATCATTTTTCGCTTTTTCTTCGCTAAACAATGTTATATCTTGCGTCGCATAAAGTTCATAGAAATTTTTATGGGTCGATAAATTATTTGCTACTTTCATCATTTTTTGATATCCCGACAGATTACTAATAAATTCTATAGCTGAAGAAAATGAAATAATTAAAGAAATTACTATAATCAAACTTGGTAACAACCGTTTTTTCACAGATCGTATAGAATCAAATATAAAAAACATGACGACCACCTACGTTCTTAAATGTTTTCCAGGATATATATTTATAATGTGCTTGATTGGAATTACAGTAACAAACATTGTAAGAAAAATTATAAAAACAATATTACACACGAATACATATGGTGTTAACGGTTTTAATAAGTATGTCTGAAAATAAGTATGAATTGTTCCAGAAAACATTTCTAACACCAGAAAAACCAACAACATCGCCACTAGAGAAATAAACAAAATTTGAACATATAGTTCACAGTAAATAGATATATTAGAAGCACCTACTGCTTTTTTTAATGAAATCTCCCTTTCTTTTTTATAAATCCAAAACAACACCGCTGAAATACCCGAAACTACTGCAACAAGAATAAATTTATAATAATACTTATTTGCTGGATCTACATGTGTTACATTTAGTTCCTGAAAATCTCTTTTATTCAATATTTGAACCTCACCCGAAATTACTTCTTTGCTCTTATTCATAAATGTTTTTATTTCTTTATGGATAGATGATGTAGGGTTAACAACTGTTAATTGTAATTGTTTATTCGCGATAATACCTTTTTTAGATATAGTAGGTAAATTTTGAAGTGGAATGTATATGTCTGATACACCGATGTCACTGTCTTTTCTCGATATAGTGCCTATCTTTTTATATGTATCATCAAATTCATATAACTCCTTTACATTCGTTTGATCACCAACAACCATATTATTTACATTTTCACGATGAAAATATTGCCCTTCAGAAATATATGGCGTCCAATAATAATTATCTTTTAAGTTCACAGCTACAATTTTTATTGCACCTGAACTATTCAATGCTTTTAAATGCTCTACGTAAATATCACTTTTTACAAAAATATCTTGTATGACAGGAATTATCGCTTCCAATTCAATTGCATTCGCTATCGGAACATTTAAAATTTGATTTTTTTCTGGGAAACCAATTTGAAAAGCAGATATAAAATTCCGTTTAGACTCTGTTAAAAGTGCGGCTATTGATATGGAAAGAAAAGAAATAAAAAATGCCATAAGAAGAATGACTGAAAACAGTTTGTTGTTTTTTATATTTTTAAAGGCTAAATACATGTCTCTGCTCCTTTTAGATAAGAAGGAGATGATGCACATCCCCTTCTCCTTATCCAAATATTTATAAAGACAACTGTTTAATGCTTTTTACCACTGTAATCGTAAGTTACCGTTACTATCAAAAGTACCTTTGTGTGTATCTTCTTGATAGTCATTATTCTCATTAGCATAGTGCTCAGAATACAGGCCCTTTGCACCAAAAGCGTTATATGCACCATTACTAACCGTGGCATTTAATGCTCTTCCAGATTCATGTGATCCTAATTTATCCGAAGCACTTTCAATATATGAATAACTTCCTTTTGAATTAATAAAAGAAATTGCTACTGAACAACGAGATGCATTTTGATTCGTAGTTGTTTGAGCTCTGTAAGATAGTAGATTACCGCTTTTGTGACCGCTTAGAGTTGGATAGAATGCACTTGTTGAGATTGATGTTGCTAATAACATTAAAGTCGCAATCGAAAAAACCTTTCCCTTCATTCAACAATCACCTCGTAAATTAAATAGTTTTGTAGCGCTACATCGTCATAATACCTCTCAAGTAAATTCTCCTCAATAAGACACCCATATGTTTTACAAACTCTTTAAACACTTAAACATTCATACATTTTTAAAAAGTAACGGATAAGCAAGCAATACAAAAAAGACTGCAGAGAATTTCTTCTCCACAGCCTAATACTTATTTTTGCAAGAACGCTTTTAAATCTGCAAACTGTCTCTTTGCATCTTCATAGCCTTGCTCATATAGATTTTGTAGTTTTGCTGTATCTTTTTCCATACGATCTACTTGAAGCGGTACTTCTGGACGAATAACAAATAAATTACCCGCTTGTTCTTCTTTTTCAATGTAGTGAAGTGTTTCATTATACACTTCATAGCGATTTAGCATCGTGTTAACAAGATTCGGATATTTTTTATAAGCTTTCGCAGCAACCCACCCAAATCTTGATTTTTTCTTTGCGTAGCCATGATTTCGTGTTAAAATTACGACTGATTTTTTAAATCCATCTTCCTGTGCTTTACGAACTGGAATTGGATCAGAAATCCCGCCATCTAACAGTTGCTTACCACGATAATTTACTACTGGTGCAATGAAAGGCAATGAACTAGACGCTTGTAATAAATTTAGTGCATCATCATTCGTTCCTTCTTTTTCAAAATAAACAGACTGTCCTGTTTCACAATCCGTCGTTCCTACAAGGAAACGTTCTGGGCTATTAAAGTATGTTTCAAAATCAAACGGCACATGCTTTTCTGGAATTTCATGAAAAATGAAATCCATATCAAATAGCTGACGTTTTCTCCATAAATTTTTATACGATAAATATTTTGGATGTGATGCATAATCAATATTGACCGTTTTATTTCTATTTCTTTGTCTGGAAAGATACGACGCTGCATGACAAGCACCAGCTGATACACCGATTACATATGGAAAATATAAATCTTGTTCCATAAAGTATTCTAATATCCCGCCCGTATATACACCACGCATACCGCCGCCTTCTAATACTAACCCTGTATTTTCAAGCATGTTACTCTCTCCTCTATATATATTGACTCTTTAATTATTCACCATGTTAAGTATCTTTTTCTATTATATATGAGTTCTTTCAGAAATTATATTTAAAAGACTTGAGAAAATGGAATTTTTTCTTCCAATTATATTTCCAAATGATCGGAGACATCCTTTACGAACCTTTGAATAAAATCTTGTTCTTCTTTCGTGTATCTATCTAAAAGTAACAGCCACTTTTCTTCAGCTTGTTTATGCAATTTCTCATGAGCTTTATATATTTCATTTCCACTTTCCGTTAAGCGAAAGAAAATTTCTTTTTGATTGTCTAACATTTGCATCTTCTCAACGAATTTCTTTTGGAACAACTTTGTACAAACTTTAGAAATCGCACCCTTCGTCATTCCCATTTCTATCGTAATTGCCGTTACATTCATCAGACCATTTTTCCCGATACACTCGATTACATGTAACTCAGATAAAGACATACCACTTACACCTGTCTCACGAAGAAACTTCTCATTTTGTCCTTTCAAATGTTCTTCTCTTTTATGCAAAAGTGTACGAATGTCCGAAAGTATTTCCATTTGTTTCGTTGCATAATCCAATCTGTTCACCCCCTAAGTTTCCAAAGAAACAATTTAACTATATACCATTTTAAAATCATTTTTTCATATTTACAAGTGAGAAAAACATGTTAAACTAAATTTAGTTTCCAAGGAAACTAAAAAGAGGAGGTTAACATAATGAAAAAATCCAAACTACATTTCATTTTATATGTTGTCTGTATTAGTGCCTTACTTGGTTCCTTTGCTCAAAATATTTACACACCTATCTTGCCCATGATTCAAGGTTCTTTTCATACTTCTCTTTATCTTGTAAATGTAACAGTTTCACTTTTCACGTTCATTCTTGCAATTATGCAGCTCGTATATGGACCTTTCATTGATACAAAAGGGAGAAAATCTGTCCTTATCCCTAGTTTAGTCATTAGTACAATTGGTTCAATCGGATGTGCTTTTTCGGCAAACATTTATTTATTTCTCTTTTTTAGAGCTGTTCAAGCTATAGGAATAGCGGCTATACCTGTAGTTTCAGCAACGATTATCGGCGATTTATTTGAAGGAAAAGAACGCGGAGAAGCGATGAGCCTATACCAAATGTTACTTGCCCTCGCACCTGCGATTGGTCCTCTCATTGGTGGTTATCTCGGCAGTATAAATGGCCACTTATCTGTATTTCTATTTTTATCTATACTTGGCATTCTTTTATTAATGATAAACCTTTCACTACTTCCAGAAACAAAACCTACTGTAATGAAGCAACCGCAAGCAAAAAAGAATTACTGGTTTATCTTAAAAAATAAAACTGGATTTTCTATTACTCTTATTGGCTTCATTCAATTTTGTATTTACTTTTGCTTTCTCGTTTTTTTACCGAGTATTTTAACAAATTCATTTCATTTAACTGTAAAGGAAATTGGTCTTATGTTTGTACCAATGTCTCTTTCTATCATGCTGGGAAGTTTTTGCTACAAGTTTTTGCAAAAACGCCTCACAACAAAGCAAACTTTATTTATTACGAGTTTCTTCAATATTATATGTGTCGTTTTATTCTCTTTCACATATAGCATTAATATCCCATTCATCATTATCGTTACATCTTTGTACGGTTTTAGTATGGGACTTTCTATGCCAACTCACACTACTTTGTTAACGGAAGAATTCGTACAAGAACGCGCAACAGCTATCGGTATGTACAACTTCATCCGCTATCTTGGTATGGGCACAGGCCCACTTATAGGTGGATTTCTTTTATTTAACCAAAATTACTTTTGGATTTTCTTCCTAGGCGCAATTATATTTTTACTTGTAATCTTATATGCAATGAAAATGCTACGCTTCCCTGCCACACAAAAAGCAAAATAGAGACCTACAGATGGTCTCTATTTTAAACTCTTTGATCCGCAACAATATGAATATCAATATGTTTCGTCTGTCTCATAATTTCATTTACAATAGAACCTTTTCGAATTTCTTCCCACCGCGTTCTCGCTGATTGCCCAAGTAAAATTTGTGTTACTTGCAATCTTTTCGCGACTTCAATAATAACATCCGCTGGCTTTCTTCCTTTTGCTTCTTCTAATACAAAACTTGCATCAAATTGATTCGTGAGCGCCTTCCACTCTTCAATTGTTTGTTTTTTACTAGCTGAAAGAGAATCTATATTTTCTCTTTCAACATTGAATACATACAATTCAGCGTTTAAGCGATCAGCCATGCGCCAGCCCCGTCTTATTAATTTCTCTGCTGTTGAACTGTACTGTACACAAACGAGAATTTTTTCTTTCACTCCGATTGGTTCTATCACTGTTTGACTAATCTTTTCGTCCATATCGTCAGCGACTTCCCGAAGTGATAATTCTCTTAGTGCTCCTAAATTATTAAGCGTAAAGAAATTTTGTAAGCTTTGCTGTATTTTTTCTTCCTTATATATCTTTCCATCTATTAGTCTTTTCCTTAACACTTCCGGCGTTGCATCAACGAGCTGAATTTCATTTGCTTTTTGTAAAATAAAATCTGGAATTCGTTCTCTTACTTTTACATTTGTAATTTGAGCTACAATGTCATGAACACTTTCTAAATGTTGAATATTAAACGCTGACAATACGGATATACCAGCCTCTAACAATTCTTGTACATCCATATAACGCTTCTTATTTTTAGAGCTGGGAATATTACTATGTGCAAGTTCATCCACTACAACGACTTGCGGCGCACGCTTTATAATTCCTTCCACATCAAGTTCATAAAACACTTTCCCTTTATACTCTATTTCTTTTAAAGGAACCTTTTCTAAATCAGCAATTGCGTCTTCTGTCTCTTTTCTCCCGTGCGTTTCAATTAAACCAATTACAATATCCATACCGTCCTTTTTCATCTCTCTAGCATCATAGAGCATTTTATAGCTTTTCCCTACTCCTGGAGCTGCTCCTACATATAGCTTTAACTTCCCACGATTTTGCTGACGAATATATTCTAAATATTCCTCTGGCATTCGCCTTTGAAACGTCGGTTTATAGTCATCTGCATACAAAACACACACAACCTTTCTTTCGAAACAACACTACCTCAATCCGTTAGATTGAGGTAGCACTGTTACTATTTCAGTAGTTTCTGTAATTCTAAATTTAACTTTAAGACGTTTACGCGGGTCTCTCCAAATAAACCAAGTGCCGCACCTTCTGTTTGATCTTTAATCAATTGCTCTAGCGTTTCTTTCGGAATTTTCGTTAATTTCGAGATACGCTCTACCTGTACGGAAGCTGCCTTCGGACTAATATCAGGATCAAGCCCTGAACCTGAATTTGTCACTAAATCGATTGGTACTTCTGTAACTGGAACGCTCGGATTTTGTTTCTTCCACTCTTCAATACTTTTCTCTACTCGTTTCTCTAAATCTGGATTAGACGGTGCATAGTTATTTGAACCAGACGCTTCTGCTTTATATTCAATACTAGAAACACGCCCATGAAAATAACGTGGATCTATGAAATTTTGACCGATTAATTTAGAACCAATCACTTCATTTTTATCATTATATATTAGACTTCCATCCGCATTATCCTTCATTACTGCTTGTGCAATACCAGTAATAATAAGCGGATATACAAGTCCACACAACACTAAAAATGTAAAAGTAATCCGGATGATTGGTGATAGTATACTTTGTTTCTTCGCCATCTCTTTCCCCTCTTCCTTATATGAACAAGCCGACAATCATATCAATTACTTTAATTCCAATGAACGGTACAATCACTCCACCAAGCCCATAAATAAGTAGGTTTCGGCCCAGTAGTGCATTCGAACTCATCGGTTTATATGCGATACCTTTCATCGCCAATGGAATGAGTAATGGAATAATAACTGCATTAAATAGTAATGCTGATAAAATCGCTGACAGTGGTGATGTTAGTTTCATAATGTTCAATGCTTCCATTTGCGGAATCGCAAGTGTAAACATTGCTGGAATGATTGCAAAATATTTCGCGATATCATTTGCAATACTAAACGTCGTTAACGCACCGCGTGTCATTAACAATTGCTTACCGATTCCTACTACCTCAATAATCTTCGTTGGATTCGAATCTAAATCAATCATATTCGCTGCTTCTTTCGCAGCTGTCGTACCACTATTCATCGCCAATCCAACGTCAGCCTGCGCTAATGCCGGTGCATCATTTGTACCATCACCTGTCATCGCTACAAGTTTCCCTTTATCCTGCTCTGCTTTAATAACTGCAATTTTATCTTCTGGTTTGCACTCAGCAACAAACTCATCTACTCCTGCTTCTTTTGCAATGGTTGCTGCTGTTAATGGGTTATCCCCTGTACACATAACCGTTTTAATCCCCATTTGACGTAACTGTTCAAAACGTTCACGCATACCAGGTTTTACTGTATCTTTTAAATAGATTAAACCGTAAATACGATTATTCACTGCAACTACAAGTGGTGTTCCGCCCTCTTTTGAAATGAAATCTGCTTTTTGATTTACATCTTTCGGAATTGTTCCACCTTGTGACTGAACCCATTCAATCACGCTACCGACAGCACCTTTTCTCACTTTCGTTCCGTCCTGTAAATCAACACCACTCATTCTCGTTTCTGCTTTAAATGGAACAAACTCACCTTGTTCCGCAAGTTCTCTATTATATGATATAGATTTCGCTTGCACATACTCGATAACAGATCGACCTTCTGGTGTTTCATCTAAAACTGAGCTAATCGCAGCCCACTTTCCAACTTGCTCAATCGTTTCATTTCCTACAGGTAATAATGTATGAGCCATTCTGTTCCCGAAAGTAATCGTACCCGTTTTATCTAAAATAATTGTATTAATATCGCCAGCAGCTTCTACTGCTTTACCCGACATTGCTAACACATTAAACTTTGTCACACGGTCCATCCCGGCAATACCAATCGCTGATAATAATCCACCAATTGTCGTTGGAATTAAACAAACTAACAATGCTACAAGTACAGCTGTATCAATTTGAAACCCTAAATAATTTGTGAAAATCGGCAGCGTCACAACAACGATTAAGAAAATAAGCGTTAAACTCGTTAATACTGTATTTAAAGCAATTTCATTCGGTGTTTTTTGGCGAGCAGCCCCTTCTACTAAAGAGATCATTTTATCAATAAATGATTCACCAGGATTACTCGTAATGATAATCGTAATCTCATCACTTACAACCATCGTACCGCCTGTTACGGAACAAAAATCACCGCCAGCTTCTTTTATTACAGGAGCTGATTCCCCTGTAATCGCAGATTCATCAACAGATGCTAATCCTTTTATGACTTCCCCATCACTTGGAATCATTTCTCCTTGTTTTACAATAACAACATCACCTTTTCTTAGATCCGTTGCTGAAACTTGAACAATGTTCCCATTTTCTTTTACAACATTGGCAAACACATCTTTCTTCGACTGTTTTAAAGAATCGGCTTGCGCTTTCCCCCGTCCTTCCGCTAATGCTTCTGCAAAATTAGCAAATAAAACTGTAAATAAGAGAATGAAAGAAACTGTTATATTAAACCATCCTGGTACACTACTAGAATGACTTGGAAGAAACGATAAAATGAACGTAATGATAAATCCAATTTCTACAACAAACATAATCGGATTCTTTATCATGACTTTTGGATTCAATTTCGCAAAGGATTGTTTCATCGCATTTGTTACGATATCACGATCCATCGTTTTCGCTTGTCTAACTTCATCTTCTACAACATGCATTTGTGACTCATTTACCCTTTTTTCTTTTACTACTACCGGTCTCATCATTTACCCTCCATTACTTCAATGTAAGAAATTCTGCAATTGGACCGAGTACCAACATTGGGAAGAATGTTAATGCACCGACAATTACAATTGTTCCGATGAAAATGCCGCCAAATAAACTATTATCCGTACGGAACGTTCCGACTGTTTCTGGCACAACCGTCTTCTCTTTCAATGAAGCTGCAACAGCTAGCATCGTAATTAAACTGAAATAGCGTCCTAAAAACATAACTAAACCAGTTGTAATATTCCAAAACGGTGTATTATCTGCTAACCCTTCAAATCCAGATCCGTTATTCGCAGCTGATGACGTATACTCATAAACAACTTGTGTTAAACCGTGGAAGCCCGAGTTAGAAATCGCTTCTGTTCCTAAATGTGTAGAAAGAGCTAATGCCGAAAATCCTAAAATGAGCAATGGATGAAATAGTATCGTTACCGCAATTAATTTCATTTCCTTACCTTCAATTTTCTTACCTAAAAACTCTGGTGTCCGTCCAACCATTAATCCAGATATAAAAACTGCGATGATCGCATACATAATAATGTTCACAAAGCCTGCTCCAACGCCGCCGTATACTGTATTTAACATCATATTTACGAGCGGAACTAGACCGCCAATTGGTGTTAACGTATCATGCATCGTATTCACCGCTCCAGTTTCAGCAGCTGTCGTTACTGTTGCGTATAGTGAAGAAAATACGGTTCCGAACCTTACTTCTTTTCCTTCTGTACTTCCTTGTACATGTTCAATACCCATTTCATTTAGTGCTGGATTCCCGTTTAGTTCAGATGTCGTAATTGTTATAAACCCTAGTAAAAACACCATGAATAGTGAAATGAAAAGGATGCGACCTTGTTTTTTATTTCCTACCATTCGTCCGTACGTAAATGGAAGTGCTGTTGGCAATAACATCATAAGCATCATTTGCAAAATATTACTCATTTGCCCTGGATTTTCGAAAGGATGCGTAGAGTTGGCTCCGAAAAATCCACCGCCGTTATTTCCAAGTTCCTTAATGGACACGAATGATGCAACTGGCCCGCGTAAAATACTTTGTTTCGCGCCATCAATCGTTTGCGCCGTAACTGCCCCGTCTAACGTTTGTGGTACACCAAGTGCGACAAAGACTAGTGCCGCCATAAATGCGATAGGAAGAAACACTCTCGTTAATGCTCTCGTAAAATCAACGAAAAAGTTACCGAGTTCTTTTCCAGCAAGCCCTCTTATAAATGCCATAACGAGCGCTAACGTCGTTGCCGGTGCTGCAAACATTAAGAATGTAATTCCGATTAATTGTGATAAATAAGATAAACCATTTTCACCGCTATAATGCTGTAAGTTCGTATCAGCCATAAAACTAATTGCTGTATTAAAAGCGAGCGTAGGCTCCATTCCTTCAATGTGTGCTGGATTTAATGGCAATACTCCTTGTAGTCTGAAAATGAAATATACGACAACAATCATAAATCCATTTAATAAAACTAATGATAATGCGTACTGTTTCCACGTTTGATTGTATGCTTTTACACCCGTAATTTTAAAAATAAGTTTTTCAAAAGGCCCGAATACTTTATCTAGCTTTTTACTACCTTGAAAGGCTTTCTCTAAATAAATTCCCGTTGGCTTTGCCACAAGAATAAACAATAGCATTGTAATAACGACTGCAACCCAGATCATAATGAATAACTCCCCCTAATTAAAACTTTTCCGGATTTAATAATGCATACACTAAGTACACCGTAATTGCTGCAACAATAACTGATAAAACAATCATCATGATTGCTTCCCTTCTTTCACAACTTTATCTGACCAACTTGCAAGGCTTATCATCGATGCAACTAACACAACAAAAATCCCGATCATTACAACATCTAACATGGCTATTCCTCATTTCTAATTGTTAAAATTTACCATTAAAATATTAAAAAAGAACACTGAGCTCTACTCAGTGTTCAAAAAATGAACAACAAAAAGTAAACCTCCTCTCTAAACGCTTACGAGGTTAGCTGTCGGATTCGGGCCTAAAGAGTAGCCCTACTTTCAAAACTGAAAGATTCACCCCAAGTGACGATGCACAAAATTGGTTCCCCCGCTCCATTTCTGGAACTCAGCGATTTTAGGTTTTTTTGGAAATTTTATGAATGATTTATGAGAGTAAATATACTCCTCTATATTTCACTTGTAAAGAGCTAAATTACTGAAAATAAGAAAATATCTATCTGTTTAAACGCTTACATTGAGTGTTATTAATATTTTTTCATCTGTTTTCTCGTCTTTTCTTTCTTTTTCACATAAATGATCTTTTAAATACGAAATAAAAAGAGCGAATGACATGAAGTGCATAGCTTGTTGCACTTAGCATTCGCTCTATTTTTATTCACTATTTATTCTCCTCGTAAAAAAGCACGTAAATTTCTCCCGCGAATATAAACTTGTGACAATTCTGCATGTAGCTGCTCATATTCGATAACATCTGTTTTTAAATATAAAGCATCTTTCGATGGCAATATGATATAGGGCCTTGGAAAAATAGGATCAAGTACCACCAATTCTTGAACTCGCTCTACCGATACCGCCCAACGATTCGCTATATCTCCTAGTAACAACACCTTCATCTTCTTCTCCCCCGCCCTATTCAAAAAATAAAAAAGAAATATTATCACAATTCGTAAACACGACAAATGTAGCTCCAATTGTTTCATAGAGCCTCGCTGGGTATCGTTTATTCCTTGTAACAACAGTAATAGGTGCTTGAAAAGAAAAGCGAATGTGTTCTGTAAAGAAGCTAATAATTGGAAGCTCATCTCCTAGTAAAATCACCTTCTTAATACACTCACAAACACTAGCAAAATCCTGCTCCTTACTACAGCTATACGTCCAATCAAACCCACAATTCCTCACTTCAGCCGCTATCTCTTCATTTGCGGTAAAAATAATTAACTCATGTTGAAACGCTACTAAATCTATTAAACTATTTACCTTGCTTTCTTCTCCAACACAAATAAGTGTTAGTTCCATATACCTCATCCTCCTTAGCATAAAAGAACTCAAACATAGATTGATATTCCCCTATACTAATCAGATCGATGAGGTGATGTATCCATCATGGCACCATCCTCTCTCAAGACGCTTACGAAGTTAGCTGTCGGATTCGGACTTTGAGAGTAGCCCTACTTTCAAAATTGAAAGATTCACCCCTAGTGACACTGCACAAATTGGTTCCTCCGCTCCATATAATTGGACTCAGCGTATTACAAAAAATATATTCTGGCTGATATATTACTCTTGTATCTAGAAAAAGTAAACAGAAAAAAAAGCCAGTTATACAACTGACTTTTGTCTACTTATACATGTGCTTTATTCAATTTATATGCAAAATGATTCGTCGGTCCATGACCACTTCCAATATGTAGCGGCTCTTCAATTGCTATACTAATAAATTGTTTTGCTTCTTGAACTGCCTCTTCAATTGAGTATCCTTTCGCAAGTCCAGCTGTAACCGCTGAAGCAAATGTACACCCGCTTCCATGCGTTTGCTTTGAAGGAATTCGTTCACTTCTAAATTCAATAAACTTTTCTCCATCAAAAAGTAAATCAATTACTTCATTACCTTGATATTCTGCATGTCCGCCCTTCATAAGTACATATTTCGCCCCTAATTCATGCAATACTTTTGCAGCCTCTTTACTATCTTCAACGTTATGAATTTCTAGCCCCGTTAACACTTCTGCCTCAGGAACATTCGGCGTTACAACTGTTGCTACTGGCAATAAATATTCTTTTAACGCTTGTACTGCTTCTTGCTGTAATAATGATGCACCGCCCTTAGCAATCATAACAGGATCTAGTACAATATTATTCCAGCCAAATTTATTAATATGTTCTGCTACAATTTGAATAATTTCGCTGCTAAATAACATTCCTAATTTCACAGCATCTGGTGTTAAATCCGTACCAATTGAATTCAACTGTTCCGTAATACCTTCTAACGAAACTGGATATACCCCTTGAACGCCAAGCGTGTTTTGAGCAGTAATTGCCGTAATAGCCGTCATCCCATACACACCAAGCTCTTGGAATGTTTTTAAATCTGCTTGAATGCCGGCACCGCCACCGCTATCAGATCCTGCAATTGTTAAAGCTTTATTTACTTTCATCCCACTCATCCTTTTCTATCCAAAATAACGATGATAAACTGTTTTTGCTTCACTTATATCTTTCGTTCCATGTACAAGTACACGACCATCTTTAAAAGCAACTAATCTCTTTTCTTCCACAGAAAATGATAATAAATATGGATTTACATTTAAATCATTTACACGATCATGCAGCAGCTCTTTGTATCGTTCAAAATCCATTTCCTCTTTATGAGGTGGTCTAATTTGAACTGTATTTCTCCCGCATAACACTGCTGTTTTCGATGTATTTTCTTTGTTTAAATAAGGATATAATGCATTCTCTCCGCACGAAGGGCAATTATGTTTACGAAGCTTTTGCACATTCATACATGAATATTCATTCTTCCATACATCAAACGATACAAGTCCATCTCGAAGTGATTCGTAATCTTCCACTAACAGTTTAAGTGCTTCCGTTACTTGATGAGAAACGACGAGAGATACAGCAGGTGATATAATCCCCGCTGTATCACATGTCGCTCCGCCAAGCGGAATCGATTGTAATAAACAAGATAAACATGGCGTTTTACTAGGAAGGATTGTGTAAGAAAGACCATAACTTCCTACACATGCTCCGTAAATCCATGGAATAGCATATTTTTGTGCCATATCATTCACAATGAAACGCGTTTCGAAATTATCAGTTGCATCAATCATTACATTAACGTTTGTAACGAGTTCTTCTAACTCCTCAGCTGTTACATCTTGAACGAGCGCTTCTACTCTTACTTCACTATTAATCTCTTCTAGACGCTTCTTCGCTGCTACAGCTTTCGGAAGATTATTTTTCACATCACTCTCTGCATACAATTGCTGCCTTTGTAAATTACTCCAATCGACATAATCCCGGTCAACAATCGTTACTGTACCAACACCAGCTCTTACAAACATTTCTGCATTTGCACTACCTAGTGCGCCTGCACCGATAATAAGCACATGCTTTTCCCTTATCTTTTGCTGTCCTTCTTCTCCAATTGGAGAAAATAGTTCTTGGCGAGAATATCGATTATTCAACTACGCTCATTCCTTCTAAAGGACTACTTGCCGTTGCACAACGTTTACGTGCAATACGACCTGCTTCAAAGCCTAAACGGCCTGCCTCAATACTTAATTTCATTGCTTGTGCCATTTTAATAGGATCTTTTGCTCCTGATACAGCTGTATTTAATAACACACCATCTGCTCCTAATTCCATCGCAAATGCCGCATCAGCCGGGCTACCGATACCAGCATCAACGATAACTGGTACTGTCGCTTGTTCAATAATAAAGCTCAAATTCAATGGATTTACAATACCAAGTCCTGATCCAATTGGAGATGCTCCTGGCATAATCGCATGCACGCCAAGTTCTTGTAATTTACGTGCTAATACAACATCATCAGATGTGTACGGAAGTACGATAAATCCTTCTTCTAGTAACATTTCAGATGCCTTTAACGTCTCTACCGGATCAGGTAATAACGTTCTATCATCACCAATAACTTCTACCTTTATCATGTCGCAAAGCCCTGAAGCTTTTGCTAATTTTGCAATACGAACAGCTTCTTCAGCATTTTTTGCTCCGGCTGTATTCGGTAATAACGTATATTTTTTTACATCAAGTCTCTCTAATAAATTAGGCTGCTTTGCATCAAATATATCCATACGACGTACTGCGAACGTTAAAATTTCTGCCTCAGATACATCAATTGCCTTTTGCTGCACATCAAAATCAGGGAATTTTCCTGTTCCTAATAAAAGTCTAGAATGAAATGAAAATGGTCCAATGTTTAACATAATCAACCGCCTCCTACGAAAGTTACAATCTCAATTTGGTCTCCATCAAAAACAGATGTATCTGTATGATCATCTTTTTGTAAAATATCTTTATTACGCTCTACTACAACAATTCTGTTATCTAACTCTAAATGTGTAAGTAGCTCAGCTACTGTTTTCACACTCTCTGGCACTTCAATTTGATTACCATTAATTTTTAAATTCAAACTTCCATCCCCTTTCTAAACTGTTTTAGAAAGCAATGAATCTAGCAAGTGATTCTCCTGCTTTCCTTCTATTAAATCAGCCATATATTGACCAGAAACAGGACTTAATAAAATGCCGTTTCGATAATGGCCTGTGCAAGCATATAAACCTTTTATTTCTTCATGCTCTCCCATATAAGGAGCTTCATGATTCGACTGTGGTCTTAATCCTGCCCATGCGCTTTCCCATTCCGCTTCTTTTAATGCTGGCAATATTGTATACGCGCGCTCTAATATAGAAGTAATACTCTCTGGTTGCACAGTTTTATTGAATGTACGGGGCTTCATCGTTGCTCCAATTACGTAACGTCCGCCACGCTTTGGTGCAATGTAAAATCTTTCTTGGAAAATAGGCGCCTTTAAAAGTGGTTTTCTACTTCTGACCGCTACTACTTCTCCTTTAACTGGATATGTACCCCATTCGCGGTGAAAATAACCTAGTAACTTCGTGCTCCATGAGCCACCCGCAATAACAACTTTTTCGCAAGCGATCATACCTTCGCTTGTCACAATTCCAGTCACTTTCTTATTTTCAATACGGATATCAAATACTTCTGTTTGCTCATATATATCAGCACCCGAGAATGATGCGGAATGTGCGAATGCTTTCGTAAGCTCTGGTGCAATAACATGACCATCTTTCGGATAATATACAGCCCCTATAATTGACTCAGATAGATACGGCTCTTTCTCTCGCAAACGATCTCCCGCTAGGAAATAAGAATCTTCACCGGTTTTCTGCTGCCAATCCATAATGTGAAGAATTCTTTCCTTCTCATCTTCATTTTGAGCAATGCGATAAATGCCTTTCTCTTCATACCCAATATCGATGCCTGTTTTTTCGCGTAAAACTTCTGCAAGTTGTGGAAATATAGCACGGCTTTCTCTCGCAAGTTCAAATAGCGGGTCATATTCATCCCATTCTGCCTGCACCCCAAGTAAACCAGCGGCTGCTTTCGAGGCTTCAGATGCAATCTGTTGCTTCTCTACAATCGCTACTTTATGGCCTCTTTCTGCTAGAAAATGTGCAACTGAACTACCAATTACACCACCGCCAATTATCGCTACATCATACTTCTTACACATGTTTTTCCGCCCACTTTCTTATTGATTCCTTATAAGATTTCGCTTTGCTATACGGGTTACTACTACTTATAATCCCAGACATAACAGCAATACCACTGACGCCGTTAGTAAGAACATCTCCAGTGTTTTCCGGAGTGATTCCTCCAATTGCTGTAATCGGTATGGATAAACACTTTGCAATGTCTGAAATTTCTTCAAGCCCTCTCGCTGGCACACCTTTTTTACAATCTGTCGGAAATACATGACCATAGACGAGTGAATCCGCGCCATTCTTAAATGCATCAATCGCCTCTTCTAAAGAATGCACAGAATAACCGACATGCAAATAAGAAAACTTTTCTTTCACTGACCTTACATCAGCGCTTCGATATCCTAGCTGCACGCGCGGAATATTTAATAAAATAGCAATATCAATTCGATCATTTATCACTATTTTCGATGCTGGAAAGCCCTTCTTCAAAAGACTTTCCACACCTTCATACAATTCCTTCGTACTTTTCTCACGCTCACGAATATGCAAATAATCAATTTCACTTTCAATTTGCATCGCTACATTCACTAACTCTTCGAATGACATGTGACCATTTGAGATTACATGAAGCTCATTTTTCATATTCATTCGCCTACTTTAAAATGTTTTCGAATAACTCATCGGCCGGAACGATTTCTTTCGTCATTCCTTTATCTTTCAACCATTTATTTTGTTTCTCCCATGACTCTTTTGAATCTGATAAAAATGGCTCATCTTTCGTTTCCATCTTCTCTAATAAAATTTTCATACTTTCCTTTTCAACTTCTGGCACAAGTGGGAAGTTTTCTTTTTCTTGATGATTTAATAAAATATTCAATGCTTCATCTGGGTTTTTCTTCATAAAATCATAGCCTTTTTTCGTACCACGCAAGAAAGCTTGCAAAGCTTCTTTATCTTTTTTCAATGTTTTATCACCTGTTACAAATACGAGCTCATGATAATTCGGTACACCATAATCTGCTGGATTAAAGTATGCTGGTTCATGACCTTCATGACGCATAACAGGTACTTCGTGGTTAATATATGCTCCTGTTACCGCATCCACTTTTTTCGTAATTAATGCTGGTACTAAATCAAAACCAACATCGACTACTTTCACTGTATCTGGATTACCACCAGCTTCTTTTACCATCGTTTTTAAATACATCTCACTTAAAGGTGTTCCAGAATACCCAACTGTTTTACCCTCTAAATCTTTTGGCGATTGAATGCCTGCAGACTTCAGCGATACAACATGATTTAATGGTGAACGTACGACGGCTCCAATTGATTTCACTGGAATTTGTTCATTTGCTTTTGCCATGACAACATCTGGCTGATAATATAAGCCAACTGTTACTTTTCCTGCAGCTGCTAACGTTAATGGGTCAGTCGGATTAGAAGGGAATTTAATATTTACCTTTACTCCTTCTTCTTTAAAGTAACCTTTTTCAATTGCCGCATAAATAAAGCTATGTACCGCATTTGGGTACCAATCAAGCATGACCGTTATTTCTTTCTCTTTTTTATTCTTATCTGATGCTGAATTACTCGAACATCCAGCAATCATTGCAACTAATAATGTAAGCACAAAGATGCGTTTTAAAAATTTCATGAATGCTTCCTCCAACTAATGAATTTCTTTTCTAATACCGAAATAAGTACGACGAAGAAAATAGCTAATAATGATAACAATACAATGGGTGCAAATACACCTGCCCCGTCTAATTGCGTCATCATTCTCTTACTGAAATATCCTAGCCCCGCTTGTGCACCGAGCCATTCACCAATTGCCGCCCCAATTACACTAAGCGGTACTGCAATTTTTAAAGCTGAGAAAAAATAAGGAAGAGCAGACGGCAATTTTAATTTAAGAAAAACATCTTTTTTCGTTGCCCCATACGTAACTAAAAGCTCTTCCCATTCTTTTTTCGTACTGCGCAGTCCATCATACGTATTAACCGCAATTGGGAAAAACGTAATTAAAACCGTAACAACAACCTTACTCCAGATCGTATATCCAAACCATAAAACGAAAAGCGGAGCAAGCGCTGTAATAGGAATCGTTTGTGAGGCAACTAATAATGGATAAAATGCTCTCTCCATCCAATTACTCGCATTCATTAACATCGCTAGCCCTACCCCAAGTACGATAGAAATAGCCACCCCTATTAAAACGACATATAATGTTGCTGGCAAATGAACCGTAAATAATATGTCTTTTAGTTTCCATATCTTCATTACAATTGCAGACGGTGACGGTAAAATGTACATTTCATCTACAATTCTTGCGCCTACTTCCCAAAGAGCAAGTAAAATACTAGAAAGTGTAAGAGCAGGTAATAGCTCCTTCAACCGGTTCATCATACGAGTACCTGCCTTTGCAACATACTAAGAAGCTCATCTTTCAGCGCTAATACTTCCGGTTTATATAAATCTTTTCTTGTCCGATTATGATCAAGCGGTACAATCCTCTCGGTTAAAGTAGTTATCGGTTGCTGCTCTACCACTAAAATTCGATTAGAAAGAAACAATGCTTCTTCCACATCATGAGTGATAAATAAAATTGTTTTTTCCCACTCTTTCCATTGTTCAAACAACCATTCCTGCAAAGATGCCTTCGTTAAAGCATCCAACGCGCTAAACGGTTCATCTAAGAGCAATATCTCTCCGCCTGTTAATAAAGTTCGAATGAAAGATACGCGTTGCCTCATACCACCAGATAAATCTTTCGGATATTTTGTCTCATATCCTTGTAAACCAAATTTGTGTAACAGTTCCTTTGCCTTTATTTGTGCTTCTTTCTTCTGTACACCTTGGCACTCTAGCGGCAGGGCCGCATTCTCAATAATCGTTCTCCATGGCAGGAGCATATCTTTTTGGGGCATATACCCTACAGGATGGCTCTTTGTTTCTGTTAGTTCTATCTGTCCCGTACTCGCTTCTTCTAAACCTGTAATAAGGCGAAATAAAGTACTTTTCCCGCATCCACTCGGTCCGATAATGCTTACAAACTCTTTATCTTGTATAGAAGCATTTAATTCATTAATGATTGGCTTCTCATCATAATGAAAAGAAACATTATGAAACTGTAGTATGTTCTTGCTCCTCAAATCCCCACATCTCCTTACGGTAGGACATATCCCAGAATAAATATTCAAATCGACTGGAATATAGGAAAATCTCCTCTAATCGATCTAGCTCTTTTTCAGACTTTCCAACTGCCATTTCATTTAATAAATCTATTAACCAAATACAAAGATTACCGTATTCTTCCGAACTATATCCTTGAATCCACTCACCAAAGAACTCATGATCTCTTGCTCCAGGAATATCATTTAAACGCTTTCCAATCTCCCAGTAGCTCCACATACATGGAAGAAGTGCTGCTATTAATTCCGCAAGTGTGCCATTTTGAGATACAGACATCATGTAATTTGTATAAGCTAAATTTTTAGCAGATGGCTTTGCAGACTCTATCTCCTCTATAGAAATTCCAAGTCTTTTTGCATACTGTTTATGAATTGTCATTTCTCCATTTAATATCCCATCAATTTGTTCAGCAAATTTCCCCATAACTTGTGGATTTGTTGCCTTTACAACACCGATCGCATATAACTTTGCATAATCTAACAAGTATAAATAATCTTGAATAATATAATACTGAAACTTATCTTTTTCT
The DNA here is from genome assembly GCF_027715825.1 of Bacillus cereus group sp. Bc061. Classification (NCBI taxonomy): domain Bacteria; kingdom Bacillati; phylum Bacillota; class Bacilli; order Caryophanales; family Bacillaceae; genus Bacillus; species Bacillus cereus group sp. Bc061. Next base: position 133,908 of record NZ_JAQFTZ010000011.1, read on the forward strand.
AACGTACCATCCCCCATACCTACAACAAATGGATGATTATGACTCATCTCCCAAACTGGTTGTACAGTTTCTAATAATCTATCGCAAAATTTCATTTCTCTATCCCCTTTCAATTTATATATCTAAATAAAAAACCACTTCTAAATAAGAAGTGGTTACAGCAAATAAAATTATAATTTATTCGTTGCTCCACTTCCCTTCGCTAGTATTATCTAGATCAGGTCTGTAAGGGTTAAGGATTATTCCTCTCTCAGCACAACAAGCACCCCTAGTGGTTTCAATATGAAATTTTCAAATAAAAAAGCCCCGTTTCTATACGCAAAGAAACGGGGACTCATTATTAGTGTCCGAATTGCTTCCCTACGCTAGCATAATCTAGATCAGGTAATAAAAAGGATCAAAGACTTAAGGTCTTACTCTCAGCTGGCAACACCAGCTCTCCTAGCAAACTATAAAATTATCACTGTCAGTATAACACCGTAATAAGACATCATCAACTGTTTTAATTTTCTCAATTGTCAACAAAATAACAAAACCATATAACACTTATATTCTATCTTAGAAATTATTATCCTAATAAATTGGATAAAAAGGAATCATTATCCTCAAAAAATTTATTTTTATATTGATTTCATATTACATTTATGTGAATACACCCACTATATTATATCTTTATACTATAATAAAATTACAACTATACAACTAGAGGAGGTCTCTATTATATGAATATGAAAGCTACTGCTTTAACAGCAACTACTGTCGCAATTGCTTCTTTACTTCCTTCTATGGGAGAAACAAATGTACAAACAGCCAACGCTGAACAATTATCTAATGTGAAAACTGGATATGTCAAAGTCGATCAAGTAGCCTTACATACAAAAGATAACGCAAATAGCTCATCAATTGATACAATTCGCTTTAATACGAAAGTGAATATACTTGAAACAACTAATGGCTGGTATAAAGTATCTGTTAATAATAAAGTAGGTTACGTACAAAAAGATTCTATTCTACTAAAAAACAAACTTCAATCTAATAATCAATATATCGTCAATGCCAATGCATTAAACGTTCGTTCTGAACCTAATTTAGAATCTTCAATTTTAGATGTATTACCAAATGGGAAATTCGTTACTATTCAAGAAGAACAAGGTGAATGGTATAAAATTTTACATAATGGCAAAACAGGTTACGTACAAAAGGCATTCGTATCTAATGGTTCACAGCCTTTAGTAAAAGGCATCACAGTTCAAAATAATACGAAATACACAGTTGCAACACCTAAACTTAATGTGCGTAGCAACGCTAGTACAAGTAGCGCACTACTTGGTTCATTACAAAATGGTACACAATTACAAGTAGTGGAAACTGTAGGAACTTGGTATAAAATTCGTTTTGGCACAGGATACGGATATGTGGCAAAGCATTATGTAGTGCAAAATCAAACGCAATCACAAGCTCAAACGACTCAACCTACTTCCATTCCAGCCGTTTTCAAATTCCCTACTCAAGGAAAAATTAGCTCAACATTTGATATGCGCTGGGAACAAATGCATTATGGTATAGATATCGCAGCTCAGGGTAATGTCTCTATCCAGGCTGCTGCGGCAGGTAAAGTCGTGAAATCATATTATTCAGCTAGCTATGGCAATGTTGTGTTCATCGCCCATCAAATAAACGGGAAATTATATACAACAGTCTATGCTCACATGAAAGATCGCACTGTACAAGCTGGTGATCAAGTACAAGCTGGACAATTAGTAGGTCATATGGGAAACACAGGTCATTCATACGGGCAACATCTTCATTTTGAATTACACAATGGAGAATGGAATTTTGAAAAAACAAATGCAGTAAACCCACTGCCATATTTAGTTAGGTAAATTGTATGCCACGCAATATCAATATACCTCTCTTAATTGAATACTTAGCCTTTTTAGGCTTAATCTGTTGCTTAGTAATTTATAATACAAATACTGTATTTTTATCTATTATCATTGCTTTTGTTGCTTTAGAAATTATGATGGAAGCTTTTCAAGTTCAACTAAAACAAAAAATTGCCCATATTTATAATGCCATTTTTCTATTAAGTGCTTTAATAACAAATATTATTAGTAATGGTTTTTATTTATCTACCGTATTTCCCGTATTTTTTATGGCTGTTTTATTATTCATAGCTAGATACATTCATGTCCCTAATAACAAAAAACACGAACAAGAAGCTTAGAAAGAGGAGACACTGTGTACCAATCTTTCAAAGATAATCCGATAAAATATATATTGAATTTATACAAAAAAACAAATACTTTTTTTGGTATACAAGGAAGCTATACGGCACAATTTCTCCTTTATGGAATGTTATTTCTCGTCTTAATTACATTCTCCTTGCTTTACTAATAAAAAAAGGATCTCACAATTGAGATCCTTTTTAATTTATATAGAAAGTGCCCTTTATCCACAAGCATATTTTTCATAAATAAAGCTAAGATTATATTTTTTCTCTAAGCTCATTCTTTGTTCATCATCACACCAATAGAACAGAATATCATGAATCGTTGCATAACGCTTATTTTTAAGAAACAGTTTAAAGAAAGATGGTAAACAGTCATGTAATTGTATAAATATATAATTGCGTAATATTTCTTCTTTATATTTAATGCCCTTACAAATATACAATAATTCTTCACAATAATATGCATGTTGTGGAACTTGGATCATTTCAAAAAATGGCACATATGATAATAACTTTCCAATAAAATGATCATATCGATCCATTATCCCTATCGTCATATGCTCCATCATATCTTTCATTACATATAAATAATCATCTACATGAGTAGTCTTGAGTGGGTCTAATCGATCTGAAATTTGAGAAAGTACAGCCCTTTGGCAAGCTAACACCGCTTGGCTAGGTCCATAATATGATAGAAAGTCTGTACACTTACGATACTTTCGTAATAAATCATATGTATATAAGTCATAAACAAAAGTATTACAATACATCGCTAAACTCATCATATCACTATTTAATTGCTCTTTTGATAGTGACTTAGCTCTCTTACACATATAAAAAAATGTAAATTCTAATACTTCTTTATGGGATAATAAATGTTTACAGTCTGTTATACATTTCTCATTAAATTTAACTCTATCCCAAATTTCTACATCTCCATCAGTTAATTCACCAATACGATATTTAATTATTAAATAGTTTAAAGCAACCGCCTGCGTCAAAAGATCCCACGTTTCATATTCCAATGAAGTATGAACAAACTCAGCTAGCCCTTGAGTTACCATAAAAGTATTCGCTTCTTCATACCAACCAATTTCTTGGCATAAGCGAAGAATACGTACTAAAGTTGGAATTTCGTCTTTATGAAATTGCGGTAAATTCTTTGCTTTATTCATTCCATATACGATAAATGCCGCTAAATTTTCTTCTTTATAAAATTCTTTTTCTTTCCACACTAATATAGTTCGTTCTTTCCCTTCACCTTTTGGATGACAAGGTACAAGCAAAGAAAATAATTCAGCGAAATTATTTGGTTCTATATATGTATCTGTAACCAAATTCCAATTTGGATCGCGCTGTACAGCCTTCATATAATTCCCCTTCCCTTTTATCTACATAGGAAATATTAATCCATTATCACATCATTAACAATAAATATTGTTATATTCGAAATCAATCATAATACTTATATCTATCAGTATATCATTTTTTCTCTTATTTATAATTAGGAATGACAAATTTAAATAAACTGTCGAAATTACTAACTGTATACTTATTATATAATGGCTCAGATACATCATGCTAACATATTAGCTTAACCCTATATACTAGAATAATGTATCTGATTTTTATACGTAACGTATTACACTAATTAAAGTCTCACTTCATTCCGTATGCTCTGATATTTCACTTAAAGCAAATCCCGCTTGATCATCTGCCGATTCTTTTATAGCTAAATCTCCTAGTGCTAACATCCCAACGAGTTGACCACTCTCAACTACTGGCAATCGTCTAATTTGATACTGTGCCATTAACTCTGTAGCCTTTTCAATAGGATCATCTGGAGAAACTGAAACAATGTTTTTTGTCATTACATTTGTAATTTTATTAGATCCAGGATGTTTTTCAGCAATCCCTCGAACAACTAAATCTCGGTCCGTAACAAGACCAACAACTTGTTCATTTTCAACAACCGGGATCAATCCAATCGATTCTTCTTTCATCTTTACAGCAGCTTCATATACATTGTCTAACGGTGTACACTGTACAATATGAGTGCTCATCAAGTCTCTCACTCGTGTCATTTGTATCTCCTCCTTTTTATACATACCATAGCTTTTCCTAAATCCCTTTATTTATTTCAGGAAAATCAGTTGATAAAGGAGAATGAACGCACAATAAAAAAGAGTCAGCATATTGCTGACTCTTTTTTTATGACCCGTACGGGATTCGAACCCGTGTTACCGCCGTGAAAGGGCGGTGTCTTAACCACTTGACCAACGGGCCATGGCTCCGCAGGTAGGACTCGAACCTACGACCGATCGGTTAACAGCCGATAGCTCTACCACTGAGCTACTGCGGAATAATATATGGTGGGCCTAAATGGACTCGAACCATCGACCTCACGCTTATCAGGCGTGCGCTCTAACCAGCTGAGCTATAGGCCCATATACTTTACAGGGGCAGTAGGAATCGAACCCACACTGGAGGTTTTGGAGACCTCAGTTCTACCTTTAAACTATGCCCCTAAAGGATGCCGACTAGAGGACTTGAACCCCCAACCTACTGATTACAAGTCAGTTGCTCTACCAATTGAGCTAAGTCGGCATAAAAAAATGGTGGCTCGGGACGGAATCGAACCGCCGACACGAGGATTTTCAGTCCTCTGCTCTACCGACTGAGCTACCGAGCCAAACATAAATGGCGGTCCCGACCGGGGTCGAACCGGCGATCTCCTGCGTGACAGGCAGGCATGTTAACCACTACACCACGGGACCATTTGGTTGCGGGGACAGGATTTGAACCTGCGACCTTCGGGTTATGAGCCCGACGAGCTACCGTGCTGCTCCACCCCGCGATGATAAAATATTTACTTTATAAAAAATGGAGGAGGTAGAGGGATTCGAACCCCCGCGCGACTCTCGCCGCCTGTCGGTTTTCAAGACCGATCCCTTCAGCCGAACTTGGGTATACCTCCATGAAGGAAAAAATATTTTATTATTTATGTCTAAACCATTTCAAAAGAAAATGGAGGAGGTAGAGGGATTCGAACCCCCGCGCGATTCTCACCGCCTGTCGGTTTTCAAGACCGATCCCTTCAGCCGAACTTGGGTATACCTCCGAGACATATAATAAAGAAAGTGGAGCCTAGCGGGATCGAACCGCTGACCTCCTGCGTGCAAGGCAGGCGCTCTCCCAGCTGAGCTAAGGCCCCATGTTTTTGGGAATATCGGGAAGACAGGATTTGAACCTGCGACCCCCTGGTCCCAAACCAGGTGCTCTACCAAGCTGAGCCACTTCCCGTTATTAAAAGCGCGCCCGAGAGGAGTCGAACCCCTAACCTCTTGATCCGTAGTCAAACGCTCTATCCAATTGAGCTACGGGCGCATATGGTGCCGAGGGCGGGGGTCGAACCCGC
>NZ_JAQFTZ010000012.1:0-111436 GCF_027715825.1 Bacillus cereus group sp. Bc061
CAGCGTTCATCCTGAGCCAGGATCAAACTCTCCAATAAAGTTAGTTTGTCTAGCATCTAAAATAAAAATTGACGTTTCACGTTGTTTGTTTCGTTCAGTTTTCAAAGAACTACTTGGTCGCTCATTTGCGACTCCCTTATGTTAACATCTTCGTTTTTCGATGTCAACTAAGTTTTTCAATTTCTTTTTTGTCGTTTTCTGCGTTTCCGCATCAGCGACGGTTATTAATATATCATGCAGAAAAATGAAATGCAACACCTTTTATAAACTTTTTTCAAATTAACTACATTTCTTTTTTAATATCATATACTTAAACGAAATATCTCTTTCATTTCTAAGAGATTCCTACATATATTCTATATAAAGTCACTCTATCCAAAAACGTTTCTTTCTATAATAAACGTTTTATTTATATACGATACCATACAAGGAGGAATATATATGGACTATACCGATTTATTAATCAAACTAGGTCTCTCGGCTATTTTAGGGTTCGCCATCGGTTTAGAGCGCGAATTAAAACGTAAACCACTTGGTTTAAAAACGTGTTTAGTTATTTCTATCATTAGTTGCCTCCTGACCATTGTTTCTATTAAAGCAGCTTACAATTTACCACATACTGATCATATGAATATGGACCCACTTCGACTTGCCGCTCAAATTGTATCAGGGATTGGTTTTTTAGGTGCCGGTGTTATTTTACGTAGAGGAAACGATAGTATTGCCGGATTAACAACTGCTGCTATGATTTGGGGCGCATCTGGTATTGGTATTGCTGTTGGAGCTGGGTTCTATATCGAAGCGATTTTTGGAATGTGTTTCCTTATGATTAGCGTTGAACTTATACCATTAACAATGAAATTTGTAGGACCTAGATCATTTCGTCAACGTGATATCGCAGTAAAACTTGTTGTGCGAAAGATGGACAATATCCCGGTTGTAATTGAGGAAATAAAAGAAATGGATATAAAAGTGAAGAATATGAAGCTTAAAACATTGGAGAATGGCTCGCACTATTTGCATCTTAAATTATGTATCGATCAAAAAAGACATACTGCTGATGTTTACTATGCTCTCCAGCATCTTGAAAGTGTTCAACAAACTGAAGTGGAAAGTATGTAACGTAAAACAAACTCTCTTTTAAATTAGAGAGTTTTTCTTTTTTCTATAATGGCAACAATGAATGTAGTCTTGCAAAGTAAGGAGGAATAGGCAATTGAAATCCCGTCCGAATTTAGTAGATACATTTCGTGATTCCATTATTTTTCGTTTAATTTGCTTTATTGTTATACTTACTGCTTTTTCCGGCTTTCTTATACATAGATTAGAACCATCACACTTTACCACATGGTTTGATGGAATTTGGTGGTCAATTGTTACAATTTTCACTGTTGGCTATGGTGACTTTGCCCCTCATACACTAATCGGGAAACTTATCGGTATGAGTATTATTTTATTAGGAACTGGATTTTGTTCTTATTATATGGTGCTGTTTGCTACTGAAATGATTAATAAACAATATATGAAAGTTAAAGGAGAAGAAGCTGCGACTTCTAACGGTCATATGATTATTGTCGGCTGGAATGAACGAGCAAAGCATGTTGTAAAACAAATGCACGTACTACAACCAAACCTTGATATCGTTTTAATTGATGAAACACTTTCTTTACTGCCAAAACCATTTCATCATTTAGAATTTATAAAGGGGTGCCCCCATCACGACCAAACGTTATTAAAAGCTAATATTACAACGGCACACACCATATTAATAACAGCCGATAAAGAAAAAAATGAAAGCTTAGCGGATACACAGTCCATTTTAAATATTTTAACTGCAAAAGGGCTCAACCCAAACATTCACTGCATCGCTGAACTTCTTACTTCTGAACAAATACAAAATGCAACGAGAGCTGGCGTGTCAGAAATTATAGAAGGAAATAAATTAACGAGCTATGTATTTACCGCTTCTCTTTTATTCCCTTCCATTTCAGGTGTACTATTTTCACTTTACGACGAAATCTCTGATAATAAATTACAACTGATGGAGCTTCCTATGTCCTGCACCGGACAAACTTTTGCGAATTGTAGCTATACTCTTTTAAAGCAAAACATTCTCTTACTAGGTATAAAGCGCGACGAACAATATATGATTAATCCAGTTCATTCCTTTGTTCTCATTGAAAGCGACATACTCATTGTTATTCACCATTAGTAAAATGACGCTCTAATTCTTGCATGAGCACTTTCCCAATATTGATATATTTTCTTTTTACATCTCCATCTGGATCTTTCGGCTCAGCAAATTGATCCATTCCACTCGTTCCAGCTGTTAACGTATTTACATGATCATCTAGTTCGTCTTGATATACGTGCGAAAGAATATACGGCGTTCCAAGACGAACTATTACGCCTGGTACATCTAGTTCTCCATCAATGGCTGTAAATGGCACTCGCAGAAATTGATAGCCATCTTCTTCATCAATTTTATAATCAAAGCATCCTTTATCATAATCCCAATTGCCACCAATGCTATATCCGAGTGGCTTCATTATTTCTTCTAACTTATATAACGCATATGTACGTCCTTCTAAATTTGAATGAATCGGAATCAAGTCCATCCCTCCTAGACTTTTTCTTTAGCATACCCACTCTAGTTTGAATATACTGATGGACTTTTCGATGAAATAATAAAAAGCGGCCGGATCCGGCCGCTTTTTATTATTTTAAACGCTCTTCTAATTCTGCTTTTAATTCTTCAAATCCTGGTTTACCAAGTAAAGCAAACATGTTTTTCTTGTATGCTTCTACTCCTGGTTGGTCAAATGGATTTACGCCTAATAAGTAGCCGCTCATCGCACATGCTTTTTCGAAGAAGTATACAAGGTAACCAAATGTGTACTCATTTAATTCAGGAATATTTACGATTAAGTTTGGTACTCCGCCATCGCTATGTGCAAGTAGTGTACCTTCGTATGCTTTCGTGTTTACGAAGTCTACAGTTTCACCAGCAAGGTAATTTAATCCATCTAAATCGTTTTCTTCTGATTCGATTGTTAGTTCATGTGTAGGTTTACCTACTTTTAGCACTGTTTCAAATAAGTCACGACGACCTTCTTGAACGTATTGACCTAATGAATGTAAGTCAGTTGAGAAGTTTGCTGAAGATGGGAAAATACCTTTTTGATCTTTTCCTTCACTTTCACCAAATAACTGTTTCCACCACTCAGCGAAGTATTGAAGTGCTGGCTCATAGTTAACAAGCATTTCAATTGTTTTTCCTTTATTGTATAGAGCGTTACGAACTACTGCGTATTGGTAAGCTGGGTTTTCTTCTAGTTCTGATGTACCGAAGTCCTCACGACCAGCAGCTGCCCCTTTCATCATCTCTTCAATATTTAAGCCACTCACTGCGATTGGCAATAAACCAACTGGCGTTAATACAGAGAAACGTCCTCCAACATCATCTGGAATAACGAATGTTTCGTAACCTTCATTATCAGCTAATGTTTTTAATGCACCACGCGCTTTATCTGTCGTTGCATAAATACGTTTGCGAGCTTCTTCTTTTCCATACTTTTCTTCTAATAACTTACGGAAAATACGGAATGCTAGTGCTGGCTCTGTTGTTGTACCTGATTTGGAAATAACGTTAATAGAGAAGTCTTTACCTTCTAGTACATCCATTAAATCTTTCATGTAAGTGGAGCTAATGTTTTGTCCAACAAATAGCACTTGTGGAGTTTTACGTTGTTCTTTAGAAAGTGTGTTGTAGAAAGAATGGTTTAACATTTCAATTGCTGCACGTGCTCCTAGGTAAGAACCACCGATACCTACAACAAGTAAAATGTCAGAATCATTTTTAATTTTTTCTGCGCATTTTTGAATGCGAGCAAATTCTTCTTTGTCATATTGAAGCGGAAGGTCTACCCACCCAAGGAAATCGTTCCCAGCTCCAGTTTTTTCGTGGATTGCGTGATGTGTTACTTTCACTGCATCACGTAAATAAGTGATTTCATGTTCACCGATGAAGGATAACGCTTTAGAATAGTCGAACGTTACATGTGTACTCATCTTTTTCCCTCCAATTATGGATATGTATTTCTGTATTCACTTTAGCGAAACTGAAGTTGTAAATCAAGCGATTCACCCCTTGTAAACGTAACCAATATATATTTTTTAAAAAAAGTTCATTTTTTGCATAAAAATTCGCATTTTTCGGTATAGATGTATATACATCCTATTTCGAACATTTTTTATGTATAAAAACAACATAACTACCCCATTCTATAAAAGAGTTAATTAACTCATCGCTTGCTCATGCTTCACAATTAAGGGGGGCTTTTTCATGAGTACTTTGCAACGTATCGCATTAGTCTTTACTGTAATTGGAGCTGTGAACTGGGGATTAATTGGGTTCTTCCAGTTTGACTTAGTGGCAGCCATTTTCGGTGGACAAAACTCAGCTCTTGCACGTATTATTTACGGCATCGTCGGTATTTCTGGGCTGATCAATCTTGGTTTACTCTTTAAACCATCAGAAAATCTTGGTACTCACCCAGAAACGAACGAAATTCGCTAGTCAGTATGTCCTTACTCACCTTCGACATACGAATATGATTGCATGCAATCATATTTGCAAATATATATCATAAGAAAAAGTAAAAGAGGAACGCTCATATGCGCTCCTCTTTTACTTTGTTAACTCAGACTCTTCAATCCATTCTGTTAGCTTTTCTCGTAGCGTATTAAATCCGTCCTTAGATGGATTCGGTATAAGAATCCGTCCTTGTTTTCTTTTCGCCGCTTTTAACGATAAACTCATTTTTCTGTGTTCTTCATCAATTGAAAGTACTTTTACTTCTACTGTATCGCCGACTTTTAAAAAGTCATGAATATCCTTTACATATCCATTTGTAATTTCAGATATATGCACAAGTCCTTGTGTTTCTGCATCTAACGCTACAAATGCACCGTAATCTTGAATCCCAGTCACTTTCCCTGTTACAACCACTCCTGTTGTATATTGTTCTGACATATGAAACACTCCCATACGTTTACCATTTTCTCTACAATTGTAGATAGCAAAGCAGATGATTTATTGTTAAATATCCGATTAGTTAATACGTACCGTAAGTAAAGCTACTCAGGATACGCATACCTTATATTAGTAAATTATACCACTATGACAGAGCTCATTCAAAATTCATGAAAAAATTTCCTTAAGTAAGTATAATTCTCCAATATTAGGATAGAATACTAACACATGGCTTTCTAGTATTCCCCCCCTTTTATGGACAAAACGTATTGTGTTTTGTCCTTTTTTTATTCTCTATAAACCGTTCCATTCTCTTCATTGCTTCCATAAGCTGTTCAAGCGATGTTGCATACGAACAACGAATAAACCCTTCGCCACTTTCGCCAAATACACTTCCAGGTACAACAGCCACTTTTTCTTCTAATAATAACTGTTCTGCAAATTCCGCTGAAGATAGTCCAGTTGAAGAGATTGAAGGAAAGACATAAAATGCTCCGCCCGGCACGTGACACGTTAATCCCATTTCATTGAAAGATGTCGTCATAAAATTACGGCGTTTCTTATAGCTATCTCTCATCCGAATTACTTCATCATTCCCGGCACGTAACGCTTCAAGTGCTGCGAACTGAGACATCGTTGGGGCACACATCATAGAATATTGGTGAATTTTGAGCATTAATTCTGAAAAATGAACAGGAGCTGCAATCATACCAAGACGCCATCCTGTCATTGCAAATCCTTTTGAAAATCCCGAAATTAAAATCGTATGCTCGCGCATATTTTTAATACTCGCGAAACTTGTATATGCTTCGTCGTATACAAGTTCTGCATAAATTTCATCAGATAATACGATTAAATTGTACTTCTCAACAATCACTGCTATTTCTTCAAGCTCGGACTTGTTTAACATTGCACCTGTTGGGTTATTTGGTGAACAAAGTAAAATTGCCTTTGTCTTCGCTGTAATAGCTGCCTCAATTTGTTCTGGTTGTACTTTAAATTCATTTTCTAAAGTAGTCGCCACAGGAACTGGAACGCCTCCAGCTAATGTCACAAGCGGGGCATAAGAAACGAAACTTGGCTCAATAATGAGTACTTCATCATCAGGATTTATAATGGCGCGCATCGCTACATCTAACGCCTGACTTGCTCCAACTGTAACAATGATTTCATCGTTTGGATCATAAGAAACTGCAAATTGTTTTTTTAGATACTTTGCTATTTCTTGACGGAGCTCCAATAATCCTGCATTTGCTGTATATGACGTATATCCTTGTTCTAAAGAACGGATACATGCTTGCCTCACATTCCAAGGTGTAACGAAATCAGGCTCTCCTACTCCAAGCGAAATAACACCTTTCATATTTGCTGCTAAATCGAAAAACTTTCGAATACCAGATGGTTGTAAAGATTCCGCTGCTCTAGATAGTTCAAATTGCTTCATGGTGTCACCACAATTCGCTTATCATCATCGTTTTTTTCATAAATAATTCCCTCATGTTTATACTTCTTCAAAATAAAATGCGTTGTCGTAGAAACGACAGATTCAATTGTTGCTAATTTCTCAGAAACAAACATCGCCACTTCTCCCATTGTCTTTCCTTCTAATGTAATAGAAAGGTCATATGTCCCTGACATTAAATACACAGATTTCACTTCTGAATAACGATAAATTTGCTCAGCAACCGCATCGAACCCAACGCCGTGCTTTGGCGTAACTTTCACATCAATCATTGCCGTTAAACCTGTATGTTCTTTCACCTTCGTCCAATCGATATGTGTTACATAATCCACGATAATCTTTTCTGCTTCTAATTTTTCAACCATTTTCTTTACTTCTTCTACTTCTATATTTAACAGCTTCGCTAATGTATCTACAGATAATCGACTACTTTTTTCAAGACAAGCTAATAATTCTAATTCTTTTTCTGTCACCATATAAATCATCCTTCCTTTTCGTTTGTGTCTAAATTATACAAATAGCCTTTCCAGTTTGAAAAGAAGATTTTTTTAGTGAATTATGTCAAAATAAAGTGAAACTTTAATCCATGGAAAGGTTCACCCCATGGATTATTAGCCCGCTCCAATCGGGCTTGATCTCCCACCTCACTTCTTTGTCTCAACCGTCTTTTTAGGTGGGAGTCTTACTGCTCGTTAAAGCGGGGTAAAGTGAAACTTTACTCAGCAGAAAAATGCATGATAAAGCGAAAGGGGATGGAATCGTGAAACCAAAAGTTTATATTGCTGAACCAGTTCCAACATTTGTAGAAAACTATTTATCAGAACACTGTGATTATGAAAAATGGGAGCAAAATGAGAAGGTACCTCGTGATGTTCTACTAGAGAAAATACAAGATAAAGATGGTTTATTAAATTTCGGATCTGCTATTAATGAAGAATTATTGGAGGCGGCTCCTAACTTAAAAGTAGTAAGCAACATTTCTGTCGGTTACGATAATTTTGATTTACAAGCGATGGAAAAGCGCAATGTCATCGGAACAAATACACCTTACGTACTAGATGATACAGTAGCTGACCTCGTTTTTGCTCTTATGTTATCTGCTGGTCGTCGTGTTTGTGAACTCGACTCCTACGTAAAAAATGGTAAATGGAATGCGGAAATTGGAAAAGAGCACTTTGGGCTAGATGTACACCATAGTACAATCGGCATTATCGGTATGGGCCGAATTGGTGAAGCTGTTGCAAAACGAGCGAAATTCGGATTTGATATGGATGTTCTTTATTATAACCGTCGCCGAAAAGAAGAAGCTGAACAAAAATTCGATGCTACATATTGTGATTTACAGACGCTTCTAAAGCAGTCTGACTTTATCGTTCTTCTTACTCCATTAACAGATGAAACGTACCATCTTATCGGAGAAAAGGAATTTTCATTCATGAAAGAAACAGCTATCTTCATTAATGCTTCTCGCGGGAAAACAGTAGATGAAGAAGCGTTAATCGATGCGTTAACAGAAAAGAAAATCTTTGCAGCAGGCATCGATACGTTTACACAAGAGCCGATTCAAAAAGACAATCCGCTCTTATCATTACAAAATGTTGTGACCTTACCACATATCGGATCTGCAACATTAAAAACTAGGCAACAAATGGCTATGACCGCCGCTGAAAATTTAGTTACAGCGTTACAAGGAAAAACACCGCCTAATATTGTTCGCGGGTAATACTGAATATACGAAAGGCAAGATGACATCGTCATCTTTCCTTTTTTTGTTAACATATTTTTTTCTGCCTTGGAAATGATATGAACAAAAATCAATGGAGTGACAAAAAATGAATCACGAATCTACTTGTCCTTATTTCACTTTTTCCACTCGCGGCACTACTGTTCATTACGAATTGTATGAACATGAAAATAAAACAGAACGTCCTACTTTCGTACTCGTTCACGGCTTTTTATCTTCCTCATTCAGCTACCGCCGTCTAATTCCTTTATTATCGAAAGAAGGAACAGTCATTGCCCTTGATTTACCACCGTTCGGGAAGAGTGATAAGTCTCATCTATTTAAGTATTCTTATCATAATTTAGCAACGATTATAATCGATTTAATTGAACACTTATCTCTCTCAAACATTGTGTTAGTTGGACATTCTATGGGCGGCCAAATTTCACTTTACGTAAACCGTATACGTCCTGAATTAATTTCAAAGACAATTTTACTATGTAGCTCTAGCTATTTAGCACGCGCAACTTTACCTTTACTGTACTCTTCTTATTTACCGTTCTTTCATTTATACGTAAAGAACTGGATTATACGGCGCGGCATCGTTCATAACTTAATGAATGTCGTTCATGATCATTCATTAATTGACGATGAAATGAAGGCAGGTTACTCTGCTCCTTTTTATGACAACCGTATATTCCCCGCTTTAACTCGTATGATACGAGATCGTGAAGGTGACTTACCTTCAACTGAATTACAAAAAATCGAAACACCTACGCTACTCATTTGGGGTGAAAAAGATCGGGTCGTCCCTGTACATGTAGGTCATCGTCTGCACAAAGATTTACCGAATTCGAAATTTATTTCTTACGAAAACACAGGACATTTACTACCTGAAGAAAAACCGGAACATGTTTATGAAGAAATTATGGCTTTTTCTGCGCAGTAATATAAAAAGGCTGTCGGAAATTCCGACAGCCTACAATGAACAACTTCCGCCTTCTTTTATTATAAGTAATTCCACAGCTAACTTCTCACATTTTTCAAGCGCAGGTACTTCCTCAAAAGACATAAAGTATATATGTTGAATCTTCTTTGCGATGTATTTTGAATCATCAAACACACTTGCGACGTTCACAACATCGCTCGCTTCTGTTTCATAAAACTCCGGTCCCATTTGAAACGGATCCCAATTCTTCACAACCTCTATCATCTTTTCATATGTACCCATTCGCTTCCCGCCTTTTCACTTTTTAATACTTTTCTTTATCCTATCACATCAGCTATTCTATAAGAAGAGAGAGAACTTTCATAACTTAACGGTTTTACAGAAGAAGGGGGCAAACTTATGCAACTATTTCATAAAGCAGTCAATCGCCGTGGAACTCATAGTACAAAATGGGATACATATAAAAACGAAGAACTTATCCACGCGTGGATTGCTGATATGGATTTTGAAGTACCACAACCAATTCAAGCTGCTTTAAAGAAACGTATCGAGCATCCTATTTTCGGCTATACACTTCCTCCCGAAAATATTGGCGATATTATTTGTAACTGGACAAAAAAACAGTACAACTGGGATATTCAAAAAGAGTGGATTGTCTTTAGCGCCGGAATCGTTCCAGCTCTTAGTACGAGCATACAGGCCTTCACAAAGGAAAACGAATCCGTTCTCGTACAACCACCTATTTATCCCCCATTTTTCGAAATGGTCACAACAAACAATAGACAATTATGCGTAAGTCCATTACAGAAACAAAATGATACATATGCGATAGACTTCGAGCATTTAGAAAAGCAATTTCAACAAGGTGTCAAACTTATGCTTCTTTGCAGTCCTCACAACCCGATAGGCCGTGTTTGGACGAAAGAGGAATTAACAAAGCTTGGATCTTTATGTACCAAATATAATGTAATCGTTGTCGCAGACGAAATTCATTCCGATATTATTTATGCAAATCATACACATACACCGTTCGCTTCTTTATCTGAAGAACTAGCAGCGCGCACGATAACTTGTATGGCTCCAAGTAAAACATTTAATATCGCTGGATTACAAGCATCGATTATTATCATTCCAAATGAAAAACTCCGTCAAGCCTTTACATCTATCCAATATAGACAAGGCTTCCACGGATTAAATACATTTGCCTATACAGCGATGGTAAGTGCCTATACAGAATGTAATGATTGGCTAAATGAAATTCGATTATATATAGAAGATAATGCTCAATTTGCTTGTAAATATATGAAAGATCACATACCTACTCTTTCCGTAACGAAGCCAGAAGGTAGCTTTTTATTATGGATTGATTGCTCTCGCCTACAGCTTTCTCAAAATGAGCGCACTAAATTGCTCGAAGAAAAAGGAAAAATTATTGTTGAGCCTGGTGAGAAATACGGATTAGGCGGCGAAGAACATATTCGAATTAACATCGGCTGTCCAAGGTCTGTTTTAGAAGAAATTTTAAATAGGCTGCGCCATACGTTTTCATAATAAGAAAGGAGACTGTTTGGGACAGCCTCCTTTGTCAACTTTTGTCGGTAAGTCGATATATTTTAAAAATCGTCGATATATTCCAATAATCGCCGATATATTTTAAGTTACAGTCGATATATTCCAATAATCGCTGATATATTTTCACTTACACTACACAAAAAAGCTACCGCGCACGGTAGCTTTTACTTTTTCTTCATATCCGACGCTTTTTTTACAATAACACCACAAGCAATTCGATCACCTGATTTACCTGTCGGTTGTGTCATGCCATCATCAGCGTTTTCTGTAATAATAATAGACGCTCCATCTTTTCTATGAATCGTCGTTTTTCCTTCTTTAAGCGTTATATGCGGCGCATCAATTTCTGCTTTAATCTTTCCAGAACCATCTGCAATTACGTTCGGTAAATCACCGTTTTCTGCACCCTTCGGATTGAGTAGTCCATGCTTTTTATCATCTGGATTAAAATGATTTCCAGCTGATTCAAAACGAGGTGCTTTACACTCTCCAATTTCGTGTACATGTAGTCCGTGCGGGCCAGGTGCGAAACCTTCCCCTTTAATCGTAATTTTCACTCCGCTTGTTTGCTGAGTTACTTTTGCAGTCCCCACTTCATCACCTGAAGCATTATGTAATTTCACGTCAATTTCTTTCGGCTTTCCTTGGTCACAACCTGCCATCAGAAATAGTAAACAACAACTGAAAAAAAGCCGTTTTTTCATTTTATTCCCTCCAAAATACATTCTGCCCTTAGATTGTCCGAGCATAGAGGGAAACATACAAAAATGAGTTACTGTTTCTTTTCAGCTAACAGCTTTTCTTCAACTTTCTGTAATCGATCTGCTTCTCGTTTTGATACACGAACGAACATACGCCATGTAGCAATCGCACCGATAATAAATAGAACACAAACAATCCCTGGAATAATATATTCTGTTTTATCTTCCGGAAAGTATAAAGGCATCATAACGAACACTCCTTAATTATAGGATTCGAAAAACATCAGAATTTTCTGTTATATACATTTAAATTATAGT
Source organism: Bacillus cereus group sp. Bc061 (assembly GCF_027715825.1). NCBI lineage: Bacteria > Bacillati > Bacillota > Bacilli > Caryophanales > Bacillaceae > Bacillus > Bacillus cereus group sp. Bc061. Next base: position 11,761 of record NZ_JAQFTZ010000012.1, read on the forward strand.
TGAACCTATCCATATTCTCAAGGGGCGTTCCGAAAGCGAATGATTTCTTTGACTCCTTCTCCTACTTTCCTTACTATAAAATTGAGGTGAAAAATATGAGAGAAACATTTGAAATTGGCGAAATCGTTACTGGTATTTATAAAACGGGAAAATACATTGGCGAGGTTACAAATAGCCGCCCTGGCAGTTACGTCGTAAAAGTATTAGCTGTTTTAAAACATCCGGTGCAAGGTGACTTACATAACGTAAAACAAGCTGACGTACCATTTTTCCACGAAAGACGTGCTTTAGCTTTTCGTGAACAGACGAACATTCCAGAGCAAATGGTGAAGAAATATGAAGGAGAAATTCCAGATTACACAGATTCACTCAAATTAGCATTAGAAACTCAAATGAATTCATTTTCTGAAGATGATTCACCTTTTGCGGTTCGTAGTCTAGAAACATTAGAACAGTTAAAAAAGGACTACAAACTTTAAAAAAACAAAACGACCAAATTACATACTGTGCAATTTGGTCGTTACTGTGTACTCACTTTCTTTAACACTTTTGAAAAATCAACGAGTTCCCCTAATGTTGGAGGTGCTGGTTTCACTAAATACTCTTTATCTTTTTCTACTAATTTAAAAATATTATACGTCGTCATCGCATCATCTAGCGCACAATGATGCTTACCCGTCCCTACTTTTCCATACGCTTCAATCGCTTTCCACAATCCTGTTTGATTTCTCTCACCAAAAAACTTCTTATACTCAAGTGATAAATCACGACACTGTCCTTGGAAAGGAAAATCTACTCCCGCTTTTTCACAATTATGCTTCAACACTTTCATATCCATATTTCCCCACGTAACAATGGTCGGTTTACATCTCTTTTCATATTCTGCAAGTTTTTCAACGAGTTCTGGAAACGAAATTCCTTTATCTACGACTTCTTGTTTAATCCCTAAAAACTTCTTACATCGATCCGTTAAAGAAGGAAAAGTCTTCGGCCTAACATGAGCTGAATACGTATCTTCTACCTTACAGCCAACAACCGAAACGAGTCCTACCTCAATAATCTCCGGGAAAAATCCTTTTGGTTTTTTTCTGTGCTGGGGCATCGTAAACTCAAAATCCAAAAATAAAAATTGTTGTTCATTCATACGATCCCTTCCTTATCATCTTTGTCATTCCTTTCTATTTGACACTCCTACACGAACAAGCTCGAATGCTAATTCCATTTTAAATATTCAGATTGGATGTATCTTATATATATGTCAAATGCCCGCAAATATTTTTAAAAATAAGAAAAAGTAACCTTTGCAGAAAATATAACAAAATAAACCCTTTCATTTACATCCGACATTTTTCTACTTTATAATGACGTTATGTGTGTTTCATCTAGTTAATTTTTGACACACTAAGAAAAGTGAATGAAAGGAGATGAGAGTTTTGCACGAAACAACGCAAGAGCTCGCAAACTGGCAGTATTATTTTGCTATCGCAGTCTTTTTAATTACATATGCCATTATTATTTCTGAAAAAATTAATCGCGCTGTCATCGCACTTCTTGGCGCAGCACTCATGGTAATTATGGGGGTCGTTGATTTACACAACGCCTTTACGAAACATATTGAATGGGGGACGATTACACTACTCATCGGTATGATGATTTTGGTGAACATTACGAGTAAATCGGGTGTCTTCCAATACGTTGCCATTAAAGCGGCAAAAGGAGCGCAAGGAAATCCAATTAAAATTTTAATTTCCCTTTCCTTACTTACTGCGCTTGGTTCCGCGTTTTTAGATAACGTTACAACTGTACTTCTTGTTGTTCCAGTTACTTTATCTATTACGCGCATACTGCAAGTAAATCCTGTCCCTTATTTACTTTCTGAAATTATTTTTTCAAACATTGGGGGAACAGCAACATTAATTGGTGATCCACCTAACATTATGATTGGTTCTGCCAATAAGCATTTAGATTTCAATGCTTTCTTACTAAACTTAGCGCCAATCGTAATTATTATCATTGGTGTGACAGCGACAATACTTTACTTCATGTACCGCAAACAATTAATCGCTGATCCTGTACAAGTTAAAAAATTAATGAGTTTAGATGAAAAGCAATACATTAAAGATCCAGTATTAATGAAAAAATCTTTAACAGTACTTGGACTTACAATTGTAGGTTTCATGACTCATTCCATTTTCCACGTTGATGCAGCTATCATCGCTTTAACTGGTGCTACTGTACTTATGTTAATCGGTGTGAAAGAACATGAAATTGAAGAAGTATTCGCAAGTGTAGAATGGGTAACAATCTTCTTCTTCGCAGGACTATTCGTACTCGTTGGAGGACTTATCGACATCGGTCTTATTAAAATGTTAGCTCAAAAAGTAATTGGCATAACAGGCGGAGATATTTCTTACGCATCTATCCTTATTTTATGGGTATCTGGTATCGCCTCTGCAACAATTGATAACATTCCATTCGTTGCAACAATGATTCCTCTTATTAACGATATGGCTGTCGGATTAGGTTTATCACCTGCTGACGCACAAATCGACGTATTATGGTGGGCATTAGCATTAGGTGCTTGTCTGGGCGGAAACGGAACATTAATCGGCGCTTCTGCTAACGTAATTGTCGCAGGTATCGCAAGCCGCGAAGGACATAAATTTAGCTACATGGACTTCTTAAAAGTCGGTTTCCCAATTATGATCGTTTCATTAATCATTTCTCATATTTATATTTATGTACGCTACCTTATGTAGCACAAAAAGCGCTCTGATAACCAGGGCGCTTTTTTCATTACACATATTTAAATTAAACTTACTCGTTATACCTCACCGGCTCATTTCTGATAATGAACAAGTGAATCGGCAAGAACACTGAAAATGTGATGACATGAATAATTGTAAATAATATAGAGTTCGTTCCATATCTGTCTAAAATAGCGTAGATAAGATAAATAGACAACACAATGGATACAGCTGTTGCTATTAAATATAAAATTGGTACGAAATTAAAAATGAAACATGCGACATATATGCCGAATACTTTCCATCCTGCTTCTTCTTTCAAGAAATCGGGTAATTTATCTTTCGCTAAATCACCCCATATTTTACTATTTAAAAAAGGAATAAATGCTAGAACTCCATCCGTTGCACCGTCATTTTTCGCCATCGTATACAGTGCAAAAGCCGTTAACAAATACGCAATAACTGCCCAAATCAATATAACAAGAATAAACGCAAAACTAAGAGCAAAGAAACCTGCTAGTAAGCCTTGATCTTCCATCTTATCCTCTCCTCTCTACTCTCAACATATTTCATTGCATTGCAAGTTATGTTTTAAAATTCAACCAAACTCTCTGTATAATAATAGGAGTAAGATAATAAGAGAGGAGAACAACCGATGCATCCATTTGTAAAAACATTACAAGAGCATTTCATAGCTCACAAAAATCCGGAAAAAGCAGAACCGATGGCACGTTATATGAAAAATCACTTCCCATTTCTCGGTATTCAAACACCTGAAAGAAGACAATTATTAAAAGACGTCATCCAAATACATACTCTCCCAGATCCAAAAGACTTCCAAATTATCGTACGTGAGCTTTGGGATTTACCAGAACGAGAATTTCAGGCAGCCGCACTCGATATAATGCAAAAATATAAAAAGCATATAAACGAAACGCATATTCCCTTCTTAGAAGAACTTATTGTAACAAAATCTTGGTGGGACACTGTCGATAGCATCGTCCCTACATTTTTAGGTAATATTTTTTTACAACATCCAGAATTGATTTCTGCCTATCTTCCAAAATGGATTGCATCAGATAACATATGGTTACAACGAGCCGCTATTTTATTCCAGCTAAAATATAAACAAAAGATGGATGAAGAACTTCTTTTTTGGGTTATTGGACAACTACATTCTTCGAAAGAATTTTTCATTCAAAAAGCGATTGGATGGGTCCTTCGCGAATATGCAAAAACAAATCCCGATGTCGTTTGGGAATACGTGCAAAATAACGAGCTTGCCCCGCTCAGCAGGCGTGAAGCAATTAAGCACATTAAACAAAATTACGGAATAAATAACGAAAAAATAGGCGAGACTCTATCATAGATAGACGCGTTCCTCTATTGAGATTTAAAAAAGAACGTGTTAGAATATGTTCATTATTATTAATATAAGTAGCGATGACGGACTTATAAGTACTTGCACAAAAAGCGATTCAGGGATAGTGAAAGCCTGAAGCCGCAAGGAAACGGCAGTCTCGAGCAATACGTGATAAAGTGGATGCACCTTTTGTGTATCAACTAGGGTGGAACCGCGGGCAAACGCTCGTCCCTAGGCAATTAAGCCTTGGGATGAGCGTTTTTTTATGTTTTTCAAAGCATATACTGCTCGTTTCACAAGTTACCTGAGCACGTCATCGCCAATACGTTAACTTTCAAAAGGAGGATTTTATTATGTATTCAATGGAACAAGTAGTAAACTTAGCGAAACATCGCGGTTTCGTTTTCCCTGGTTCTGAAATTTACGGTGGTCTTGCAAACACTTGGGATTACGGTCCACTTGGAATCGAATTAAAAAATAACGTTAAAAAAGCTTGGTGGAAAAAATTCATTCAAGAATCTCCATACAACGTTGGTTTAGACGCAGCTATTTTAATGAACCCAAAAACTTGGATCGCTTCTGGTCACGTTGGTAACTTCAACGATCCAATGATCGACTGTAAAAAATGTAAAGCGCGTCATCGTGCTGACAAATTAATTGAAGATGCATTAGATGCAAAAGGCATCGAAATGGTTGTTGATGGTCTTACTTTCGACCAAATGGCTGACTTAATGAAAGAACATGAAGTAAAATGTCCTGATTGCGGTAGTGAAGAATTCACTGAAATCCGTCAGTTCAACTTAATGTTCAAAACATTCCAAGGTGTTACAGAGTCTAGCACAAACGAAATCTTCCTTCGTCCTGAAACAGCACAAGGTATTTTCGTAAACTTCAAAAACGTACAACGCTCTATGCGTAAAAAACTTCCATTTGGTATTGGCCAAATCGGTAAGAGCTTCCGTAACGAAATCACGCCTGGTAACTTCACATTCCGTACACGTGAATTCGAACAAATGGAACTTGAATTCTTCTGTAAGCCTGGTGAAGATTTAGAGTGGTTCGCATTCTGGCGTGAAACTTGTAAGAACTGGTTACTTTCACTTGGTATGACTGAAGAAAGCATGCGTCTTCGTGACCACGGTGAAGAGGAATTATCTCACTACAGTAACGCAACAACTGACATTGAATTCAAATTCCCATTCGGTTGGGGCGAACTATGGGGCGTTGCATCTCGTACAGACTTCGATTTAAAACGTCACATGGAACACTCTAACGAAGACTTTAACTATATTGATCCACAAACGAATGAGCGTTACGTACCGTACTGCATCGAGCCATCTTTAGGTGCTGACCGCGTAACATTAGCGTTCTTATGTGATGCATATGAAGAAGAGCAATTAGAAAACGATTCTCGTACAGTTCTTCGTTTCCACCCTGCTTTAGCACCATACAAAGCAGCGATCTTACCATTATCTAAAAAGCTATCTGAAGGTGCTACTGAAGTATTTGCAGAACTAGCTAAAGACTTCATGGTAGACTTTGACGAAACTGGTTCTATCGGTAAACGTTACCGTCGTCAAGACGAAATCGGTACACCATTCTGTATCACTTATGACTTCGACTCAGTTGAAGACAAAGCTGTTACAGTACGTGACCGTGACACAATGGAACAAGTGCGTATGCCAATTAACGAACTAAAAGGTTTCTTAGAGAAGAAAATCCAGTTCTAATTATAAGAAAAAGAGGCTGCTCATTAGAGCAGCCTCTTTTTTTACTTTTCACGTTTTTCTTTAATTGCTACTGTACATCTTGAAATACATAATAAATCGTCATTCTCATCAATGATACGTACATCCCAAACCATCGTTGAGTTTCCTCTATGTATCGGTGTTCCGATCGCTGTTACAATTCCATCTTTCTTTGAGCGAATATGGTTTGCATTAATTTCTAGACCGAAGCAAATACATTTCTCTTGATCAATTAAATTGTATGAACCGACGCTTGCTACTGTTTCCGCTAACGCAAGAGACGCACCACCGTGTAAAAAACCAAACGGCTGATGTGTACGTTCATCAACAGGCATCGTAGCAACTACCTTATCTTCTGTCATCTCTAACAACTCAATTCCAAGCGAATCCATTAAAGTTTTTGCCATATCGTTTCCCCTTTCTCTCACTTTAATTAAATGTATAATTTTACCTATTTACTTTCAAACTACTTATAACACTTATATAAGGAGGTTTCACCTAAATGAAACAGAAATTTTTTATACTATCGCTTATGTTCTCCTTGCTGACTATTGTACCAAATTGTGCACTAGCAGCCAAAGCATCCAACCTGACAATCGATGTTCAGACTGTCACGCAAAAAGGTAAGAAACCTTATATAGAATATCAAATCAATAGGCCTTCGTTTCATAACTTTTCCGATTCTAAGTTTCAAAATAAGCTAAATTTCTATTACAAAAAATCTACTGAAAAATTTAAAACAAAATTAGAAAAAGACGCAAAAAAATATTATAAAGAAACAGAAGGATCTAGTACACCATTTCATCCGTACGTGGCGAATGTTGATTATAAAGTCTCCTTAAATAAATCACCTTTGCTCAGCCTATATTTGAATTACTATCAATATACAGGCGGAGCACACGGTCTTTATACGTGGAAGGCTAACACATTTGATTTAAAAGAAAAAAAGTTACTACACTTAGACGATTTATTTCAACAAGAAGATAAATATAAAGACGTAATTCGTGCTGAGATTGTAAGACAAATTAAACAAAATGAAAGTATTTATTTTCCTGATGCAACTGAAAAAGTCATGAGCACGAAAAAGTTTCACTTCTTTTTAGAACCGAACAATCTCGTCATTTATTTCCCTTTATATGAAATTGCACCTTATTCAAGCGGCATTCCACAATTTCGTATTCCATATACGTTGCTAAGAGAGTATTTGAAGCCTTCTTATCAAAATATTTTAATTGACAACAAGTAAATAGTTTCGCTACGATAATGTTAACTTAAAAACAACAGGAGGTTAACATTATGAGGAGATTTCATGTTTTAGATTTAGCATTAGCCGCCATGTTCGTCGCTCTTATGGCCATTGGTGCAAATATTGTATCTTGGGCACCATTCCTGCAAGTAGCGGGCATCCCATTATCTATGCAACCATTTTTCGCAATTTTAGCAGGGCTTCTTCTTGGAAGTAGACTTGGTGCATTATCAATGACTGTTTACATGCTAGTTGGAGTAGCAGGTGCACCAATCTTCGCTAACTTCAAAGCTGGATTTGGAGCACTTTTAGATCCTACTGGTGGCTTTATTATCGCATTTATTATCGTTGCTTACGTATCAGGAAAACTCGTAGAACAAAAGGAAAAACCAACATTTCGTACATTTGCAACTGCCTCTTTCACAGGAATCATTTTAACTTATATTATCGGTACTACTTACATGTACGGGGCAGTCAATCTCTTTATGGGCGGTAATATGAGCTATAAAGCTGCTTGGATGATTATGATGTGGTTTGCAGTAAAAGATATTGCATTTACAATTATCGGTGCTATTATCGCACCTCGCATATACTATGCTGTGCGTCGTTCTGCTTATCAGCATTCTCATTCGACGATTTCATAAGAAAAAGGAGTTGTTCCTACTGGAACAACTCCTTTTTTATATTAAGACTCTTGATTCGTTTGTTCTTCTAAAATTTTCTTCATCATTACGACCATGTCATCACGTAATTCTGGGTGTTGCAGTGCCATTTCGATTGTCGTTTGAACAAATCCTAACTTTTCACCTACGTCATAGCGCTTTCCTTCGAAGTCGTAAGCGAATACACGTTGAATTTCGTTTAAACTTTGGATAGCATCTGTTAACTGAATTTCGCCACCAGCACCAACATGTTGCTGTTCTAAGAACATAAAGATTTCAGGCGTTAAAATGTAACGTCCCATAATCGCTAAGTTTGAAGGTGCTGTACCTTGCGCTGGCTTCTCAACGAAATTGCGAACTTGGTAACGACGACCTTCTTGTTCTAATGGATCGATAATTCCATAGCGATGTGTTTCCGACTCTGGAACAGTTTGTACACCAATAACAGAAGAAAGTGTTTTTTCATACTCATCCATTAATTGACGTAAACATGGTTTCTCAGCTTGGACAATATCATCACCTAGTAGCACTGCAAACGGCTCATCGCCAATGAATTTACGTGCACACCAAACAGCATGTCCTAGCCCTTTCGGTTCTTTTTGACGGATGTAATGAATATCTACCATTTTTGAAGAAGCTTGTACTTTTTCAAGCAACTCATATTTTTTCTTCTCCAATAAGTTTTGTTCTAGTTCAAATGCGTTATCAAAATGATCTTCGATAGAACGCTTTGTTTTACCAGTAACGATAATAATATCTTCGATACCCGATTTCACTGCTTCTTCTACAATGTATTGGATCGTTGGTTTATCTACTATCGGTAACATTTCTTTCGGCATTGCTTTCGTTGCTGGTAAAAAACGTGTTCCTAATCCAGCTGCTGGGATTATCGCTTTTCTTACTTTTTTCATCACAAAATACCCTCTCTCCTGTCGGAATCAATAGCAATCATTTCCTACATAAAACAAAAGGGAGATTTCGCTCCCTTTTGTTCCTTACTACTTAAAATTACTTTGTATTATAAACGATTCATAATGTCTTCTTTAATAGTAAGTAACTTTTGTTCACTATTTTGTAAAGAACTATCTTTTACACCAAAGTAGAACTTAATCTTCGGTTCAGTTCCAGATGGACGTAGGCAGAACCATGAACCATCCTCTAATTGATATTTTAACACATTTGATTTCGGTAAGTGAATCTCTTCTTTATGTCCATCTTGTAAAGATGTAACGATGCTTGCTTTATAGTCTTCAACTGCTACAACCGTTAAGCCCGCTACTTCTTTCGGAGGATTTTCACGGAATGTTGCCATCATCTCTTGGATTTTTTCCGCTCCATCTTTTCCTTTTAACGTTAACGACACAAGGTCTTCACGGAAGAAGCCGTACTTCTCAAATACTTCTAATAGACCGTCATATAACGTTTTCCCTTGAGATTTGTAGTATGCAGCTACTTCACATGCGAATAGGACAGATTGTACTGCATCTTTATCACGGCAGAATGGGCGGATTAAATAACCATAGCTTTCCTCATAACCGAATTGGAATTCATATTGTCCGCTTTCTTCATACTGTCTAATTTTCTCACCGATAAATTTAAACCCAGTTAACGTATCAATTGTATCTAAACCGTATGCTTTCGCGATTGTACGGCCGATTTCAGACGTTACGATTGTTTTTAATACGACACCGTTCTCTGGAAGCGTTCCGTTTTCTTTCTTTTGTGATAGTAAATAATCAAGCATTAATGCACCTGTTTGGTTACCAGTTAATACTTGGAACTCACCATCGTGATTACGAACTGCTACACCAAGGCGATCTGCGTCAGGATCTGTTGCGATTAATACATCCGCTCCTACCTTCTCACCGTCACGAATTGCATATTCAAATGCTGCATGCTCTTCTGGGTTCGGTGATTTTACTGTAGAGAAGTTCGGATCTGGTAACTCTTGCTCTTTTACAACTGTTACATCTGTAAATCCAACTTCTTTTAAACCACGGCGTACAGAAATATTTGATGTTCCGTGTAGTGGTGTGAAGACGATTTTCAAATCTTTGCCGGCCTTTTCCACCATTTCTTTATTAATAATGACATTGTTCAATTCTGCAGCATATGCATCATCGACTTCTTGTCCAATAATATGTAATAAACCGTCAGCTTTTAATTGCTCCACATTAGCAACCTCAACTGTTAACTCGTCTTCTACTGCGTTTACGTAGCTAATTAATTCATCAGCTTCTTTCGGAGGCAACTGTCCACCATCTTCACCGTATACTTTATAACCATTATATTCAGGCGGATTATGACTTGCAGTAAGAACGATTCCACTCACTGTATGTAAATGACGAACTGCGAAAGAAAGCACTGGCGTTGGACGTAAGCTTTCAAACACATATGTTGTAATGCCGTGTGCACCTAGTGTAGCAGCAACTTCCATTGCGAACTCAGGTGATTTATGACGAGAATCATAGGCTACAACAACACCGCGTTTTTTCGCTTCCTCACCTAACTTTTCGATAAAGCTTGCTAATCCTTTTGTCGCTTTACGAACTGTATATACGTTTAAACGGTTCGTACCAGCACCAAGTTCACCACGCATACCACCTGTGCCAAACTCTAGATTTTTATAAAAGCTATCCTCGATTTTCTTCTCATCTTGCTTCATATTTTCTAGCTGTTCTTTTAATTCTGCATCTAATTGTGCGTAAGAAAGCCAGCGACTAAATTCTTGTTTCCAATTCATTCTTCTCTCTCCTCTCGCTCGTCATACCTTTATTATATGAAAAAAACATGCTGTATCTCAATATTTTATAAAATCTAGCAGGATTTTACTAGGAATATTTGTATACACTATTGTTAAATACTCCACTAAAGGGAATGAGGATTATGCGCGAATGGGGCTTGTCAGAAGAGCTCAAAATACAAACAAAGCAAATGATTGAAATTGCTGAAAAAGAACTATCGATTATGAGGAGCGCAATCGATAAAGAAGACGAATGTATTTTATGCAAAATGGAAGATATTCATCATATGTTAGCAAATGTACAAACATTGGCAGCTACATACTATATTCAAGCATATTTATCACCTTATACGGAAAGTTCATCTTTTATTACGACAGCTATCCAACATTTAAGCGCCCGAAAACATGGCGCTCTTATCGTTGTGGAACGAAACGAGACGCTTGAAGCTTTCATTCAAACTGGAACGACATTAAACGCTCATTTAACCGCACCATTACTCGAATCAATATTTTATCCAGGTAACCCTCTTCATGATGGAGCCGTTCTCGTTAAAAATAATCATATTGTCTCAGCTGCCAATATTCTTCCGCTCACGAAAAGCACAGAAGTTGATCCTGAACTAGGAACACGTCACAGAGCTGCAATTGGCTTATCCGAAAAAAGCGATGCCCTTATTTTAGTTGTCTCTGAAGAAACGGGCCGCACTTCCTTTGCTTTAAACGGGACTTTATATACAATTTCTCTATAAAGTAAAATTACATCGGCCGTAACACCATATATCAATAAAAAAGGCTGTTCCAAAATGTAGGAACAGCCCTCTCTTACGATCTTATTCTTCGCCGAAACGTTCAACAAGCGTTGCAAGTGTACGTACCATTGCACCTGTTGCTCCAGCTGGACCTAAATCATGTGCTCCTGATGATTCAGATGTTCCAGCGATGTCTAAGTGTACCCAAGGTGTATCTTCAGCAAATTCACCTAGGAATGTACCAGCCATAACCGCATGTCCTTCGCGGCCTGGTGAGTTATTTAAATCAGCAAACTTACTGTTTCTCACGCGTTCTTTATCACGATCAAAAATCGGTAATTGCCAAATCGATTCATCTGTTTCCATAGATGCTTCTAGCACTTGCTCAAACAACTCTTCATTGTTTGTCATTGCACCCGTCGTATGATTTCCAAGTGCAACAATTACACCACCTGTTAATGTCGCAACATCAATTAAATAGTTTGCACCTAATTTTTTCGCATACGTAATACCGTCAGCTAATGCTAAGCGACCTTCTGCATCTGTATTTAATACTTCAATTGTTTTTCCGCTCATAGATGTGATTACATCGTCTGGCTTAAATGCGGTACCACTTACAACGTTATCTGTTGATGGAATAACAGCGATCACATTTTGCTCTGGGCGAAGTTCACCGATAATTTCCATCGCACCTAATACAGCAGCCGCACCGCCCATATCACCTTTCATACCGACCATACCTTCACGTGGTTTTAAAGAATAACCACCTGTATCGTATGTGATTCCTTTTCCAACGAATCCAATAACATCTGTCCACTCTTCTTTTCCTTTATAAATAAGAGCGATCATTTTGGGTGGCTCTACACTACCTTGGTTTACTGCAAGTAACGCACCCATACCAAGCTCTTCCATCTCTTCTTTCTCAAGAACTTTATAATCCATATCATACTTCTCCGCTAACTCAACAGCATACTCAGCAAGCTTCGTCGCTGTTAATACGTTTGGCGGCATATTTACAAGTGTACGAGCTGAATTTGTTGCACGTCCATGTACGTAGCCAACTGTTAATGCCGCTTCAATTTCCTGTGCATCTTCCGCTGTAATAGCCGTAAACTTCTCTAACTCTACACGATCCTTTTTATCTGATTTATACGTTTGTAACTCATATGTACCAAGGCCTTGTACTTCTGCCGCAATATGAGCGACATCAATCGCGTCTAATTTCTCTGTTACGAAAGAATCAAGTAAGATTGCTGCATCTTGTACTTTTGCTGCTTGCAGTGTTTTAAACGTCTTACCAAGAGCCGAACGTAATGTTTCTGTCGTATAAGATTCTTTCTTGCCTAAACCAACGAAATAATAACGTTTCACTTCTGTTTTTCCTAAACTATGTACTTTTGAAATAGCTTTCTTCTTCGTAGAAAGTTCTTTCTCTTCTAATAAAACTTGTAATTGTCCTTCAAACGCTTTGTCCAGTTCTTGTACAAAGCTACTCGTTTCCTCTTCTTCAAATAAGGCAACAATCACCGCTTCATGGCTTGCTAATTCTTTTTGTACTTGGAACATGTTCAGACCCCCTAAATTTCTCTACTCTATCTTTATTATAACTTTATTTTCGATAAAATGCGACAATTCTAACTTCTGTTATACCCTATATAAAATAAAAAAAGTCTAGCGTACTTACCACTAGACTATCTTTGTTTTAAATATTGACCACGAAACACTTGCATCGTCTCATCCTGGTTTAACATCGTTAACTCTTCTTCTGAAAACTTACCATTTCCTATCTTAACTACATATACATTTACTTTTTTCTTACCCCATTGGCTATAAACATCTTTCACTGTATCATAGTACAAATCAAGACGGTTTCCTTTTATTGCACCGCCCTTATCAGCTACTACACCATACCCATAACCTGGTACGAATAAGATTGTTCCAATTGGGAATACGCGTAAGTCCGCTGCAATTGTGGAATATAAATCCCGTTTCGCCTTAACACCTGAATATGTAATACCATACTCCGGATGTCCCGGCCTCTTACCAGTTGACTCAATTCCCGACGTATAACCTGTTGCAGTCATTTCAATTGAACGATATTTAGACCAGTCGTTTGCCTGCTCTAAAGCATTTATCACTTCTTTACTCGGAGCAACATTTCTTTTAACTTCTGCTGCATGTACTTCTTTTGCACTCGTTCCCTCATATTTCTTTACAATCTCTAATAAAGAAACTCCTGTGAAAGCATTCCATGTTACGCATAATGCAATTGCAAGTAAACAAGTCATCATAATGCGAATACAATATCGTTTTAACATTTTTATATGCCACACTCCTTCATCGTTAATCATTCCCTATACGATGAAAGAATATGCAAAAAAATAATCTCCAATTGCATTGGAGATTAAAACATTTGATATCCGCTTTTCCGAAGTTTCTTAATAACGATTCCCGCTAAAGCAGCACCAATCAATCCAGTAGATAAAATAAACACATCTGCTTGTCCTAAATGCGATACACTTGTCCCAAATGAAGAGAATGTTTCTTTTGGCTTTGAAAAATAATCCCACATACTCGCCTTATTAATAATAAGCATACAAACAATCGGATATACAATAACCATTACCCATGTCGCTCGCAATATCATGTTGAGTAAAAATCCAATTCCAAAAAACAAAATGAAAAATAACATCATTGAAATAAGTAATACCGGTATACTCACTCTTTCTCCCTCTCCTTTGTATGTGCCGTAAATACGTGATAGGCTGTATAACCAAACTGCTCTCCTGGATTTAATGTTTTGTCCATTTCAAGATGTAATTCTGATTGTCTTTCTAACAAATATGTAATAAGTACAGACGTATTTGGATCGTCCGCAATCGTATCTGGATGTAGAAACGCTACTTCAGACAATTCCTTCTCCTGTACAATAATCTCTTCCCCTTCAGGCTCCAAAAGGAAAATAATCATATTATCACTAATCTCATTGCGAATTACGCCCGATCTAACACCAATGATCCCCTTTACATGAGCGACAATACCTGTCTCTTCTAACACTTCACGTTTCACAGCTTCATCAACGGTCTCACCTTCATTTACAAAACCAGCCGGTAAAGACCATTTCCCCTTTAACCCACTGTATTTCTTCTTAACGAATAACCACCTGCCATCTTTTGTAGCTACTAGGCCACTGACAGCTAACCATACTTTTCCTCGCTTCTCCATGATGTCATACCCTCCTCTATTAGAACGGACAGAATATTCTTTCTTTTTTATATATTATACTATATTTTTTAAATGAAAAAAGCAGAAACAGCTCTTAGCCGTTTCTGCTTTTTCTACTATATATTAAAAGAACTTTAATTTACCTTTTTTAAGAACTAATAAAGGTCCACCTAATAAGAATAGGTAACGGTTATCGATCACTTTCTTCATGAAGGAAGCTTTCCAACCTGTTAACTTTTTGCCCATAACAACGCCCATTGCATCGTCATGACCTAAAGAACATACAGATCCTTTATTATCGAATACGAATTTCTTCATTTCGCCTTTACCACGAACTAACACAGTTAAGTTGTGCGCAATGTTGTAACCTTGTTGAATTGCGATTTGTGCTGTTGGTGGGTATGGACGGTTAATTTCTTCGTTAATGATTAACGCTGCGTCACCAACCATGAATACATCTTCGTATCCTGGAGCGTGCATGTACTCATCAACTTTTACACGTCCGCGCATTGCTTCAAAGCCAGACTCTTCCACAATACCGTTACCACGAACACCTGCAGCCCAAACTACTGTTTCAGACTTAATTAATTCAGTATCATCACCGTTCGCAACGATAATACCTTCTTCAGTTGCTTCTTTAATTGCTGTACCGATGCGGAATTCTACACCTTTTTTCTCAAGTTGTTTCACAGCGTATTCTACTAATGCTGGATCGAAACCTGGAAGTGCTGTTGGAGCAGCTTCTACACAGATAATACGTGCTTTTTCACGTGGTACATTGTACTGTTTGCAAAGTTCAGGAACACGGTTTGCAAGCTCACCTGCGTACTCGATACCAGTAAATCCAGCACCACCAACAACGATTGTTACTAACTCATCGCGCTTTTCATCTGCATATTTAGCGAAGCTAGCTTCCATATGCTCACGAATTTGACGAGTTGCATTAATGTTAGCGATTGAGAATGCATGCTCTTTTAATCCTGTAATTCCGAATGTTTCTGATTCGAAACCAAGACCGATTACTAAGTAGTCATATTCTAACTCGCCGTCTTTTAAGATAATGCGTTTTTCAGCTGCTTTAATTTCTACTACTGTATCTTGTACAAAGTTCACTTTATTTGTATCAATAACGTCTTGAATATCTAGACAGATTTTTTCATCTTGTAATGTACCAGCTGCGCTCTCGTGTAACCAAGTCGCTTGGTAGTGATAGCTGTTGTTGTTTACTAACGTAATTTCAGCTTCATTTACAGATAATGCTTTTTGCAGACGAACAGTCGTAATCATCCCGCCATAACCTGCACCTAAAACTACGATTTTTGGAGTCTTCACCAAATCACAACCCTTTTCTTTATATAATAGTAATGAAAAATAATACCAAGTACTAAAAACTCTATTTGTCAAGAATGTGGAATTTATCACATTCTATATCATAACAAAACACAGTCAAAAAATCGTACGAATTTTGTCATAGAAATTTAACATAATACTTCCCTATATTAGTCGGTTTTATTCCAGAATTCAAGCGTCTGGAGAATTATCAATATTTTAAAATAACATAGCGTTTTCAAGGGTTTTTCAGCCTTTTTTTCATGTATTTTCCTTTCTGTATATTTTATACAATGTAAAAAACATCTATGCGAAAACTTACACACAATTCAGTCGTTTTCAGAAGTATTATGCACTCAAATATGCTATCATTTATTTGAAAGTATCATCATTTGCAGGATTTTCGTGTACATATGAACAATATATGAAATCAATATCAAAATTCCATCTATAGGGGGAATGAAAGTGGCAGAAAATCAAAAAGTTTACGACATAACAATTATTGGTGGTGGGCCAACAGGACTATTCACAGCATTTTATGGTGGTATGAGACAAGCAAGTGTAAAAATTATTGAAAGCTTACCTCAGCTTGGAGGACAATTATCCGCGCTCTATCCTGAAAAATACATTTATGATGTAGCCGGATTCCCGAAAGTGCGCGCACAAGAATTAGTTGATAACTTAAAAGAGCAAATGAAGAAATTTGATCCAACCGTTTGTTTAGAAGAAGCTGTTGATACGCTTGAGAAACAAGCTGACGGTATATTTAAACTTGTTACGAATAAGCAAACTCACTATTCTAAATCAGTAATTATTACTGCTGGCAATGGTGCTTTCCAACCACGCCGCTTAGAATTAGAAGGAACAGCAAAGTATGAAAAGAAAAACTTACATTATTTCGTTGATGATATGAATAAATTTGCTGGTAAGCGCGTCGTAGTATTTGGCGGCGGCGATTCAGCTGTTGATTGGACAATGATGTTAGAGCCAATCGCCGACAAAGTTACAATCGTTCATCGTCGTGATAAATTCCGTGCGCATGAACATAGCGTAGAAAGCTTAATGAACTCTCGTGCAGAAGTAAGCACACCATACGTTCCAGTAGAACTCATTGGTGATGACAAAATTGAACAAGTCGTTCTTCAGCATGTAAAAACGGAAGAAAAAATTATCATCGATGTTGATGATGTAATCGTAAACTACGGCTTCGTTTCTTCTCTTGGCCCAATTAAAAACTGGGGCTTAGATATACAAAAAAACAGCATTCTCGTGAACTCGAAAATGGAAACAAATATTCCTGGTATTTACGCTGCTGGTGACATTTGTACATATGAAGGAAAAGTAAAACTCATTGCTTGCGGCTTCGGTGAAGCACCAACAGCAGTAAACAATGCGAAAGCTTACTTCGATCCAAACGCAAAACTTCAACCGATGCACAGCTCAAGTATGTTTTAATATAGAAATGAAAAGAACTCCCTTTATGCGAAGGAGTTCTTTTTTTATTACGCTATCGTCCCCTTCCAAAATATGTTACAATAAATAAGAACAAACGTTCTATTCAATAAGGGGGATATTTAAAAATGAAAGAACCTACTATCGTAAAAAAAGAAGCTTTCCAAGCAATCGGTGTTTCGGTTACGACGACAAATAAAATAGAGGCATCTACTGAAGGAAAAATTCCAGGGCTTTGGAACCAATACTTTCAAGAACAAATGATGCATCACATTCCAAATCAACAAACGAAAGAAACATTCGCTTTCTATTCAAATTACGAATCAGATGAAACGGGTACATATAAATACACAATTGGCATGCCTGTTTCTTCATTAGAAGACGTTCCTGCAAATATGACAACTTTAACAATACCTGCCGCTACGTATGCGGTATTTACAACGAGAAAGGGACCAATTGCTGAAGTCGTTTGCGAGGCTTGGGAATATATTTGGAAATGGTCAAAGGAAAACAAACGTGCTTTTACAACAGACTTTGAGCTTTATGATGAAAGAGCGTTAGATCCAACTAACGTACAATTAGATATTTATATTGCATTAGCCTAAACGACAAAAAAGAAGATACCAAATGGTATCTTCTTTTTTGTCGTTAAATAGCCACTGTGCAAATCCAACATAATTGTCTACAATGAGAAAGTGCAGTATAGAAATATTAGAAACTGTATAAAGTGAAACTATACTCAGTGGTGGGGGGGTATTCATCCCCCACCACTGAGTATTAGCCCTCACCAATCGGACGTTTACGGGCAGTTAGTCTCCCACCTAACTTCTTTGCTCGAGCCAAATTTTGAGGTGGGAGTTTTACTGCCCGTTAACGCGGGATAAAGTGATTGTTAACAAGTTTTTTAGTTTAAATTTGTCGCATAGAAAGGAAGCAATATGGAGGAACTACAACAAAATAAATCTGCTTTAGAAGGAAGCGGAAAACCGTTATTAAAAAATACGAATTTCCTTTTTCTTTGGGCAGCTACTCTTTTTTCAAGTTTCGCTTTAGCCTTTTTTACTTTTTCACAAACGTGGTACATAGCAAAAACATTAAACCTTGAGGCATCACTCGGTGTTGTTTTCGTAGCTCTTAGTGTTCCAAGGCTTATTTTTATGATTATCGGCGGCGCTGTAGCTGATAAATTCCCGAAAAAAAACATTATGTTTTATTCTAATATTGTTCGTGCTATTCTCGTCGCAACTATCCTTACATGGTTCATCGTAGGTGATGTAACACTATATACATTTGCTTTATTCGCTTTATTCTTTGGACTTGCTGATGCTTTTTTCTGGTCAGCTGATGGATCTATCTTGCCTGAACTTGTAGAAAAAAGCCGTTTAACACAAGCAAACTCACTTACACAAATGACGAACCAAGCATCGGTTATTTTAGGACCTGTACTTGGCGGCATTCTTATTAAATTTACGAACTATGAAACGATTTTCTCGATTACAATTTTATTACTCATTGTCGCAGCTATACTCGTTCAAAAAATACAATTTACGATGCCAGAGCAGCAAAATACAGACAAAAGCATGTTCACTTCTATTAAAGAAGGAATTTTATATGTAAAGGAATCTCCATTCCTTTCAACTTTCCTTATTTGTAGCGCCTTTCTAAACTTATTTTTAATCGGTCCGATGCAAGTCGGTTTCCCGCTTTTCATTAAAAATGTTCTACACGGTGACTCACTTCAATTCAGTTACTTAGAAGCATCTGTAGGAGGCGGAATGGCAATAGGCGCAGTCATTGTCGGTTTAAAAAATATTAATCGTAGACGCGGTCTATTTTGCATTATCATGATGCTACTGTCTGGCGTATTCTTCTTATCCATCAACTTTAGCACTGTACTATGGCAAGCGTTATTAGCCGGCATGTTTTACGGTATTACAATCGCAATGGCTATCGTTCCGCTTATGGCGATGATTCAATCGACAGTGAAAGAAGAAATGATGGGACGTGTAATGAGTTTGCTTATGCTATCATCAATGGGCTTTATCCCGCTCTCTTATGCATTCACATCAATCGCGCTTGCAATAGGAATTCCAATCGTAACCGTTATGAAAAGTGGTGCAATCGCCGTTATCGTCTTCGTACTATTTGTAGCGATTCGTGTTCCAGTTGTAAGAAAGTTTGATTAACTACTTGGAGTCATGCATTTACGCATGGCTCCTTTTTAAACGGATCAAATAACGGTATCCCCTTACTTCTTCTCACAGCTGCCCCCCATTCTAATCCAACCTCTAAAAATAAATCCCGCACTGTACTATATAAAAGTGCCTTCACATTTTTACGGATTTCTCCGTATTTATACGCTCTCACAACACTTTTTACGCGCCAAATGAAATTTCCATACACTTCTTCATCAGCTAATATTTGCTCCAGTAAAACACCTTGCTCTAATAATCCGCTCTTTTTATAAGCAAGCTCCACCTTACTCCAAAATATATTAATCTTCTTCGGATTACTCGTCATCGGCAGAAGTGCATATATAAAAGGCTTCGGTATATCATGACGGCAATACGTCTCATCAAGCTCGTACGTTCCTTTTCTATTCTCTTTTATTTGTGGAATGTTTTTAGAAAGAATTGTTTCCCCCTCATATTTTTGCCCCATTCCACTACAGCCAGCTGCATCATTCTCACTTTCACATGCGGACATTTGCATACGGTCATCCATGCGGTCAATTGCAGATATAAGAAATACATATAAGTTCGCACTATACCCGCCGCGTTTATGTCTTTCTTTCGTTGCAACACGCTTTATAATTCCTAATTCCTCTAACTTTGCAATGGAGCGGCGTACTGTACGAATACTTTTTTCAACATTTGTCGCAATCGTCTCCATTAATGGACAAGCAACCCCCACTGTTTTCTGTTTCTCATTCACTGCATACTTTCCTAAAAAATGAATAATGGTAACATCTGTTTTATTCAATTGAAATCGGTAGCATTTCAAAATTTGTTTTTGATATGTATTAAACTCTTCTTTACTTCGAAATTCACTATATGGTTTCATTAAGTTATATAAGCTTCCCATTTTTATCACCTCATTTATAAGTAAGAGGGAGGAAGGGGATTTGGCGTGCTATTTAATATTTTTTTAATGGAGATGAAAATATGATCGTAATTAGCGCTTGTTTAGGTGGTATCGCTTGTCGGTATGATGGAAATGACAATCTCGTTTCAAAAATAGGGGATTTGCTGCAACAAGAAGAGACACTCCTCATTTGCCCCGAAGTATTAGGAGGATTGCCAACGCCTCGTCCCTCAGCTGAAATTATTGGCGGGAATGGCGATGACGTTTTGGATGGAAAAGCGAAAGTGATGACAAAAGACGGTGAAGATGTCACGGAAGCTTTTGTAAATGGTGCTTATAAAGCATTAGAACAAATGAAAGATTTGCGCCCAGAATATATTATTTTAAAAGAACGCAGTCCTTCTTGTGGTAGTTCCACAATTTATACAGGAGAATTTAACGGGAATAAACAAACTGGTTACGGGGTAACAACTGCCTTATTCAAAAGACATGGATTTACAGTCATTTCAGAAGATGATTTTGAAAATATAAAAAGGAATTGACCCTGTTCGTCAATTCCTTTTTTCTTTCTTATTTTGTACCTAATTTTTCTTTCACTTTCGCTGGAAGTTCATCTTTTTTCACTTCTTCCCAAGCTGTTACACCTTTTTTATCTGAGTGATATACACGTAGGAATGCATCTTTACGGAGATTTTTATGAGCTGTGAATTCTATTTCTTTTTCTTTTCCGTCTTTATCGAATCCTTTTAATTTATACTCAAAATATTTGTATGGCTCTCCGCTATCAGACTTCTCATTTTTTTCAATTCCATCAGCTGTGATTTGAACATAGTACTGATCTTTCCCCATACGGTTAATATCACAACCAACTAAAAGGCTTGCGAATACAACTAAAATACTAAACAGTGCAATATATCTTTTCATTTCCTTCACCTCATATGTTTTTTCTTATATTGTTATCTTAAAGCCCAAAGCTTAAAGAAGAAATTCAAAAACATGACATGAACATTACACTTTTGTAAGATAATAATTATTGCTTCACTTTAGAAACCGTCATGCCGTCACCAATTGGCATGAGTACAGATTCTAAATATAGATGAGTTGCTACTACTTCATTATAAAAAGCCTTAAGGGAAATGAATGAATCATCTCCCTTAAGGCTTTTTATCCTCTATCTCTTTACTGCCAATTTTTTATGTACCTATTACCGCCAATAACGTCTTTCACGCCACTTTCGCCACTTATCACGTAATTTCCTTATACCGTTTATTACACCTTCTATTATGCATTCTATTATAATATCTATCACAAGGTATCTTATACATCTAAAAATAGGACCTATAACGTACTTCAATATAAATTCAAAAATATTTTCCAGCATATATCCCCTCTTTCTACCCTTCAATTATAACTGGAAAAAAGAGAACTTTAAAAGAAGATCAAATAAATAATCATGCAAGATTTGACCAACTTAAAGCTACTTCAGCAGCTATTTTTTGTATCAACTAGCAATTTCGTTTTCAATATGTGAAAAGGGATTTCTAAATGATGAAGTGAATATATATTTATTGTTTTCTAGCTCTCAGGTTGTTTTTTTACATAAATTTAATTATATCCCAATTAAAGGTTTTGAGAGGAGAAATAATATGAATCCTATTTTATTAGATGTTCCGTTACAAATAGAAACAGATAGACTCATTCTTCGAGCGCCACTTCAAGCAGGTGAAGGGAATGTAGTACATAAAGCTATTAAAGATTCAATTCATGAATTAAAGCAATGGTTGTCTTTATTCCAGTCCATTCCTACTGTTGAAGAAACGGAAATTCTTCTGAGAAATGCCCATATAAATTTTTTGAACAGAGAAAGCTTTCGCTACCTTATCTACCATAAGAAGACGAATAATTTTATTGGAACAGCTAGCCTTCACCGAATTAATTGGAATGTTTCTAAATGTGAAATTGGATACTGGGTTAACACGCAATTTAGTGGCAGTGGATACATAACAGAAACAGTACGTGCGTTAACAAACCTTGGATTTCAGTTATTCAAATTTAGAAGGATTGAAATACGATGTGAATCTAATAACACGAAAAGTCGTGCGATTCCTGAAAAACTAGGCTTTGAACTTGAAGGGGTATTACGTAATGAAGATGTTTCAGCTGACGGCAAACAACTAACTGATACTTGCATCTATGCAAAGATAAATTAGTTTAAGATTTTAAAATTTGTTATACAAATATCTTAAGGCTCGTTTCTAAATTTAGAAGGCGGCTTTTTGATTTTTTACTGTAAAAGAAAAGACCTCCTTAACGATTGCACTCCATCGCTAAAAAGGTCTTTCTCTATTTCAACTAAAAACTTAGCACTCTTCTGGCTTACCAGCATTCGTCGCTGTACGGAAAGATGATCCACATCCGCATGATGCGATTGCGTTTGGATTATCAATTGTGAATCCGCCGCCAAGCATAGATTGTTTATAATCAATTTTTACTCCTTTAACAATCGGAGCACTTTCTTTATCGATAACAAATTCGACACCGAAAAACTCAAGAACTGTGTCGTCTTCTTTTGGTTCTACTTCAAATCCTAAGCCGTAAGAAAGACCACTACATCCGCCGCCGTGTACAGCAAGGCGCACGTACTTCTCTCCATCTTCAGCATCTTTTAACATATCTTTAATTTGAAAAGCTGCTTGTTCTGTTACTTCAATCATGAAATACACCATCCTTTCTGTTCTCGTTCTATTATACATCTTTACGCTTCTATCTTGTACTCATACACTCCGTGGCAAATTACTTCTGCTGGTCCTTTCATTAAAACGTTGCCTTCTTCTGTCCATGCAATCATTAAATCGCCACCAGCTAAATGAACTGTAATTTCCTTACCACGTTCCATTTTTCCATTTAAAATAGAGGCTACAACTGCAGCGCACGCCCCTGTTCCGCAAGCTTGTGTTACACCAGATCCACGTTCCCAAACGCGGAAGTTCATCTCTTCCTCATTCAAAATCTCAATGAATTCAACATTTACTCGTTCTGGGAACATTTCATGTGTCTCAAGAACTGGTCCAAGTGTTGTAAGAGGTGCTTGTTCTACATCATCCACAAAAATAACTGCATGCGGATTTCCCATTGAAACAGCTGTAAATGCATAACGATGGTTATTGTATAAGAAGTTTTCACGAATAAATGGTGTTTCACCTTCGCCAAGCATCGGTATTTCTGCACGCGTTAAACGCGGTGCTCCCATATCAATTTTCGCTAACGTAACTTTCCCTTCTTCTACCGTTACTTCAGCCGTTACAATGCCAGCTAACGTTTCAATTGTGAAAACTGTATCTTCTACTAGTTTATGCTCATACGCATATTTCGCTACGCAGCGTAGACCGTTACCACAGCTCTTTCCTTCTGATCCATCATTATTAAACATGCGCATTTTCACCGGCGCTACGTCAGACGGACAAATTAAAATCATTCCATCTGCTCCAATACCAGTATTAATATTTGAAACCTTTTCCGCCACAAGAGCTAAATCTTCTTCAGGAATTTGTTCTTCAAACATATTTACATATATATAACTATTGCCAAGACCATGCATTTTTGTAAAAGAAAATTGGCTCATTTGTATTCACTCCAAAAATAATTTGTTATTTCAAGTATAAAATGCACGCTTTTAGAACACAATATGAATGTCCCCCGTTTCTCATATTTGACAACATTTGGCGATGAGCCATTCTTGCGCAAATTGTGTAAGAAAAAAGCCCTTCTAAAAAGGGCCTTTTTTATTTATATACAATATTATCCTCCCCTGCGAAATAAAATTTTATCTAATAGAAAAAGAAAAAGGTGCTGCCGATTGCAACACCTTAAAACATTGGATTTTCATCCAAATACTCATATACATTATTAACAAGTTCTTCTACTGTAGCCCCTTGTACCACTTCACCATTTACAAGAGCAAACGGTCCTTCAAAACAAATACCACAATATCCTAAACAACCATACTCCATTACATCTAAATTCGGATCTTTTTCTAATTTCTCTAAAGCGGCTTGTGAACCACTCGCAAGGTTACCTACACAAAATTCAATTAATGGTTTAATCAAAATTCTCCCCCCCTGTACTACAAAACAAATTACTTTCTGACTTCATCTATAAGAAAAAAACTAAGCTGTTTCTTGTTGTTTTCATTACACCTTCTAAACTATTTAGTTACTTCATTATTTCACTTCAAAATAGATGATTCCTTCTATATAACATGCTATTTACGATGAAATGGTAACTAAATAATGCAGATCGTTTACTCTACTTTTCTTCTTATTGTACAACAGAGTATTCATTCATGCATTGTTATTTGTTCACAAATTCGATATAATTTGATTGAGTAAAGTCAAAATATTTTATTAATATAAAATTTTATGATTAGGGGATATTTCAACAGAAAAGGGGTAATCCATCATGAAACACCTCGTAATATTAGGTGGTGGCTACGGTGGAATGAGAATTCTGCAACGGCTACTTCCAAGCAACCAACTTCCGGATGATGTACAAGTGACATTAATCGACAAAGTACCATATCATTGCTTCAAAACTGAATATTATGCATTAGTTGCGGGTACTATTTCAGAAACGCATATTCGTATACCGTTTCCTGAACACCCACGCCTCAATATTCAATACGGCACAGTAACAAATATTGATCTCGAAGAAAAAGCTGTTCATCTCGATGGCGGCGAAGCAATCCAATATGATGATTTAATTATTGGACTTGGCTGTGAGGATAAATACCATAACGTTCCTGGGGCGAAGGAATATACACATAGCCTACAATCGATTGAACAAACACGTAAGACATATGAACAATTAAATAGTCTAGAACCAAATGCAACGGTAGCTGTCGTTGGTGCTGGATTAAGTGGCGTTGAAGTTGCAAGTGAACTTCGCGAAAGCCGTTCTGATTTAAAAATTTACTTATTTGATCGAAAAGATAGAATTTTATTCCCATATCCAGAGAAATTAAGTAGATATGTAGAAGAATGGTTCGTAAAACATAAAGTTACTATTATACGAAACTCTAACATTACAAAAGTAGAGCCAAATATTGTGTACAACCACGATGAACCACTTGAATGTGATGCAATCGTCTGGACAGCTGGTATTCAAGCAAATGAAGTTGTTCGAAACCTTCCAGTTGAACAAGATGGTAGCGGACGGGTTGTTTTAACAAAATATCACAATATTCCAAATAACGAGCACGTATATGTTGTAGGAGATTGTGCAGCACTTCCACACGCACCATCTGCACAACTTGCTGAAGGTCAAGGGGAACAAATTGTCCAAATATTATTAAAACGTTGGCATAATGAACCACTTCCTGACGAACTACCTGTCATTAAATTAAAAGGTGTTCTCGGCTCTCTTGGTAAGAAGCATGGCTTTGGTTTGCTAGCAAACCAACCATTAATGGGACGTGTACCAAGGTTACTAAAATCCGGTATCCTCTGGATGTACAAATATCATAACGGTTAATACTTTACAGGCTGTCTCCTAATTAGGCAGCCTCTCTTATTCGTTAAAATATAATTATCAGACACATCTTTCTCAATATGAATCATGATTTATTTTTCATTTTCATATTAAAAACTACCAATAAACAGTGTATGCTATTGATAAGTTGTTTTATTTCCTTTAAGGCCGAATTCATTCGGTCTTATTTTTTGTGTTGTAAATACTTTTACAGGAGGCATTTCATTTCACTTATGAACGTAACGAAACTAAATGATCGCATAGAAGCGAAGAAGAAAGAATTGATCTATCTCGTTGAAAAGTACGGATTCACTCATCATAAAGTAATTTCTTTCAGCCAAGAATTAGATCGTTTACTTAACTTATTAATAGAAATCAAGACGAAGAAAAAACGTTACTCTTTATAACCGTTACCTTCTCTTTTTTGATACGATAGAACTAGAATCAGAAAGGAGCCATCTATGTTTATATTAAAAGACGTTACATATAAAGATATACTGCACATTCCTTATTTACAGATTCAAAAAGAAAAAATCACATGTATTATCGGCGAGAGTGGGAGCGGAAAAAGCACATTGCTCCGTATGTTAAATGATCTACAATCTCCAACATCTGGAACAATTGAATATAACGGAAAGCTAATTTCTGATTATCCCCCTATTCAATTACGACGTGACGTAGTCATGCTTGGGCAAACGCCACCTATTTTCGATGGAACCATTAAAGACAATCTATTAATGGGACTTCGTCTTTCTGAAAAGCCATTTCCAAATGATGCTGCCTTGCGAAGTGCATTAACGACTGTTAGCTTGGAAAAAAATTTAGAAGACAACGCTGATTCATTATCAGGTGGCGAAAAACAACGACTTGCTTTTGCACGTATCGTACTTATGGATCCACCTGTCTATTTATTAGATGAACCAACTTCGGCGTTAGATAGCGATACAGAACGACGCGTTATGAAGCAATTCACTATGCTAGCAAAAGAAAAGAAAAAAACAGTCATCTTCATCACACACTCACAACAGCTTCCAGAAGAAATTGCAGACGATATTATTGAGATTAGTAAAGCAAACGGTGCAACTAGAAAGGAAGTGCTCTCAGTTGAAGGGCGTGATTGAACTCCAAATTTGGCAACTTGCCGCTGCATATATTTTCATTCTTATTTTAATCGGGCTCGTGAAATTAAAAGGGATACCTCGCGAAAAACAAATCGCGCTCGCAACGTTCCGTATGACGATTCAGCTCGTACTCGTTGCATATGTCCTTACATACGTATTTGAAAATAGTAATCCATTTTATACAATTGCTCTTATTACTTCTATTACTACCTTTGCAATTTTTAATATTTATAAACGAGTGAATATCCCAATGTCTAAAGAATTAAAACGAGTAGCCGCCCTTTCCATGGTAGCCGGATCAATTGGGCCACTTCTACTATTTATCTTTGTTATTATCGGACATGATCCGTGGTACGCCCCGCAATATATCGTTCCGATTACCGGAATGTTAGTTGGGAATGCAATGACAGGTGTTTCTCTCGGTGCAAATACGTTCTTAAACAATATGAAATCGCAAAGAGGTCAAATCGAGGGGGCACTTATGCTCGGCGCCACACCGAAAGAAGCCGCTGCTCCGCTCATACGCGACGCTTTTGACTCCGCTATTTTACCAACGATCAATTCTATGGTCGGAATGGGAATTATAAGCTTACCGGGCATGATGACTGGTCAAATCTTATCTGGTGTATCACCATTTACAGCTATTCAATATCAAATCGCAATTATACTCGGTATTTCAGGAAGTACCGCTTTTGCTGTCATTATCTTTTTACAGCTTGGATATAAAACATTCTTTAATAAGAGGTGTCAGTTGAAGGATATTGACTATGGTGGACGGTAATCTAGCTTTTTGCTCGGTAAATGATGCCCCTTTCTCGGTGAGTGAAATTATATCGACGATTTTTCGAATATATCTATCATAACTCAAAATATATCAACGATTTTTGAAATATATCGACGATTCGACAAGGAATATCGACTTACCGACAAAAAATGACATAATAAAAAGAAGAGGCCTATACGCCTCCTCTTTTTATTTACTTACGCCTTCTTCACGAATTGTGATTTTAACTTCATAGCTCCGAAACCGTCGATTTTGCAATCAATATCGTGATCGCCATCAACTAGACGGATACTCTTTACTTTCGTACCGATCTTCACAACTGAAGAAGTTCCTTTTACTTTTAAATCTTTAATGACAGTAACAGCATCGCCGTCTTGAAGAACGTTTCCGTTCGCATCTTTTACAACTTTTGCACCATCATTATTTTCAGCTTCTGCTTCTTGGCCCCACTCATGAGCACACTCAGGACATACGAAAAGAACGCCATCCTCATACGTATATTCTGAATTACATTTTGGACAATTTGGTAAAGTAGCCATAAATTCATTTCCTCCGTTCATTATTTATACGTAAAAATCAAAATTGATGTTTACATCTCGATAAATAAAATTTGTATAGCATTTCTATATAGTGCCATAGTCTCACGTTATTGACAAGCCTACCTCAAATTCTCATTTTTTATTGTATTTTACAAAATTTCAATTCGTATGGTGTTTCCAAGTAAAAAAGAAGAACCTTCACAAGATTCCCCTTTTCAAAATGAACGAGTTCTCACTAGAACCCCCAACCATTTTCTTCAATGTAAAATTGATATTCTTCTAACTCTTCTTCACTTAACTTCTTATTATTTTCATGTACTTCTTGCCATTCAAAATAGTCTTCACTAAAATAAACAGCAAATTTAATTTTCACGTTCTTCTTCTCTGCATAATCATAACCAGTAAATTCTACTACATCATAATCTTGTTCTTTCTTCACAAACTTCCAAGTTGGATTATCCGTCATAATCTCTAAAGTCACACCTTCACTACTTGAACGAACGACATTTTTAATATTTGGCTCAGTTGGTAAAAGTGAGAGTCCGAACATAGCTCCACCAAACACGATTCCAACTATAACCTGGAAACCAACCATACCAGCAAAACTAGCGCCACCCTTTGATTGTAAGTAATAAGCCTTCTCATGATCTGGCATATCTTCTCCCTTATGTAATACACGAACAGCATGCTTATAATATAAACGGTTTCCTTGCCATCCAGTAAATATCATCGTTCCTAACTGAAGAACTAAACTACATGTTAAATAAATCCCATCTGGAATATCTATAAAAGGAGTTACAATGATACTAGGTACCGCTAATAACGTAAGTATAATAAACAACTTATACATTTTACGATAAGCTAACCAAAAAGTTGGGAAGAAAAAGGCTACCCAATTCCACGTATTCCCTTGCGCTGGATTTTCTACTTTGCCCCATTTAAAGTCATAATAAGCTGTATTCTTTTGAACAACTTTATGCAACTCTTGCGGGGAATTTGTTTCTTGTAAAACAGTGTCCTTCACGTACATCATCCTTTTCTTCTTTCTACATACATGTATTTTATAGAAAGAAAAAGAAGGAATCTAACAAAAAGTACATATATTTCATAAAAATGAACAGAAATCGAATATATTCCTACAATTTACCGTTTATTATTCCATTTTACTTTTAAATATATTAGAATACTTATGAATGATACGTTTAATACACTAAGTTAATTATTTTATATATTCACTAAAAAGGATGCATCAAAATCATTTTATACATCTTTTTTAGTGAATATATACTACTATTTTAAAACAAACATCTCGATTTAAGAGAACTCACAAATTAGCTTTCTACTATTTCAAACATATTTCCACTTACGCAACTAATGAATAATGCATTATTAACTTCCTCAATTGATACAATAAAATCTATTGCTACAACATTTTTAGGCAGTTTAATTATATCTTTTACCTCGCCACATGCAGCATCAAGTATTATCAATTCTAAATTTGAAGTTGCAATATAAATTTCTCGATCTTTATATAACAGAACCTCTGTAATATCATGTAGAGTCGTATTGTTCCAAATCACTTTACCTGTTTGAATATGAATACCACAAATTCTTCCTTCTCCTAAGGACAATACCATCATCTCTCCGATAAGAAATGGAGGCAATTCAATTTCAAAAGGCATATTTACTTCATATAACTTTTGAGCGCTCTTATGGTCATAACATTGTATTTGTTTACTTACCTCTTCATAATCATACTCAGTTCTTGTTAATAATATTTTTGATCCCTGTGATGCAATGTAAGAGTACTGTACCTCATCAAAGGCTTTTTCAAAAATTAAGTTACAACCTTCTTTTCCATATTCCCACTTTTGTAATGAATCTATTGCTACACATATAAAATGTTCATTAGTTAAAGTAACTGGTTCATTTGGATTACAATCTTCCATCATTTGTTTCCATCGTGTAGAAGCATCTAATAATTGAATGGCAATTGCAACGTTACTATATGCATCAACTTCCGCATCTTCATCCAAAGGATTCCCTGCTAACACATAGTAATCTGAGCCAAAATGGCATTGCAACTTCTCTCCTCCAACTCGGACATTCTTTTCCCATACTTTCACTCCACTTTCAAGCTCTAATAAAACATTGTAGCCTTCCTGTGTCATAACTAATAAACGTGGTAATTCTTCCTTCGTAGTTTTTACAACTTGTATAATATGCCCTTCTATTTCTAAATTCCATAGAAACTCCCCAGAACTTGATGAAATAGCGTACAATTTCGCAATATTTTCTCCAAATCTATTCGCATGCCAAATAATTGTGACATCATTCACAGTTATGCAATTACAATCTTCTACTAGTGGAAGATGACACTGCCAAACCTCTTCTTTCGTTTCACTATCGAGTTTACGAATTTCGTGGCTGTTTTCCTCCACATAAAAGATACTCTTCTCATTATGAGATAGTACCGGAGTAAATATCGGTTCAACCTCTACCCCCTTTAAATAATTCCAGTTTAATTCATACTTACCACTTGTAGAATGATATGTTCGGTACATAATTGCGTTATTTCTATTTACAAGTTCAGAAAGAAATGGCTCAATTTCTAAAATTCTATGATACGCATCTTTTATTCGGAAAGAATCAACTCCACTTATGTAAATCTGCTCTATCTCCTTTTTAAGAAACGAAAAGATTACTCGTAAAAATTGCTCGCTATCAACACTAGCTAACTTTTTTCCTCTCTGATTAATAATGAGAAAGTCCCCATCCTTCTTCTTAAACTCTACCTTTTTTTCATACCTATCTAAAAAAATCACAGCACCATCATCTTTAAAACATTCACCCCATGCGTCAAACAACTGACAAATCGGGTCGATTATGTCTGTTTTTTCTTGCAACACAATTCTATCATCTATACTAATTACTATTTCTCCGGCATTTTCTGTCGGCAGTTTATTTAGTTCGATTTGAAACTTTTTCATTATTTCCTCCCTCTATTGCTCGTTATTCAAACTAACTATAATATATGACATAAGATTCTTAAAACTATTATTTGAGGTGACCCAATATGAAGACTACAATTTGGACAGAAGATGATTATTTAAAACTAGCACCCATTAACGACGAACTAATCAAAAAAGCAGAAGAAGTACTGAACGTAAAGCTTCCGGAATCATACATAAACCTTCTAAAAGAACAAAATGGAGGAACACTGCGCCTTGATGCTCACCCTACTTCAGAGCCGAATTCTTGGGCAGACGATCACGTTAATGTTTCTGGCTTATATGGCATTTCTTTTGATGAAAATGAATCTAGTATTTTAGAGAGTCATTATTTAATTCAAGAATGGGAAATGCCTGAGAATCTCGTACTTTTATCTGGGGACGGACATACATGGATTGCATTAGACTATCGAAATGTAGCTGAAAATCCTCCAGTTATATTTATTGATAATGAAGTTGAGCAAATAATTGAATTAGCACCTAACTTTGAAAGTTTCTTACAAAACTTAACTACATATGAATATGACGAAGAGTAAACCTTATTCTAAAG
The DNA here is from genome assembly GCF_027715825.1 of Bacillus cereus group sp. Bc061. Classification (NCBI taxonomy): domain Bacteria; kingdom Bacillati; phylum Bacillota; class Bacilli; order Caryophanales; family Bacillaceae; genus Bacillus; species Bacillus cereus group sp. Bc061. The sequence goes on from NZ_JAQFTZ010000012.1 coordinate 43,640, forward strand.
CGGTACAAAATTCCATTGCAAATTTACATGCTGCTTTAAAACTGCTTGGATTTAAGAAAAAAAGACATACATTTTGCAAAGCTGAAAACGGATTTTATAAACTCATTAACATACAAAAAAGTCAATTTGGAGATGACTTCTATATACATATAGGAGTTCATCCTATCGGTCTCCCGCAGCTTATCACGGACCAATTACTAATTAAAGAAAACATCTCAATATTCGATTGCATTCTGCGAACGAGAATAGAGCCTATACATATGAAACAGAACCAGTTATTGCATAATGTTTCACATGAAACTATCGACATTCCGAATTATCTTTCTACTATTTTCGACTGGTTTCAAGTGTGGGCATCTTATGAGAATTTAGTAAAAATAAATATACATTCCGTTACTCCAGTACTAGCCGTCGTTCCAATATTACAGGAAAAAGCGTTTTTGCTTCTTACTTGTTTCTCTTTCTACAATTTAAAACAGTACGAGCAAGCTAATCACTACTTACAGCAATATTTGCAATGTGCTGTACATCTGAATACCGAGGAAAAAGAGCCCGTATTCTTTCACGAAGTTGACATGTATATGAAAAAACTAGTAGAAAACGCAATGTAACTTCACATTGTGCTTTCTGCTAGTGCTTTATCACACTTTTATATCCTTCTCCTACAACTCCCAAGTAATATTCATCTCTTTAAAAGATACTTTACTAACTTCTAACCCTTCACTATCATCCGTTCCAATCATTGCTACCTCATCTTTAGACAATATAATTTCCTCATTTTTACTTTGGATTTTTCTCTCATACACGATTTGTAAAAGCTCTATTTGTTCCTCTGTTAGCTCATACTCTTCTTCCAATCTTTCCATCGCTGATTCCTTATCAAGTAATGGCGTTTCTAATAAGAATCCGCCGTGCTCTTCCATCTCTTCAAATGAATCAATTGAATACGCACCGCTATCCTCAATCCAAAATGCAGTTGTAATAAAAGGAACTGTTTCACCTTCTACTTCTTCTAATACGTATTGAAGAGCTTCTTCTTTCGCAATATCTATCACTTCCGAAGGTGCTCCTTCAAAATAATTTGCCACATCAATCCACTCATCCATTCTCTCACTATTCACATCTTGAAGACATACGATCGTATAATCCGGATGAAACGTAATTGTCCCTCTTCCGCCTTGACTATCTTGCATACTATAGTTACATCCATCCCATGAACTTTCATGTAAAAAGTCCGGAGCATGCGCTACATTAATAGCATGAGCAATCGAATTTAAAACGCACCCTTTCCATAACTGTTCTCTATCTATATGTAATTTATATTTACTCATCGTCTTCCTCCACACACATATTTTTTCTATTATCTTTCCTCTACATAATACTTGTAAAGCCTTTCCCACCTACTACATAATACGAAAGACGCCCTTTCAAAAAGGCGTCTTTTTTACAGTTGAAAATTTACTAATAAATAAAATGAATTGTTTAATACATGAATTCCAATTGGAACGAGTAAATTGTTTGTTTTCTTATAGGTGTAGGCTAAACTTATGCCTATACCAAAAATATATAAAGTACTCCCTACTGTAAGGGGATGCCCTAAAGTAAATATGAAAGCACTTATAACGGCACTACTAAGTGTAGAGAAGCGCTGAGATAATTTCATAAAAAACATACCTCGGAATACAAGCTCTTCCCAAATCGGCGCAAAAATCGTGAGTACAACTACATATAAAATGATTTCATTTTTAGTAGGCTCTATTATTATATTAGATTCCTCCACACGAAGCCCATGTGGTAAAACTAAATTTAATACCGCAAGATATATAAGCAGTACGATCATCGTCATTATTATTGTTACATAATGTTTTGAGTTATTGAATTGTATTGATTTTAGTAAATGCACACAGTAATTTCTTGCCGGTGCATACATTACAATAATCATACAAAACGTGAAGGGTGAAATGAGATGATTTACATACCACGGATATAATGAGGAGCCATATAAAAAGTTCAAATAACCAATTCCATACATGGTCCCAAAAATAATTACGATCATACCGATTACTTCTAGCATACTCATTTGTACATTCTTTTCTTCATATGTAACTAATTCCGTGTCCACTATATCCCCTCCAGTATAATTAAACCTTTTAAACCATTATATACCAAATTAAACGTAAAAAAAGACAATACACTCAACTGTATTGTCCATTTTCTTCCCTACCATTTCTCTCTACATGTTTCAATCAAATGCAGTAAGTACCTCTTCGTCATATCTGCCCTTCTCCACCTTGAGAGCATTCGCTTTTCTTTTGGATTTTGCCGTATTCTCGCTACTTCTTTTAATAAAAGCTCCCACTCTTCCGCTGAATGTTCTAATAAGTATTGCAATCCTCTATCTTTTGAAACGATTGTTTTATAATTTAGTGTATATAAAATGCGCCCCATCGTAACGACCGCTGATTCTACCCATTCTTCTATAAAGAATAAATATGGCTGCTTCGCCTTACCACTCCAGTACTGTTCTACGTTGTATTTCATCGTATTTACTACATCATCCCACCTTATTTGGAACGAAAGGTCTTCTGCTTCTTTCCCGTTCACTGTAATACCTTGATTTTTCAATGTCCACCATGTGACTGCATTAATATCCCAATGTCCTATATTCGCCTTACCATCTGCACAATACACGTACTCATTCATTTCATCATTGTATTTTCCTAAATCAGCAAGCGGAATATACATACCATCCATTCTTTTCCCTAACGTACTACCACTAAGTTTCTTATGAAGCTCTACAAGTTGCTGTTTTTCAGCTTCATTCACGGGATCACTTATTACCGTGACAAAATCAACATCGCTCGTTTCTGCATGAAATGCACCGAGTGCGATCGATCCGTAAATATACACCCCGACTATTTTTTCATCTAAAAAAATTTCTTTCAGTCCTACTATGTACTGCTCCATCAACTGCTCTACTTCTTTCGGCAACGCATGCTTTACTACATTCTCCACATCTATCCCTCCAATAAAAAAAGCCTTTGCAAATTCGCAAAGGCTTCCTGCTTTATAAATATTTCTCGATTTCTTCGTAAACATCCTTCAAACGAGGATTTCCTTCTCCAACAATTTCTCCATTTACAAGAACGACCGGATAAAATAAATCTTCCTCCACTACGCGCTCTGCGAATGCTTTTTTCTCTTCATCTTCTTGTTCTTCTTGAAAATCAATATACTCGAAATTAAATTTATTTTCTTGTCCTTCATATTTACGACCAATCGCCGCTTGTAACCACTCAAACGTTTCTGTTGAAGATGGCATTCCAACGCAGCTCGCACAAATTACTTTCGTCCCATACACTTGCACATTAACCATTTCTTCTCCCCCACTTCTTGTTCTGACAGTATATTCAGATGTCTTATTACATAAGCACATCATTTTACAAACTTATTCCATACCCCTATACTGAAAAAACACGTTGTAAACATGATAAAAAATTTCGGCAATAAAACAAGAACAGAAAAAATAGATTTTCCCCTCTATCTTGATTATAATAAAACTGATGAAAGGAGTCGATAAAAATGGAAAACCCACATATGCAAGAACAAGTACTAGAAGTATTAGATAAATTACGTCCATTCTTACTTCGCGATGGCGGAGACGTTGAATTAGTAGACATTGAAGAAGGTATCGTAAAATTACGCCTTATGGGTGCATGTGGAAGCTGCCCAAGTTCTACAATCACACTAAAAGCTGGTATCGAACGCGCATTACTTGAAGAAGTACCAGGCGTTATCGAAGTAGAACAAGTATTTTAATCTAAAAGTGGAAGCGGCTCGTTCAGAACAGGAGGTCATTGGAGCTCCTGACGAAGAGGCGCTTTTTGCCTCACAGGAAGGCGCGAAATGGCCGACTGTTCTAGCCACCGAACATTTTAGCCGCTAGAGCTAGATATTATCTAGCGGCTCGTTCAAAGCCACTTGCTAAAAGGAGACCAAATTTGGTCTCCTTTTTTTATACAAATCACATTTATCCGTTAACATCATAAAACAAAATTGGAAATCCTTCTCAAAAAATGCGATAATTGATACTATATAGTGAATCGTTCACACATATAAAGTAAAAAACATAGGGGGACGACACATGCCAAAAATGGGGAACACTTTTTTAACAATGCAAGAACTAGAAAAGAAAAAAGAGTATTTATTAGACCTTTCATCCGTTATACCGACATGGAATGCGAGCTATCAATTTTTATTTAAAGAAATCCAGCAAGAATTATTGAGTAAAGTAAATGAAAAAATCGAACAACATCAATTCATTTTAAATATATGTGCAGATCAACAGGTAGGGGCATAATGTATTACATACAATTGTGGTATATAAAAAAGAGACCTCAATCGGTCTCTTTTTTATATTTTTAAGACAGCCAATCTAATTTTCTAATCCCAAGCTTATCAACCGGTAAACGGAGTGAGCCATAAAAATGCTTCATAAATTGCTCAGAGCGGTTCACATCGTGTAGAATGGCTTCTAAGCGATCTCTATATATGCTTTTTTGTTCTTCGTTTCCTGTTTGGTAGTACCGTTCGACTGTTTCAAAATAGTGAAGTGGGAACAGCAGTCTTGCAAATAATAGGCGCCATCCAAATGAGGATAGCGAATAATTCCGTTCATAATCTGTAACAAATTGAATGATTGTTTGCTCCCAGTCTTTCTTTTTTTCAATCATCATATAGCGGATTAATTCTGCTATATCTCGAGTCGGGTGATCATACACCCAATCAAAAGGAAGTTTGAGACGCTTCGTTTGATGCCATAATAAAGGTGTGAATCGTTCTTGGCAAATGGTTGCTGCATCCGTTAGTTGCGGTGTGTCATCCATTTCTGTATCAACAACATATTGAATGGCATTTTCCGCAACTCCTAAGTAATACGGGAAGGATTCAATAAACAATTGATCGAATACGTCTGTAGGGTGGTTCATCACTTGTGATTGCCAAAACTTTTCTAATTGATCGAGCCTTTTTTCCCATAATGCTTTCCATTCACCAATGCGGCTTAGTTGCTCAATTTCTTCTGGAAAGAATGCACCTCGTTTATGGAATATAGAAAGCTCACTTCCTAATGACATAGCATGTCGTTCTAACGCGCGCATACCTTTTAATAAGCAGTAATTTTGTTCTTCTATCTCACTTACATAGTAGCCGTGTATAGTCGGAACGAAAGTCGCTACAGTTATATCCCCTTGCTGGTTCATATAATCACTGAGCTTTTTCATCTCTACAAGTACTTCTTCCTCCATTTCTCCAATTGGAACAAGTACATAAATTTTGTTGCGAATCCAAAAGCTTTTATAGGGGCCAAGGGGGATTAATTCTTTAACATGCATATGATAATGCTCATAAATATGATGAATCATCGCAGTCGCCACCTATGGTTTTTCTTTATATATATGAGCTTGTGCTCGCCTTTCATTCCTATGCACATGATAAAGCAACGAAACGTATACAAATACTAAAAAGAAAAAAAGGTGATAAACATGAAAGAATCAAATCAACTACAAGAAAGAGCATTGCAACTATTACAAGAACGCGGTGTAACAATTGATGATATTGCTGAACTTGTTCATTTTCTTCAAAAAAAATATCATCCAAATTTAGAGATGTCAGAATGCCGTTATAACGTTGAGCGTGTATTATCAAAACGTGAAGTACAAAACGCACTGATTACAGGTATCGAACTCGATGTTCTCGCTGAAAAAGGCATGTTAAGTGAGCCGTTACAAGATATCGTAAAACGTGATGAAGGCTTATACGGAATTGATGAAGTGATCGCACTTTCTATCGTTAATGTGTACGGCTCTATCGGTTTCACAAACTTTGGATATATCGATAAATTAAAACCTGGTATTTTAGAATACTTAAATGATAAATCAACTGGAAAGGTGCATACATTCCTTGATGATATCGTTGGCGGAATCGCTGCCGCTGCTTCAAGCCGTTTAGCGCACAGAGCTGAGCATTCGGAATAATAAAATATGAAAGACCGTCAGTGTCATACTGACGGTCTTTCATATTCCATGAGCATAAATTCTCTTCCGCGGCTCAAAAAAATGGGCCCTTGCTGAAAACCTATGTTTTTATATAGCGTAATCGCTCTTGTATTAAATGTTGCTACACTAAGTCGAAACGTTTTCGGCCTAAATTCTTTAACAGCAAATGCTATGCCAACTTGAAAAAACATTTTTCCCAGCCCTTTCCCTGTTAACGCCGGCTTCATGCCAAGTCCGATATCAATTACATCTTCTCCACCATATAAATGGGCATCTCGTCCCCCTGGCACTTGTGCGTTTTCTCCAAAACAAAAATAGCCGATAAACTCCCCATTATCGTCACAACAGCCATAATACGTCCCATCTAATAATTCTTCTATTACTTCTTCTTCGCCTGAAAAACTATACAAATGATAAGGTTCTTCATACGTCCACGTATTTATCTCATTTGTTTCTTCTACCGTTAACTTATGTATATCCATCCTTCTCTCCCCTTATCAAATATTCTCTATATATTCATTCATTTTTCGTGCCTCATTTCCCTCTAATTGAAATATGCACAATTGCATACGCACGCCCACGGAACAAATGGTACAATTCATTTGAATCGCTGTTGCTACACTTCTTGATCAAAGAAAAGGCGTTAAAACGGATATTAGCGCCTTATCAAACTCAAGCAATTGGCACATTTTGTCATCTTGAAAGACACTCGAAAGAGTGTCTTTTTTTCTATACCTTACAAGGACTTACTCATTTCAAAGCATAAGCACATAAAATAATGTAACTCTTTACATGCATGAATTCTTTTCTAAAAGTTATGCAGTAGACTCAAAATAAAAAAGCACTCTTGGCTAGAGTGCTTTTTACTTTCAAATCAGGAGGTTACATATATGGATAGTACTCTCGTATTTAACTTCGGCATTGGTATTGTCATTATTTTATTTGTTTTCTTTGTTCTTTGTATGAGTGGTGTGTAGAAAGACGATTTGAGGCGTCTTTTTATACATATGTATTACTTGACTTCCGCAAAAGAAGTAACAATAATGGTTACAGAGAAACCATTCACATATCCACAAATAGGAGGAATAACAATGAAACATGTAATCGTTTATGCACACCCGAATACAGAAAGCTTCAACCATGCGATTTTAGAAACGGTAAAAAGTGAATTAGCAGAAAAAGGTCATGAAGTTCGCGTTCGTGATCTATACGAATTAAACTTCAATCCAGTATTAGGCGCTTCCGATTTCATCTCATTTTCTCAAGGAAACACACCAGCAGATATTAAAGAAGAGCAAGAGCATATCTCTTGGGCTGATACCATTACATTCATTTACCCAGTTTGGTGGGCGGGACTTCCTGCTATTTTAAAAGGATACGTTGACCGTGTATTTAGTCACGGCTTCGCTTATGCTTACGGTGAAAATGGCATCGAGAAGTTATTAAGCGGTAAAAAAGGATTATTATTATCTACAATGGGAAATACGAAAGAGGCATACCTAGCCGGCGGTATGTTTGACGCAATGAAGAAAACAGCGGATGTTGGTATTTTTGAATTTACAGGCATTGAAACAATTGAGCATACATTCTATACGAGTGTTCCTTCTGTGGATGACAGTGTGCGTAAACAATATCTTGAAGAGGTTAAAGATGTTGTGAATCGTGCATTTTAATAAAAAAACTCCGGTTTTAACAACCGGAGTTTTTCATTTCATCATTAATTTCGGAATATATCTTTGAAGAATGCTTTCTAATTCATTCATATCTCCCTGTCTAATAAGTAAATTCACATTGTCATTCATTTTTTCTCGCCCGCGATATAAAAATATATTCTCTTTTGGATTTTCCCATGTTGATGTTTTATAGCCCTGCAATTCTTCGTATGAATAAAAGTTTAATCCGTCTACTACACCTTTTTCATATATTTGTACACTTTTAATAAGATGGATGGCTATTAAAGTCATAAAACAACTTGCTACAGTATAACTCCCCGACTGAACAAGAAACTGTTCAACTGTATGAATATCTCCACTTACATACTGAGCATATATATACATACATTGTCCAATGAAATACGTTGGTCCAAGTAATGCAATCCAACGTCTCTTCACTCTTGGATATGTTGCAATAAGTTTTCCCGCACTTTTCTTCATTTCATTTATTTTATATATCTTCCATAGAACAAAAAATAAAACACATAATGTAAAAACAAACATAATACATGACATCCAGTACACTCTGATTTCCTCCCCACAATATCATTACATATAAATTTTACATTTTATATAACAATAGCACATATGCAATTATGCATAAAAAAACAGGTAACCTATTCCGGTTACCTGCATTTCATTACATCTTCTCAATCCACTCCGTCAAGTTATGCACAACTTGCGTCGGTTGAACTTCGTATTCTGTTAACTTCTCCACAGTTGTGACTCCAGTGTGGACAAGAAGCGTATGCATACCAGCATTGATTCCTGCTAAAATGTCTGTATCGTAGTTATCCCCAACCATTAAGGCTTCATTCTTTTCTATGCCAAGCACTTTTAAAGCTTGTTCCATAATGATTGATTCTGGTTTTCCGATAAAGATTGGATCCACACCTGTTGATACTGCTACAACTGATGTTAATGAACCGTTACCTGGTAATAACCCGCGCTCAGTCGGAATGGCAATGTCTCCATTTGTAGAAATAAACGTTGCGCCGTTACGTACAGCAAGACAAGCTTTTGCTAATTTTTCATATGTGATGTCACGATCTAAACCAACAACAACGAAATCAGGATTTTCATCTACAAGTTCAAATCCTTTTTCCACAAGCGCATCATGTAAGCCTTCTTCACCAATCATATATACAGTTGCGTCTTGTTTACGTTCGTAAATGAAGTTTGCTGTTGCCATACTCGTTGTGAATACTTGCTCTGCTTTCGCTGGAATATCGAAACGAACAAGTTTTTCTGCCACTTGTTCTGGTTTACGAGTTGAGTTATTCGTAACGAATAAATATGGAATGCCGCGCTCTCCTAATGCTTTTACGAAGTCGCTCGCTTCTTCAATTTGTTCTTCTCCGCGATACATTGTACCGTCTAAGTCAATTAAGTAACCTTTATACATCGATTATGTCTCTCCTTCTATGCTAACGTTCTCACCTTATCATACCACTCTTATATTACCCGCTTTTCCAAAAGAAAAAAACGCTTTACCTTAAAGCGCCCCATAACGTTCATTTTTTCTCTTTTATTTGGTAAGAACAACTACAATCGCCCTCGCACATGTTTGCTAGCGTTTTTACATCTGCGTTCGCAAATAAACGATTATACATCTCTTTTTCATCTTCACACACTTGCGGGAATCTCTCAGCGATTTCCTTTAACGGACAGTTTTGTTTTTCAATTACGAAAGAGTTCTCTCCGTCTCTCTTAATTTGAACCATATAACCATTTTTCTCTTGCATAGCTGCTATCTCTTGCACTTTATATGCTAAATTCTTTTGATTACTCACGCGCTTTTGTAACTGTTCTTCCATTCGCTTCGTTCTCTCTTTTAAAACGTAACGAAGTATTTTTTCATCGCCCATTCGCGCTAAATCTTCTAGCATATCAATCGCAAATTGCTTATACTCTTTCGGGAATGTATCTTCTCCCTTTTCGCTTAATCCATACAAATAAGTTGGTCTTCCGACATGTTGCCTTACCATCTTGGAATAGATGAAACCATCTTTCTCAAGATTACTTAAATGTCTTCGAATCGCCATTTCTGTAATCTCTAAAACTTCAGCTAGTTCCGCTACGGTGTGCTCTCCCTTTACTTTCAACAACTGCACAATTTCATCTTTCGTCGTACGTGCTTCCCCCATGCTTCACCCTTCTCCCTCACATACAATATAAGACCCCCAAAAGGCATTCTCTGGGGATCTTATAAGCATAATTATTCTGGTACAAATGCAGATACAGGTCCTAATTCCTTTTCTAAATAATTGCGAATATTTGCTGGGTATTTCCCTACCACCGCAATATGTTTTTGAATCGTCTTATATAATTCATCATGATTCATTTGAATATAATCTTGCGTAAGCATTTTTCGAAGAAGAATCACTTCTTTCATTCCTTGTCCTTCTTCTGCACTTATCACTCGCTCGTCCATTAAAATATCGATAATATCTTCATAACTTCCTGGATCGCGCATAATAAATCCATCAATCATCGCATTACCTACATCTAATACAGAATCAATCATTAGATGCGCTATGCGTTCTAATGCGTAAAATTCAAACTCGGTTTCATATATCTTTTTCTCTTGAAATGTACTTGTTGCTCGTTCTAAACATACTAGCATTTGTTCTATTTTCTTTCTGTCTACAAAATACATGAATGTCACCTACCTGGAAATTAAAGCATTTACATTTTAATTGTAACGCTTTCTTCTGAAAAAATCGACAATTTTTCGAATTCACCTTTTCCCCGTAATTTGTTATAGTTATATTTGTATGATTTTTGAAATTGGAGGAATGGAATCTTGGAACGTGAACTCGCACTAGAAATTGTCCGTGTAACAGAAGCAGCAGCATTAGCATCCGCACAGTGGATGGGCCGCGGAAAGAAAAATGAAGCAGATGATGCAGCAACTACAGCAATGCGTGATATGTTCGATTCAGTAAACATGGCAGGTACAGTTGTAATTGGTGAAGGAGAACTTGATGAAGCACCGATGTTATATATTGGTGAAGAACTAGGAACAGGTAACGGTCCAGAAGTAGATATCGCCGTTGACCCATTAGAAGGTACAAACATCGTTGCAAAAGGTCTTGCAAATGCAATGGCAGTTATCGCAATCGCAGATAAAGGAAACCTTCTTCATGCTCCTGATATGTACATGGAAAAAATCGCGGTTGGTCCAAAAGCAGCTGGTAAAATTAGCTTAGATGATCCAATTGAAAAAACAATTGAAATTGTAGCGGAAGCTAACAATAAAAAGATTCGCGATCTAACAGTTATCGTTCAAGAACGTGAACGTCATCAAGATATTATCGATCGTGTTCGTGCAAAAGGTGCACGCGTAAAATTATTTGGTGACGGTGATGTTGGTGCGTCAATCGCAACAGCACTACCTGGAACTGGTATCGACTTATTCGTAGGTATTGGCGGAGCTCCAGAAGGCGTTATTTCTGCAGCAGCATTAAAATGCCTTGAAGGTGAAATGCAAGCTCGCTTAGTTCCAATGAACGAAGAAGAAGAAGCTCGTTGTCGTGAAATGGGATTAGAAGACCCTCGTCAACTTCTAATGCTAGAAGACTTAGTGTCTGGTGATGATGCAATCTTCTCAGCAACTGGTGTATCTGCTGGTGAGTTATTAGACGGCGTGAAATTCCTAGGCGGAGATTTAGCTGAAACATACTCTATCGTAATGCGTTACAAAACAAGAACGGTACGATTCATTAAAACGCATCACCATTTAGATCATAAGCCACACTTAAACTTAGATATTTAATAAAAGGAGCCATGTGTATGGAAGAACGTTTCTTTCTGTACGACGACACTGTCGCTACAAAAACTCGTTTCGTTAGCTTTATGGGAGAAAATGAGCGTCATGATTTAGCGCTACTATACTCCGATCGTCATTACGGTAAAACAATTGTCCTTGATATGCAGCGTAATAAATTTGCAATCATCGGCGCCGACGATTTAAACGAACCAGGCTACTTAGAGCACGCATTTTCTATGACTGAAGAAATTGCAGAAGAACTACGCTCATTTTTATTTGAACTTATATAATTTATCTTAGGCACCAGCTTTTTAGCTGGTGTTTTTTCACTTTAATTATTTTGAATTTTCAATTATCCGTGTTATAATGAAAAATAAATCTATTTGGATAGAAAGGACGTTATCTACGTATGCCAACATTTACTTTGTAATGGACCAGCAATTGGATAGCATTACTCTCAAAAAAGCACCGTGCTTTTTCAAGGGAGTAGTCTGCCCATTCCCATTACAAAGGAGCGTAACTCATCTGTAGTATGATGTTTACGGAGGTTCCTCTTTGGGGAACCTCCTTTTATTTTTGTCTTTTCCTCATGTCTTCATACTACAAGACATCCAAATAGCTGTATTACGTTTCTTTGCCACTACGATAAGAGGTGAAGGAAAATGCAGAAAGTACAACTTTCTTGGAGTTTATATGAAAACGAGCAAAACACAATCGAAAAGTATTGTAAAAATTGCAGACGCACTACCCTATTTACCGACACAAATATTCGTAGGCATAACGCCAACGGAAAAAATATATATCGTTTTGCTATTTATAAATGCCCGAAAGATCATACGTGGAATCAAAAACTTCGTATTTATAAATCATTTACTGATCATGTGGAAACAGTCGATATGCCTCAGCAAGATCAAACGGAAACAACTACTACCATTTCCATTACACAGCATAAAGAAAGTGGCATAGCCGAAATCACAATTGTATTAGACCTCGTTTTCGGTTCCCACCGGATGGATAAAGCTTTATCCACATATATTTCCGACTGGAGCCGTACACGCATTGTGGATAAAATTAAAAACGGGGATATTCAATTGAACGGACAACAAATGAAACCAAATACAATACTTTCTGAAGGCGATCGTATCTCGATTTGTTTATAAATGAGAATATACAAAAAATCCTCTTACAATTGTAAGAGGATTTTTTTATTTCTTCACTTTTCGTAATACGAAGTGTGCACAACCAAAGTTACAGTACTCGTATAAATACTCCGATAACGTACTAATTTTCGTATCATATGTCGCACGCTGGTTACTATCATCAAAGAATCCGCGCAATCTAAGTTGCTCATAACCCCAGTCCCCAACGATGTAATCATATTTATTTAAAATTTCTGCATAGCGCTCTTTAAATGCTTCTTCACTAAAACCGTCACGAAAGTTTTTAATTACTTCGTACTGCACATTATTAATGCTCACCGTAGCATGAATCTCCTGCTTTTGCTCCATCATTAACTTCCTCTCTAAGCATTCTTCTTTTTATCGTATCACAAAGCATACCAACCAACAATTTCAAATACAAAAAATTGAAAATTAGTGCATGCTATGGAGAAGGAGGTGATACATCGTGAAAAAACAAATTATACTTTCTCTCCTCACTCTTTCCTTATTTGCAGGCTGCCAACCAACGAATAAAGCCGAAATGGAACGTGAAGAAGGAAGTCGTGTTCTTGTTTCCAACAAAAACGACATGTATCATACGGAAAATACAAATACACGATTAACGAGAGTCGGCTATTCATCTAAACAAAAGCATGAAGTATCTAATAAACAAGTAGGAGCCATTAACCGTGAGAAAGTTGCTGAAATGATTACAAGCATGACAGTCAAACTTCCTGACGTTACAAACGCTGCTACGCTCGTTACAGACGATGAAGTATTTGTTGTATACCGTGCAAACACAACGGATCCGAAACTCGTAGCGGATCAAGTATATAGAGCTGCTTTGTCCATCGTCCCTCGCTATTATAAAGCATATGTATCAACAGACCAAAAGTTGATTTCTCAAATTCAAGGGCTTCAATCTGGCGCATTAAATGATACAGAATATACGCAAAGCCTCGATATGTTAAAACGTGAAATGAGTAAAAATCCTCATTTGAACAATACAGGGGATCAGACTTTAAATGATATGATAAAAAAATAAAGAAGGTGGAGAAAAACTCCATCTTCTTTATTTTTTACTATTTCTTACGATTTGCGTAAACCTCCATCGCATCACACATAAACTGCGCTAAACCTTCGCCAAACTTATCGATATTTTTCGTAAAGCGCTCATCAGCGACGTACATTTGACCGAGTCCTTTAAAAGCATCTAATGAATATTCACCGAAGTTTTGCAAGTAATCGTACCATACTCCAATTGCTTCTTGTGCCTCTTTAGAATCTGGTTCTCCGTGTCTAAGCGCCGCTAAGTTTCTGTAAATCGTATTAAACTCTTCTTGGTTTTCTTTAGACATACCTTTCGCATATTCATTCGCTTTATCTACAGCTCTGTCTCCCCATCTTTCACGCGCTTCTTCTTCGTACGGATTATGGCTGAAATCGAAGCCTTCAAATTTCTCTTTATTCGTCATTTCAATCTCTCCTTTTGTATGCTGAATTGTTTTATCAATCGTCGCAATCACTTTATCTAACCTAGCCCGCTTTTCAAGAAGCATTTTCTTATGAAGCTGCAATGCTTCTTCCCGGTCAAATGATGGACTCATGATAATTTCTTTAATTTTTTTCAAAGGGAAGCCTAGTTCTTTAAAAAATAAAATTTGCTGCAGCGTCTCTAAATTTTCATTGGAATACAGACGATATCCAGACTCTGTCGTCTCATCTGGGGTTAACAACCCAATTTCATCGTAATGATGCAGTGTGCGCACACTAATTCCAACTAAATTAGCTACTTCTTTTACCTTCATTGCCATGTGTATCTCCCCCTTAATACATACGATAAAGTATGACGCAACGTTAGAGTCAATAAGTAAATTCATTTTCTTTATAAAATATTTCATGCATAATAGATATGTACATATATTAGAAAGCGGTGAAAATATGGTTTCAAATACTGTAATTGCCAGCATCATCTTTCAACTCATTGTCTCGATTCTGGTCCCAATTATTGTACTCGTTTATTTCCGTAAAAAATATAATATAAATTGGAAAGTGGTCGGCGTTGGTGTTCTTATCTTTATCGGATTTACCCAAATTCTCGAAACACCATTCCACCTATTTATGCGCGGTAATCCAGCAATCGCTCCAATTTTAGAAAATCCATTTGTTTTCGCACTTTATGGCGGACTAACTGCTGGTATATTTGAAGAATTAGGACGCTTCGTTGCCTTCTTCTTCCTACTAAAAAAATATCAAGAATATAAAGATGGCTTCGCTTACGGAATCGGTCACGGCGGAATTGAATCCATTTTAGTTGGCGGATTCTCTGCATTCCAAGCACTTATATTTGCGAATTCAATTAACAACGGTAGCTTCGCCCAGATGGTCGAAAAAATGCCAGAACTAAGCCGCCTACAAGACATGTTAATTCAGCAACCTGCCTACTTATACTTCCTTGGCAGCTTAGAAAGAATTATGGCACTCGTGCTGCAAATCGCCTTTACAATGCTTGTTTTATACGCAGTAAAACAGAAGAAGTATATCTTCCTTGTGTACGCTATACTATTCCACGCACTTGTAGACTTCTTCGCGGCACTTTACCAAACGAAAACAATTAACATCTTTGTTGCAGAAGGAATCACCCTTCTCTTTACAATTGGCGCTATCATTCTTATTCGTAAAATGAAAGAGAAATTAATGAGTGTGCCAAAGTAAAAATAACCCGCCTGTTGGTGGGTTATTTTTTATAAAGATTATCATAGCGATGATAACTTTTACCGCTTTGTAGCTCCTTCTTTGTTTCTGCATCTATAACGATGTACTTGTGTAACTCTTCTACTTCATTTTGAGAAAAGGAAGCGAAAAAATAAACTTGGCGATCAGGGTGAATAAAAGAATCTTGAAGCACTACTTCACCCCGACAACCCGCGGCTGTTTTTTGTAAAAAGGAATATTCTTCGTCGGGTACTTCTTTAAATAAAATCTTTTTTCGAACACTATACGCTGCATTATTGTATTCTTTATACATTTTCTTATCTAACTGTTCGTAAAACACATCTTCGCTCACAAATGGCTTATTTCGATTACTTGGATAATCTAACTTTTGATTGGATTGTGCATATGTTGTGGACAGTTGTGAGAGAAAACAAATCACAAATACAATACATAGCATTTTTTTCATCATTGCACCTCGATTTTCTATTATCCACATTACTTTTCCACATGATCAGATCATTATGTCCTTTCCAATAAAAAGGAATATTTTCCACATTTGTCGAAGTATATAGCGTCAACTTGAAAGATGGGGATGAATTATGAAGAAAATCATTGTAATACGACATTGTTCAGCAACTGGCCAAGAACGTGATGCCGAATTAACGACCGATGGAAAAAAACAAGCAAACACCCTTGCTACATTCCTTTTAGAAAACCAACTACAAATAGACCATATTATTTCAAGCCCATTTGTGCGAGCTATCGATTCTATTCGGCCCTATGCACTCCAAGCTAATTTGTCTATCCAAGAAGATGAACGATTAGCTGAACGCATATTAAGCGACGTTTCAATGGACGATTGGATGCAAAAACTAGAATCTACTTTTACAAATATAGATATTGCCTTTTCAGGCGGAGAGTCAACAAAACAAGCAACGGACCGTGCTATATCACTTATCGAAGACGTTTTAAAATTAAACCATACTACAATATTACTCGTTACACATGGAAACTTACTTACTCTCATTTTAAAGCACTTTGATCATACGATCGGCTTTCATGAATGGAGAACTTTAACGAATCCTGATATGTATGAAATTACAATTGATGAACAATGTAGCCTAAAACGATTATGGAAAGCACCGTCCAAGTAATATCTCTTTCCAACACATTCAGTTGACGCCACGAGAAGAAACTGTACCAATAATAGAAAGGGGTATCACTCCATATGTACGAAGATGTACTTGCTTTACTACATAAAACAAATGTTTCTTATGAAAAATTCGAACACGAACCGGTACTCGATTATGAGACAGATCGGATTGTACGCGAGAGGCTTGGCTTACAAGGTACTCCAAGTAAAAGCTTATTTTTAAAATCAAAGGCTGGAGATTATTACGTACTTTTCACGTTAGAGGGCACAAGGCTTAACCGCGGAGAGATGAAAGAACTAACAGGAGAACGCTTATCTCTCTGTTCCGCTGATGAACTGCGAGACAAAACTGGTTGTACGCCAGGATGTGTAGCTCCTTTCGGGTATGCACACGATGTAACAATTATTGTGGATAACGCTATTTATACGTACGATAAAATTTTAATTACACCTGGTGTACCTGAATTTACAATTGAATTATCCACAGAAGAATTAAAAAAGATTTTATTAACATGCCCAAATACTGTTTTGGAGTACAAACAAAAAGAGAGCTAATCATTAGCTCCCTTTTTTCATTATTTTGCTTCTGCTGTGTTTTCTTTTGCAGAACGAACTTGCTCGTCCGCATGGTAAGAAGAACGCACAAGTGGGCCAGCTTCACAGTGGCTAAAGCCTTTGCTAAGTGCAATTTCTTTTAGCTCTGCAAATTCCGCTGGTGGGTAATATTTAAGAACTGGTAAATGCTTCTTAGATGGTTGTAGGTATTGTCCAAGAGTTAAAATATCCACATTGTTTGCACGTAAGTCATCCATTGCTTCAATTAAATCTTCTCTCGTTTCCCCTAAGCCCACCATAATGCTCGATTTAGTTGGAATATCAGGCTGCATTTCTTTTGCTCGACGTAAAAACTCTAATGAACGATCATATTTTGCTCTAGCGCGAACTCGGTCAGATAATCGACGTACTGTTTCAATGTTATGGTTTAAAATATCTGGTTTTGCATCCATTAACATTTTTAAGTTTTCTTCTACTCCACCCATATCAGATGGTAATACTTCGATTGACGTAAATGGATTTTTACGACGTACAGCGCGTACTGTTTCAGCAAAAACAGCTGCTCCACCATCTTTTAAATCATCACGTGCAACCGCTGTTATAACAACGTGCTTTAAGCCCATTTGTACTACAGAATCTGCTACGCGTTCTGGCTCTTGTAAATCAAGCTCAGTTGGTAATCCTGTTTTAACCGCACAAAAACGACAAGCACGTGTACAAACCGCACCTAAAATCATAAATGTTGCTGTTTTTCTTACAGCCCAGCATTCATGAATATTCGGACATTTTGCTTCCTCACAAACTGTATGAAGATTTTTAGAACGCATCATTTTCTTTAAGCCTGTATAGTTTTCATTCGTGTTTAACTTAATTTTCAACCATTCGGGCTTGCGCTTATATTCTGTTTGTTTTGTCATGGTTATCAACTCCGCACAATATGAAATAGTTTACCGTGTTCGCTTCTTTCAATGTAACATATCTATTCTAACGTATGAAAGCGATTTGCTCAAATGAAGATTCTAAGATTTTTTCCAATCGTTCCCTATAATGAAATACTCCGTATATCCCACACTAAAAAGAGTGATGATGTGAAAGGAGTCTATTTCATGCTTCGAAAAATTTCTCTTTTGCTTTCGATTTGCTTTCTTCTCCACCAAAACATCGCTTACGGTGAAGATAATCAGCAAAGCATATACGAAAAGCGCATGGCACTATATAAAGAAACCGAGCAATCTTCAGGCATTCCGTGGTATTACTTAGCTGCAATGGATCAATACGAAAGAAATATACGGAGCGTAAGAAAAGATATTCCGAAAAAACCAGATGCCATCATTTCCCTTTATTTCAAACCAGAAATATGGGCTGGACCTGTTAATGGTAACGACACTCTCCCCCACACAATTGCTCTATTTGGCGGGTTAGGTTTAGATGGTGACAAAGATGGATTTGCAAATGCAAATAACGACCGTGATCTTTTGCATACAGCAGCAACGATTTTAAAGAAACAAGGAACGTCAGAAGAACGTATTAAAATCATGCTCTGGGAATATTATAGACGTGCAAAAACAGTTGATTTAATTACCGAATACGCCCAAATTTATAAACATTACGGACGTATTAATTTAGAAGGAAATGCGTTCCCTCTTCCGATTCGCAGTGACCATAGCTACCGTAGTACTTTTGGCGCTGGAAGAAGTTTTGGGGGAAGAAGGGTTCATGAAGGAACCGATATATTCGCAGGCTATGGCGTACCAGTAAGATCCACTTGCTATGGCATTATTGAAACAAAAGGCTGGAACCGCCTTGGCGGATGGCGCATCGGTATTCGTGACCTTCATAACAATTATCATTATTACGCTCACTTAGGCGGGTTCTCAAAAGAGATACAGCTTGGACAAATTGTCGAACCCGGAAAAGTAATCGGATTTGTTGGTAGCACCGGTTACGGTCCTCCCGGCACAGCTGGAAAATTCCCGCCTCACCTACATTTCGGCATGTATAAAGACAATGGTTATACAGAATGGGCTTTCGACCCCTACATGCACTTAAGTCTTTGGGAGCGAAAAGAACGCGCAAATACAAAACGATAACCGTAGCACATTGCTACGGTTATTTTTTATTTATGGCTAACTATCCGTTTTCTTTTTATCAGGTACAACAACACTTCCGCTTCCGTAATAAGTAGGCACTTCCCCTTGAACGATGCGCGTCGCAATTGGAACATTTTGTTTCACTTTTATTTCTTTCGTATGAAATGGAATAATGACTTGCAACGTAACTTCCATCTCCATAATAATTTGAATCGCTGTCGTATTGATTCCGTGCGGCTCAATTTTTTGTTTAATATCCGTATTTACATGACCAATCGTCGTGAAATCAATTGGAATATCGGGTCCGATATTTCCAAGAAGCGCATTATTTGTTACACGACCAAACGGAACTGCCATCGTTGCCCCATTTTTTTCAGAAATACCTAGTCCCTTCAAATTCCCTTGTTCTACTTGCTGTAAATACTTTTCTATGTATGTGGTCGTTGACGTTACGATTTCATTTACTTGCTTCGTATTTAAATTAATTGTGGATACTTTCCCGTTTTTATCATTTTGTACTTTCATTAATGAATCGACATCGAATCCCTCATCAATTCTATCTTTTACCGCCTTCGTCATAACCGCTGTCGCCATTTTATGTGTCTCTACTTCTCCATATTTCATTAATGTCGGCTGAATGCTACTATTCACAATCCATAATCCTTGCACGAGTAATATGACAAAAAGAATAAACGACATAAGCAGTATGTGCCGAAAGGAAATAGGCCCCCTTCGAAACCGCGAATTTTTCGAACGAAATATACTCATAAAAAACCCTCCTTCTTATATCATTTCTATGCAAGAAGGAGGGACGATATATGCTTATCTCATTTTTAATAATGCTTCTTTTCCGATTGTGCCAGCCGTAATACCTAACGCTTCGGCTTCAATCGTTACTGATTCTAGCGGTGCTTCAAGAAGTTGTTCAATCGTTCTTACACCAACCGCGCGACCAGCAATAATACCACGATCCCCTAACTTCTCATTTAAAAGACCTACATCTAATGCACCGCACATAATATATCCTTTATCGCTCATTACAGCTAGCAAATTTGTCTTTGGAAGTTTGACGCTAACCGCAATAAACGTATAATTATCGATTATAATCGGCTCTACATTAACCATAGTTCACACTCCTCTCTTTCTTATCTGTATGACAAGAGAAAAATGAGTGTTACAAGTTAACTAGCCTATAGTTTGACAGAAGATGTATAAGTTATTAACATGTCTGCTAACACATCTCTAAGTAGTTCTGGCATATAATATTGTTTGTCAGAAAGTGTGGATAGCTCTGGGTATAAGTAGCCAAATGTAAACATATCAATCGTTCCTACCGTATATATACGTTCTAATTCCAGCGATTCCCCGTTAATTAATACATCTTCGAGTAAAATTTTATTCCCAGGAATCGTATCTGGAATGACTTCTACACCAGCGTAAATCATTTTCCCCATTACTTTCCCCCGAAATCCAAACCCTTTTACCTCAAGGTTCTCCATATTCGGCCGACGTGCTTTCAAGATCACTTCTCTTAACGTTTTCCCCGGCACTTTTAATAGGCATGGATTAATTGGATGTGGACAAATTCTGTGAATATCTCCGCGCGTCACAACGCCTTCTTCTAATCCTTCAAGAAGTACACCAGCGTTCACCATGCCAATCTCTGCATCGCACCAGTTTTTCAACGCATTTGCTAACATGTGCGAAAATGCTGTCTCATGAAACCAATCAACCGGTAATGATTCCTTTAAATGAACAACAGGTTCTTCCATAATATGTTTACTTTCTTCCTGCAGCGCTTCAATTGTGGATAATGGTTTGTTATAAGCACCTAAACGTTCAGTCTTAATTGCTCTACCATCCTTTTTCAACAGCTTCTTCGTCTCTTTATCCACAGTAAGCTGAACGTGCCCAACGTAACGTCCCCACTTTTCACAACAACAAAGTAACGTATGATTCATAAGAACACCACGCTCAAATAAATGATGGGTATGTGCCCCTAAAATAACATCTATATCATAATGCTCCGCCATATGCTCATCCATACTTTTTCCAAGGTGAGAAAGGACAACCGTTATATGAGCCTCATCTCTCACTTCTTCTAAAATAGACTCTAAATGCTCAATTGGATCTTCAATATGCCAATCTAACATTTGATAAAACTCTGGATACGCAACCGTTAATCCGATAAAAGCAATCGTAATCCCATCTGTCGTTGTATGTAATTTATAAGGCTTTGCCCACTCTGGACGTACCCCTTCTTTTTCAAATAAATTTGCGACAAGCACCTCAAATCCAGCATCATCATATAGACGATTCAAATGCTCCTTCGCTAACGTAATTCCTTCATTATTTCCGATTGTTACATAATCATATAACGCCTCATTTAAAAGCTTCGTATTGCCAAGCCCATTCGTCGCTTCCGAAATACTATGAAAACGATCCACATGATCGCCGATATCTACAGTTAAAACAGTCTCTCCCGCTTCCTGTCTTCGCTTTTTCTCTCCTTGTACAAAGCGAGAAATTTGCGGCCAATTTTCAAAATGACTATGTATATCGTTTGTATGATAAAGGTGGATGATTGTTTCTTTATTTATATTCAGAGAAAAAACCTCCTCTCAGTTCCTTACTGCCATTTACGCTATGCGCACGCAATAATCCTGTAAATACTTTTCGTCTTTTCTTGCTATTTTACATTGTACTCGCATTGTGAGAAAAAGCAAAAGATTGCCCTTTTTATATGAGAAACTTTCTTTTTTAGTTGTTGGATTTGTTGGTAGAGCGGGGATTTGTCAGAAAGTTCAACAGGAGATTCGCAGGTCTTTTTTCAATTGGATTCACCAGTGGATTTGTCAGTATCTTTGCCTTACTTCCAGTCGGTCCCCTTTCATATAAAATGTTGCAGGGTATATGAAGAATTTCTTTTGTCGTAATTTGTTGATAAGTCGATATTCCTTGTCGAATCGTCGATATATTGAAATAATCGCCGATATATTCCGAGTTGTGATCGATATATTTGAAAAATCGCTGATATATTTAGTCAGAAACCCACCTGGGTATCTCGGCTAACCCCACCCCAAGCCCAACTCACACAATAAAAAAAAGCGCCCTGCACAGCAGGGCGCTTCCTTTATATATTATCCAGTTCCAGCGGCTAGAATGTTCGGTGGCTTCACTTCTTCCTATGAGGCAAAAAGCGCCTCTACGTCAGAAGCTCCATCCCCCTCACATTCTGGACGAGCCGCCTCCACTTTAAATATGTCCAGCTTTGCCTCCTAGACCCTCATGTCTAAGAACCTTCCGCACGAGAAGATAAAAAGCATCTTCTGTGCGAAAGAACCTTAGCCAACGGGTCTGAACAGTCGGCTCCGCATTTCTATTTAACCAATAGAACCTTCCATCTCAAACTTGATTAGGCGGTTCATTTCAACTGCGTATTCCATTGGAAGTTCGCGAGTGAATGGCTCGATGAAGCCCATTACGATCATTTCTGTAGCTTCTTGCTCAGAAATACCGCGGCTCATTAGGTAGAATAATTGTTCTTCTGATACTTTTGATACTTTCGCTTCGTGCTCAAGTGAAACGTAATCGTTTTTGATTTCGTTGTAAGGAATTGTATCAGATGTAGATTGGTTATCCATGATTAACGTGTCACACTCGATGTTAGAGCGAGAGTTTTTCGCTTTTGGTCCGAAGTGTACGATACCACGGTAAGTTACTTTACCACCATGCTTCGCAATCGATTTAGAAACGATTGTTGAAGACGTGTTTGGTGCTAAGTGAATCATTTTCGCACCAGCATCTTGGTGTTGGCCTTTACCAGCAATCGCGATAGATAATGTTAAACCACGAGCGCCTTCGCCTTTTAAGATAACTGCTGGGTATTTCATCGTTAATTTAGATCCGATGTTACCGTCAATCCATTCCATCGTTGCGTTTTCTTCACAAACCGCACGTTTTGTAACTAGGTTGTATACGTTGTTCGCCCAGTTTTGGATTGTTGTATAACGGCAATATGCATCTTTCTTAATGATGATTTCTACTACCGCACTGTGAAGTGAGTTAGTCGTGTAAACAGGTGCTGTACAACCTTCTACGTAGTGTACGTGTGCGCCTTCGTCTACGATGATAAGCGTACGCTCGAATTGTCCCATATTTTCAGAGTTAATACGGAAATACGCTTGAAGTGGTGTATCAACTTTAACACCTTTTGGAACGTAGATGAATGATCCACCAGACCAAACTGCAGAGTTTAATGCTGCGAATTTGTTGTCTGTCGGTGGGATTACTTTTCCGAAATGCTCACGGAAAATATCTTCGTTCTCTTTTAATGCGCTATCTGTATCTTTGAAGACGATTCCTAGAGCTTCTAGGTCTTCTTTCATGTTGTGGTATACAACTTCAGATTCGTACTGTGCAGATACACCAGCTAAATACTTTTGCTCAGCTTCTGGAATACCTAATTTATCAAATGTAGCTTTAATTTCATCAGGTACTTCATCCCAAGACTTCTCAGATTTCTCAGATGGTTTTACGTAGTACGTAATTTCATCGAAATCTAAGTCGTTTAAGTCGCCGCCCCATTGTGGCATTGGCATTTCATAGAACTTATCCAGTGATTTTAAACGGAAGTCTAACATCCACTGTGGTTCTTCTTTCATACGTGAAATCTCTTCAACGATCTCTTTTGTTAAACCGCGTCCAGCACGGAAAATCGAAACGTCTTTGTCTTTGAAACCATATTTATAATCGCCGATATCTGGCAGTTGCTTCGCCATGTTGGTGTGTCCCTCCTTAGATAACCTCGTTTTTAGGAACCTTTAACATTACTTATCTTCGTTTAAGCCCTTTTCTAACGCTTTCCACGCTAATGTTGCACATTTAATACGTGCAGGGAACTTGCATACGCCTTGTAATGCTTCAATATCTCCTAAATCGATGCTGTCATCGTACTCTTTTCCTAGCATCATGTCAGAGAAAATTTTAGAAAGCTGAAGTGCCTCTTCAATTTTCTTACCTTTTACTGCTTGTGTCATCATTGAAGCTGAAGACATTGAGATAGAACATCCTTCTCCTTCAAACTTCGCTTCTTGCACAATACCTTCTTCTACTTTCATCGTAAGTTGAATACGGTCGCCGCAAGTTGGATTGTTCAAGTTAACTGTAACACTATCTTCTAACACGCCATGGTTACGAGGATTTTTGTAATGATCCATAATAACTTGACGATATAACGTATCTAAATTATTAAATGACATTTGTGAAATACTCCTTTGTCTTGATTAGCGATTCAACAAATGTATCAATTTCTTCTTTTGTATTATATAAATAGAAGCTTGCACGTGCTGTTGAAGAAGCTTTCAGCCACTTCATAAGCGGTTGTGCACAGTGATGTCCTGCGCGAACCGCAATACCTTCTACATCTAATACTGTCGCTACATCATGAGGATGTACGTCTTCAATATTAAATGTAACAAGACCAGCGCGATGCTTTGGACCATAAATTGTAACGCCATCTACTTCTGATAGTCTTTCTAAAGCGTATTGCGCTAATTCATGCTCATGCTTTTCAATATTATCAAGACCGATTTCTTCTAGGAAATCAATTGCCGCACCAAGTCCGATTGCATTACCGATAATCGGCGTACCTGCTTCGAACTTCCACGGAAGCTCTTTCCAAGTAGATTCTTGTAAATCTACGAAATCAATCATTTCACCGCCAAATTCAATTGGCTCCATATTGTTTAGCAATTCTTTCTTACCATATAATACGCCGATACCTGTAGGGCCGCACATCTTATGAGCAGATAATGCGTAGAAATCACAGTTTAAATCTTGTACATCCACTTTCATATGAGGTGTACTTTGTGCACCGTCAACGACCATAATTGCGCCATTTTCATGTGCAATTGCTCCGATTTCTTTTACAGGGTTAATCGTTCCAAGTACGTTAGAAACATACATGATAGAAACGATTTTTGTATTCGGTGTAATTGTTTGACGAGCATCTTCTATTGAAATTGTCCCATCTGGTTGAAGCGGAAGATATTTTAAAGTTGCACCAGTTTTCTTCGCAACTTGCTGCCACGGAATGATGTTACTATGGTGCTCCATGTAAGAAATAACGATTTCATCGCCTTCTTTTACATTTTCAAGACCATAGCTAGCCGCTACTGTATTTAATGCAGTTGTTGTTCCGCGCGTGAAAATAATCTCTTCCATTGATTTCGCATTAATAAACTTGCGAACTTTCTCGCGTGCACCTTCATACGCGTCGGTAGCTTTCGTACCGAGCGTATGAACACCGCGATGCACATTAGAGTTATATTCTTTATAGTAACGTTCTAACGTTTCAATGACTTGAATTGGTTTTTGAGAAGTTGCTGCACTATCGAAATAAACAAGTTGTTTGCCGTTCACTTTTTGATCAAGAATTGGAAACTGTTTGCGTATTTCATGAATATTCATTAGCGAACTTTCCTTTCAATTACCTCAACAAGCTGTGCCTTTACTCCCTCAATTGGAAGCTCATTAACTACAGGTGCTAAGAATCCATGGATGACTAAACGTTCTGCTTCGCGTTTTGGAATACCACGGCTCATTAAGTAATATAGTTGAGTTGGATCTACGCGACCTACTGAAGCTGCGTGACCTGCCATAACATCATCTTCGTCAATTAAAAGAATTGGGTTTGCATCACCGCGTGCTTTCTCATCTAACATAAGAACGCGAGAAGATTGTTGTGCATTTGACTTAGATGCACCGTGTTCAATCTTACCAATTCCGTTAAAGATAGATGTTGCACTATCTTTTTGTACACCGTGTTTTAAAATCCAACCTTCAGAGTGTTTACCGAAGTGAACAACTTTAGTTGTAAAGTTTTGTGTTTGGTTACCACGGCCAATTGTTACTGTTTTTGTATCAGCATATGAACCGTCGCCCATTAAGTTTGTAACGTTCTCTGAAATTGTGTTTCCGTCATTCATAAGGCCTAGAGCCCAATCAACGCGGCCGTCGCGTCCAACAATACCGCGGCGGTTAACGTAAGTTGTTACGTCTTTTGCTAATAGATCAACCGCACCGAATTTCACTTGTGCGCCTTGTTCCACGATTACTTCTGCTACGATATTTGCAATACCTTTAGCATTTTCATTTGCAACGTAGTTTTCTACATAAGTTGCAGTACTGTTCGCATCAGCTACGAATAATACGTGGTTATATACGTTAGCTTCTTCGCCGTCTACTAAGAATACAGCTTGAAGTGGAGTTTCAAGAACAACGTTTTTCGGAACATATACGAATGCACCACCGTTGATTAATGCAGCATGAAGTGCAGTTAGACGATGCTCGTCTACCTTCACGCCGTCTTTCATTAAGTACTTTTGTACTAGTTCAGCATGCTCAGTTGCAGCTGTTACGATGTCTGTGAAAATAACACCTTTTTCTTTTGCTTCGTCTGCTAAAGAAACGAATGCAGTTGTACCAGTACGTTGCACTAATACACTGTTATTTTCATCGATTAAGTTTTTCACTGCTTCTGGAAGCTCTGTTAAAGAACTTACAGGCTCTTGCTTAGCAGCGTCGCCTTTTCCGATAAAGTCCCATTTGTCAATTTTCGTTTTATCAGGAGTTGGCATTGGAAGTTCAGTTGCTTGTGCAAGAGCTTGTAAGCGGAACTCAGTCAACCAAGCTGCTTCGTTTACTTCGCTTGCGCGTTGACGGATTGTTTCTTGATCGAAAGGTAATGTACCGATTGTCATGTTTATGCTCCTCTCTTACGCTTCTTGCTCTGTTGTTTCGTCTTCAATACCTAATTCTTTTTTAATCCAGTCGTAACCTTCAGCTTCTAGACGTTGTGCAAGCTCAGGTCCACCAGATTTAACGATACGACCGTTCATCATAACGTGAACGAAGTCTGGAGTGATGTAGTTTAATAAACGTTGGTAATGCGTAATCATTAGGCAACCGAAGTCTTCGCCGCGCATTTCGTTAATACCTTTAGATACAACTTTTAATGCATCGATATCAAGACCTGAGTCAATTTCGTCTAAGATTGCGATTTTTGGCTCAATCATCATTAATTGAAGAATTTCGTTACGTTTTTTCTCACCGCCAGAGAAACCTTCGTTTAAGTAACGTTGTGCCATTTCTGGATCCATTTCTAGGAATTCCATGTTTTTATCTAATTTACGGATAAATTTCATAAGAGAAATTTCATCGCCTTCTTCACGACGTGCGTTAATTGCAGAACGTAAGAAGTCAGCGTTTGTTACTCCGCTAATTTCACTTGGATATTGCATTGCTAGGAATAGACCTGCTTGTGCGCGCTCATCTACTTCCATTTCTAATACATCTTCACCGTCGATGATGATGCTACCTTCTGTTACTTCATATTTTGGGTGACCCATAATTGCAGAAGATAAAGTTGATTTACCTGTTCCGTTAGGTCCCATAATTGCGTGGATTTCTCCACCTTTTACTTCAAGGTTTACACCTTTTAAAATTTCTTTGCCATCAATTGATACGTGTAAGTCTTTAACCGTTAATGTAGAACCAGCCATCTCAATACCTCCATTAATCCTATATATACATTTTAAAAATTCCTAAAACGTTCATATTCTCATTTTATTCTCATTCTAATTTTATATCAAATAAAATGATATCGCAAACGACGAAAAAAAGTAACAATTTTTTCACAAATGTATATAAGTATTTCCTTCACATCTTTCTATGATACACCTTTCTTCTTATTTATATAAAGAAAAAAGGACTGGTAATTTTCCAGTCCTTTCCTTATATTTATTCACTTACCGGAAGTACAGCACCTTTATATTCTTTATTAATAAAATCTTGAATTTCTTTTGAATGCAGTACTTCTACTAGCTCTTTAATTTCTTTTTTCTTCTCGTCACCTTTACGAACTGCAATAATATTTGCATACGGAGAGTCTGATCCTTCAATCGCAATCGCATCCTTTGTTGGATTTAATTTTGCGTCAATTGCATAGTTTGAATTAATAAATAATGCATCACCTTCATTATTTTCATATAACTTTGGTGAAAGCCCAGGCTCTACATCTGTTTTAAACTTTAAGTTTTTCGGATTTTCTACAACATCTTTTACTGTTGCTTTCACAACATCTACTCCGTCTTTTAGTTTAATAACGCCGCCTTTTTGTAACAGTGCTAGCATACGGCCACGCTCCGCTACGTTATTACTCATAATCACTGTCCCGCCATCTGGTAAGTCTTTTAAGCTTTTATATTTCTTTGAATAAATACCCATTGGCTCTAAATGAATTTTTCCCGCGTTTACAATTTTATATCCTTTTTCTTGGATTTCTTTATCTAAATAAGGAATGTGTTGGAAGTAGTTCGCATCAATTTCCTTATCCGCTAACGCTTTATTTGGCAACACATAATCTTGGAATTTTTTAATTTCTAATTTAATTCCCTTTTTCTCTAATATCGGCTGTGCCTTTTCTAAAATAACAGCGTGCGGCACGTTAGAAGCTCCCACAACAAGCTTATTCTCCTCTTTCCCTCCGCAAGCAGCTAATGTAAATACAGACAACGCTGTAACAACTGACAATAGAATCTTTTTCATATGATGTCCCCTTCTCCCGTATAATTATGTAGTTATAAAAAAGGCTGGCATACACCAGCCCTTTTACAGCAATTATTCTTTTACAGGAACAACTGCCCCTTTATATTCTTTATTAATGAAGTCTTCGATTTCTTTAGAATGTAATACTTCTACAAGAGCTTTAATCTCTTTCTTATCTTTATCGCCTTTACGAACAGCTACTACGTTTGCGTATGGTGAATCATTACTTTCAATTGCAATTGCATCTTTTTCTGGGTTTAACTTCGCATCAATTGCATAGTTCGAGTTAATTAAAACCGCGTCGCCTTCTTTATTGTTATACACCTGTGGTAATAAACCAGGCTCAATATCTGTTTTGAATTTCAAGTTTTTCGGGTTATCCGCAATATCTTTTGGAGTTGCTTTAACTGGATCCACCCCATCTTTAATTTTTAAAATGCCTTCTTTTTGTAAAATTGCTAAACCACGTCCATGATCAGCAACTGAATTACTCATAATAATTGTCGCTCCGTCTGGAAGTTCTTTTAAGCTCTTATATTTTTGAGAGTATACACCAATTGGCTCTAAATGAATCTTTCCTGCTACTTCAAAATCATATTTTTTATCTTTCATTTCTTTTTCTAAATACGGAATGTGCTGGAAGTAGTTTGCATCTAAATCCTTATCCGCTAACGATTTATTTGGTAATACGTAGTCTTGGAATTTTTTCACTTCTAATTCAATTCCTTTTTTCTCAAGTAACGGTTTTGCCTTTTCTAAAATTTCAGCGTGCGGTACGTTAGAAGCACCAACAACTAGTTTCTTTTCATCGTTATCTTTCCCGCCACAAGCAGCTAACCCAAAAATTGAAGTTGAAATCAGTGCTGTCAGTAATAATTTTTTCATTTGAAACATCCTCCCGTTTTTTATTATCGTTTATCTATTCGAGTCGTTACACGATCACCAATCCACTGAATGAAAAATACAACTAGTAATACACAAATTGTCGCAACGATTGTTACGTCGTTATTTCCTCGTTGGAATCCTTCTAAATAAGCAAGTGTTCCAAGACCACCAGCACCAACAACTCCCGCCATTGCTGTATAGCCTACTAAAGCAATTGTCGTAACCGTAATACCAGATACTAATGCTGGTAACGATTCTGGAATTAACACCTTCAAAATAATTGTGCTTGTTTTTGCTCCCATCGCTTTTGAAGCTTCAATTACACCTTTATCAATTTCACGAAGGGCGATTTCAACCATTCTCGCGTAAAACGGTGCCGCTCCAATAATTAAAGCTGGAAGTGCTGCACTCGCTCCAAGAATTGTTCCAAGCAGAATCTTTGTGAATGGGATTAATAAAATGATTAAAATAATGAACGGTATCGAGCGGAAAATGTTTACGAACGCTCCAATCGCCGTGTTAACCGCTTTGTTTTCCCATAAATTATCTTTCGCTGTCATAAAGAGTAACAATCCTAAAATGAGTCCTAAAACAAATGTGGCAAGAGCTGCGATTGCCGTCATATATAACGTTTCACCCGTTGCTTCTAACATTTGATTCCAATCAACATTTGTGAGTAATTTATCCATGTGCAATCACCTCCAGCTCTACTTGATCTTGATGTATTCCCTCTATTGCTTGCTGAATCGCTGTTTCCTCACCATTTAAATGAACAACTAAACTACCGTAAGAGCCGTTATTCGTTTGTGCAATATTTCCTTGCAAAATGCTAACTTCTATATCACTGCGTTGCATCAATCTTTGAAGCACTGGTCTTTCTACCGCTTCACCGATAAACTGCAAACGAACTACTTTACCATCTGGATATTTCTCAATTAAACTTTCAATCGTTTCATTTGTATCTTCAGAATCCGTTAACTGCTGTACAAATCGTTTCGTAATGTCTTGCTGCGGATTACGGAACACATCAAGTACTGGACCTGTTTCTACAATCTTTCCTTTCTCCATTACCGCAACGCGATTACAAATCTTTCGAATTACGTGCATCTCGTGTGTAATGAGTACAATCGTTAAACCGAGACGTTTATTAATATCTAATAATAAATCTAAAATTTGATCTGTCGTTTCTGGATCAAGAGCTGACGTTGCTTCATCACATAAAAGTACTTGCGGATTGTTAGCTAACGCTCTTGCAATCCCAATGCGTTGCTTTTGTCCTCCGCTCAGCTGAGATGGGTACGCGTCTCCTCTTCCTTCTAATCCAACAAGATGAATTAGCTCATCAACGCGTTTTCTTCTCTTCGCCTTATCAACACCTGCAATTTCAAGTGGGAACTCAATATTTTCA
Organism: Bacillus cereus group sp. Bc061; assembly: GCF_027715825.1. Classification (NCBI taxonomy): domain Bacteria; kingdom Bacillati; phylum Bacillota; class Bacilli; order Caryophanales; family Bacillaceae; genus Bacillus; species Bacillus cereus group sp. Bc061. The sequence continues at coordinate 74,755 of NZ_JAQFTZ010000012.1, forward strand.
CGTACAGTTCGTGACCAAAGTAAGTTGAAGTGTTGAAAAATCATTCCGATCTCTTGTCTTGCCTTACGAAGTTCGCTTCCTGTAATCGCTGAAATGACGCGATTCGCAATTGTAATTTGACCTGAAGTTGGTTTCTCCAACTGATTGAATAATCGAATTAAAGAACTTTTTCCAGCGCCACTATATCCGATAACACCAAATATTTCACCTTTCTCTATTTTTAAATTGGCATTATCTACAGCAGTGACATCACCGCTTTTTGCTTTATATATTTTCTTTACATTCTCTAATAGAATCATGGTGTATCACCCCTTTTTTGTTTAGGTCGACTCCGCAATTTTTTATTTTTGATGCGTATAGCCCACCGTTATCATTACTTTTATTATTTGAATGTCCTCCACATTCAAACAACAAAAAAACCTTTCCGCTTTAGAGAAGCAGAAAGGTTTATATGCGTATATAACAACATTATCCCTCTCTCTCATCTCTCAAAGCATTTGCTTTGCAGGAATTGGCACCATTTCAACATAAGTTGACGGTTGCCGGGCTTCACAGGGCACAGTCCCTCCACCTCTCTTGATAAGAGAAATCAGATTACATTTTCGTCTGATTTGTAATTTATGAAATTGTCTATATTTTATGAATTGAATTGTATCAATATCCACACACCATGTCAACAGAAATTTTCGTAAAAAACGAAACTTCAGAATTTTAAGCACCTACTGACATTGGTTTACATATATGAAACATCGATTCAATTAATAACATCGTTCGATACGTTCCCGAATATTGTATACGTCCATCGTCCATTAACGTTTGCAATCGTACATTGCCATTCACCAATTGTTTTACATCTTCTTCATCTACACAAACGATTTGCTCCGTTCCTCTTTCTTCTTTCAACAGTTCTATATAATCTCTTGAAATTTGTAACGAACAACTTTCATCTCCAAAGCGGAAATTAACAGTTTTTTCTCCTTGTCTTAAAAGCGGCTCTAAATGATATTGACCATTAGCGTAATTTACAAATGATTGAAGCAAAGAATATAATTCCACTCTAAATCACATCCTTCATATCACTTTCTATTACATACCATTCCCTCTCACTCAAGAGCAATCCTGTTACTTTCGCTCGACAAATACTGTAACCACCCTGCATCTCGACATATTTCCCAAGAAATATGTCGAGGCGGCAAAAACTTTGCCGCCTACTTTAATTCCGTATATAAATATTCAACCGAATGAAATGCATATATCTTCTTCATGAGTGTCCCATTTTCAAAAACAAGTAAACACGGTACACTTTCAATTCCATACTCTTTCGCGAAATGCGGAGCATAATTTAAATCTAACATCCCAATTTTCAAATCTTCAATTGTCATCTCAACGACTGTTAACATCTTTTTTGCTAATTGGCATGTTCCACACATTGGAGTATATACATATAACACTGTTTTTTCTTCGTTCTCTATTAGGGCTGTAGCTTCGGCTCCTGTCCAATCAATCACTTCTATCATTCCTTACCGTAAATATTCTGTATAAACGTCAATGTCAGCTCCCCATAATACATTTGCTAAGTGTGAAGATGGCGCTGTTGCCACTTCCCGGTACGAGCGATCAATATAAATATGCTCTGCTTGCGGAAATTCTTTTCGAAACTGTTTCCTTAACTTTTCTCCAGCATCATCAGCATCCACTAGGACATACACTTCCTTATCAAAAAACTGATCAACGAGCTCATCCATTTTCGACAAACCAATTGTACCATTTGTACAAACAATTTCCACCGGTTCCCGAATAATAGATTCAATCTTTCTTCTATCTGATGTACCTTCTACAATAATGACTTTTTCTACATAAATCATATGTCATCACCCGATCACCATATACTATACAACCTTTAACTTAGTATATAGTATATTCGTTATTTTCATGTTGTTTCCTGTTTATTTTTGCAAAAGAAAAGCGCAAGCGGCTCGTTCAGATTGTGAGGGGGATGGAGCTTCTGACGTAAAGGCGCTTTTTGCCTTGCAGGAAGAAGCGAAGCCACCGAACAATCTAGCCGCTGAAGCTGGATCATAGTGAAAAGCGGAACCGACTGTTTAGCCCTGTTGGCTAAGGTTCTTTCACACAGAAGACGCTTTTTGTCTTCTCGTGCGGAAGGTTCTTAGACATGAAGGGCTAGGAGGTGGAGCTAGACAATGAAAAGCGCAAGCGGCTCGTTCAGATTACAAAGCCCCATGAAACCTTATCGAAAAACATTCATTCCCATAATAGCTTATTCATTTGCGCTCGTTTTTAAATGCATTATGTAACACAAAATAAAAAAGGACAGCACAAAGGCTGTCCTTCAGTCGACTATAATTAGTCTTGGTTTGTCATTTCTGCATATTTTTCAGCAGTTAATAACTTCTCAACTTGGCTTGCATCAGAAAGTTCAACTTTAACCATCCATGCACCCTCGTATGGAGATTCGTTAACAAGTTCTGGTTGGTCACTTAATTCTTCGTTTACTGCTACAACTTTACCGCTTACAGGTGCGTATAATTCAGAAACTGTTTTAACAGATTCTACGCTTCCGAATGGCTCGTCAGCTTCGATTGTTGCACCTACTTCTGGAAGTTCAACGAATACGATATCGCCTAGCTCACTTTGTGCAAAGTGAGTAATACCGATAACAACTTCATTACCTTCAGTTTTTACCCATTCGTGTTCTTCAGAGTAACGTAAATTATTTGGAATGCTCATGACTGTACCTCCAGTGAATGTATTAATTATGTAAAAATACCTTATTGGTACTTTTTCCACACACTTTCAAACTGCTCTTCGTTAAAACCAAGTGTTACCTTCGTTCCATCTGTTACAATTGGACGTTTAATCAACATGCCATCAGATGCTAAAAGCTCGTACATTTCGTCTTCACTTGCATCTTTTAACTTATCTTTCAGACCAAGTTCACGGTAACGCATTCCACTTGTATTAAAGAATTTTTTTAATGGTAATTCACTTTTTTCATGTAAATTACGTAAATCTTCTTTTGATGGTGGATTTTCAACAATATGAATCATCTCATATGCTACATCGTTTGCCTCAAACCATTTCTTTGCTTTTTGACATGTGCCACACTTTGGATATGAATAAAATGTTACTGTCATAAATTCACCTACTTTTTTACTAACCTTTACCTTTATCATATAGAAAACGTTTTATTATTTCAAACGATTATTCGCTAAACTTTTACTTATTTCGTGATAATTTTTAATAATCCTGCAAATTTTTCTTATTTTTCCGCCATTTGTTAAGGAAAAATAAATATATAAATTTTTTTAGATTCTTCTCTTATCACTCTCCGAACATATATCTTAAACAAACGTTTGATTAACTCCCCTTTTTTCTTTGTTAACCCTTGAGCTGTATCGCTTTCTTCCTACCGAACATACATCTTAAACAAACGTTTGATTAATTTCCTTTTTTCTTTATTAACCCTTGAGCTGCATCGTTTTCTTCCTGCCGAACATACATCTTAAACAAACGTTTATTTAACCAGTTCAGCCTATAGTCACAAAACCCGGAAACACTTTACATGACAAAGGCGTACAGATGAAAGGAACTAACGATTTTGACCGTAGTAGTGAGCCCATAAAAAAGTTATTAAGCCTATCATCAATAAAGCAAAAGTAACTGCTCCTGAGAATATGAAATTCAAATTACTGACTGAAATATAAAAAGAAGTGCCCTTGCTTAGAAACAGGAGCACTTCTTTTTTATCATCAATCTAAAGGTAAACGTATCCTTTATTAAAGCAGAAATGTATACTTTTCTACTTTTTCGTAGTTTATTTAAACTCTTTGCGGAATCGCCACTAGCTTATTTACATCATTATCGTTAGCTGAGGTTAATTATATTTTTCTACGTACTACATAAAAAGCTAAGGAACCCATAATAATAGGTGCAACTAAACTAGAAGCATATGCACTAGTAATAGTAAAAAGAGAGAGTATAAATATATAGATAAGAGATAGTCCAATAAATACAGGAATTCCAACTCGAAACTTCCTACATTGTTTTATGTTCCTGTATAACACTTCTCCAATTAGGCAAGCTACAAGATCTAATACACTACCAAATATGATGAGAATTACAATAAATCCAACTATGTTAGGTAAACCATTCTCGTTAGAATAACTAGGATCCGAAATATACGGTATTAAGAACCATATAATAGTAAAAGTAAGCAGGCTTGTAGCATAACTAATTAAAAATTCCCTCAACGTAATCATCCCCATAAATTTCTAATATTATCTTCATTGTATGGCATAATGCTCTATCATTGATAGCAAGACTACCATCCACAAAATTGCTAATTGCATGAAATAAAAAAGACGCATTTAAATAGATGCGTCTTTTGGCGATGTTTCTTTTGTGAAATCATATAAAGCAATTGCGCCTAAAATAACCAATATACTTTCAGGGGCATCTAACAAAATAGTTCTCCAAGTTTCTGATACTGCCCATTTAATACCTGCCGCTGATTCAAGATATGTTTGAAAATAACTGATTGTAAAATCAATTACAAATAAACATACAAGTAATGTTAGACCGAATCGAATTAATTTCTTATTTTTAAACATGTAACACCTCTCAAAATTCATTGGATATTTCTAATTTTAGTTCATTACATATAAAAATCTCTATATTTAATTTTAACATACAAAAATTCCAAATAAATACAATATGCATATTTGCATATTTCGTGTATATTGAGGAATTACTGTTAATAAAAAAGCCCTACTAGTAACCTCATAAAAATGGAATCATTTGGACCATTATATAACCAATTCCTGAATGCAAAATAAAGGAGAAACCTTGTTTACAGGCTTCTTCCTCATCTATTCAAATAATCTGCAATTGTTTGAAATACGACGATATACATATTATGAATACTTTCTTCTGTATTTCCGCCATTAGATAAACCAACTGCCCATTGTTGTCCTTCACCACTTCCGATATTTGCAAACCCTTGCGTATACATCGCATTTACATCTTTTCGGGCACTGTTATACTCTATCCCTTTTGTAATAAAAATCGAATATGATTTATCTTGTAAACCGATAAAAAATACTGGTTTCTTTAGTGATGAAAATACATTTTTATATTGCTCTGTTGAGGCTTCTTGAAAGTGATCTTTCATTATTAGAAAACCATCTACTTCCTTAGATTTCTTTTCCAGTTCCTCTAACTTTATTTCCTCAAACTTTACATTCCTAAACGTATCTTTCGGTTTTTCTCCAACAACTCCAATTACGAGTGCTCTTCCGTTATATTCTAATTTCTCTCCTTCTTTATCCTTTGCACACCCAGCACCGACTAGGCATATGAATATAAAAACTAAGAAATACGATAAACGCTTCATTTAGCACCCTCCCCTTCTTTTCAGTCAAGTGACAAAAACGTAAGGTTCATTCAAGAAAATGTAAGTAAAATCGATAGCCCAAATTGCGTTTCTATATTATAATCAATTGAATTTACTTACATTACTAAACATAGGAGATTATCATGAAGAAATTTAAACTTTCATCTTTTCTTCCGTTAAGTTATATACTTCTACTCGTACTCGTAAGTCCCCTTTACGATGTATTAAATAAATCGACTGTACACGCAGTAGATGTCACAACTGTAGTAGATGATTGGATTCCATTTGTAAAAGCATTTATTATTCCTTATTTAATTTGGTTTCCTTACTTATACGGCGCACTTATTTATTACTGCTTTGCAGATCGAAAACAATATTATGTCACTTTAAGTAGTATCATTCTTGGAAAACTTGCTTGTTTTTCTATTTATTATTTTTGGCAAACAACTGTACCACGTCCAACCGTCGTTGGAACAGACGTATTTTCCGAACTAGTCCGCTATATTTATAGTATCGATCAACCGGTGAACTGTTTCCCTAGCATTCACGTTCTTACTACCTTTATCATTATGTTAGCTGCCTTTAGACGTAGAGAACAACATGCTTTTGAATATTACATTCTTACCTTCTTCGGTACGCTTATTATTTTATCAACGCTATTTACGAAGCAACACGCATTTGTAGACGCCATTTCTGGAATGACGCTTGCAAGCATACTCTACTTCGGCGTTCAGCTTTTATTAGCAAAAGAAACCGTACGTGTTCCAGTAAAACAAAATCATAAAATGTAAAAAGCAGACTGTGGCTTCTCAGTCTGCTTTTCTCTATATAAAAGGAGATTTTCAAGTTAAGATTGCGGTACAGTCATATCACCAGAGTGAATACGACCTGCTTTTTTAAGAGCAATGTAAAGTATATAAGAAACAGCTACTGGAATGACGATATAAGTGATTACCATCGCTGGGACAACTTCCCATCCTTCGCTGGAAATTAAATTAATTGGTGCGATAAGAGAACTTAATCCAAGACCTGCAATTTCTTTTCCTGCTTCCAGTTGGAAAATTAATGCGGATACTGGACCAACTATCGCACTGGCGACGACAGTTGGGACGAGAATCATTGGATTTTTAGTGATATTTGGCAACTGTACTTTCGGAGTACAAAGTGCTTGAGCTAATATGCCACCTAAATTATTTTCTTTCGCTGAGATGACAGAGAATCCGATAAACTGAGCAACGCAGCCTGCAAGAGCAGCACCACCTGCAACACCATCTAAGCTAAGTGCGATCGCTAACGCAGCTGATGAAGCTGGAGAGATAAGTAATAGTCCCCAAACGACTGCAATGACGATAGAAGCGATAAACGGGCTACCAGCTGAACTATCTTTAATGAATGCTCCAACTGCATTTAAAACAGGAGTAATATTATGAGATAACCAAATACCGACTAAACCAGAACCTAATATTGCCGCAAATGGAACGAGCATCATATCTAACGCAGTTTTTCCACTTAAACGTTTACCAATATATACAGCTAAAGTCGCTGTTAATAATGCACCGATTGGCTCACCTGTTTTAATAATTAGACCTGCTTCAGTAATTGAAATGGATCCGGCACCAATTGCTCCAGCTACCATAGCTGAGAAGATTACAAGACCGTTTGCACCGAGCATAAAAGCAATTCCAGCACCAATGGCTGGTGCCATAAGTGATTTTGCAACAACTCCGATTGTAATAAGCAACGGAATATCAACAATTCTTCCTATATTTTCGATTAGTAAACCAATTCCAAGGGATACGAAAATACCTTGTGCGATTCCAGCTGATGCTTTAAATACACGAGACATTATATATTCCTTCATTTGTTTCACCTTCTCCTATAAGTTAGTAGCCAATTGTTTTCATATAATCACGTAAAATGTCGTTTGATTTTGCGAATCGAGATTCTTCATCCTCCGTTAAATTTAGTTCTACAATTTCTCTTATACCATCTCTAGTAATAATAGCTGGCACTCCTGTACAAATATCATATTCACCATACTCACCATCTAAAATAGCTGATACAGCAATGACACGGTGATCATCGTTAAAGATTGAGTTTGCAATATATGCTAGAGAATTTCCGATTCCGTAATAAGTAGTACCTTTTCGTTTATAAATTTCCCATCCGGCTTTCGCAGTCTTCTCAACGATTTCATCTAAATCTATTTCACCAAATCGTTCTTTTTGTTCTTCTAATATTTGCAGAATTGGTTTTCCACCAACAGTTACGTGTGACCAAGCAACCATTTGAGAATCACCATGTTCTCCTAATGAATACCCATGAATACTACGAGGATCTACATGTAACATTTCAGATAAAATTGTTCGTAAGCGAGAAGAATCTAGTGATGTACCAGTACCGATCACACGATTTCTAGGTAATCCAGATAATTTCCACACTTGATATGTAATAATATCAACTGGGTTTGATGCAAGTAAGAAAATACCATCAAATCCACTTTCCATTACGCCGCCAACAACACTTTCCATAATCTTTGCACTCGCTCCTAAAGTATCTAAGCGACTTTGTCCTGGCTTTGGTGCTGGTCCTGCTGTAATAATAACGATGTCCATATCTTTGCAGTCTTCATAGCTTCCTGCATATACTTTTGTTCTTGTATTTGTAAAGTTAATGCAGTGTGATAAATCCATTGCTTCCCCAACTGCACGTTCATGATTTATATCAATTAATAATAGCTCTTCGCAAATGCCTTGATTGACAATGGAATATGCACAACTTGATCCAACTAATCCAGTACCGATAATTGCAATTTTTCTTGTATGTCTTTTCATAGCAATCTCTCCTAATTGATCATATAATCTATTTCTTTTGTTCCTTACACTCCTAATTATAGAGGTTCCCACGATAGAAACCATGGATACTTTGTGAAATATTGAGCAAAGTTTTTGTCCTTTTTGTGAATTGTTATATTCCATTTTTGTCATATTTGTTACAACTGGAAAAATATTTATTATGTATTTATTGACATATACAAAAAGAAAACGAGCGAATAGATTCGCTCGTTTTCTTTTTCCTGTTATTCCGCACTTAATTGGCTTTTTAATTGCTGTACAATCATCGGATTTGCAGGTGCTGCCGGTTTGTAATAACTCTTTTGCTTTGCATACTCATACATATTACGTTGGCGCATTTCATCTTGATTACGAATTTGGATTAACGTTTGGTGTAACTGTTCATTATCAGACTGAGCAATATAATTTGCATAACTTGTTAAACTTGCATTTAATCCTGCTAAATAATCATTTACCATATCTTTTTCATTCATCTTTCGCTTCCTCCTATCCTAAGAAAGTCATTAATTGTTGCTTCGTATTTCGTGCATCTTGCGCATCTTTTTGTAGCATTTGTTTCAGTTGTGGATCCGTACACGTCTGTGCATACTGCTCCAACTTGTTAATAATTGTTGCGTGTCCACCAATTAAATGACGTAAGTTTTCTACTTCAAGCTCTGTTAAATTTTGCATAGGATACTCCTACCTTTCTTCTTTCATTCCCCTTTAGTATTCTGTTCTTTTTAAATCGTATTCATGAAAAAGCTTTCTTACATTTCACATCTATTTATAAATACAGAAAAATGTTATAATTACAGAAAAATACAAATTTTCAAAAGGTCACCTTACACTAACGATAGCATCTCAAAACAAATCATAGTAGGTAGGTGTGCTTATGCAAAAATATTTTAAAATTATCTTCTTAATGGTTTATGCAATTCTGTATATAAAATTGTTGATTGATATATTAACTTTAAAGCCATTACTCACTTCTATTCCTTTACATATGTTATTTCTCATTTGCTTTCTATTTATAGCACTTAACAATTACAAAAATCGTAACACTACATTTTTCCTATTGTTTATTAGTGCAACTCTATTAGTAAGTATTAGTTTCATTAAAAGTATTCTTATATAAAGGAGCAATAAACATGAAAACACACGACTTCCTTACAGAAATCCAAAAGGGCTCTGAGCCTAGTCCCTATCAAGATCCCATCGCATTCAGTTTCGTTTGCTTTTTCTTAGCGATATTTACATTTTTCAAACCAGCTAAATAATATCATTTAACAAAAAAGAGCCTCTAAACCACTAGAGGCTCTTTCTCATCTAATATCTTCTTTTCAAAACTACGATAGTTAAAGCATACGAACAAAGCACTCCAGCTAATAAAAATGCATTTGCCAATTTATACTGTTCGCCTGTTAACGAATATAGATTCCCGATTAAAAAGATAACTAAATATAGAAATAAAAATACAAATAATGAAATTTTAGCGGCATTCCCTGTAATATGCTCGCCTCTTTCATCTTCCCCCTCATTCTTCTGAAAACGTGTGGAATATAAAACACCTATTAGTCCCGCTACTGAGATTATGATCCCTATTACAACGCTCATTCCGTTTCCCCCTCTATTTTATATTGAAAAACTTCATGAAACTCCTTACCTAAAATATGTGCAATTTCAAAAGCTAAAATTAAAGATGGATTGTAACGATTCGCTTCAATTGAGGCGATCGTTTGTCTACTTACCCCTGCTTTGTTCGCTAAATCAGTTTGTGACCAGCGTTTTTCTGCTCTAAGTACAACGAGATTATTTTGTAAAATTCCACTCTGTTTCATAACCTCTCCTTTTTACATTATTTTCTATATTTTAATTGTAATTTATTTTTAACATGATGTAAACTATTTTTAACAATGACGAACTAAATCTTTAATCTTCCAATTTCACCTACCATTATTCAGGAATCATACGCACTAAAAAACCTTAGAATCGCTTCTAAGGTTTTTAATTATCCCGCTTCCTATTCACTTTCGCATAACATGTAATCCTTTAATAAACGTTTCCAACAATACATGTAAACTCGTATCCAGATCTAACGGCAAACCAAATCCACCCTGCTGTTCAATCGACGCAAATCCGTGACAAATGCTTCTAAATCCACGTGTCGCATGAAGTGCATTCTCCCCTTCTAAGCCATACTGTTGTAAAACTTGAAGACAAAGCTTTACAATTCCGTCGCCTGCTTTTCTTACTTCTTCATCTCGTAAAAAGGTTGCTTCATATAGTCCAGGATGTTTGCGTACGAATGCTACATACGCTTCTCCTAAAGCATGAATTGCTTCATCCATCCGTTTACCCTCGGCCGCTTCTTCCAGTTTGTTATACAGCTGTTTGATTCCGTAAATACCAAGATGTTTCCGTACATCTTGTAACCCTTTTACATGATTATATAGTGAGGGAGAACGTATCCCTAACCTTTGCGCTAATGAAGCTAACGTTACTTCTTGTATTCCATTTGCATCTGCTATTTCTGCTGCTGTTTCTACAATTTTCGGTAATGTAAGTCCGATTCTCGGTGACATAAATTACCCCTCTTTTCTACTTTCTATATTTCGCTTCGCTTCCTTAATAGCAAGCTCTATGACAGCCCCTGGATCGTTTATCATTTTCCCATGCCCTGCCGCAAGCAAGGACGGCTCATATTCTCTTAACTTCTCTGCACTTTGTAATGATATTTCTTTACTCCACGTTGCCATCGCAGGAAACGGAAACCAAAATTTCATTTGTCCCGAAACAGCCGTACCTCCTCTTGTTTGAAATGCATCCCCAACAATAAGAGCTTTATTTCTTATATCAAGAAACGACATGGAGCCCGGTGTATGTCCCGGTGTCATAATAGCAAGCAGCGATCCAACTCGGTCACCATCTTCTAATAAAATATCAGGTACCGTTTTTATCTTTTTAGGTACACCGCCTTTTATTGGCGTATTTGGTTCATCCTTTTGTAACGTCGTATCTCCTTCTAACAGCTTTGCGTCCCGCTTAGAAATGTAGACTGGAACATAAGGAAGTACTTCCTTTAATGCGTCTAATGCACCGATGTGATCATCATGCGCATGTGTTAATACAATATTCGTAATTGGTTTTCCTATTTTCTCAGCCGCCTGTAAAATTCCTTTTGCGCTATATGGTAAAGCAGCATCAATTAAAGTTAAACCATCTTCTTCCTCCACAAAGTAACAATTCACAGGAAACACTCTTGGCAAAAATGACAATTGATATACCGTTTTTTCATGCATCATTCTCATATTCCCATCTCCCTCTTCACGAAAACTAATACCATTAGTTTTATTATACTAATGGTATTAGTTTTATGCCACTAAAAATTTCATTTTTTCAGAAAAAAGAACAGTAGCCGTATAAACGACTACTGTTCTTTAAAGGTATTAAACTGTATAACGCTCATCTTCTAAAATTTTCGCAGCGATTTCACGTTTCTTCGGAATTACGTTAAGTGGTGTGTGGCGAGTTAATTTACGTAATGATGATAACATCATGCGTAGCATGTCGCCGTTTTCAACTGCGATAAGTGTTTCTTTCGCATGTGCTTCGATTTCGTTGAATGCTTCTTGGCAAAATACTTCAGTGTATAACACTTTTTGTTTATTCTTTTCAAGACCAGTTGTTTTAATTGCTTTTTCTGTACGAAGAACAGCTGACTCCATTGCGTATAGGTTGCTTACGATGTCAGCGATATTCACAAGAATTTCTTGCTCTTTATCTAATGCTTTACCGTACTTTTGAGCAGCTAACCCAGCTACCATTAAGCCGATTTTCTTCGCATTATTTACTAAATATTTTTGAAGTGCTAATGGCTCATCGCCTACTTCTTCTGGCATCATCATCATTAACTCTTCTTGTAATTTTTGTGCTTTTTGAAGAAGTGGTAATTCACCTTTCATCGCTTTACGTAAGAACGTACCTGGTACGATTAGGCGGTTAATTTCATTCGTTCCTTCGAAAATACGGTTAATACGAGAATCGCGATACATTCTTTCAATCTCGTACTCTGCCATAAATCCGTAACCACCGTGAATTTGAACACCTTCATCTACTGTATAGTCTAGTACTTCAGAACCGAATACTTTGTTTAAAGAGCACTCGATTGCATATTCAGCGATAGAAGCTGCTACTGCTTTACCGTCTTTTACTTCTTCTTCAGATAATGTGCTCATTCGGCTTTCGAATAAGCCTACTGTACGATATACAGAGCTTTCAGCTGCATATGTTTTTGCTGCCATATTCGCAAGTTTCTCTTGAATTAATGGGAAACGAGCGATTGGTTGCTTGAACTGTTGACGTTGGTTTGCATATTGTGCTGAAATTTCTACTGCACGTTTCGCAGACCCAACTGTACCAACACCTAATTTATAACGACCAATATTTAAAATGTTGAATGCGATAATATGACCTTTACCGATTTCACCAAGTAAGTTTTCTTTCGGTACTAACGCATCTTCTAAAATTAACGTACGAGTTGACGAACATTTAATACCCATTTTCTTTTCTTCTGGGCTTGTAGATACACCAGAGTAGTCTTTCTCTACGATAAATGCTGAGAAGTGCTCTCCATCAATTTTTGCGTATACGATAAATACGTCAGCGAATGCAGAGTTTGTAATCCACTGTTTTTCACCATTTAATACGTAATGTGTACCTTCTGCATTTAAACGTGCCGTTGTTTTTGCACCTAATGCGTCAGATCCTGAACCTGGCTCTGTTAATGCGTATGCAGCTAATTTTTCACCAGTTGCAAGTAATGGTAAATACTTTTTCTTTTGCTCTTCGTTACCGAATAACACGATTGGTAAAGATCCGATACCTACGTGAGCACCGTGAGTAATTGCAAAACCACCAGCGCGAGAGAATTTCTCTGCGATTAACGCTGAGCTTACTTTATCAAGACCAATTCCGCCGTACTCTTCTGGTACGTCAGCGCCTAATAAACCAAGTTCCCCAGCTTCTTTTAAAAGACGAACAGAACGATCAAACTCATGTTGCTCTAAATATTCAAGCTCTGGAAGAACTTCATTTACGATAAAGTCCTCTGTCGTTTTTGCAATCATTTTATGCTCAGATGAAAAATCTTCTGGCGTAAACACTTGATCAATCGTAATCTCATCTACTAAAAAGCTACCGCCTTTAACCGCACTTCCTACTGTTTTTTCCATGAAAATTTCCTCCTTCATATTTTCATAAGCCGCTTCTCTCATTTTGAAAGAAGCTGGCTCTCCCGTTTATTTTTTATAAACCTTTGTTGCTTCCATTCTTTGCATTGTCGGCGTCTCGTTGTGAGCGAGCCGCTTCCACTTTTTTTATAATCCAGTTCCGGTGGCTAGAACAGTCGGTCGTTTCACCCCTTCCTGTGAGGCAAAAAGCGCCTCTTCGTCAGGGCTTCCAACGCCCTCCTGTTCTGAGCAAGCCACCTGCACTTTTTATCTAATCCAGTTCCAGCGGCTAGAATGTTCGGTGGCTTCGCTTCTTCCTGCGAGGCAAAGAGCGCCTCTACGTCTGAAGCTCCATCCCCCTCACATTCTGAACGAGCCGCTTCCACTTTTTTTATAGTAATTCAAATACTCCCGCTGCTCCCATTCCGCCGCCGATACACATTGTTACGATACCGAATTGTTCGTTGCGGCGTTTCATTTCGTGAATAAGAGATAGTGTTAGTTTTGCTCCTGTACAGCCAAGTGGATGTCCAAGTGCGATTGCACCGCCGTTTACGTTTACTTTTTCTTCATCTAAACCAAGTTCACGAATAACTTGGATCGATTGTGAAGCGAATGCTTCATTTAGTTCAAATAGGCCGATATCAGATAGCTCTAAGCCAGCTAGTTTTAACGCTTTTGGAATTGCTGCGATTGGGCCGATTCCCATTACTTCTGGTGGTACACCCGCTACTGCAAATGAACGGAATTTCGCAAGTGGCTTCATGCCATCGCTCACTGCTTTTTCACGATCCATCAATAGTACAGATGCTGCACCGTCACTCATTTGTGAAGAATTACCAGCTGTTACAGAACCGCGAACGTTAAATGCTGGACGTAATTTACCTAAAATATCTAGCGTCGTTTCAGCTCTTACACCTTCGTCTTGCGTGAAAGTGATTGTTTCTTCTTGCAGTTTGTTATTTGCTCCAACAGTACGTAACGTTACATCTACAGGTACTGTTTCATCAGCAAAGTTCCCTGCAGCTAATGCTTTCGCAGCGCGTTGATGACTTCTTACTGCAAATGCATCTTGCTCTTCACGAGAAATTCCATATTTCACAGCAACTTGCTCTGCTGTATGTCCCATACCCATATAATATTCTGGAGCCGCTTCTACAAGGCGACTATTCGGACGAACGACGTGCCCCATCATTGGAACTAAACTCATTGATTCCGCTCCACCTGATAATACAGCTTCCGAGTGACCAAGCATAATACGCTCTGCTCCGTAAGCGATACTTTGTAAACCTGAAGAACAGTAACGGTTAATTGTAATAGCTGGAACATCGTAAGAAAGTCCTGCTAATCCGCCGATATTACGAGCCATATTTAAACCTTGCTCTGCTTCTGGCATCGCACAACCGAAAATTAAATCATCGATTGGCCCTTCATAATTCGCACGCTTTAACGTTTCCTTTACTACTAACGCCCCTAAATCGTCAGGACGAACTGTTTTTAATGAACCCCTCTTTGCTTTTCCAATTGGTGTTCTTGCTCCCGCAACAATGACAGCTTCTCTCATGAACGATATCTCCCCTCGTTATTAGTTACGTAATGGCTTTCCTTTTACAAGCATGTGCTGCATTCTTGCTTGTGATTTCATCTCACTTACTAAGCTAATAAATGCTTCACGTTCTACATCTAATAAATACTGCTCATCAACTTCTGTTCCGTACGGCACTTTTCCGCCTGCGATGACATATGCAAGTTTCTTCGCAATATGAAGGTCGTACTCTGAAATGTAACCAGATAAATGCATTGCTTCTGCACCAAGTGCAAGAGTTGCATATCCTGTTTCACCAACAACCGGTATCTTTTTACGAATCGGTGCTTTGTAACCAGCTTCATATAAAGCAAGTGCTTTCTGTTTTGCATCGTATAGTAAATGATCACCATTCACACTAATACCGTCTTTATCACCTAAGAAGTTATGAGAAACCGCTTCTTGTCCTGAAGTTGAAACTTTCGCCATTGCGACTGTTTCGAACACTTTATTTGCAACTTTTTGTAGATCAAATTCTACGCCATTTGCCATTTTATTTAAGTGTTTAATGTATAGCTCTTTATTACCGCCTCCGCCAGGGATTAAGCCAACGCCAACTTCTACTAAGCCCATATACGTTTCACTAGAAGCTTGAATGCTCGCTGCTGGTAAGCAAACTTCTGTACCTCCGCCAAGCGTCATACCATATGGTGCTGCTACAACTGGCTTAGAAGAGTATTTCATTTTCATCATTGCATCTTGGAAGTTTTTCACAACTAACTCAATTTCAAAGTAGTTGTCGTCTTGTGCTTCCATTAAGATCATTGCTAAGTTCGCACCAACGCAGAAGTTCTTCGATTGGTTACCGATAACAAG
Organism: Bacillus cereus group sp. Bc061; assembly: GCF_027715825.1. Lineage (NCBI taxonomy): Bacteria > Bacillati > Bacillota > Bacilli > Caryophanales > Bacillaceae > Bacillus > Bacillus cereus group sp. Bc061. Next base: position 90,634 of record NZ_JAQFTZ010000012.1, read on the forward strand.
ACCTTTATAATTCTTTTCTACTTCATCAACAGCGTAGTTAATCATTTGCGTAATATCCATGCCGATTGCATTGCTCTTCGAATGGAATTCTAAGCAAAGGATGCCGTCGCCTAAATCGATTAAGCTCGCTCCGCTATTTTTCTTTAATACGCCATTTTTCGCTTTTAATTGTTTAAGAGAAATGGCCTTTTTATTACGCTCGATTAACTTATATTCGCCATTATCGTAATAGTAGCTATCTCCGTTATCATGTTTGTAGAAAGTAGTGAAACCTTTCTCTAACATTTCTTTCACCCAAGCCGGAACAACTACGCCGTTTTCTTCCATCTTTTGAACGGACTTTTCAACGCCGATTGCATCCCAAACTTCAAACGGTCCTTGCTCCCAGCCGAAGCCCCACTTCATCGCTTGGTCAATTGCAACGATATCGTCAGCAATTTCTTTATGAAGTTTTGCGGAGTATAAAAGAGTTGGTGTAATGATGTTCCATAACAACTCTCCTGCGCGGTCTTTCGCGTATACAAGCGCTTTCAATTTATTCGATAAACCTTTTTCTTGTTTACTTAACTCGATCGATGCAGCTTTTAATTTTTTGCGAGCTTCGTACTCCATTGTTTCTGGATTTAATTCTAGAATTTCTTTTCCTTGTTTTAAGAAGAAGCCTTGACCTGTTTTGCTTCCAAGCCATTTTTTATCAAGCATGTCATGCATGAAAGCTGGTACTTTAAATACATCGCGCTCTTCTTCTTGTACGTTTTCATATACGTTATTTGCAACGTGTACAAATGTATCTAAACCGACAACATCTAATGTACGGAACGTTGCGCTCTTCGGACGACCAATAAGTGGGCCTGTTACAGAATCAACTTCCCCAATGCTATAGCCGCGTTTTACCATCTCTTGAAGAGTTACTAATAAACCGTACGTACCGATGCGGTTTCCAATAAAGTTTGGTGTGTCTTTCGCGATAACAACGCCTTTTCCAAGAACGTCTTCGCCAAATAGTTTCATGAAGCTTAATACTTGTGGATCAGTTTCTTTCGTCGGTATTACCTCTAGAAGTTTTAAATATCGTGGTGGGTTAAAAAAGTGTGTGCCTAAGAAGTGTTTCTGGAAGTCGTCTGAACGACCTTCTGCCATTTTTTCAACTGAAATGCCTGACGTATTCGAGCTTACGATAGAACCCGGTTTACGAACAGCATCTACTTTTTCAAATAGTTTCTTTTTAATATCTAAGTTTTCAACTACTACTTCAATAATCCAATCTACATCAGCTAGACGCTCAAGGTCATCTTCTAAGTTACCTGCTTCAATCAGTGCTAAATTTCCTTTCACTGTCAGAGGAGCTGGTTTTTGCTTTAATAGTTTTTGTAGTGCCGTATTACTAAAACGATTTCTCACACTTTTATGTTCTAATGTAAGTCCCTTCGCTTCTTCTTCTTTCGTAAGCGCAGGTGGTACAATATCAAGCAATAATGTCGGAATACCAATATTAGCTAAGTGTGCCGCAATTCCTGAACCCATTACGCCTGAACCTAGAACAGCAGCCTTTTTAATTTGGAACATCCAATTCTCCCCCTATTCTTGAATGAATGCTCATTCAATTTTTCGACATAAGTCGCAATCAATGAGTGAGCCTCTACTAATAAATATATGATACTGTTTAAATTTTCGCAATATATTTATTGATAAAATTTTCTGAAATAAATATTTTTCTTTTATTTGCCCATGCTATATATGTATTTTCTTCACTAAAATACACTTTCCCTTTTTATAATCTGACGAAACTGGAGGAATATATATGGCAAAACTTAAGAAGAACCCTTCAAAGGCTGGAATTAGCGCAGCAAGTGTGACAGGAAACGCTGGACCAACTGATCGAGGCGTGGAAAAAGGACGTCAAGGTAATAACCAACAATATAAGAAGCATAATATGGGCGAAAAATAACGCTATATTTTTGGGCAGAGAACGTGGCATAATGGGTAATGGCTGCTTTTTCTGCCCAATTTATTTGTAACAAATGAGGGAATTATAATGAAACGAACAATAGTTATGATTGTAATGATTGCCACACTATTTACAGGGATGATTTTCTTCTCTTACGCACAAAGACAACAAGCTGTAAGAGCCGATCAACCTAGCATCACTGGGCAATACGGGATTACAATCGATGCAGACACAGGTGAAATTTTGTATGGCAAACGAGAAGACGAACGCTCTTATCCGGCTAGTATAGCCAAAATGATGACAACGCTTCTTTTACTAGAGAATGTAAAAGAGGATGAGGAAATTACAGTTACAGAAAACGCAATTAAAACAGAAAGTCAAAGTAAGAAAATTAAACTTCGTGCTGGGGAAAAGTTAAAACGTGATGAGGCATTAAAACTGATGCTTATCATTAGTGCAGATCCAATAGCTGAATCCATCGCAGAACATATCGCAGGATCAAAAAATGAATTTGTAAAAATGATGAATGCTAGAGCGAAGGAACTTGGTACAAAGCATGCGACTTTCAAAAACGCAAGTGGTGCTGATGCACTAGGAAACAAAGTATCACCATATGACATTGCTATAATTACGAAAGAAGCATTAAAGTACCCAGTTGTTTTAGAATATATGAATTCAACGCGTACAACTCTACATACTTCAGAACGCTCTCCAAAGATTGCAAACTATGGACGAGAAGAACTATATGACGATCCATATGCAATTGGAAGTAAAAGCGGTCTATCAGCACTCGGAAAATATACAGTCGTAACAGTGGATGAGAAAGACGGTAAACGCGTCATTAATGTTGTATTATCTTCTACTCGCAAGCAACTGTATCCTGATACGAAGAAAATGGCACATTACGCATTTCAGCAATTAAAATAACCAAGGAGTATTTTCTCCTTGGTTATTTTTTAACCATACCTTTTAATACGAACGCAACGTTTGCTGGACGCTCTGCTAGACGACGCATGAAGTAGCCATACCAGTCGTTTCCATAAGGTACGTAAACACGCATTTTGTAACCTTCTTTTACTAGCTCAAGTTGACGCTCATTGCGAATACCATATAACATCTGGAATTCAAATTGATCCCTTGGAATGTTGTGTTCTTCGGCAAGTTTTTTCGTATATTCAATAATCGCTTCGTCATGTGAAGCAATTGCAGTATAATTTCCATTTAATAAGTGCATTTTAATAATCTTTTTATAATTTTCATCTACATCTTTCTTGTCTGGGAATGCCACTTCTTCAGGTTCTTTATAAGCCCCTTTTACAAGACGTAAATTAGGATTATAAGCATTTAAATCCTCAATATCTTTTTCTGTACGATATAGGTAAGCTTGAATAACAGTACCGATATTATCGTACTCAGATTTTAATTGTTTAAAGATATCGATTGTCTTTCCGCAACGTGTATAATCTTCCATATCAATTGTAACGAATACACCATTTTCTTTTGCAGCTTCTAAAATGCGGCGCATATTGTTCATTACAATTTCATCAGAGATATCTAATCCCATAGAAGTCATCTTTAAAGAAAGTTGCGAATCCAAACCTTCTCTTCCAATAGCACGGATTGCTTCAATCGATTGGTTAGCCATTTCATTTGCTTCCGCTTCATTATCAACGAACTCCCCTAAATAATCGATTGTTACACAAAGTCCTTGCTTGTTTAATTGTTTAATAGCTGCTGTCGCTAATTCAATTGTCTCCCCTGCGACAAAGCGACCTGCACCAAAGCGTAAACCGTACTTTTTAGCCAGTTTTGTTAGCGCTTTATTTTTAGATAAGAAAAGAAACGAATTTCGCATTAATTGTTCCATGTAATTCACCCCTATGACTTAATTTATCTGTTTTTTACCCCTCTTCAAAATTATATCATTGTTTAAAATTATTGGATACAAATAATTATTTAGATAATTTATAAAATACTATAAAAACATTTAAAACCCTATATTCTCGCTTATAAATATGCCTGAAATATTTTTCGACATTTAGAAAAATAGAGTTTAATAGGCACAAAATAAGCATGTCGAAAATATTCGACATGCTTATAAAATCCTTTATATTCCATGTAAATTATATGAGGATATTAATGTGAAAAACATATACACTTCACATTCATCAATCATCGTGACTTTGAATATCTCCTTAAAAATAGTTTAATGACTAGCTCTTACAATTAAATATACCCTTTACATTAAAACCAAACTTCTATGTAGATTAAGATTCATTTTATATTTTGCATATAGAGGATATTGGTTAGTATTTTGGCCCCATCATCATAAACTGATTGGCAAAACTGTCTACACTTCTTCTATACCTTGCTAAATCCCCTTCTATATTTTGAAATTGATTAAGTACATACATTAATTTGTCTTCAGTTTCATTTAATCTTCTTTCAATTTCATTTGCTGTATTCCCTTTCCAATTATGAGCTAATAATGTTTTGATAGAGTATAGTTTAACTTTATGATTTTCTAAATCTGATAAACACCTAGCTAATTGATTAGTTGCCCCTTGTACATCTAAAGAATGTTGAATAACATCATAGTTTTTCATATTACTTCCCCCTATTTACCTTTCATTATCCACTCGTTCAAATTCATTTGCCTTTTGATAAATAAAATCTGATGTGGAACGTAGAGATTCCATATAGTTTCTTTGAAATTGATTTACAGCATACGTAATTGTAGGAATTAAATTTCCATCTACACTAGCTGGTGATTGCTGTAATACTTGTATAACCTTTGAACTGGCTTCTACAATTTGTTCGTTAATATGATCTATTTCACGTTTTAAATCCGTTGTAATTGCTTGAATATCCTCAACTTTCAGATGAATTTCTGTATTTTTCGCTTGACGAATAACGCCATGAGGTTCGGATACTAACATCGGGCTTCCATCGGAATGGAACATCCCTTGAAACGTATCCATAGGATGTTCTGCCATAAGTAAAAGACCTAACACACCATGAGAAGTTCCATTACTTTTTACGATATATTGTTTACCAATCGGATTTGCACCAAATTGTTCAAAATTCCCTACAGCATCTTTTTCATGTGTATAATCAACAGCCTTATGATCCATTACACCTTCATCTACACGTTTTTTTGCTTCATCACTTAACAAGCGGTAAATATTAGGGGCAGCATACGTTGTCGCATAAAAGTTTCGTTCAGCAGCAACAAAATCAGCTTCTGCAGCTCCTTTGCTATGTCCAGTCGTGTGAACAGAGATTGGTTTATAGGTTTTGTTAACCCTGTCTACAAATTCTAACGAACTATCAAAAGAAGTCGGGAGTTTTTGAATATCTCCGCCAACAGCTCCCCAGTTATCTTTCATTCCCATTGTGATTTGGAAAGTATCCGTAGATAAATCGCCATCAAACTTTCCAAATTCCGTTCCACGAAAAGAATAAATAATATTATCATATTGCGTTTTATCTGGTTCATAATCCTTGGCAGGTACAACAGCAATAGCTTGCAGGCCATTTTTTGCTTCGGTTTGATTGGTATCGACGGATTCAATCACTACCCATTTTTCCCCTCCACTACCTTTTACTTCAGTACCCTTTTGCAAAACGTCACCATAAACTTGATCTGCTAATTCAAAATAATCTTGATCTGTCGCAATAGGATTTTTTTGAAATTCAGTCATCTTTCACCAATCGTTTCATGATATATTTTAATTATATTTTAATGCAAGGAGATTCCAAATGAAAAAGAAATTGGTAATTACATTAACCATTATTTGTATTATAGCAGGAGGATATATTGCGATGAAATATGTAGAGAAGAAAAAACAAGAAGAGCTGTTTTGGAAGAAACAAGAAGCACGAGTGGAAAAGTACATTCGTTATAATGTAAAGGATGTGAAATCTATTACATTTACAAAAAGGGAAATAACCCCTATGGGCATTCCACATATAAATGGATATATAAACCAAGATGACAAATTATGGTTTATAGCTAGCGTCAGTACTACAAAAGATTTTGAGGAACAGCTTACACGTTCTGGAGAACTGGGAAAACTTATAAAAGATCCTGAAAAATCTGTATCCGAAATAGAAAAAGAAGAAAAAAGATAGAGCATGAATTCAAATCAGCATTCTTCCAAGAACATACGAAATAGCTGATTAAAAAATTGAAGAATGCATTTAATTTTATAATGAGGAATCGATCAAAAAATGCACAACCTTTCTCAATATTGTATTGAGAAAGGTTGTGCATTTTATTCTTTTTATCCTTCATTTCTCTTCTCTTCATTCAGCCTTTTAATATGTGTAATTAACTGCACCATCTCTTCTTTCGCATCGGGATAAGTCTCATTCCAGTGCTTCACTAAAGCCGGCATCGTCTTCGCTATGTAAGAATACAGTGCCCACTTCTGTACCTGTTCTTTTCTCTCTTCATTGCTCTCTCCAAGTAATAGTTCCGTGTATTTCTCTAACAACCCGTCAAACTGTTCGTTAAACTTTTCACTCATCTTATCTACCTCCTATATGAAAAAAGCAGCGAGGATCGCTGCTTTTCTTTATAATTTTGATCGAACAGAGTTTAATTTCTTCTCCATTGTGCTTACTTTATCACGACGATCATCGATACGAATTGTTGTTGCAACGCGCTGTGCACCTTTCGTATATGGAACTTCATGCATTTGTTGAATTACTTCTAGAATGACAGGAAGATCTCCTTCAATAATTGTATTCATTGGTGTTAATTGATACTTCACGCGATCTGCATTTTTCTCTAGCACCTTTTGTACTTCTGCTACATATTCACTAACACTTGGATTACCTGTTCCTACTGGAATAATCGATACGTCAACAATTGCCATAGTAGTCTTCCTCCTATAATTGCTTCTTATATATCCATTATCTATTTTACCGAAATACGCATCATTTTACTAATTTGTTATTCCTCTATTTTAAATTGCTCAACCAATCTTTCCAAGTCTCTCATATGCTCCGTCAAGCTTTCCATCGTATGAGCTACCTTTTCTAGATGATTCACTTGTGATTCAGTTGCAGCATTTACTTCTTCAGAAACAGCTGCGCTTTCTTGACTCGTACCAGCAATTGTATGCATGACCGCTGTAATTTCTCCTTGCTCGTGACCGATGTTATGGACCTCTTCTACAATTTGTTCCACTGAAGTACTAATCGTATTAACAACTGACATAATTGTGCGGAACTCCGCCTCTGCTTCTGTCGTAACATTATTTTGTATATCCGCAATATCTTTTAATTTACTTACAACTTCTACAACTCGTCTTACCTCTACTTGTACATCACCAATCATCGTCGCAATTTCTACTGTTGCTTCTTTTGATTGTTCCGCTAATTTCCGAACCTCTTCCGCAACAACAGCAAAGCCTTTACCTTGTTCACCCGCACGTGCCGCCTCGATTGAAGCATTTAAAGCAAGTAAATTCGTTTGATCCGAAATACCTTTTATAAGCTCTACAACATTTTGAATCGATCCAACCCTTTGCTCTAACTTTCCAGATGCTTCCTCTGTATGAACGACAATTGAAGAGGATTGTTCTCTCGTACGAACTAAATTTCGCATCGTATTTAATCCTTGCTTAGATGCCTCTTCTGCTTTACCAGCTACTCCTTTTATTTCACCAACAGAGTTATTCATTTGTTCCACTGACTGCGCCATATTCTCGAGCTGCTCTGAAACTTCATCTACACTATTAGCGAGCGTAGAAGCTCCTCCGCTCACGTCATCCATTGCACCTGACACTTCTTTACTAGCTGCTACAGTTTCATTCGTTAAATAATGTAGATTATTCGTTGATTGTTGCACGGTTGATACACTATTTTTAATTTTGCTTACCATTTCATTCATTTGTTCAACCATATGATTAAAATGGTTCGTCAGTTCTCCAACTTCATCCTTACTTGTCACTTTCATTTGCAACGTTAAATCACCTTCTGCTACTTTTTGAACGTGATTCGTTAATAATTGCAGTGGTCTTGCTAATCTTCGTGAAAACAAGTATGAAGCTACGATTCCAACGAATAAGCTAATACATGCCATTATAATGACTGTATTTCTCGTACTATGTAATAGCCCATCAATTGTTTCTTTCGGATAAAAAATTCCTATCTTCCATTTCATCAAATCAAATGACTGACTATATGCAACTACCTCTTCACCTTTTAATGTAGTGACAGCATATTTTGTTACATCTTTATTTAAACTCTGCACAAGTGGCTCTTTCGAAACATCTTTCCCTATCTTTTCCGGGTAAACAAGAGCCATATTTTTATCATTTATAATAAACATTTCTCCGCCGTTATTGTATTGAATATTATGAAGTAATTTCTGAATTGTTCCGAGCGATACATCCATCGCCACAACACCTAATACAGATCCATCGTGAGCTGTAATTGCTTTAGAAACTCCCACGCTTAACTTACCTGTTGCAATTTCATACATAGGTTGTCCCCAGTGAACCGTTTTCACATCAGCTTCTGAGTCTTTATACCAAGGTCTTGTCGTTGGATCATATCCCTCTGGCACTTTTCCACCTTCAGCAAGATTGGCACTTAATGTTTTTTTATCTTTCGTACCAATATATAAGTCTAAAATGCCTGGATGGTTCTTTTTATACTCCGAAAACTCTTTCGTCAAAAATGCTTCCTCTTCTGGAGTAACTCCGTCTTGAAGCATATTACGAATCATCTCACTGTTCGCATAATACCCCATATCTTCATCCGTTCTTTGAACAAATGTCGTAAGTTGCTCTGTCACAAGATCCATCGTATTTTGAGAATACTGGTCTAAGGAGCGCACTTCCTTCTCTTTCTGTAATTCATACATAGCTGTACCTAATATTACGAACATCATAGAAATAAGTACCGAAAATACTACCGCAATTTTTAAACGTAAACTTCTTAACATCTTCCCCCAAGCATCCCGATACGATAAACTTAACTAAATCTATACAATTCAATCAAATTTACACGAGTTAGTGCTTCATCGTGTTCTCGCAACCCCGAAGGGACGAGGGGTATAACACTCCACACGAGGCAGTATCGTTACCTCCTATTATCAAGCATTTATTTTACCCATCTTGATAAATTTATCGCAGCATTTACATCCCTATCGTGATGGCTATTGCATGAAACACAACACCACTCACGTATTTTTAAACTCCATTGTCCTTCTGGTTGAACTGAATGGTCGTATTTTATGCCGCAACATGAACAAATCTTGCTTGAGGCGAACCATTTATCGGCTTTTTCATACGCAATGCCGTACTTCTCGCACTTGTATGATAAACATTGAAAGAAGAAGTTTAATTTTTGAAAGGAAAGTGCCTTCGATAGTTTTTTGTTTTTTAACAGGTTCGAAATAGATAAGTCTTCCACAACAATCCTCATTGGTTTGGTTTTCACCAATTTAGCTGTTGCTTGATGGATATGGTTATTTCGGATATTCATAATTTTCCTAGATAACCGCAGGTGCTCCGCTTTCGCTTTTTCATATCCAGCAGATTGAATTTTCACACCTTTTTTAAATCTCCTAGACATATCTCTTTGTGCTGACTTTTTCCTTTTCAAAAGCTTTTTAACCTTGGCATCTTTGTTTATATTTCGTTCTTTCATACCATTAGAAGCTACAAACAACTCTTTTAACCCAACATCCACACCAATCGACTCATTCGTTAGTTCTTGTGATTCAAAGTCTTCTTGGAATCCTACACTAATCCACCAGTGACGACCATCAAAGGTAACTCTTGGATTGGATGGTTTTTTGTTTCTTGGTAGTTGTTGGCTTGTTTTCACTTCTCCAATAGACTGAATATGAACGACTTTCTTTCCTATAATCAGTCTTTCATAATTGGCATAAAATCCTTGGATTACATCTTTTTTGGATTTATAAGAAGTGTGAGAACCATTTTTGTACTTTTTGAACGAATGTTTTCTCGCCGTATCAAAATCTTTTGAAGCCTGTTTGGGAACTTGTGCATTAATGTCTTTTAACCACTCATATCTCTTTCGCTTCTTGATCTTTGTAAATCGTTTCTGTAAAGCTAACTGTGAAACAGATTTTCCAAATAGCTTATAGTATCTATCACTCATTCTTTTACAATAGTTATAAGCAAATCTTGCAGCACCAGCATGATTTCTAAGCACTTTCTCTTGTTCAGGCGTTGGAATCAGTCTGACTTTCTTCGCTAATATCATCAGAATGTAACTCCTTTAATGAAAGATTTGTTCTTCTGAATCGTAGCGTGTTCCACCAGCATTCTCCTTAGACTACTCGGATGCAAACCTGTTAATTCTGATACTTGACTAACTCGTGAAAATTTCATTATTATTCTCACCTCATTAAACCTAACATAGCACGTATGTTCGATACTTTCAATGAAGTTTGATAGATTTAATTAAATGTATCTTGTTCAACTAAGGGCGCAATTCCTTAGCCAGTTCTCTTATGAACTTCTCATGTTTTCACATGAGCGCAGACTATATGTTTATCTACTTAAAGATAGAGGATTTTTCCACCACCATAGGCTTGTGATGTACTCTCGTCAGTTATACGAGATAGTCGTTGAACGTTCACCTTATCCATTTTGACTTAGATGATTCGAGGCGGAAGACCCATTGTTCTAGTGTTTAGGATTTAACCTTGCACCATCTGATTGATTTTTTCTGCTTTCGCGACATTCACGCTCGCTATTTCTAGCCACGTTGTAGTTCAATCAGCTTTAGGGATTGCCCGCAGTTAACCCTCACTACTAGCCAATCACTTGACTAGCAGGGCTTACTGATATATTTAATTAACTTTCGTTATAATTGGTTAAATAAATCGTAACAGTTAATTACCCTTCTTGTTGTATTGTAATCATATTAATCATTATATTAAGTATAATAGATAAAATTAAAAAATTGAAATTAATTCTCACCTTAATACAATTAGAAAACTGACTACCACTTGTGCAAAAACAAATAGTTCATTATCCTTAAACTATAATCTCATTCGTTCGGAGGGAACTATGTTACAAAAATTCGGTTTCTCACAATATGAAAGCCAAGCTTACGAAGTTGTCGTATCAAGCAACGAACCATTAGATGCTACAACGATTGTGAAGCATTCTGGCGTGCCAAAAGCAAAAATATATGAAGTGCTTGCACGTCTAATCGATAAAGGAATGGTAATGGATTCTGTTTCGGAGAAGAAAAAGATGTATACAGCATTACCACTCAAGCTAGCAATTGAAAAATTAACGACAGAATTTCAATCCAATATTAAAGAATTAGAGACAACTATATCGAAAAAATCATTTACAGATGATCGTGTATGGAGCTTAAAAATGCAATCTTCTATTCGCGTTCAAAGTAAAGAGCTCATCGAAAGTGCAAAAGAATCAATTCGCATTTCAGCTTGGAACGATACCCTTTTAGAATATCTTCCGTTATTAGAAGAAAAAGCAAAACAAGGCGTCAAAACCGAAGCCCTTATAGTTGGAAAAGTAAAAACAGACTTAGAAAACATGCATTTTCTAATCCCAGCCGAAGAGCCTAACGCGCTAGAGCGATACTTACTGCTCATCGTTGACGACCGTGAAATTTTATTTGCTGGTGTAGAGCAAGAGTCATGGCAAGCGATGAAAACAATGTCACAACCTTTCGTAAAGTTCTTTACAGAATTTTTCTACCATGACGTTGCACTTGCAAAGATTACCCAGAAACACCATGATCTCTTTATGGAAGATGAGGAAATTAAGAGTTTGTTGATGAAGTTGAGATACTAAAAAAACGCCTCTATTACAAGGCGTTTTTTTCTACATTTCTTTTCTATTTTTCATCTTTAACACATAAGCTCCTGCAATAATAAAACCAAGTCCTAGAACAAATAAAACCGTAAATTCATTGCCGACGCCACCTGTAGCTGGTAATCGCACTTCATTATGAGTACTAGGTTGTTGCATTGGCTTCACATCAGCAGAAGGTTTCACTTCTCCATTCGGTGTTGGCTTATTTGGCTTAGAAGGAAACGATGCCTTTTCTTCTTTCTTATTTTTCACAATATGTTTAATAATTTCTCCATCCTCTTTTATTTCAAATCCGAATGTCTCTTCATTTATTACATATCCATTTGGTGCTATTGTTTCTTTATACGTGTACTTTCCGTATGGTAGTTTGAATTTCGCTATACCTTGCTCATTTGTTTTTCCTTTTACTACTTCTTTCCCTTGTTCGTTGTAGATTGTAAATTCTGCGTTCGGCAGTTTCGTATTCCCATCCGCTATATCTACTTTCGTTATTTCTAACTCGCCTTCTACTTTCTTATCTTGAACGATATGTTTAATAATTTCTCCATTCTCTTTTATTTCAAATGCGAACGTCTCTTCATTTATTACATATCCATTTGGTGCTATTGTTTCTTTATACGTATACTTTCCGTATGGTAGTTTGAATTTCGCTACACCTTTTTCATCTGTTTTTTCTTTTACTACTTCTTTCCCTTGTTCGTTGTAGATTGTAAACTCTGCATTTGGTAATTTCGTATTCCCATCCGCTATATCTACTTTCGTTATTTCTAACTCACCTTCTACTTTCTTATCTTGAACAATATGTTTAATAATTTGTCCATTCTCTTTTATTTCAAATGCGAATGTCTCTTCATTTATTACATATCCATTTGGCGCTATTGTTTCTTTATACGTGTACTTTCCGTATGGTAGTTTGAATTTCGCTACACCTTTTTCATCCGTTTTTCCTTTTACTACTTCTTTCCCTTGTTCGTTGTAGATTGTAAACTCTGCATTTGGTAATTTCGTATTCCCATCCGCTATATCTACTTTCGTTATTTCTAACTCACCTTCTACTTTCTTATCTTGAACAATATGTTTAATAATTTGTCCATTCTCTTTTATTTCAAATGCGAATGTCTCTTCATTTATTACATATCCATTTGGCGCTATTGTTTCTTTATACGTGTACTTTCCGTATGGTAGTTTGAATTTCGCTACACCTTTTTCATCCGTTTTTCCTTTTACTACTTCTTTCCCTTGTTCGTTGTAGATTGTAAATTCTGCGTTCGGCAGTTTCGTATTCCCATCCGCTATATCTACTTTCGTTATTTCTAATTCACCTTTTACATTTTCATTTTTAAGCTCTAATACAGCAGTTTCACCAGTTTTCACTTCAATTTTTTTAACACTTCCGTCTAACACATATCCAGCTGGCGCTTGAATTTCTTTGACGCTATATATACCGATTGGAAGATTACCTAACTCCGCAATCCCCTTATCATTAGTCGTAACATTTTGTTTAAAGTTTTCATTAGAAACTTCAAACACCGCTCCTTTTAATACTTCCTTTTTTTCTCCTAATTTCATAATCTTTAAAGAACCTACTGATTCCCAATTTACAACTAAATCTGTACTGATTTTCTCACTATTTCTTTGTAACAATACCGTTGTATTTTGAACTTTTTCCGATCCTTTAAAAGCTATTGCTTGTAAATTTGTTAAAGTAGACTTCACTTTCATTTTAAAGTTACCACTACTCGTATTTTTCGGTATTAATATTTTGAATTTTTCGTTAATCGATAACGTACTTTTCTCTTCACCATTTTCATTTACAATGCGAAGCCCTTTAGGAGCATTTTCAGGAAGAATTGTATAAGAGCCAGAAACCGCATTTGTTTGCACTGCATAAAATCCTGTTTCTAAATAATCACCTTTTTTTGTAGCAGTTTGTGAATCTACAGGATTAACTTTAAAGAATACATTTTGTGATCCAGTTTCTTTCTTTGAAACCTCTACTAAACGCTTCATAAGATTATGTACACGTTCATTTTTTGCAACTAAATCTTCTTCCGTTAATTCATTTGCTGCAATCCATACTGCTAATTGTGTAGCATAATGCGCTTCTTCCGTTGTCGCTACACCTAATTCAGATGGGCTTTTTTGAGGATATCCATTTAATAAAATACGATATACAGCATCGGATGTTTTCCCCATCTCAGGCAAATCATCCCCATTGGGCGAACGTAAATCAGGCGTTAAACAATACGCAATACTACCCGAAGCCGTTTTAATTATTTCTGTCTTTATTTCACGCTGTTTCGAATTACTATAGCTCCAATCCATTTTATATGTTTCTCTGTTCATTACTTCTGCCTTTACTTGTGGCATCGCAATTCCTAATAAAATAATAAGAGCACTTAAAAAACTAAACCATTTTCCTACCATCTTTCGTTTCATTCTCTCCACCACCATATATAAATTTCTACATGAAGCAATCTTACTGTTTCATTGTACTTATAGTGAAAAAAAGAGAATAGGTGGTTTTTTTGTAGTATCTTGTCGAATTGTTGAGAAAGTTTCACAGTAATAAGCCATTTTAAAACGTTTTGTTTTCATGCTGCTATTGACAAATAAACATTACATGTTTCCAATTTTCAAACATAATAAAAAAGGCACTTTATAAGTGCCTTCATATCTTACGAGAAACAAATTTCAAATGAATACATATTACTTATCTTTTTCCTTTATCTCCATCAACAGCTCAATAATCTTCTCATTTTGCTCCACTTGTTTCTCTGAATTTTGATAGATGAAACGAACCCATCTAAAAATAAACGCGACCACAAATATTGGTATAAGGCTAAGTATCACTCCGACTAAATCATATGCCATTTTCTATCACCTCGCTACATACAAATTCTCTACCTTTCTACTAAAACCTGCAATTTTTTACAAATAAAAAAGAACCTATCAAACGATAGATTCTTCCTTCGCAAACTGAGTAGAACGTCCTCTCGTAATCGAGAAAATCGCACAAAGCAGCGCTAATATAATAAAGCCGCCTCCTACCCAAGCATTATATATAACAGACGATTTCTCAATAACAACTCCGCCTACTGTTGAACCGAGCGCAATTCCTAAGTGAAGGGCAGAGTTATTTAAACTTTGCTGAATACCAGCTGATTCCGGTGCAATTTCAATTAAATAATTTTGTTGTGCTGGCGAAATAGCCCAGCTCAGCATACTCCAAAGTCCCATCATAATAATGAACAGCGGGAATGAGAATGTCATCATCGGCAATAGGAAGATCGCACACGCAAATACGATAATAATTGAAATAATACTTTTCTTCGATCCCCATTTATCAGCAAGCCAACCTCCGAAGCCGCCCCCAATTACTGCTGCGATTCCGAAGATGAAGTAAAATACACTAATCCAATTCGCTTCCACATGCATAACATCTTTTAAAAATGGTGTTAAATATGCATATAGTGTTAAATGACCCGTTAAAAATAAGAATGACGTTAACTGTGCACTGACGATTTTTTTATCTTTTAACGTAGCAATCTGCTCTCTTATTGATAATACCGATGTCGGTGGTACTTTCGTTAAGAATAATGAAATACAAGCGATTGCTATAACTGTTAAGATCGAAATGAGTACAAATGGTGCACGCCATCCGTATGCATTTCCGAGTACAAGGCCAAGCGGTACTCCAAGTACAAGTGACCCACTAATCCCCATGAAAATGATTCCAATTGCACGCGCACGAAAATGCGGTTCTACAACGCTAGAAGCAAGTGTTACTGACAGTGCAATAATAAGCGAACCACTCGCCGCACAAATCACCCTTGAGAACATTAACATCCCGTAATTCACACTAAATGCTGAAATAATATTTCCGATTAAGAAAATTGATAATGCCCCAACATACAATGTTTTTCTTTCAAATTTCCCTGTTAAAGCTAGTAAAACAGGACCTGATAAAGCAAATACTACTGAAAATATTGTGATAAGCTGACCAGCTGCACTAATAGATACACCTAAATCGTTGGCAACTAAATCGAGCGTTCCTCCTATAATTAGCTCAACCGTTCCGACTACGAAAGCCGCGATAGCTAAAATATACACACGAAAATTCAAGTCTTTCCCCACGCTTTCTTTTTTTGGTTACTACGATTATAGTAACCAAAAAAGAAAGCGGAAGCAAGTACAATTTTTTATCATAAGAAACTCCCCTCTTATGATATATCTCCAACATTTAAATAAAGATCCTTATCTGAAAAATTATCACTACTTCTATCCAATTTGTAATCAAACTAAGAAATATTAATAAAAAACAACATTTATTATTAAATTTTTATATATAAATTTAATTTATAATAAACTTGATTAAATTTCCTATTATTTACAAACGAATTGTACCAAATAAGATTTTTCTTTACTAGACTTGTATTAAAATTACAGAAAAATTATTATTTTCTTGTAGAGTAAATACTATACTTTACAAACACACAATAGTTTGGAATATCAAAAAACTTAGGGGGAAAAGAAATGAAAAAATTAACTGCACTAACTTTGACAGCAAGTATTTTAGCTTCAGCTGGGCTTGTGCCTACATCATCTTTCGCAGCAAGTAACGAACTTCCGTATTTAAATGAGATTAAGAAATTGCAGCCAGACGTAAGTACAGAAGAGTTAATTTCAGATATTATTGAAGTTGCAAAAAATACGGGCAATACAAAAGAAGCTTTAGCAGAACAAATTTATAAAGAATTAAAAGCAAATCATGAACAAGGAGAACGAGAAGCTACTCAACGAAATAATAAAGATACTACTAATGTTCAATATGGTGCTAGCGGCGGAAATGTAAAAGTAGGAAATTCTAATATGGGCGACTTTTATTATACTGGATCTACAACTGCTTATATGAATCACGGACATGTCGGTATGTACTATAGTAAAGACTTGATTGTTGAATCTGTACCAGACAAAGGTGTGCGCACAATTGCTACTAATAAACGCTTAGTTGATAAAGGTGATGCAGTTGTCAAATCTGTAAATACTTCTTGGCAAAATAAAAATGACGCAGCTTGGTGGGCGAAAGATCGTGTAGGAAAGGATGACTATTCTTATAATTTCGCAAACAATAGAAATACTAGCCATTATGGCGCGAAGAATTGTTCTAAATTGATATGGTCTGCTTATAAATTACATGGTGGTTTAGATTTAGATAAAGATGGTGGAGCAGGTGTATATCCTCGAGATGTTAGAGATGCGCAAAAAACATCGTTAATTCGTAATATATAATTTTAAAACTGAAAGTGAAACAATTTATTTGTTTCACTTTTTGGTTATTTGAGGAGCAGAAGTGAAAATGAAAAATCACCGGAAAATAATTCTATTTTTTACGATTATTATAACGATTGCAGTATTAGCTTACTATTTATGTATAAAAGATAAGAATGCAAACTTAATATCAGATAAAGAAATACAAAATAAAAATTTTTTAGATGATAAAAAGGCTGTGCTTTACTTCTCATCCACTGCCGATCAAGATTTAGATGGTAAAGGCATTAGTTATGCCATATTTATAAATAAACAAGGCGTTGCTAGCGGATATAAAATGGGTGGTCTAGAGCTCGGCGGTATTGGTGTATCCGACGATAAAAAACAAGTTCTATTAGAGAGTAAAAATACTATAACATTTCTAGGAGAAAATCCTACTACTCATAAAATAAAATACCAACATACCGGTGATTTTAATGGATATTTAGCAAACCAAAAGATATTTGTTACTATTTACAATTCAGGAATGGACAAAGAGAACGGGAACTATAATTCAAATGTTTTATTCGGAAATGAAAAAGTTATTCATAAAAGCAATATCCCTCATTTCATTATTAGCTCTGGATTAGATGGGGAAAATATTTTAGTAGCCACTCAAGAATTAGTTACTAATAAATACGAATTAAAAAAATTAACGTTTAATGATGCAACAATGAATATAGAGAATATTACAGCGCTTAATATAAATGGAAAAGAGGACCATGCTAATCTTTCACCTATTTTAGTAGATTCAGAGAATTACTACATGGTTATGAGTACAATTGATAAGGATGATCCGCTAAAAGGGGAAACATTCTTGTTACGTACTAATAAAGCCACTTTAGAACAAAATACAATATTTATGTATAAAGAAGAAAACTCAACTGCAACCAGCCCATTTTCATTAGATAATTCCGCATATATATATAACAACGAATTATATTTTTTAAACGGTCTTGGTGATATATATACATATAACCCTAAAAATAATACGATGAGCCATAAATTCACCATAGATTACCATGTTAAAGATGGCGTTAGATATAATGAACAAACTTATTTCGAAAACGACTCATTATATGTTCTACGTTATGATGCAAAGCGCAATAATAAATACTATATAGAAAGATACAACTTAACAAACGGAAGAAAAGTATCCGAACAAGAAATACAAGGTATAGAATCTATACTCGCCACCGTGAAAGGCGGAAAGAAAGTTTATGCTTATGACTTTAAAATGTTACTACCCAAAACAGGTAATTAACTATACTTAATTACCTGTTTCTAGGTTATAAAATAGGGTAATGTAATTCCCCATAATTCTAATTTTATACTTTCAAATTTTTTCACATAAAAAACAGGCGTATGATACGCCTGTTTTCTAATTATTAAACAGCAGTTTTATTCTTCTTATTTAAATACCAATATACCGGCAGTCCCGTAAAGACAATTCCAATTGATAAGAAACAACTTAGTGGATCGTTAATAATCGCACTACCGATTACAAAGAGTGAGCCCAAAATCGCAACGATTGGGACGATTGGGAATAACGGTACACTGTATGCACGCTCTTTATTTTTATTACGTTTTCTTAAAATGAAGACACCGATAAACGTCATTACATAGAAAATATAAATAATGAATACGGAAATCTCAGATAGCTTATTCGGATCGCTAATAATCATTAAAATAATTCCTAAAATGATTTCAACAGTAATCGCATTTGCTGGTGTTTTAAATCTTGGACTTTCCTTCGCAATAAACTTAGCAAATGGAAGTTGTCCACGTTCTGCCATCGACATCGGGATACGTGGGAACGTTAAAATCTTTCCATTTAAACAACCGAAAATAGAAACGATAATACCGATACTAATAATTTTCCCACCATATTCTCCAAGTAGCATTCCTGCAGCTGTCGCTGTTGCATTTTCTCCAAGTTCTACAATTTGCGTTGCTGGTAATACATTCAATAACGCCAAATTAATTAATACGTAAGCAGCTGTTACAATTAAAATCCCAACTGTCATTGCTTTCGGTAATAGCTTTGTTGGATTCTTCATTTCTCCACCAATCGAAGCAAGTAAAATCCAACCGTCATAAGCAAATAACGTTGCTAAAATTGCCATCCCGATACTTTGATTTTCTGATATCGGCACAACTACGTTAAAGATATCGCTATTCCCTTTCCAAAAACCTAACACAACAATTAATACGATTGGAATCATCTTCCCGATTGTCGTGATCGTTTGAACGATACCTCCGTATTTTGTTCCCATACTATTTACAACGCCAAGGAACACAACTGTTCCAATTGCGATTGGTAAATTCCATACTTTATCTAAATAGAAAAAATTAATCATTAAAGAACTAAAGTATAGCCCTAATGTTCCAATAATAGCTGGCCCATAAACAATTGTTTGCATCCAGCCTGATAAATATCCCCAAAAACTTCCATAAATCTCCTCTAAATACGTATACAACCCACCATTTTTCGGGATTTGCGCTCCTATTTCAGCTACTGTTAAACCGCTTGCTAACGTCAACAGACCACCAATTATCCAAGCAAGAATCGCCATATTAGAACTCCCCGAGTAATCTAATACGCTCCCTGGTTTCATAAACACACCAGACCCAATAATCGTTCCTACTACGATAGAAAGTGCTACCGTTAAACCAATTTTGTTCTTCTCATCATGATGCATGCTTCGTATCCTGGTTTAAAATTCTTATAAAAATCTATAAATTGTTGGCGAACCAAGTCAAATGCCAACTACCGAAAAGGAATCTCACCTTTTTCCTGTCCGTAAGGGTTGTGACCTTTTCATCCACCTATTGTGAAAGAATGACGGCAGGTTCCTGTTAGGAACGATCTGTCCTTGCATACTACCATTCATCCAAGTCAGTAGTATGCAAGAGGTTATAAGAAATAAACCAGTACCCCCCTTCTCATTTAAATTTTAAATACGAATTGTTGATTGCTCATATAAACAGTTTTGTGTAGAATGCTCCACAATTTCCAATTGTGATATTCTTTCCACGTTTGAATTGTTTGTAACCATTTTTTATATACTTTTTGCGTATTCTTTTTACTTTCTTCCATGGAAGCAACAAGAATACGCAGTTTTGTTGTAATTTGGTTTTTTAATAATAATATAATCTCTTTTGGTACTTGTTCTTGCAATTCTAATCCACGTCTTGCGATCGCGAATGCGGCTGCTTCATGAACGCTAATACCGAAATTTTTACTGTATTTTAATTTTCCAATCACACTTGTATAAGCGGGGTTTACTGTTTTAACAGAAAATCCGTTACGAAGAGACATACGAATTAAACTGTTCAACATCTTTTTATACGTAAATTGATGGAAATTACGATTACTGTATTTATCAGTATCATGAGATTGTTGAAACTTTAAATCTTCTAAAACAATTCCACCTACATTGTTTTCCAATAACCATGTTTTAATTTGTTGTACGATTTGTCCAATTATCGTTGCGCGTTTGTTTGTTGAAAACGCATTCAGATTGTGTAGATAAAAAATTTTTGAACCTTTAAAATTACCTTGTTTTGTACATAAACTAACTGCAATACGGTCCGGATTTACATCAATTCCTGCAATTACATCTGATTGTGGTGTTTCCTTGAAATCTAGTACACGACCTATTTCTGTTTCATCAAACGTAATATTTACATAAAATTCATT
>NZ_JAQFTZ010000013.1:0-106807 GCF_027715825.1 Bacillus cereus group sp. Bc061
AGCGTTCATCCTGAGCCAGGATCAAACTCTCCAATAAAGTTAGTTTGTCTAGCATCTAAAATAAAAATTGACGTTTCACGTTGTTTGTTTCGTTCAGTTTTCAAAGAACTAAAAGCGGGTGAAGAGAATCGAACTCTCGACCAGAGCTTGGAAGGCTCTTGTTTTACCACTAAACTACACCCGCGTGGTCGGGAAGACAGGATTTGAACCTGCGACCCCCTGGTCCCAAACCAGGTGCTCTACCAAGCTGAGCCACTTCCCGTAATTGGCGCGCCCGAGAGGAGTCGAACCCCTAACCTCTTGATCCGTAGTCAAACGCTCTATCCAATTGAGCTACGGGCGCTTATTCATGATGTTTTTTCGTCGTTGTGTTTTGGCGACTCAATTATCTTATCATACTACATTTTCAAATGCAAGTACTTTTTAAAAGATTTTTTCGATGCGGCCGAGAGGACTTGAACCTCCACGGGGTTTCCCCCACTAGGCCCTCAACCTAGCGCGTCTGCCGTTCCGCCACGACCGCGCGGAAAAAACAAAAGTGAGCCATGAAGGACTCGAACCTTCGACCCTCTGATTAAAAGTCAGATGCTCTACCAACTGAGCTAATGGCTCGTAAATGGCTGGGCTAGCTGGATTCGAACCAGCGCATGACGGAGTCAAAGTCCGTTGCCTTACCGCTTGGCTATAGCCCATCGAAATGCTTATCTTATTTTCAAAGACAAATGTTATTGTACCATAATGACCAATAAAAAACAACTGCCAATTAGCAGAAGTTAAAATGGCGGTCCCGACCGGGGTCGAACCGGCGATCTCCTGCGTGACAGGCAGGCATGTTAACCACTACACCACGGGACCATTTAATCTTTACATTAATGTCATTTTACTTTTCATTATAATATTATGGTGGAGGATGACGGGATCGAACCGCCGACCCCCTGCTTGTAAGGCAGGTGCTCTCCCAGCTGAGCTAATCCTCCGGAGTGGTGACCCGTACGGGATTCGAACCCGTGTTACCGCCGTGAAAGGGCGGTGTCTTAACCACTTGACCAACGGGCCAATATGAATGGCAGAGAAGAAGGGATTCGAACCCTCGCACCGCGTTCGCGATCTACTCCCTTAGCAGGGGAGCCCCTTGAGCCACTTGGGTACTTCTCTGTATGGCTCCGCAGGTAGGACTCGAACCTACGACCGATCGGTTAACAGCCGATAGCTCTACCACTGAGCTACTGCGGAATAATAAAGACAATTTGTATCTTATAAAAATTCTCATCGTAAGTCAAGAAGTTTTTTCACAACATCTTGTACAAACGTGACATGTTTATAATATACTGGATTGCGTTTTCACTGTCAAGATGTTTTCTTTATCAAGATTAGTTTCCCTTTACACTTTCCGCAGACATATCTTTTTGTATTTATTTGACGCCTCCTTACATATTGAAGTGAGCATTCCATACATTCATACATATAAACCTTTTTTCCCTTCTCTTCATTTATCATTCGTTTACAAAAGCGTGGTGCATCAACTGCCTTTAATAATTCTCGAAAATCCTTATCCCGATGCTTATACCCTCTTCCCGCAATATGTAAGTGATAATGACAAAGTTCATGTTTAACAATCCCAACTAATTCTTCTTTCCCATACATTTCATAATATCGATAATTCAGTTCAATATTATGTGTATTCAACAGATAACGTCCACCAGTTGTACGCAACCTACTATTAAACATTGCTTTATGTAAAAACGGCATTCCGAAATATTGTAGTGATACTTCTTCCACTAGCCGCTGTATTTCTTGCTCATCCATTTTCATTCCTCCTAAACAAAAAAATATTTTTACACTTTTCTCCTCTCTTATACATATATTAAATAGTACATATACCCATCCTCATTCAAGAAGCGTGGTTTCTAAAAACATAGCAAAAATAGAAATCCACTCACCAACCTCTCATCAATAGTACTTTACATTTATGAGAGTAGGATTAAACAAGGAGGGATTCCTATGCCTACATGGCTCAAAAAACAAATGCAACGCGCATATTTTGAAAAAAACCGGTATCAAATTAAATTACTAAATGAATGCTGGTTTTATTATAGCAAAATACATCAAAGTTCCTAATCCATTACACGTTTTATCCTATAAAAAAAGAGCAGTTTCATCTGCTCTCTTCTCTTACTATTCAATCGGCAACATCGATAATGCAACGCGACCTTTTTTCGTATCAATATCATCTACCCATACTTTGACGATTTGTCCGACAGATACAACATCTAACGGATGCTTCACGTATTGTTTGCTTAGTTTAGAAATATGTACTAAACCATCTTGTTTCACACCTACATCAACAAAAGCACCGAAATCAACAACGTTACGAACTGTTCCTTCCAGTTCCATACCACGTTTTAAATCTTCTAACTTCAAAATCCCTTTTTTCAGAAGCGGTTTAGGCAACTCATCCCTCATGTCTCGCTCTGGACTAATGAGTGCATCTATAATATCAACTAATGTTGGTTCTCCAACTCCCGTTTCTTGCGACAACTTAGAAATCTCTACTTCTTCTAAACTCTTTTGTAATTGCGGTTGCCCTACGTCATCTTTCGATAATCCTAGACTCTTCAATAACAATTCAACATTTTTATATTGTTCTGGATGAATACCTGTACGGTCTAACGGATTTGCCCCTTCTAATATACGTAAGAAACCTATACATTGTTCATATGTCTTCGCACCTAGACGTGGTATTTTCTTTAAGTCTGTTCGTTTTGTAAATTTCCCTTCTTCTTCACGCTTTGCTACAATATTTTTCGCAACAGTTTTTGATAAGCCTGAAACATATTGCAGCAACGCAACTGAAGCTGTATTTACATTCACACCGACCTGGTTAACTGCTGTCTCTACTACAAACGTTAATGATTCATTTAATCTTTTTTGAGACACATCATGTTGATATTGTCCAACCCCAACTGATTTAGGATCAATCTTTACAAGTTCAGCAAGTGGATCTTGCAGACGTCTACCGATAGAAACCGCACTTCTTTCTTCAACCTGTAAATCTGGGAATTCCTCGCGGGCTAAATCAGAAGCCGAATACACACTCGCACCAGCTTCGTTCACAATAATATAGAAGACTTCTCGTTTCACATTTTGTAATACATCAACTATAAATTCTTCCGATTCTCTAGAAGCTGTACCATTCCCAATCGCAATCATTTCAACTTGATATTTATCTATAATAGAAAGAACTTTCGCTTTTGCATCTTCATATTTACGCACTGGTGGATGCGGATAAATAACATCAATATATAGAACTTTCCCCGTATCGTCTACGATAGCTAATTTACAACCCGTTCTATATGCAGGGTCTACAGCTAACACAACCTTTCCTTTCATTGGAGGTTGTAATAACAAATTACGTAAGTTCTCAGAGAAAATATGTATTGCTTGTTCCTCAGCTGTTTCTGTTAATTCTTTTCGAATCTCCCTTTCAATAGAGGATTGAATTAATCGTTTATAACCATCCTCAATTGCTAACTTTACATACTGTGCACTTTTTGAATCGTTATCACGAATTACTTTCTTATATAAGAAAGTTACTATCTCATCTACTGGCGGAACAACAGAAACTCTCAATATATCTTCTTTCTCACCGCGATTCATCGCTAATACACGATGCGGCACGACTTTCTGCAACGGTTCTTCATAATCGTAATACATTTCATATATATTTTTTTCATCTTTCTCTTCATCTTTTACAGCCGAAGACATAACACCTTTTCTAAAAGTAACATTCCGAATCCAACTACGATATGCTGCTTCATCTGAAACGATTTCTGCAATAATGTCTTGAGCACCTTGTAATGCCTCTTCTGCAGATTGCACTTCTTTCTCGGCATTTATAAACTCCATTGCCTTCTGATTCGGATCTTCTTTTGTATATAACAATAACCATTCAGCTAATGGCTCTAGTCCTTTTTCTTTTGCAATCGTTGCTTTCGTTCTTCTCTTCTCTTTATATGGACGATATAAATCTTCTACTTCTTGCAACTTTGTAGCTTTCACAATTTGCTGACGTAATTCTCCTGTCAGTTTCCCCTTCTCATCAATAAGACGAAGAACCTCTTCTTTTCTATCTTCAAGCTGCATTATATATTGCCATCTCTCTAAAATTGTACGAATTTGCACTTCATCTAAAGAGCCTGTCCATTCTTTTCGGTAACGAGCAATAAATGGAACTGTGTTACCTTCTTCTGTTAATTGAATAACATGACGAACTTGCTTTTCGGTAAAGCCTAATTCCTTCACTAACATTTTCATTAACGCTTGTCGATTATCTACCATTTCCATATACAACCGCAACCTCCTCTATAATAAAAAAAGTTGCCCTTCAAAGAGAGCAACTTAAACTGCCGATTTAAAAATCTATTAGTCCTAAACTAATTTGTAGCGCTTCATCTACACGAATCATCATCACTTCATCTAAGTGAGTGATTTTGTCCGTTAAGCGCTGCTTATCGATTGTTCGAATCTGCTCAAGTAAAATAACAGAATCTCTCTCAAAACCGTACTTTTTCGCATCAATTTCCACATGAGTGGGTAATTTCGCTTTTTGAATCTGTGCAGTAATAGCCGCTACAATCACCGTTGGACTAAAACGATTTCCGATGTCATTTTGAATGACAAGAACCGGACGAACGCCTCCTTGCTCAGAACCAACAACTGGGGAAAGGTCTGCAAAATACACGTCGCCGCGTTTTACAATCAAAATATTACCCCCCGCTAACTAAGCGTTCTACTGTATGAGCTGCTTCATACTCTGCTAAGAAAGCTTCAGATGCAATACCAAGATTAATTTTTCCCATTTCAATGTACCCACGTCGCATTGATTCATGTTGGTAGCGTTTCTTCGTCTTATGTTGACGCAATAACAGTTGTGTTGCCTGGCAAATTAGTTCATGGCGATTCTTATTCTCTTGTTTTCCAATTCCGTCCAATTCCGTTACCATTTGCTTTGGCAACCGAACCACGATTTCAGTAGTTACACTTGATTCGGACACAAAAATACACCTCCACCGTCAACTACACACCCAAATATATATATGACACCTATTGTAATAATACCATTGTATGGAGCCTGTTGCAAAGACTTCCTTATTCCTTGCTTATGTTTTCCAATTCACAAACAAAACATTCATATTCTTTTATTTTTTATCTCATTACAACAAGAAACGGAAGAGTTTCCACGTTAAATTATGTTAAAAGTAATGATAAGTAAAAAGCTTCTCGTCAAAAAACGAACTTATTCTTAGCCAACGAAAAGTCCTCTCACATGACAAGAAGCAAATCATACTACCTTCTATATATCATTCAAATAATTGATTACTTCCACAACTTTACCGTTCCGTATAAATATTCTCGGCACACGGAAACTAATCGTTGTAATAATTTCATAATTAATAGTACCTGAATATTCCGCAACCTCTGTAGCGCTAATATATTCATCTCCTTGCCTTCCAATGAGTGTAACTTTCGTACCAAGAGGCACTTTACAAGGAAGGTGAATCATGAATTGATCCATTGTTACTCGCCCTACAATCGGTACCCTTTTACCATTTACAAGCACTTCAAATCCTTGTAATCTTCTAAGCCAGCCATCTGCATAACCAATTGCAACGGTCGCAATCCATTCTTCCGTCTTCGTTCGATAAGTGACGTTATAACTAATTCCATCCCCTTTAATCACCTCTTTAATATGAGCAACTTTCGTATGCAATGATAGCGCTGGTTCTAATTTAAACGGTAAAAAAGGGCGTATTTCTACAGATGGAGATAACCCATACATCGCAATACCAATTCGTACTGCATTAAATGTAATCCCTTGAAAACGTAGCGTTGCAGCACTATTAGCTGTATGAACAAACTTAGGTTCCACTCCGAATTCTTTCAACCAACTTAACTGCTCCAAAAATGTGTTATATTGCTTATCAAAGTAAGAAGTCTCCACCTCATCTGCCGTTGCAAAATGCGTATAAACTCCTTCCAATTCTAAGAATGGTGCACCTTCTAAGCTTTTTAAAAATCCTTTTAATTCTTTACGTTCACGTATTCCAATTCTCCCCATACCACTATCGAAATTAATATGGTATTTCATCGTAGACGAACCATCCCAAAGTTTGATTGCTTCATCTACCCATTCCTTTTGAAAAACAGTTAATGCTACATCATTTTCAGCAGCTACATTTATATCACGAGGAGGAGAAGGACCTAACACTAAAATCGGCGCAGTAATACCAGCTCTTCGAAGCACTAAAGCTTCATCTAAGAACGCAACTGCTAACCTTGTCGCCCCCGCTTCTAATGCTGTTTTAGCCACCGGTACATAATCGTGCCCATATGCATTCCCTTTAACAACGGCAAAAATTTCTACATCACTCGGGATAAATTCTTTAATATGTGTAACGTTGTTATAAATGGCATCTAAATCCACTTCCACCCAAGTGTCACGGTAAAATGGCGCTTCTTCCATAAACACACTTCCTTATACACGATATGCGAAGCTTATTCTTTTATATGCTTCTTTTATGAAATCCACCCTTCAAACTAAGAAAAGACGTGGTGCACATATATCACCACGTCTAAGAAGTTTACTTCACTTGCTTCTCTGTAACTGAACGAGCAACCATTAACAGCTCCTTCGGCTCTAAACCTTTAGACACGAGCATATATTCTACTCCGTTATGCGACCACGTTAAAGAGTCTTTCGTCAATGCTCCAATTGTAAAGCCAAGATCAACCAATTCCCCGCTCACACTTATCGCTGACGAAGCCTCTGCAACTTTTGCCTTTTCTTGTATTAAAGTAAAGGATTTCTTACTTCCAGTGTATGTGAGTATCGCACGCTTGCCACTGTCTGTCTTCAACTCTTTTTCATCTTTCAAAGTCATACCTTGCGGCGTATCACGCGGATACAAAATAGCAAATGGTTTGTCTTCTTTCGCTGTCGTTTGAACATCTACTTGCGCTCTAGACATATTTTGCTTCGTATCAAATGCACCTTTATCAAATTTCGCATCAAATTTCACTTTAGAGAAATCTACTTTCACAAGAACATTTTGATCATTATCCATTAACTTCACCGAAACTGGTGTTAAATCACTTTTCTTCAATGTAATCTCTTGTCTCGGCAACATGTTTTGATGCTGATAGTTTGTTTTTGTTTTAAAGATATAATACTTATCTGTTTTTTCAAAAGTAAGGTTTTTCTTATCCTGCAAAATATCCCTCACAAGAGATTCGTATAAATAAGCCTGGCTACTATTTTGCGGCCAATCACTTTGGAAACGGAAACTCTTATTAAGCGCTGGCGTTAATACAAATACACCTTCTTCATTCCTTAAAATAATTTGACTTTGGTCTTTTTTCGCATTCTGCAAATTCACACGATAAAAAGAAGGTTCCTTATGCCATATTTCTACCTTATACTCCTGAGGCTCATTCCCTGTTTTAATAGATAATTTCGCTTCAGCTTGATAGCTTTTCAACCCTTTTACTTTCGCTTCTAAATCTCTCACAACATCATCTTGTTTCTTTTCCATACAACCGGCCAACACAAAAACGGTTAATAAACCGACAAGAACTAAAAACAGACGCCTTTTCATCACTTCAGCCCCTTTGCCCCTATAAATGAATGGAAGATGTACCTTCCTTATCGCTACCACAAATATATGAGACAAAGATATAAAATATGCAGACTAGCGTGACGAGCTTTCTAAAACAACTTGAGCAACAGCAAATTCCTTACTATGACTAATTGATAAATGAACAATATGCTCTGTACTTGTAATAAGAATCGGCTTCCCTCTATCATCATTTCTTACTTCAATATCTAAAAAACTCACTTCTTTCCCGATACCAGTTCCTACCGCTTTTGAATACGCCTCTTTCGCTGCAAATCTTCCAGCTACAAACTCTGTAAGGCGGCTTCCCTTCAGCCCCTTAGCAACATTACGTTCACTTTCAGTTAAAATACGTTCCATAAATTTAAGCTTTCCATCTATCATTTTTTCAATTCGATTCAATTCAATAATATCGATTCCAATCCCTACAATCATTTCAAAATCCCCTTCTTCTATTTAGCTTTCTTTTTTCATATTGTAAGAATAACAGAGAATCTTTCTGATGCAAAAGGAGTGATACTCACAATATGCTAATACCATCCGCCCGCATTTCCTTACAACCAATCGTCATCGCTTTACTTCTCGTACAATTAATCATGATTATATTAGGCGATTTTTTCCTCTTTCCTATGGCAGCTTCTAATGAATATATCGCTAAAGGAGAATGGTGGCGTCTCATAACTTCCCTACTCGTACATGTAGACTTACCACATTTTCTTTCTAATAGTATTTGTTTATTCGTCCTTGGCTCTTCTATTGAAAAACAACTAGGCCACTTTTCTTTCATCATTATTTTTTTCCTTTCTGGCATTCTCGGAAATATTTTCTCTTATCTTATTATGCCCCATGAATATATTCATACCGGGGCATCTGGTGGTATCTTCGGATTGCTAGGTGCACAGTTATTTCTAATGTATAGCCGCTATCGTTCTTCCAATCCAAGAGACATCGCTATTTTTTCAATCATGATATGTATATTACTACTATTCACTTTCTTCAATCCCTCTGCCAACCCTATCAGCCATTTAACAGGATTGATCATTGGTGGTATTTGCACCCCTTTATTAATAAAAAAACTCGATGGTGCAGAGCTCATTTAATATAAAAGCTCGCACCATCGATAATTTCCACATCTGTTTGTTCACTTAAATCCCTCATGAGTTGAAATAAAGACTCATCCTTCATCTTCGCTTCAATCATACAATCAATTTGTGGAACACTTCCCTTTATCTTTTTTAAAAAAGATAAAAAAGTATCTACATCAATAAAGTCCGCATGTGCTCTCGGGTCTTTTCCCTCTCTAGGACTAGAAATGTGCATTTTCACTGGTAACAAAGACGATTCCCACGTATGTACGACACGCGCCCAATCTTCATGCCAATCTTCTCGATCATGATTCATCATATGGTGATGTAAATCAAATACAACGGGAATGTCCAATTTTTCTCCTAAATATAATGTGTCCTCGAGCGTAAAAGTTGTATCATCATTTTCTAACATAATCATTTCCTGAATACCTCTTGGGACATTAGACCAATTCTCTATAAAACGCTCTAATGCAAGCTCTTTATCTTTATATCCGCCACCAACATGCATTACACATCGTTGCTTATGTTCAATCCCCATACCTTTTAATAATTTTCTATGCATCTGTAACGTCTTTACAGATTGTTTAAAAATATTCTCCTCGGGTGAATTAAGTACAACAAAATGATCTGGATGAAAATCAATACGCATATTCATTCGAATAGCGTAATCACCTAGCACTTTTAAATTTTCTTTTAAAGGGCGAATATAATTCCAATCTAACAACTCCTCATGATTCGCTAAAGGAATCAGCTTGGAACTAAGTCGAAAGAACGATATGTCATGTCCTTTATTATGTTTTAATAATCGTAAACAGTTTTCCAAATTCGAATTAGCAATTCTTTCAAGTTTACGAATCGCCGCTTCCCGATCATCTATTTTTTGAAACTGCGCGTACGTCATCGTTTGAGATGGAGATGCATTTTTCAAATGTACACTCATCGCGACATAGCCAAGCCTTACAAGCATGCGGCACCTCATTTCTACATAAGTTATTATGTAGTATGTACAATTACAAAAATAAAAAAAGAGAATGCCGGCAAAGGGCATTCTCTTTTTCATTATTAAGCTTGTGGCTTACGGCTATGATGTTTTCTTTCGCCGCGTCCGTTTGAAGATCCTGGGCGTCCTTGACCTTCGCCACGACGACCACGGTTGCCGCCATCACGATTGCGATCACGGTTACCGTCACGATTACGACCATCGCGATTGCGGTCACGGTTACGACCATCGCCACCGCGTCCATCACGACTACGATTACGGTTACCATCACGGTATCCGCCTCCGTTACCGCCGCGTTTTTTAGAACCGCCACCTCTTGCAACAACTGGTGGTTCTGATGTTAAAGCGATTGGAGTTGTATCTGGCTCTTTTGTCATCATTTTTAAAGCAGCAGCTACTACTGTTACAGAGTCGTTCTCTTCTAACATTTCTTCCGCAATACGCTTGTAGTATGCTAAGTTTTCATTTTCAATTGTGTTTTGAAGTTTTTCAGCGATTAAACGTTGTTGACCTTCTAGTGCCTCGTCAAGTGTTGGTGCATCCATGCGGTCCATTTTACGTTTTGTTGTACGCTCGATATTTTTTAATTGTCCAGATTCACGTGGTGTTACAAATAGCATTGCAATACCTTTTTTACCTGCACGACCAGTACGGCCAATACGGTGAACGTATGATTCTGGATCTTGTGGAATATCGAAGTTGTATACGTGTGTTACACCCGAAATATCAAGACCACGTGCAGCAACGTCTGTTGCAACAAGAACTTCAATAGAACCTTCTTTGAACTTACGTAATACAGACATACGTTTCGCCTGAGTTAAATCACCATGGATACCTTCCGCAGCATAACCACGTAAATTTAATGCTTCTGATAATTCATCAACACGACGCTTTGTACGACCGAATACAATCGCAAGCTCTGGAGATTGAATGTCTAATAAGCGTGTCAATACATCAAACTTTTTCTTTTCTTGCACTTCTAAATAGAACTGCTGAATGTTTGGCATTGTTACTTCTTTTGCTTTTACTTTAATGTGTTGAGGCTCAGTCATGAAACGCTCAGCAATACGACGGATTGGATCCGGCATTGTCGCTGAGAATAGTAATGTTTGGTGTGTTTCTGGCACATCTGTTAAAATTGCTTCAATATCTTCAATGAAGCCCATGTTTAACATTTCATCCGCTTCGTCAAGAACAACTGTCTCTACGTTTTGTAAGCGAAGTGTTTTACGGTTAATATGATCTAAAATACGACCCGGCGTACCAACAATAATGTGTGGGTGTTTTTTTAGAGCACGAATTTGGCGGTTAATATCTTGACCACCGTAAATTGGTAAGATACGAACGCGTTTATGTTTACCAATTTTGTATAGCTCTTCTCCAACTTGAATTGCTAATTCACGCGTTGGCGCGATAACAATACCTTGAACCGATTCTTTATGTGTATCCACTTTATCTAATAGTGGTAATCCGAATGCTGCTGTTTTCCCTGTACCTGTTTGTGCTTGCCCAATAATATCCTTACCTTGCAATGCATGTGGAATTGTTTCAGCTTGAATTGGCGTAGCCTCTTCAAAGCCCATACTTTCAACAGATTGCAGTAAAGAATCACTTAATCCTAATTCTCGAAATGTTGTCAATGTTACTTCTCCTTTTCTATCCTATACTTATCATTTAAAAAAAGGCGTTTTCCGAATTTGCGGAAAAGCCCTTTTCCTGAATGCTCACGTATATAAACGGGCGTATATTCTTCACGAAAATACTTCTAAACGTTATTACACTTTATCAATTATAAGTTTTGTATGTGTAAAAAGCAAACCCAACTGTTACCTTATTTTCATATTAAGAGTTTTTTTCTTCACTTTTATTTTTTTATATTTACTGTAAGCGCTTATTATAAGTTTCTTCTTTTTTCGTTGCTATCATCCCTATTTATATACACCAATTATTTCAACATCGTAATTACTTCTTCCAATTTCATACCGCGAGATGCTTTGACTAATACAACATCTTTCGCATCGACTACTGCTTGCAACTCTTTTACTAACTCTTCTTTATTATCATAAGCCTTTACACGTTCGTTAGGGAAATTAATTTTCGCTCCTTCAGCAATTTGAGCTCCTAATTTACCATATGTGAACACATAGGAGATTTTTGCTGGATCGATTAATTTACCTACCTCATAATGAAACTGTACTTCTTGATCTCCAAGCTCTAACATATCGCCGAGAACAACAATTTTTTTAGAGAATCCATCTAAACCATTCATTAGGTGGAATGCTGCTTCCATAGCTGTTGGACTTGCATTATAAGCATCGTTGATAATTGTTAATCCACTATTTGTTTTTACAATTTCCATACGCATGCCTGTCATTTGAAGTGTTACTAAACCTTCTTTCATCTCTTCCCACGTTACACCAAAATGTTTCGCAATTGCCATAGAAGCAAGCGTATTATACACATTGTGTTTCCCTAATACCGGTAGATAGAATGAAATGTTTTCTTCTCTATTCATTTTAAAGTGTGTCCCAGTTGCTTGTAACGTTACAGTCGTTGGATAGTAATCATTTGCTCTAGCATCACCAAACGTAACTGTTTCAGCTATTAAATTCATTTCAGGAACACGATTCGTTAATAATGGCTCATCTCCGTTATATACGAACACTCCACCTTCTTGTAATCCTGTCACAATTTCTAATTTCGCTTCAGCAATTGCCTCGCGAGAGCCTAAGTCCATTAAATGCGCTTCACCAATGTTCGTAATGATAGCTGCATTTGGACGAGCTAACTTAGATAAGAATTCAATTTCCCCACGGCTTGACATTCCCATTTCTAATACAGCTACTTCTGTATTTTCTTCTAAGTTTAAAATAGTAAGAGGTAGCCCGATATGATTATTGAAGTTTCCTTCTGTTTTTTGAACTTTGAATTTAGTCGCAAGAAGACTTGTTACAATATCTTTTGTAGATGTTTTACCGTTACTACCTGTCACACCAATCACTTTAACATCCAATTGGTCGCGATAGTTTTTTGCTAACATTTGTAATGCTGATAGCGTGTCTTCTACAAAAATAACCGGAAGATTCTCAGGTGGATTTGCTACATCTTTCATCCATAATGTCGCCACAGCTCCATTTTCAACAGCTTTATCTACAAAAGCATGTCCATCGAAACGTTCACCTTGAATCGGAACATATAAGTTTCCTTTTTCGATTTTTCTCGTATCAATAGACACTCCTTGTATAGTAATTCCCTCATACTGCTGTGCTAATCCCGTACCATTTGTCATTTGTTCTACTTGTTTTAACGTTCGATTTATCATAAAAACACTCCTTACATAGAGGAAGCACTATTCCTTCGAATAGTGCCTCCTCCTTTTTTTGTTAGATTGTATATTTAATTTTTTGTTTTTCTTCGTGACGCTCCATTGCTAAACGAATTAGCTCTTCAATTAATTCCGGATACGGTAATCCAGTATGTTGCCATAGTAGAGGGAACATACTAAACGGCGTAAATCCTGGCATCGTATTCACTTCGTTAATATATACTTCTCCATCTTTCGTTAAGAAGAAATCAGCTCGCGTTAAGCCAGCACCATCTAACGATTGGAATGCAACAATCGCATCTCGCTTAATAACATTAGACTCTTCTTCTGTCATTTCAGCTGGAATAATTAACGCTGTATCACCATCGATGTATTTCGACTTATAATCATAGAAGTCTTTTTTAGGTACGATTTCACCTACAACTGAACATTTCGGTTCATCATTACCTAGTACACCAACTTCTACTTCACGTCCAACGATATTTTCTTCCACAATAATTTTACGGTCAAATTGGAATGCCTCTTCAAATGCATTCTCAAGTTCTTCACGATTTTTACACTTATTAATCCCAACACTTGAACCAAGGTTTGCTGGTTTTACGAAACAAGGGTATCCTAATACTTCTTCTACTTTTTCATATGCTGTTTCACGATCTTTTTCCCATCCGCTACGAATGAATGATGCATATTTCGCTTGTTTTAATCCAGCTTCTGCGAAAATGTTTTTCATAACAACTTTATCCATACCAGCAGCAGATGCTAGAACACCATTTCCTACATAAGGAATATTCATTAATTCTAATAATCCTTGTACCGTTCCATCTTCACCATTTGGTCCATGTAGTAATGGGAAAATAACGTCGATAGCATTTTCCTCAGCATTTGCAGATGGAATGATTTCTGTGCTTAATGATAGCGGAGAAATCGCATTTTCTGCACCGCTCATTTTTAGAACTTCAACATCTGTTACTTCACCTTCAATACGCTCACCGCGTACCCATTGACCTTGTTCTGTAATATAAATTGGATGAATCTCGAATTTATCTTGATTTAATGCTTTAATAGCAGCAAGAGCCGTTTGTAGCGAAACTTGATGCTCAGCTGATTTTCCACCATATAATAAACCTAATTTAATTTTTGTCACTGAAATCACCCTAACCAATTGTTTTCATTTTTCTATTTTAGCACTTTTTATAAAAATAGGTAGTTCCTATTTGAAATAAAATGCAACTTCCACAAATAATTAAATGACACCACTTATTGGTTTTCTATACTTTTTCCACTTAACTTTCTTGATAAATATATAAAGTGAAACTTTAATCAGTGGGGGGCTTCATCCCCTACTGATTATTAGTTGAACCAATCGGACTTTAATGGGCAGCCCGACCCCCACCTAAATTCCTTGCTTTCGCTGAATTTTGAGGTGGGGGTCTTACTGCCCATTAAAGTGGGATAAAATTGCAATCCAACCTAGTTATGTACCTAAAATATGTAGAAATCCCCTTTTTGTGTATGTCATCTAATTATTAAGAAGATTGTTTGGTTAGTGTGCTTTTTTGCCTTTGTTCAACGAGACGGTCTAAAGAAATATATACAATACCTGCAACTACACAACCGACAGCTAAAATTGTAAATAAAAAGTGGCCAAGTAATCGGTCTAATAAAAAACCTCCAAGAAGTGGGCCGAATGCACTTCCTGTAATCCACTGCAAACTTGCAGCTCCCATATAAGTCCCCCTCAAATGCTCAGGAGCCAAATTCGCTACAAACGTCATCTGTACAGGCGACATAATCATCTCACCTAACGTATATATGGCATATACAAACAGTAACGTTATTAAAATAATCGTAGCATTTGTATCAAGTCCTCCAAACCACTTCGGTAACCACCCTATAAAAAATAACCCAATCCCAAACAAACATGCACCATATAACATCGTCTTTCCAACAGGTTTATCTGTGACCCATTTTGAAATTTGAAATTGGAACAACACAACTAATAGTCCATTTAAAGCCATTAAATATGGATATGGATTGTTAGTTCCAAAAATACCTTTCATTTCATTGTCAAAGTGCAGTGGCAACATGCCTTCTGTTTGAGAAAATCCCATCGAAATAATGATACCTGCTAATAAATAAATCATGAGTGCCTTATCTCGCAATACAATTTTCCACACTGCTCCTGATTCTTTTTCTGTATCACCTTCTTTATTCGTACTCTTTGGCATTGTCTCTTGAATAAGGACGAATACAAGCAATGCATAAAATAACATCGTAGATGCGGCAATAATAAACACAAGGTTCTTCGATAACATAACTACTGAAGCCCCCATTATCGGACCAATTGCAGCACCTATATTGTGCCCCATTCGCAATAGACCATATGCTTCTGTTCTTTTTTCTGGCGCCGTTACATCCGCAACCATCGCTGATGCAGCTGGATGAAATAACGAATTACTTAATCCTAAAAAAACAGATAAAATCGCATATGGAATAAATCCTTCTATAAATAAAAAACCGAGCATGAATACTGCATTGCTCGCCATCGAAAATATCATAATCGGTTTTCTTCCATATATATCAGCAATTCTTCCCCCTATAATTGATCCAAAGCTGGCAGCAATTGGAGACAGTGCCATAATCACTCCGACCTGTAATAATGAATCTACCTTATCTTTTAAATATAATGCAAAAAAAGGCATCAACATCATCATTGCAATTCCATTTAACGTCTCACCAATAAATCGAATCCATACGTTACGGTCCATCTCCCTTAACTCACGCCACGTATTTTTCATTATTTCACCCCTTTTGTTCAACAATAATTATCTTATAACAAGTTCAGAAGAATGTAAATTTTCAAAATTAAAAATCCATTCTAACAGAATTAGAATGGATTTTTCTACTTATAAATTGGCTGCGTCGTCTTCTTCTTTACTATTATTTAAAGCACTATGTTTTCGGCTATATAAGAAGTAAACCGCAATACCGATAATCATCCATACACCAAAACTAATCCAAGCCGTCCCGGATAATTGAAGCATTAAGTATAAACAAAAAATTACCGTTAACGCTGGTAAAAATGGTACAAGCGGCGCCTTAAATGCTCTTGGTAAATCAGGATGCGTTCTTCTCATTACAATAACAGCTACAGCTACAAGTGCAAAGGCTGACAATGTCCCCATATTTACAAGATGCGCTAACACATTTAAATCTATTAATCCTGAAATAAGTGCTGCAATAATTCCCGTTGTCCACGTATTTAAAAACGGTGTTTTAAATTTCGGGTGAACTTTAGCAAGACGTTTCGGCAACAATCCATCTCTACTCATTGCATATGAAACTCGTACTTGCCCATACATCATAACTAACATTACTGTTGTGATTCCTGTAATTGCGCCTACTGAAATTACTCCCGCTAAACTATCTTGTCCAATAAATTGAAGTGCAAAAGCGACTGGATCTGATATATTCAACTGCCCGTATGGAACAATTCCTGTCAAAATAAGCGAAACGATAATATAAAGAGCCGTACAAATTAATAAAGATGCAATAATACCAATTGGTAAATCACGTTGTGGACGTTTCACTTCTTCTGCTGCCGTTGAAACTGCATCAAACCCTATAAATGCAAAGAACACTGTAGCAGCTCCAGCCATTACACCATCTAAGCCAAATGGCATAAAAGGCGTCCAGTTTTCAGGTTTCACATAATTAAAACCAGCAAAGATAAAAATAAGAACAACCGCTAGTTTAATAAATACCATAATATTATTTACACGTGCACTTTCACGAACACCTCTAGATAAAAGAACTGTCATCACTAAAATAATTAGAACTGCTGGCAAATCAATTATTCCACCCTTTCCTGTACCAGGGGCTGAGGAAAGAATGGTAGGAATATGAATTCCAAATCCCTTTAATAAAGATTGGAAGTACGCGGACCAACCATTTGCCACAGCAGAGGTTGCAAGTAAATACTCAAGCATTAAGTCCCATCCAATTAAAAATGCGAATACTTCTCCCATCGTCGCATATGTGTACGTGTACACACTGCCTGAGACAGGAACTGAAGAAGCAAATTCAGCATAACAAAATGCAGCAAAGGCACATGCTAACGCGGCTATCGCAAATGATAATATAATAGCTGGTCCAGAATGTTTCGCTGCTACCACGCCCGTTAGAACAAAAATACCCGTTCCAACAATTGCCCCGATTCCAAGCATCGTTAAATCTAGTGCGCCCAATGTTCTTGCTAACGTCTTTTGTTTACTCTCTTGCATTAACTTTGCAATAGGCTTCTTTTGAAAAATTTGCTTCATAGCATGCTCCTCCAAGTTTTAAATTTTCTGAAAATTTTTAATTCGCTTTTTCATTTTACTCATAGTACTTTTTCCAGTCAATACTTTTGTCGAAATAAGTAGAAACTCTTATGAATATGCACGATTTTTATCATTCTTTCTATATATCTTTCTATAACTTTTTTTGGTATTATTATACATGTCGATTCCATGAAAAAGGCATGCTCTGTTATTGAGCATGCCTTTTTTACTTATTTCACAGTATATGATCCCTCTTCAATCCAGCTATACATATATTTTTCATCTTCTGTTTCATGTGCTTGTTTTACAATACGAAGCGGACGGAATGTGTCTATCATAACAGCTAATTCAAGCGTTTCTTTTTTCCCTATACTCGCCTCTGTTTTCCCAGGATGTGGCCCGTGAGGAATGCCGCTCGGATGAAGTGTAATAGACCCTTCCTCCACACCTTTTCGGCTCATAAAGTTACCTTCTACATAGTACAGTACTTCATCACTATTCACGTTACTATGATAATACGGTGCCGGAATAGATTCTGGATGATAGTCATATAAACGTGGTACGAAAGAACAAATAACAAAATTGTGACCCTCGAACGTTTGATGTACTGGAGGTGGCTGATGAATACGACCTGTGATTGGCTCAAAGTCCTCAACATTAAAGACCCACGGATATAAATAACCATCCCAACCAACAACGTCTAACGGATGATGTCCTAAAACATGTTTATGCATATATCCCCTCGACTTTGTCATTACGACAAATTCACCTTTTTCATCATACGTCTCTAATTTTTCAGGACCACGAATATCTCTCTCACAAAACGGGCTATGCTCTAACAATTGTCCATATTCATTACGATAGCGACGCGGTGTTGTAATTTGACTATTTGCCTCTACAACAAGAAACTTAGTCTCTCCTTCATCTGGAATAACACGATAGATCGTTCCAATTGGAATTGTTACATAATCGCCCTTTCGATAATGAATCGTTCCAAACATCGTTTCAATTTTTCCTGTTCCGTAATGGACAAACAACATTTCATCGCCATCACCATTACGGTAGAAATAGTCCATTTTTTCTGTTGGGCTCACTACTCCGATTAATAAATCCTCATTCCCAAGTATAAAGTTTCTTCCGCTTACTGCATCACCACTTTTTTTATTTTCTTTCGTGCGAAAGTGACGATGAGAAAGAGCAACATCTTCTTCATACTGCAACTGACAAGAATGAGATAATGCCGCATGCCCTACTTCCGTTGGCATATAATGATGATACAAAATAGATTGCGTACCAGAAAAACCTTTTGTTCCCATTACCTGTTCACGATAAAGTGATCCATCTTTTTTACGGAATTGTACATGTCGTTTATGAGGTAGCTCCCCCATGTGACGATAAAACATGCTCATCACCTGCTTCCTTTTCTTTTTTGACCGTATTACGTAATGTACCTAAACCAGTAATCGTAAGCTCTACCACATCACCATCTTGCAGCCACTCTTCTGTACCCAGTTCTAAAATACAACCTGTTCCTACTGTTCCAGAACCAATCACATCGCCTGGATATAACGTAACATCTTCCGAAGCACGTTCAATCATTTCAGCAAATGTATAGTAAATATCTCGAAAGTTCCCTTTTGATAATAGCTTTCCATTTACATGAGCAGTCATCTCTAACTCATAACGGTCACCATTACGATAAATATCTAGTTCCTCTTTCGTAACAAGGTACGCTCCTAATGAAGTTGCAAAATCTTTTCCTTTCGCTGGACCAAGTCCTACCTTCATTTCTGTTGCTTGTAAGTCCCTTGCACTCCAATCATTCATAATACAATAACCAAAAATGTATTCCTCTGCTTGCTCACGAGAAATATTTCTTCCTTCTTTCCCAATTACGCAAGCAATCTCTAACTCATAATCAAGTTTTTTAGATTTCTTCGGACTAATTACAACATCATCTGGACCAATTACAGCACGATGGTTCGTAAAATAAAAAACCGGGATATCGTACCATTCAGGTACAACATCTAACCCTCTTCGGCTACGTGCCGTTTTTACGTGCTGTTCAAATGCATAAAAATCCCTAATACTACTCGGATTAGGAATCGCTGCTGCTAATTGCACTTCCTCTAAAGAATATATGCCCTTTTCCGGATTATTAATATTACGCAACACTTCTACATACTCATCCGCTTTCTCTAAAAAGGCGAACATAGAAGAAGGTAATTTTCCACCACTAGCAAGATTCATATCGATTACTTTGTCACCTTCAAGCCATCCAGCTCGCATTTCTTTTGAAGGAAGACGAAATGTAACGAATTTCATCCTAATTCCTCCTTATGAAAATGAAATTTCCACCAGCAAAAGAATGATTGCTGGTGGATATAAATTTTATAAATTCCCGCGACGCTCTTGTTCTCTTTCAATTGATTCGAATAACGCTTTAAAGTTTCCTTCTCCAAATCCACGAGAACCTTTACGCTGAATGATTTCAATAAATAAAGTTGGACGATCTACAATTGGTTTCGTAAAGATTTGTAGTAAGTATCCTTCATCATCGCGATCTACTAAAATCTTTAATTCTTTCAACTTATCAATTTCCTCATCAATTTTTCCAACTCGTGCAGTTAATTCATCATAATAAGTATCTGGTGTATCTAAAAACTCCACACCATTTGCACGTAGCGCTTCTACTGTTTTAACAATGTCATTTGTTAGTAAAGCAAGATGCTGTACACCTGCTCCATTATAGAACTCTAGATATTCTTGAATTTGTGATTTTCTCTTTCCATCCGCTGGCTCGTTAATAGGGAACTTAATACGACTTCCATTTGTCATAACCTTCGACATTAATGCTGAATACTCTGTACTAATATCATCATCATCAAAATGGATCATTTGTTTAAAGCCCATAACGTTCTCGTAATAACTAACCCACTCTTCCATCTTTTCAACATTACCAACTACATGGTCTACAGCAATTAAACCTGACTCTTCAAATGGAATATCAAACTCAGCCTTTTGGAATCCTGGCATAAATGTCCCTTTATAATTTTTACGCTCTACAAGCGTATGAATTGTATCACCATACGTACCAATAACTGCTTTTTTCAATGTACCGTTCTCATCTGTTAACTCTACAGGCGGAGCAATTGCGACGGCACCACGTTTCACCGCTTCTGAGTATGCTTTATCAACATCGTCAACAAGTAATGCCACATCTTTCACGCCATCACCATGAGTCTTTACAAACTCTGCAATACGATTGTCACTACTTAAAGCCCCAGACACAACGAAACGCATATTTTTTTGCACAAGAACATAAGATACTTTTTCACGATTACCAGTTTCTAATCCAGAGTAAGCCACAATTTTGAATCCGAATGCTCTCGCAAGATAGTAACTTGATTGCTTTGCATTTCCTACGTAAAATTCCAAATGATCTACATCACGTACTGGAAAAAAGTCCTCCATTTGTGCAGCTAGCGTATCCATAGATTTTTGTTTCATAAAATCCTCATCCCCCTGTAAATAGATTAAATGGTTCATACTTAAAACCAACCGAAAACGCTTCCAACATCAATTGATAGAAATTAGTTAGCAAGCTAACAAATTCTGACCTTTAAAATTTTCTATCTTTTCTGTCAAATTCCTCTTTTTTTCTTACATATAAAATTCGACTTTTTTCTCTTTAAAATAAAGGGGGCTATTCATACTTGAAGGGATATATAGAAGAAAAATAAAAAAGACTCCAACATATTAATTACTTACTAATATGCTAGAGTCTTTATTTTTTTTGAATGATTGTATTTATATGTCTCATACTAATACTTTTGCAAGGAATAGAATAAATGATGTTAATACTACCGCTCCACCTAATGATCCTAATAAATCTGTTTTTGTTACTTGTAACACTTGCTCACCGTTCATATTCCTCATTCTCCTTTCATTTTGTATAATGTAAAACTTCTATTATACTAATACACTTGATAGAAATACGATTAATGCTGTTAATACTACCGCTCCACTTGCTGATCCTACGAAGTCACCTTTTGTTACTTGTAATACTTGCTCTTTCATTTTGCATTCTCCTCTCTTTTTCTTTTTACAAAACCTCTATTATACTAATACGCTTGATAAGAATACGATTAATGCTGTTAATACTACTGCTCCACTTGCTGATCCTACGAAGTCACCTTTTGTTACTTGTAATACTTGCTCTCTCATATCTTTCATTCTCCCTTCTTTTTTCCTTTGTTACAAAACTTCTATTATACTAATACGCTTGATAGGAATACGATTAACGCTGTTAATACTACTGCTCCACTTGCTGATCCTACGAAGTCACCTTTTGTTACTTGTAATACTTGCTCTTTCATTTTGCATTCTCCTCTCTTTTTCTTTTTACAAAACTTCTATTATACTAATACGCTTGATAAGAATACGATTAATGCTGTTAATACTACTGCTCCACTTGCTGATCCTACGAAGTCACCTTTTGTTACTTGTAATACTTGCTCTTTCATATTATGTATCCTCCTTTTTAATAAGTTATCTATATGTAATTTCTAAGAAATGTTTATTTCATAGTTTTTATGTTGACGTTACATTAAATTTAATAACGTAACGTTTGTAACATTAATGTAACATAACTATTGTTACGTTGCAATATAATTACGTAAATTTTATTACACTTTTTTTACGTTTTTTTATAAACACCTTCAAAAACCTTGATTTAATGCATTTTCTACTAAATCCATATTTGTAACATTCATGTAATATTACAGTCATATAACGAAACATCCCTACACCTACCTCTACTTTTGTTACAAAGTAAGATAAATCTTTCATTAATAAAGTGGAATCTATCAAATTCTTACTGATAGTTCATGAGAGATAAAATACAATCTTTCCAAGATAAGTTTATATGTTTCCTTTATATAACTATGTATAATAAGAACAAAGAGGTGGTCATTTTGAAATTAATCGCATTAGATATGGATGGTACACTACTATCATCTAATCTTGAAATCTCCAAAGAGAACTTACAAGCTATCCAAACTGCAAAAGAGGCTGGTCATATTGTCATGATTTGTTCTGGCCGTGCAAAAGAGGATGCTTTGAAATTATTGGAAGAGTATAAACTATCTCTTCCAGTTGGAGCAAGCAATGGGGCAATTGTTTATGTGGATGGAGAAGTAATTAACTCGCGTTGTATACAAAACGACAAAGTGTACAAACTTGCAAAATTACTAGAATCTGAAGGCTTTCCTTATAAGCTATATACAAATAAAGGAGTTTATTCTCCATATACATGGCAAGATCAAGTTATGCAAGCGTTCGAAGAAAATAAGCATGCACTAGATGTTACGCTTGAGGAACTTGAAAGAATTACAGAAAAACAAAAGAAATCAAACTTAATTACTGATTTCCAAAAAATAGAAGATGTTGTAAATAATCCAGAATTAGAAATATCTAAATTCTTTATTTTGACATTTAA
The DNA here is from genome assembly GCF_027715825.1 of Bacillus cereus group sp. Bc061. NCBI lineage: Bacteria > Bacillati > Bacillota > Bacilli > Caryophanales > Bacillaceae > Bacillus > Bacillus cereus group sp. Bc061. Next base: position 22,909 of record NZ_JAQFTZ010000013.1, read on the forward strand.
CGCAGGGCATCGCGCACAGCTATTAAGTATGTTACAAGAAGATACTGATATTATGGTTACAGCATCTGCTCCTACTAATTTAGAAATTATGGACAAGAATGGACATAAAGGAAATGGACTGAAACAAATGGCAGCCCATTTTAATATACCAATTGAAGATACAGTTGCTATCGGTGACAATTTTAACGATGTACCCATGTTAGAAGCAGCTGGTTTATCAGTTGCAATGGGAAACGCTGAAGAAGATGTAAAAAAACTATGTGATGTTGTAACATTAACAAACAATGAACATGGTGTTGCTCATGCAATCGAACAATTTGTATTGAAACAAACTTCATCTAGTAAATAAAAAAAGGACTCTTTCTATTTGAAAGAGTCTTTTTCTTTTATACATGATGACAAGCAACAAAATGCTCCTCACCAACATTACGAAATTCAGGTACCGTTTGTTTACAAATATCTGTTGCAAACGGGCAACGTGTATGAAAACGACACCCCGAAGGTGGATTCGCTGGACTTGGAATGTCACCCTCTAGTATGATTCTCTCTCGCTTCACTGTTGGATCTGGTATTGGAACAGCGGATAACAATGCTTTCGTATACGGATGAAGTGGATTCGTAAATAACTCATCACGCGGCGCTGTTTCCACAATCGTTCCTAAATACATAATTCCAATCTTCGTACATAAGTGCTCTACTACGCTTAAATCATGTGAAATGAACAAATAAGATAATCCCTTTTTCTCCTGTAGCTCACTAAATAAATTAATGATCTGTGCTTGAATAGATACATCTAATGCTGCCACAGGTTCGTCAGCTACAATAAATTCTGGGTTTAATACCATAGCTCTTGCAATAACGATACGTTGGCGTTGTCCACCCGAAAATTCATGAGGGTACCGATCAATATGATATGGGGCTAAGCCACATAACTCTAATACTTCTGTCACTTTTTCACGAACACTTTCTTTCGTCGCTAATCCGTGAGCTAACATCGGTTCACCAAGCGCTTCCCCAATTCTCATTCTCGGATTTAATGAGCTAAATGGATCTTGGAAGACAAGTTGCATATTAGGACGATGTTTTCTCAATTCTTCCTTAGATAAAGAGTGAACATCTTGCCCTTTAAACTTCACTTCCCCTTCCGTTTTTTGGACGAGACGTAAAATTGTTTTTCCTATCGTTGTTTTTCCGCTTCCCGATTCACCAACGAGGCCGAATACTTCACCTTTATTAATAGTAAAACTTACTCCATCAACTGCTTTTACATGTCCAACCGTTCTACTAAATATGCCGCCTTTAATTGGAAAATATGTTTTTAAGTTTTTTACTTCTAATAATGGTTCACTCATTGTTTCGCACGCTCCTCATATAACCAGCAAGCAACTTTATGATTCTCATCATGTACATTCAAACTTGGCGCTTCTTCTTTACATATTTCCATACAATGCTCACAACGGCCGCTAAAGTAGCAAAACTCATCCAAACCAACTAAATTAGGAACTTGCCCTGGAATAGAATATAGTTTATCTATTCGTTTTCCCATCACTGGTTTTGATTTTAACAAACCTTTCGTATACGGGTGTTTCGGATTTTGGAATATTTCTAGTACCGGTGCTTCTTCAATAACTTTCCCGCCATACATAACGACAACATAATCAGCCATTTCCGCTACGACACCTAAGTCATGTGTAATTAATAAAATGGATGTTTTAAATTCCTTTTTTATTTGCCTTAATAAATCTAATATTTGAGCTTGAATCGTAACATCAAGAGCCGTTGTCGGTTCATCAGCAATTAATAACTTAGGATTACAACTAAGTGCAACAGCAATCATAATACGTTGTAACATACCACCGCTCAGTTCGTGTGGATAAGAATGGACGATTTCATCCGCACGAGCTATGCCGACTTTACGAATTAACTCAATCGCCTTCTTATATGCTTCATTTTTACTAAGTAATTCATGCTCCCTTAACGTCTCTACAATTTGTTCCCCTACAGTAAAGACTGGATTTAGCGATGTCATCGGTTCTTGGAAAATCATCGCAATATCATTCCCTCGTAAACTACGAAGCTCTTTTTCTTTCATTCCTAAAAGACTTTTTCCTTCATATAAAATGTCTCCGCCTACTACACTACCTGATTCAGCAATAAGTCCCATAATAGATAAAGCCGTTACACTTTTCCCGCAACCAGATTCACCTACAACACAAACAGTTTCACCTTCTCGAACAGAAAAACTAACATGATTCACAGCTTTTACTGTTCCTTCTTCTGTCTGAAAGTGTGTTTGTAAATCTTTTAGCTCTACTACTGCTTTACTCATATTCCCTCACCTACCGTCTCATCTTTGGATCTAACGCATCACGAAGTGCATCACCAAGTAAATTAATGGATACAACTGTTATAAAGATTGCAAAACCAGGCGGAATCCATAACCATGGGCGCTTTTGAAAATCAATTAATGAGTTCGCTGCACTAATCATATTCCCCCATGATGGTGTAGGTGGGACAACGCCGAGACCTAAGTAGCTTAGTGCGGACTCACTTAAAATAGATCCAGCCACGCCCAAAGTTGCTACAACAATAAGCAACGGAAAGACATTAGGAATTAAATGATGAATAATTTTTCGAGAATCCTTTAATCCTAATACATCTGCTGCTTGCATAAATGCTTGCTCCCGCAATGTTAAAATTTGTCCTCTCACAAGACGAGCAAGTCCTGGCCATCCTACTAAACTTAAAATAATCATAATGACATATAGACGATAATCAGATGGTACTTTCCACTCTGATAAAATCGCTCCCATTATAATAAGTAACGGTAATCCTGGCATCGACATTAAAATATCGGCAAGACGCATAATAATATTATCAACGATGCCGCGATAAAATCCTGCAATAGCCCCTAATACAGCTCCTAATATCACTGATAAAACCATAGAAGCCAGGCCAATCGTTAATGAGATTCGTCCTGCTTGCATAAGCCTCGTTAAAATATCTCTTCCCAATTGATCTGTACCGAGCCAATGAGAAAAACTAGGTGGTTTGTTAATTAACGTAACTTGTATTTTTCCTGATGCATACGGCGAAAAAAATGGTCCTATAAAACAAAATAAAAACATAAAAATTAATGCATACAATCCTACTAGTGCCATCTTATTTTTCTTTATTTTTTTAAGAGCTTGTCGCCACGGTGATGATTCATTTTTTCTTCTCTTTTTCTCCTTTTTTTCTGTAATCACTGTAATAGTTTCCATCCCATTCCCCTCCTTACTTCAACCGAATACGTGGATCAACAACTGCATATACAATGTCCGCTAAAAAGTTTGAAACAATTGTTAAACAAGAAAGAAACATCGTAAATGCCATTAATACTGTATAATCACGGAAATTAAGTGCCTCTAATTGAATGTTACCAATACCTGGCCAGTTAAAGATTTGTTCAATAATAATCGCTCCTGAAAATAAACCTGGTAATTCAAATGCTAATAAAGTAATCGCCGGTAAAATCGCATTTTTTAATGCATGCTTATAAATAACGATCTTCTCTTTTAAACCTTTTGCTCGTGCGGTTCGTATGTAATCTTGCCTTACAACTTCTAACATACTAGTTCTAAAATAACGAGTTAATGAACCTACACCTAGAAGAGTCAAGATAAATACTGGTAAGATCATATGCTTTGCTACCTCTATTACATAAGCAAACCCTGTTGAATTACTACCAACATCAATCATCCCACCTATCGGTAATAACTTAAAATCAACTGCAAACACTTTAATTAAAAACAAACCGATAAAAAAAGAAGGAAACGACATTGCTGCAAAAACACCAATTGTTACAAGTTTATCGAATAAAGAATGTTGTTTCGTCGCCGAGAATACGCCAATAATAAGTGCAATTAGCCAAATGAAAAATAATGCAATAACTGCCACACTAAACGAATTCCAAATAAACTTATTTAATAGTGACGTTACAGGTTCTTGGTATTGAAGCGAAAAACCAAAGTCTCCTTGCAACGCATTACCTAACCAATGAAAATAGCGTTCGACAATTGGTTTATTCAATCCATACAATTCCCTAAGCTCAGCCGCCCTTTCCGGTGTAATCTTTGGATTTGAATCAATATAATCACCCGGAAGAAGCGCGAACAGGAAGAAGATAATAATTGATGTTCCAAACAGTGTAGGAATCATTTGTAGCAACCTGCGAACAATATATGTTTTCACCCTTTTTCTCTCCAATCTAATGCTTAAAATAGAAGAACATTTTTTCAAATCGGCACATTTCTAACCGAATGAAAAAATGTCTTCTACTTTCACATTCTTCTCGTTATTTTTCAAATGATAATACTGGTAAATTTGCGCTAATACTATTGTATTTCTCAGGATCAATTCCTTTTATATTCCCGTTATAACCAGTAATTGTTCTACGATAGTTTAATAAAATTACTGGTGGATCATCACTTAATTCTTTATAAAGTTCTTTATAGATTGGTTTACGTTTTTCAATATCTACAGTTTCAATACCTTTTTGAATTAACTCATCTACTTTTGCATTTTTATAACCAAGACTCTTCTCATTAGCACCTGATAAATATTCACCAACTGTTTCACTTGGATCACTTGTAATTGGTGTAGCAACAGAGGCTAAATCATAATCACCTTTATTAACTTTTGAAAGCATCGTATTAAAGTCCATAAATTCAGGATTAAACTCTACACCTATCTCTTTATAATTCTCTTTCGCAATCGGAATTAATAAATCACTATCTTTAGCCGAACTTGGGCCAAAATAAGAAAGCTTTAATTTTTGACCATCTTTTTCACGAATTCCATCCGAGCCAACTTTCCATCCTGCCTCATCTAATAACTTTTTCGCTTTTTCTTTGTCATACTCATATTTATTAACACCTTCTTCCGTATAAGCCCAAGAAGTCGGATGGATTGGTACATTGGCTACTGTACCGTATCCTTTTAACGCTGTATCAACATATTTTTTACGATCTAATCCGTAAATAAGTGCCTGGCGGACCTTCTTATCCTTTAAGTACGGCTTATTATTATTCATATAAATATAACTAAATGACGGTGCTGTTTCAATTTGGATATTTGCAAATTCTAAAGCCTTTGCCTGTTCAAGAACTTCGTCACCAGTACCTAAGCCAGTATGGTCTACTTCACCTGTTTGGAATAGTTGAAGTTTCGTATCGCCAGAAGTAATTTTATAAATGAAGTTTTGAATTTTTGGTTTACCCGCATAGTAATTTTCATTTGCTACAAAACGAACTTCTTGACCTGGGATATACTTTTCAAATTTATATGGACCCGCAGCTAGCGGTTTTCCATACAACTCTTTTAAATAATCCAAACTTGTATTTTGTTTGTAATCTTTTCCGTAATAAGCCTTTGATAGCACAGTACCACCTAAAACAAATATAGCTTGTGAATTAACTTTTTCAGTCGTAACCTTAATTGTTTGTGGATCAACAACTTGAATGCCTTCAATTGAAGTTGCTGTTCCTTCTTTATATGCCTTACCACCTTTAACCGCATATTGAGAGATGTCTACTTCACCCTCATACGCCTTATCATGTAAAAGCGTCAATGTGAACGCTACATCATCCGCTGTTAATGGTGATCCATCGCTAAATTTTAAATCTTTACGTAAATGGAATGTATATGTTAACTGATCAGAAGAAATGTCCCACTTCTCAGCTAATTCTGGAATTGGTTTCCCTTGTTTGTCGGTTGATACAAGAGATGCAAAAATAACTGAAGTGACATTTCCATCCCAACCATTTTGTTGGAAATATGGTAAAAATACGCCGCCTGGTTTATTAATCCCAACTACTAACGTATCCTTTCGATTTTTCGCTTTATCTGGCACTTTCGTTTTATCTTTCGCAGCAATCTTTTCAATTTTTATATTTTTCAAATCTTGCTGTTTAACCGGTTCCGTAGAAGCAGTATCTTCCTGTCCCCCACAAGCAGATAACACAAGCGAACTACTCAATAATACCGAAAATACACCAGCCCATTTTTTTGTCTTTTTCTTCATTGTCCCCACCCTAACTTTTTAATAGTGATACCCTTTGAACTTATTACCTTATGTATGCCTCCCACAGCAACATTTATAGCCAATCGGAAAAGTCGGTTTTAATCGTAAAAAAATAGATGTTTTTGAGGGGTAACAATCCTATTCCGACCTTTCCGGTAGACTTTATGGTTATTAGCTTATATCTTCCGTTATATTTTGTCAATTCTTTCTAAATAAATATTTTTAAAATTTTTCAAAAATTATTATTCTATCTTTAATTTAGGTAAACTTAACAAGATACCGTTATAGTTATCTTCTTGCAATCCTTGAATGCGCGCATGATGTGCAGACACAACCTTGCTATTATTTAAGAAGATTACAGGTGGATCTTCACTTAACTCCTGGTACAACTTTTTATAAATTTCTTTTCGTTTTTCAATATCTAATGTTTCTAGTGCCTGCTTCGCTAATTCATCTACTTTCGGATTATGGTATCCATCATAGTTTCGTTTACTTGTTGAAACAAACTCTTCAATCGTTCCACTCGGATCATCAATCATTGGCGTAGATACCATCGCTAAATCATAATCACCTTTTATCACTTTTGAAATCATCGTATTAAAGTCCATATATTCTGGATTAAACTCTACACCAAGCTTTTTATAATCCTCTTTCATCACCGGGATCATTACATCATTTATTTTACTTGCAGAAGAAGCAAAATAACTTACCTTCAATTTTTGGCCATCTTTTTCGCGAATTCCATCTGAACCAACTTTCCATCCAGCCTCATCCAATAATTTCTTTGCTTTCTCTAAGTTATACTCATATTTATTAATCCCTTCTTCTGTATACGCCCAAGAAACTGGCGTAATCGGTACATTAACGAGTGAAGCATAACCTTGGAAATACGTATCAATAACTTTTTGACGCTCTAATCCGTAAATAAATGCTTGGCGGACACGCTTATCTTTAAAGTATGGTTTCTTATAATTCATTTTAATGTAACCATAAGAGCTTCCTGTATATACATTAATATTGGCAAAACCTAAATCCTTTAACTGTTCAATCGTCTCCGTGTTTGTCGTAAAACCATCATAATCTACTTCCCCAGCTTGAAATTGTTGTAGCTTTGTATCACCTTTTGAAATTTTATAAATAAAGTGCTCAATCTTCGGTTTTCCTTCAAAATAATTTTCATTAGCTACAAATCGAACCTCTTGACCAGGAATATATTTATCTAACTTATAAGCTCCTGCTCCCATCGGTTTTCCATACAACTCTTTTAAATACTCTAGGTGCCCTTGTTTATACTCTTTCCCGTAATAAGCTTTAGATATAACTTCTCCACCGATTAATGATAGTGTTTGAGCATTTACCTTTTCAGTCGTAATCGTAATTGTTTTCGGATCAATGACTTGAATTCCCTCAATAGAGGTTGCCTTTCCTTCTTTATACGCTTGCCCACCCTTTATTGCTGTTTGACTTATATCAGTCGCTCCACTATAAGTTGGATCGTGTAATAGCGTTAATGTAAATGCTACGTCATCTGCAGTTAGTGGTGATCCATCACTAAACTTTAAACCATCTTTCAAATAGAACGTGTATGTAAGCTGATCCTCCGAAATATCCCACTTCTTCGCTAAAATTGGAATTGGTTTTCCTTCCTTATCGAGTCCAACAAGAGGTGCAAAGATAGCTTGCGTTATATTACCATCCCATCCATTCTCCATAAAGTGCGGAAGGAATATCCCTCCAGGACTCGGCATTCCAACTACAAAAGTATCTTTTCTTTCTTTTGCTTTTACGGGACTTTTTGCTTTGTCGCTTGCCTGAATAAATTCATCTTTTACTTTCGGGACGTTCCTGGCCTCGTTTGTACTCGCTTCCTCTTGACCACATCCGGCTAGTAATACTGATACACTCAAAAATGTAGCAATTGCTCCTTTAAAAACATTTTTCATTGCACTATCACCTTTACCTTCCTAATTTTTAACGATGTAGGAACATAGGACTCCTTTCTGCAACTATATTTATTATTCCTATAAAAATAGTATGAATTAATTTCAAGATTATTCCTTTCCTTTAAACATGTCAACCGTTCTCTTTTATTTCGTATTAAAAAATTAAAAATTCACTTCTATTCGTTCCGTATGAAACATAGAATACTAATAACCAATTACCAAAAAGGGGGCGAAAACATGGACAACCTATTCCAATACGTCCTTCACTACGTATTATTAACAATTATGATAGTCGGGGCGCTATTACTATTCCCGTTCTTCCCAAAGTTCGTCCTCTTTTTAGCTTTTTTTATGATGCTCGGGATTGCTATTATCATTTCAACAAGGGAAGATACGACACAAAAAGAAAACAGAGTTCAGCGTGTAAAGCTGTAACTCTGTTTTTTTCAGTCGTAACGTATTCTTGTTAAACTAATTATGAAAAAGACTCCTGCAAATAAAATGAGTATACCAATATATCCTCCTATATCTGCCAATGTACCTCCCCTTACAATTAACTCAGTAAAGCCACGCATCGCCCAAGTTTGCGGAACAAAATTTGCTGCCGTCTGCATCCATGCTGGTTCAATTTCAATCGGCCAATACAGGCCACCAATCATGCATGTTGAAATCACAACGATATTACCTAATGCAGACTGTTGTTCTGTTGTTTTCACGATACTTGCTAATAATAAGGCTAGACCAATGACAGCTAATAATAATACGGAAACGAGTATAATAACCCCTAACAAATTTCCCCACTGCACATTAAATAAGGAATTCGTTAATATCATTAGAACACCAAATTGAATCCATCCTATTAAGAAGAATGAAAGGATATATCCCGTTAGTATTTGAACTTTTGAAACTGGTGCTTCTAATAAACGAGACCAAACACCAAGTTGTCTAGCTTTCAAAATAGTCCCCGTCGCACTTAACATAACAATCATAACGAATAGAATTGAAAATCCCGCTGCTCGCCCTGTAACGTTATTTAACTTTTGATCATCATGTGAAATTGATTCTTTTTGAATCGAAGCAGGTTCTACTTTTGTATAGATTTCTTTATACATAGGTTCCCACGAAGCGTTACTTTTCTTCTCAAAATCTCTCGCTGCACTAACTTCTATCTCCATTTTTTTTAATGCACTTGCCAATACTTGCTCTACAGAAGTTCCACCAGTAAAATCAGCACTAGCTTGAAACTGAATATTTTCTACCCTTCCATCTAACATATTCTTTTGAAAGTCTTTCGGAATAAGAACTATGCCGGATGATTTTTTGTTTTCAATCTTCTGTTTGCCTTCCTTATACGTTACCTTCTCTATAGAAATTAAGTCACTTTTCTGTATGTCCTCGTAATACTTGCTAGATAATACAGAACCATCTTCATCTACTAAGCTAACATTTACTTTCTTATTCCCACTTCCACCTAAAAGTCCGCCGAAAATGAGTGTAAAAATAATAGGCATTCCAAACATAAGTATATAACTTTGTGGTTTTATTAAAATTTGTTTTAACTCTAGCCAACAAAGTGCCCAAACCTTCTTCATCATTTCTCCCTCCTATCTCGTACGTAAACGTAATGTCCCTATCATAACGGAGACAATTCCTGCACCACATAAACTAAAAATAACAGGGAGTAACACATCCCAAGATGTTCCCGACATAATATTTAAAAAGCTTGTAAGTGCCCATTTATTCGGAGCAACATTCGCAATGGTTTGAAGTGTATCAGGGAATACGTAAATTGGTAACATCGATCCTCCTAATATAGCGAGTATTTGAATACCGATTCCTCCCATTACATCTGCCGTTTTTTCCTCACGAATAAAAGCGGCAATTAACATAGATAAACCCGAAACACAAATTGCATAAGACATTCCCACCGCTACTATTTGAGATAAGTCTCCGCCCCATTCCACATGAAACATAAAGTGTGTAGCAACTATAAATATCCCAAATTGTATACAAGCAAATAATAATGTACCTAAAAACTTCCCGAATAAAATTGAAAATGAACTCGTCGGTGTACTGAACAAACGTGCCAACGTCTCAGTTCGTTGCTCTGTTACAACTGACTTTGCACCTACTGTTATGTTATATAGTAAAAACATGACTAACATCGCTGCGGCATAATATTGCATCGCTGCAACTGTTTTTTTACCTATCGTTCCTTTTTCAATGTTATATGCACCCGAAGTTGCTACTGTTTGTAAATCTCCACTTACTTCTTTTGCAACTTGTTCCACATTACTATGCTGAGAATTTGCTAATTCCGTCACAACACTTTTAGTAGATACCGCAACTGTTTGAACACGCTCTGAAAAAGAGCGGACCATTGATTCAGCGATTTTCGCTTGTATATCTTTTGATGGGTCTATAAACACCTTTGGTTCTTTTAATTTTCCATCTTGTACTTGTTCGCTCCATTTATTCGGGATGACGATTCCCACATCGATTTTCTTTTCCTTTAACATATCTTCAAGCTCTTCCTGAGAATTAACTATCTTTACTTTCACATCATCTTTTAATTCTTTAGATTGCAATACGTCTTTTTGAAAGACATCTGCAAACTCATCATTTCCTACTTGATAATAGCCAATCACTGTTTTGGGTAGTCCACCATTATCAAATATATTACTTAACGCTGAACCTAAAATCGCTGTTAATAAAAGCGGCATAATTAACATCATCATAAATCCGCGCCGATCAATTAAACGTATTTTTAAATCTTTCCATGCAATAATAAAACTTTTCATCTCGCACTAACCTCCTTAATCACGAAGTGAACGTCCTGTTAATTGTAAAAAGAGTGCCTCTAAATTCGGTTCTTGCACTTCAAGCTTTAAAATTTGAGCGTTGTTCTCCACAACTACTGACACAACTGTACCAATGGACTCACCACCATTTAGCCCAATATCAATCGTACTATTATCTTCATCAAAAATAATTCGTTCAACAACAGAGAGTGCTTTCAACTTTTGTAGCAGTTCCGTACTATAACGATTTAATTGCAATCTCACTATAAACCCATCCGCCAGGCGATTACATAGTTCCCTTTTCGTTCCTAATGCAATTACCTTTCCATGATCAACAATTGCAATTCTTTCACATAAATACTCTACTTCTTCCATGTAATGACTCGTATAAATAACTGTCATCCCTTTTTCATTTAACTTTTTAACAGTCTCTAAAATATGGTTTCTCGATTGCGGATCAATCCCAACTGTCGGTTCATCCATAATTAACAACTCTGGCTCATGCATAAGTGCTGCACCAATATTAATACGCCTTTTCATTCCACCTGAAAATGTTTCAATTTTATCTTTTCCACGGTCCTGTAAACCGACGTAAGCTAATACTTCCTCCGCTCGTTCTTTTGCAATTTTCCCATTTAAACCGTACATTTTTCCCCAAAAAACCAAATTTTCCTTCGCTGAAAGTGTTGGATAGAGCGCAATGTCTTGTGGAACAATACCAATTTTCTTTTTCGCCTCTAATGGATATTCTTTTACTGATTTCCCACCAACTTTTATATCACCACTGTCGTATGAAATTAACCCGCAAATCATTGATATCGTCGTTGATTTTCCCGCACCATTTGGACCAAGTAATCCAAATGTTTCCCCTTTCTTCACCTCAAAAGAAACATTCTTTATAATTTCCTTCTTACCAAATGATTTCGTAATATGATCTATGACTAACATACTGATTCAGCCCCTTTGCATTCATCTACACTTTCATTGTAGAAAAATTTCTTCTTCTCTCCATCATCCTTGAGATAGAAATACAAAATAAAAAAGCAGCAAATTCTGCTGCTTTTTCACACTTATATATGCCAAAAGTCATGTGTACATCGTGATGCCATACCTTACTGCGTATATGGCTGCTTGCGTTCGATCTCTCAGTTCTAACTTACTAATTAAATTAGAAACATGATTCTTAACAGTTCCCTCTGTAATAAATAACTTTTCCGCAATCTCTTTATTATTTAACCCAAGTCCAATTTCCCTTAAAACATCTACTTCTCGCTCAGTTAATTGCGCTAATTGTTCTGGTGTGGTGCACTCTACTGCTACTTTTGTCTTTTTTAATTCTTTTATGATTTGCGCTGTTATATCCTGAGGAAGCACAGCCCCTCCACTATGCACCGTTAAAATTGCTTGAGCGATTGCATCTGTCTCCATGTCCTTCAATAAATAACCACTTGCTCCTTGCTCCAATGCTTCAAAGATAAGCTCACTATCACTAAAAGTCGTCAACATAAGTACCTTTATATGAGGGAACTGTTCTCTAACTAAACGTGTTCCTTCAACACCATTCATACGGGGCATCCGAATATCCATCAAAATAATTTCAGGATGTAACTCTTTCACCTTTTGTATCACTTCGTCTCCATCTGTAGCAGTTCCCACTACTTCAAGTTCCTGACGTAAATTTAATAACATCGCTAAACCATCACGAATGAGTGATTGATCATCAACAATCATAATCCGAATCATACAGTTCCCCCTATTAACCACGTTTTCTCCTGAAGTGGAAATTCAATCTGTAACCGAAAGCCTTTTTCTATCTCACTCTCAAATTGAATAGTTCCACCATGTTCCTCTACTCGTTCTCTCATATTAAGTAAACCAAAACCTGGGCTTACCTCGTTAACTCCCACGCCATTATCCAAAATACATAGTTTAACTTGTTTCGCCGAACAAGTTAAACTCACTTCACATAAGCTCGCCTTGCCATGCCGCTTTGCATTTGTTAAAGACTCTTGCATAACCCGGAGCAGTGTAGGTTGTAGTGACAGCGGAATCACAACCGGATCTCCTTGTAATTGAAACGATACTTGTACTTTCGTCGCTTTAGAATATCCATGTAACATTTCACGCATATTCTCTATTATGTTCCCTAGTTTACCTTCTTCTTTTAAGGCATGTACAGACGCTCTCACCTCTTGAAGTGATTTCCTGGCTAGCCCATGACATGTATGTAAAACCTCTTCCGTAGCGTCCGACTTTTGTTTCCACAAAGCCTCTGCCAGTTGTAATTGGACAAGTAAGGCTGTCATATTATGACCGACAGTATCATGAATTTCTCGGGCAATATCATTTCGCTCTCGAACGGCTGTCAATTCTTCTACCTCTTTGGCATATAGACGTAATTGTTCATGCGCTTCTTTTAGAGCTGTATGAGACAATGTCAATTCCTCATATTGTTCATCTACCATTTTCCGAGCAGCTGTAAGTTTTTTTATTAAGCTTCCAGCTAAAGCACTAAAAACGATGAACATAAAATTAATGGAATTACTCTCCAATTCTAAACTACCTGTATGTTGATACGCATGTAATATATTTATAAACCAACAAAGAAAGAAAAAAGTAATAAAAAAGTACGTCATGCTTCTACGAAACTCATGAATAAATAGCCCTACTGCATCAATTCCAAATATAATTAAATATAAACATGTCTCGGGAAATAAAAAACCTAATAAAGCTGTGACTATCCCATTTGCTAATAGTGTATAAAAACCAAGTTTTTTACCTCCATTCACTTTTACTAGCAAAATATGATTCACAATATAAATAAAAAGTGCTGTACCTACAAAAAATTGCAAATATGCTGTTTCACGTGAAACATGGTTTGCATAAACAAAACAAATCATGACGATTGTAATAATTCGCGCGTATCCTAACATAAAATTCTCCTCACATTTTAATAACCTAAAGTGCATCTCTTCATTATAATAACAAGAAAATTATACCAATTACTTCTCTTTCCTTACACACAAAAAAAAGCAAGCCCCCCTCAAAACATGAGAAAACAACTTGCTCTTTCATTCTAATCTCTTTACTCCATGATATTCTCTAAAGCATTATATAAATCCGCTCGTAACAACTCTTTCTTCGTTTTTTCTTCATACAACTGTTCAAGCATTTCAACATCAACTACATGTTCCATCTTACACTCAAGTGTATATATATCTTCTTCAACATGCATTAATTCGGTTTCAATCTCCTCAATATTCCTAACTTCTTTCTTTTTTACAGAGACTGTTTCAACACTTTTTCTTCCTTGGCGTTGCTGCTTTATTACTTGTGTCTCGAGCTTTTCCTCCCACTTTTGACGCGCCCATGCATAGTTCCCTGCAAACTCAAATAATTTACACTCATCAATCCAATACGTCTTTTCAAATAACTTATTTAAAAAATAACGATCATGTGAAACAGCTAAAATCGTCCCATTATATTGTTCAAGAGCTTCCTCTAAAACTTCTCTTGATTCAATGTCGAGATGATTTGTCGGCTCATCTAAAATTAAAAAATTGATATCTTGATACATAAGTTGTGCAAGTCTTAACCTCATTTTTTCTCCACCGCTCAGTTGCGTTACTTTCTTAAACACCGCTGGACCATAAAATAAGAACTTAGCTAATATATGTCTCGCTTCTCCCTCTGTTACAGCTACACATTCCCTGAAAGCCTCCAATACATTACTCTTCATATTTCCGTACGCATGCTGGGATAAATAACCGATTTTCACACTACTTCCAATTCGAATTTCTCCAGCATCTGGTTCTATTTCTTCTAATAATAACTTTAATAGCGTTGTCTTTCCTGTACCATTACGACCAACGATAGCCGCACGCTCTTGAAAACGAACATGTAAATTTGCTTCGTTAAATAAAAGATGTTCAGCAAATCCTTTACTCACTTCTTTCATTACAACAACATCTTTTCCACTTCTCTCTTGCCCTTCAAACTGAAGTCCCATTTGTTTTGGTTCTAAAATAGGTTTCTTTAGTTTCTCCATACGTTCCAGTGCACGTTCCATACTTCTCGCTCTCTTATGCAATCCTTCATTCGGAGGATTCGCCTGATTTGCCCATTCACGCAGTCGCTTAATTGCTTCTTTCATTTTCTTTATTTTCTTTTGCTGTTCTTGATAAGCCTGAAACTCCTGAAGCAACCTTTCTTCCTTCTCTTCAACAAACCGAGAATAGTTTGTATGATACACGTGAATCTCTCCATCTTCTAAATCAAAAATCTTCGTTACAACTTCATCAAGGAAATAGCGATCATGTGAAATAATCATAACTGTTCCGTTGTATTCTTTTAAAAATTGCTCTAACCATTCGACTGCAAATAAATCTAAATGATTGGTTGGTTCATCTAATAAAAGTAAATCTGGTTTCTGCAACAGCATGTATGCAAGGCTTACTTTTGTTTGCTCCCCACCACTTATCTCCACAAATGATCGTGGGAATAGTTCTGTCACCTGTAAACCATTTGCTACCTTCATAATGTTCGCTTCGATTTCATAACCACCAAGAAACGCAAACTTTTCTTGGATGATTCCGTATCTTTCCATTAATTTTTGTAAAACAGAAGATTCCTGTTCTTCCGCCATATCTTTTTCTAAAGTACGCATTTCTCTTTCTAATTCCTTTTCTATTTTAAAAGCGGAACTCAATACTTCATATACAGTCATACTCTCATCAAATTTCGGAATTTGTGCCACATGACCAATACGTGTACCTTTCTTCATATGAATGGCCCCTGCATCCAAACTTTCCATTCCAGTTAAAAGCTGAAAGATTGTTGTCTTCCCACTACCGTTACGACCAACTAATCCAACACGTTCACCATTCTTTATTTCAAGCGATATATTTTCAAATATGATGTTTCCACCAAAAGATTTCGTTACATTATTTACACTACAAATTGTCATTTTCCGTACTCCTTTCAATATAAAAAACCATGGGAAAGAAACATTCCCCATGGTTTTCGGCATAGAAAAAGGAAGCTAAATAGCTCCCTTTTCACACGTTTATTAAAAATGGGTGAAGAGATTTCTATCGTTCTATAGCTACTATGCAATTGTTAAAAAAGGACAGACGTATCCCGTTAACAACTACATCATGAAAAATCGCACGACAAAAATAGATAAAATCTAAAAATTTGGCACGTGCAGCTAAAGAACGTTTCATCTCATTCACCTCTTTCGTACGGAATTTAATACTTACTTCTTTATTATACTTTCCCATTTCATGTTTGAATAGTCATTTTTCTGAAAATAATGAAGATAGACTAAACATTTCAATAAGTGACATCAAATCTTACAAAACTGTTATGTTCACGTAATGGAAAGCGATAGTACGAAAAGATGCCTCCCTATACAATAAAGATGTAAACAAAAGAGACAACAAAAGGAGGAAACAATCATGATGAAAGAAATCATAAAAGCAATCTTTGAGGTATTAGTGAACGGACAAGCAGTTGTAAAAGAACTAAATGAACTATAAAAAGGAGTGAAAGAATATGATGAACATGGTAAAAATGATTTTACACGCTCTAGTTGATGCAAAAGCAGTTAGCCAAGAATTAAACCAACAATAAAAAGGGGTATGTGAATATGAAGAAAGCCATTTTTGTAATCGCAAGTACAGCAATTGCCTTATACACAATAAAAAATAGAGAAAAGAAGTATAATAAAAACGAGCTATATTATCCATACACATTATTAAAGAAAAAATAAAAGACAAGGTACCCTATCTTAATGAGGATATCTTGTCTTTTATTTTTTATATTCCCTTTAAAGGATTTTCTTCTCCTTATCCCGAATGTATTAAGCGGGATTTTTACACATATTTTAAAGGGGCATATATACAAATGGATACACAACAACTATACTTTTTAAACGATATTGGCAAACAAAAACCAGAAAGCATCCGGAATAGAAGCGCTGCATGTCCTTTTTGTGACAGAGAAAATTTAACGGATATTTTAGCAATTGAGGGCTCAATTATTTGGCTAAAAAACAAATTTCCTACATTAAAAGATACATTTCAAACGGTGCTAATCGAAACAGATAATTGTGAAGACCATATTGCGACATATACAGAAGAACATATGAAATCGCTAATTCGTTTCTCCATTAAACATTGGTTAGATTTACAGAAGAATGAAGAATTCAC
The DNA here is from genome assembly GCF_027715825.1 of Bacillus cereus group sp. Bc061. Lineage (NCBI taxonomy): Bacteria > Bacillati > Bacillota > Bacilli > Caryophanales > Bacillaceae > Bacillus > Bacillus cereus group sp. Bc061. The sequence goes on from NZ_JAQFTZ010000013.1 coordinate 39,929, forward strand.
ATCTGTAATTTTATACAAAAATCATGGTCCATTCTCAGGTGGAAGTTTGCATCATGCACACATGCAGATTATTGGAATGAAATATGTAAACTACCTCGATAACGTAGAACACGACAACTTCCAAGGCGTAATTGTTCAAAAGAACGAACACATTGAACTCAATATCTCAGATCGTCCTATTATCGGTTTTACTGAATTTAATATCATTATCGAAGATATTGGATGCATAGATGAACTAGCAACTTATATTCAGCAAACTGTACGTTACATACTGACAGATTTCCATAAAGGATGTAGTAGTTATAACTTATTCTTCTATTACTTAAACGGAAAAATCATTTGTAAAGTTGTTCCTAGATTTGTCGTTTCACCGTTATATGTAGGATATAAAATACCGCAAGTTTCCACCAAACTAGAAGACGTAAAAATACAACTAGCAGCGTATTTCACAAAACAAAACGACGCGATTATCCACAAAAAATAGAGTAGGTATCAAAAACCTACTCTTTAATTACACCTTTATTTCGATAGTACACATCTTCTAATCCGATGTTATACTTCATATTATTATCCGTCCACTCTGGCCCTAAATTCCCTGGCCATCCAGATGTATTTGCTATATATTTTAATAATGCAAAATCCGTCAAACCTTTTTGCACCCCGCGCTTATATCCTTTCATTAAATGCGGCATTGCAATTTGCGCATTTGTACGTGGATCTTTCAGCTCGTCATCCGTTAAATGATCCGGTGCAAGTCCACCACCGCGATGCAATTGAAACAATCCGAATGAAGTTCCGTTATCTCCAACACTTCTTGGATTTAATCGACTTTCATGTTCGGCAATTGTAAGAGGTATCCATTCTGGAAGATTGACTTTCTTTGCTTCCTCTATAATAATTTGTTTCATCTGTTTTGCTTCTTCTGAGTCAACATAGCTTGTCTCATTTACTAATTTGCCCATTCCTTCAGACTTTCCTTGGAAGTATAAGTACACTCCAAGAACAACTAAAAATCCTACAAAGAATTTCTTCACTACCTCTACCTCTTTCTCCGCTGAAATTTGTCCCCTTTCAGCCTTCTTCCCTTTACAATTACCCACATTCTATCATTCTCTTACTCTTTTATCATAGCAAATAACTATACATATTATCATCATGCTTTAGACCGATTTTGTGAAAAAACAGCTGGTAAATACGTGAAAAAATGTAACTTTCATAGACTACAACGTATTTCTTGTATATAATTTTAAATTGAACTCTACATATAGAATAGGAGCAGACAAAATGAAAAAGTGCATAATACTCTTGTTCAGTATTTTACTTCTTATACCTATCCACATCTCTGCACAAACGTCATCAAAACCAAAAGTACTTGTTTTATATAGTACAAAAGACGATAAGATTACAAGTAATATTCAAATCCTTAATACTCAATTAGGCCATTTTACAAACGATATAACTACGAAAAGTTTAAACAAGGCTAATGAACTCACTCATTCATCCTCTTATACACATATCGTCTATATCGGTGAACAAAAAGAAGAGCTTTCTACTGAAGCAAAGCAACTTCTAGAAACTTTCTCCGGCCCGGTATTAGTTCTAGGACAAAATGTTGAACAATTATCTAATCGCTTTTCTTTCATTACCCTAAAGGATGATGATATACGAGCTAATAAAATCGAATATCCAAGTAATAAATTAAAAAACACTCTAGAAGAAGAACGTTTGATTCAATCGTTTGATACAAACGGAACTGTTCTTGCTAACGCTTTAAGTTCAAATAGCAAGAATCCATTAATCGTTCAGCATGAAACATCTTACTACGTTGCTACACCACATCTTTTTGATTGGATGTCTCATTACGTCGGCGAAATGTTATTTTCTTACTTTGAACAAAAGCCAACGAAAAATAAAGTGGAAGCTTATTTACGTCTTGAAGACGTTCATCCAGCCGCAGATATAAATCAATTAAAAGAAATTGCTGAATTATTAAAAGAGAAAAAGATGCCATACATGATCACTGTTATTCCTGTATATACGGATCCAGAAACAGGTAAAACACTACATTTAAAAGATAAACCTGAACTAGTCGATCTTTTACGCTCTATGCAAGATGATGGTGCAGCAATTATTATGCATGGTTATACTCACCAATTTTATGATAGTGAAACTGGTGAAGGTTTTGAATTTTGGGACGTAAAAACAGACCAACCAATTCGTCAACCGAAGCATGAAAAACCAAAAACAAAAGATGATTTCCCTAATATAGAGGCATATAATACATACGTAAAAAAAGGGGAAGAATTTGAAGAAAAATATACGACTGATCATATTGAAAAAGGCATTCAAGAACTTGTAGATGCCAAACTATATCCGGTCGCATTTGAAGCACCTCATTACACGATGTCTCAAAAAGGATATGAAATATTATCAAGATACTTTTCAACTTATGTAGGACAACTACAGTTAAGTGACACAACTTGGAAATCTATGCACTCTCCTGCATACAGAAGTACACCATCATTTTTACATGGCATGAAATTAATGCCTGAAACAGTTGGATTTATCGAAGAAGATAAACCACACGCTATTGCTAAAATGAAAGCAAATGCTGTATCTGTTGCCAAATTATCCGATGGAGTTATTGGTGCATTCTATCATCCTTACTTAGGTGTAAAACCATTAAAAGAAGTACTAAAGGATCTAGAAAGTATTCCAAATATAGAATGGATTGATTTACAAAAAGAAACAAATGAAGTGAAAATGAAAGATATTCATATCACTACTAATAAAGACGGCATTCACGTTGAAAAACCAACAAGCGCAAGTGACATAATAGATTATATAAAACAATATGGATTCTTCCTTATACTCGGTTTCCTCGTCATTGTCTTTCTCTTATTATTAAGACGTGCGAAAAAATTAGAATCCTAATACAAAACCACCAAGCAAAATGCTTGGTGGTTTTTTTAACTTAAACCAAAACGTGGCATATTATTAATAACCCATTGATTATGTTCATAAATAAATTCAACTTCTACTGTTTCCGTTACATTATCATAGTCATTATACGTTTCAACCTGCGCTTTTATTTTCCCATCCTTTAACTCAGCAGAAATAATTTTTGTAAATTTAGTTGCTGCTTTTGACCCTGGATCTCCAATAGCATAGTGCATTTTTCCATTTAACTCTTTAATATATTTACTCTTCATATACTCTGCTATAAATGATTTTGAGAAGTACGTAGATAGCGTAGTCTCTAAATTATCTTTCTTATTATAAATAGGGTTCACTAATTCCCCGTATGAAAAATCCCCTACTCGTTTTGGGTTTCCTGTTAGTGCAGCCATTTGAACATTAGTCAGTTCCTTCTGTGCATTCCATACTTTCTGTAACATAACGTTATCTGCTAGCTTCTTATCTTTTACTTCATTTGATTTCTTTGTATCCAAATTCATGATAGTTCCATTATCCGTATAGAGATACATATCTCCTGCTACAAAATATAAATAGGATTTAGTTGGTTCAAACGCTTTATTATAAATTACTTTTTCATTTCCACCATTTATTTTCTTCTTATATACTCCATCCTTTTTTAAATAATAAAAAGTATCCCCTTTCACATTCATCTGCAAGGCATCCTTTACCAATAACTTTTCATTATTTTGTTGAACGTCTATTTCATATATGCCATGCTCAGCTTCATTTGTTTCAAAAGGTAACGAAAAGTCGACAACAGCATATAATTTTTCATTATTATACGTAGCACTAGATATTGTTGCATAATTTTCTTTTGACCAAGTTTTATTATCCTTTGTCATTTGTGTTCCACGATTTTTATTCCAATGTAGAATACTATCATCTATCGTTCGAGACCAACCAGAATTTTTAAATACCGCTTCTTCTTCCTGTCCCGTCTTCAAATTGATTTTTGCGATCCCTACAATATCAAAACCACCATGCTCAGAATATTTTTTCGGATAAAATAAAGTTTGATCTTTTATATAAACATAATTTGTATCCGCTTTTAACGTATCTAACTTTTTATTAGATATATCATACTTCATTAGAGAAGATACTCCCGCGTTCTTCTCTTCATCCGTATGAATAAAATATAAAGCTTTGTTTTTTATATTTATGTAAGAAGCATTTACACCTTCCACTACACGTTCCGAAGTCTGAAACTGATCTTTCGTACGATAAATGCCTCCTGTATTTTTATCACCATTTACAGAATAGTAAATCCAACCTTTACTCTCTGCCATCTTTCCTTGGTTAGAGATGTTTCCAACCAAATTCCCGTTTTTCTCATTTTCTTTCATCTGTTTTTCAACTACTGGATCAATTTGTACTTCTTTATTTTCTTGTGTGGCATTTGAATTTATAGTCTTTTTTTCTGTTTCACAACCAAACGCTACAAGTGAAAGTGCACCAACCATAATTGTAATAGCTATTTTTTTATATGCTTTCCCCATTTTCTCCCCTACTTTCTTCATCAAATTAAATACATCACAAATTATAGAAAATATTAGAAAAAATATCCATAAAAAAGAGATAAGAGAAACTCTCCTATCCCTTCAAATAAAGTGAAATCTTAATCATTCAGGGTCTTAATTTCTGGAAAATAGCGGGGTAAAATTGAATCGTATTTTCATATATCGTTTCTGCAACCTTATCAACAGCTACGTTTTTTATAACACTAATTTCCTTTAATACCTCTCGAATCATTCTCGGATGTGTCATAACACCCTCTTGAAATTCCCACGGTCCATCTGTTTCTACCATCATATATTCAAGAGGATAATACGAAACAATTTTTCTAATCTTCTCCTTATGTAAAACATCTGGCGTGATAGAAATGTAATAACCATTCCTCATCATCCGTTTCATTGTTGTTTCACTTCCTTTAAACCAATGAAAGTGTGCACGTGAAACTTTATATTTCTCCAGTAAATCACATACAATATCAGCGTCTTCATACACTGCATGTAATATAATTGGTAAATCATATTTACTAGCTAGTTCAACAAACCGTTGTAACACTGATATATACGAATTGATAGCAATGCGCTCATCTTCTTTTCTTAAATAATACGGTAAGCCAACTTCACCAATCGCAACTATATCATCTACATGCTCTTCAATTAATTTATAAATTTGCTCACATTCTTCTTTATGAATCGGTTGCTCCGGATGAAAACCTATTGCTGGATGTACAAAAGGATATAGTTTTGCTAAAGATAAAGTTTCTTTACATGATTGATAATTCATAGATACTGCAATAAGCCCCTTTATCTCTTTACTATGTTCCACATCTTTAAGTAATTTACTTTTCTCTTCATCCTTATATTGGTCAACATGTATATGACTATCAATCCACTTCACCTTTATTCCCCCATAAAAAAAACAAGAAAGGATCTCCCTTCTTGTTTTGTCATCTATATTATTTAACAATTAAGTTTGTTATGATATCAAATAACCCAATACATACTACGGCAACAGTAAAGTAGCTACAGAAATCTTTAATTGGAAACTTCACTACTTCTTCTTTACGCATCCCATTCTTCTCCCTTCTTACTATATCCCTAATTATTTTTATCTATTTGTATCTATTATGCAAAAAATATGACAAATTTACTATCGAATTAACTTACGTAAACCTTACAATGTTGTAAGGTTTATAAAAAAGGCCCCATCTACATACAGATGAGGGCTATTAAAAAGTAGTTGGTTTTTCATTCTTCATTACATTACAAACAGAAAGTAATATAGTGAGACTTTCTAATTACACTATATGAAATTCAATAGCTTTTAACTATCGAATTACATTACAGAAGACTTACATGTTTGTAAGCTAGGTGTAATGTAATTCGATAGTTTCCCTTATCAATATTTCGTACAATAAATTTAGAAAGTAAGCCAAATAAGAAGAACACTCACATAACCAAATTGCATTGTTAGTAGCCACTCTTCTTATACCTTTCACTCATGCTACTACAATGTACCCCCTTCCCCTTTATATAATAAAAAAAGCCTTGGTCCATATGGACCAAGGCTTTTTCACATACACTAAAATACCCCTACCTAGTATTTTTATTTTCGACAAAAAATAGGTGGGGGTATAATCCGCTATCTCATCGCTAAAAGTTTACTCTTTGCATTAATAGGAATATTTACAGCTTCAATTTCTTCAATCGACTCGCCGTAGCGTCCTTTTGCGTACACCTTTAATGTTTCATCTCTCTTTAACATATGCTTAACAGTCTTCTTTATTTTTTGTTCTCTTCCACGTTCGTCAAATGCAATAAATTCATATTCATACCACTCATCGCCAATATGCTGACCAATTGTATTCACAACCGTATAGTATTCTTTCGTCTTATAAAATGGATTATATTTATCGATAACCGGTCCAAGTTTCGTAGGTAGTAACATTATTACTATGACTATCATCGCTATTATAGTAGTGATCATTTTTTTCTTCATAATAAACATTCCTCCTCTGCAGGATATATATACATCCATTTTAAAAAGAAGGAATATAATCTACTATTGAATCTCATTACATTACACTTACATTTTTGTAAGAATTAAAAAAAGGTGAACGAATTTACTCGTTCACCTTTTAGCTCGCTTTAAAGCCCCCACCAAGTACATCACGTACATCATGGATAACGACGAAAGCATCGTCATCTACTCGACTAATAACTTGCTTTAACTTAACAAGCTCTTGTTTATTAATAACAACATATAAAACTTCTTTATTTTTACCAGTATATCCGCCGCGCCCTTCTAATACAGTAACGCCGCGTGTCATGTTTTTCGTAATAGCCTCACGTATTAACTCTGGTTGATTTGAAATAATTGTAACAGCCGTTTTTGTGTCCATTCCTTCTACAATGAAATCAATTACTTTCGCTCCGATGAATACTGCAACAAGTGTGTACATCGCTTTTTCTTGCCCTATTATAAATACGGAACCAGCAATTACAACGATATCAATAATAAGTACACCTTTACCGACGCTCCAACCTAAATATTGATTTGCTAACCGTGCTAAAATTGCCGATCCCCCTGATGTACCTCCAGCTTTGAACATACAGCCTAATCCGATACCGACAAATACACCAGCAAATAGTGCCGCTAATAAAGTATCACTATTTACATGATACTCAATATGTTCCGTAACATATAAAAACAAAGATGTTTCTACAATCCCTAAAATTGTATAAACCATCGTTTTCTTATCAAAAAATTTATAACCAACAGCTAGTAAAATTGCATTTATAGCAAAGTTCACAACCCCTGGTGACCAATCAAATAAGTAGTACGTAACAACCGTTAAACCAATAATTCCACCTTCCGATAAACGGTTTGGAATTGCAAAGTAATTAATACCAATTGCGAATAATAATGAACCAATTGTAATTAGTGTTATTTCCTTTATACGTTGATTAACCATAGTTCATACCCTCCCCCCATTTGACATTGTATCACTATCTCCTAGAGGTTTAGAAGTTGTTTTTATTCCGCATTTTACCTCACAAAGACCAGGATATTATGTTTAAACAGAGGGGTGATTAATTATTCACATTTGCTCTAACTATACGGACAAATTGCTCCACATTCCCCTTCTGAATATACTTAGCTCGGATGGTTTCATGATTACAAATAAATTCGAAATACGGGCGAAAAACTATGCTATCTATATGCAAATATGAGTACTCTTTAAATGTTGAAGGATAGTATGGAAATTTTCCGTAAAACAGGAGACGTCTAGTAGTCGCAACAAAAATCCCATGTTGATAACATAACGTGAAATGATCCTTCTCAAAAACCCCCACCACAAAGGCTAAAACATTTTCGTCATTCCCTAAAAACTTTTTTATACTTAATAAAAGTTCATTCATGCATTTCCCTCCAAATACTATTTTTGAAAAGAATCCATGGATTGTTACAAACCGGTTTAACCCCTTTATAAAGTATGAAACGCGTTTCCTGTCAAAGGTATTTCAAAAAAATAATCCGTTATGCACTTATACACATAACGGATTAAAACTACACTGTAGATCGCTCCACAAGTTCATATGGAATTTCCACCTTTTCTTGTTTAGAACTTTCAGCATTTGTTTGCCGATAAAACATTTCAAAGGCTTTTTTACCTATTTCCTTTAAATTTTGATCAATAGTTGTAAGTTGTAACACTTGCGAAATAGGTTGGTTATCAAATCCAATAATCGCTAAGTCTTCAGGAACTTGAATACCTAATTTTTCAGCTTCCGTCATAACCCCAATTGCAACCTCATCTCCTGCTACTATTAATGCTTCAGGAAGATGCTGCATCTCCTTTAATTTATGAGCCACTCTCACACCATCTTCTAACGTAAAACATTCTGTGAAAATCCATTCTTCATTCACTTCTTCATCTATAGATTGCAATTGACGCTTATACACATCAAAACGCTTTTGACTACTCGGTCCTAGCTTTCTCCCCGTGCAATAACCAATTTTTTTATAACCTTTTTCAATAAGGTGATTCATTCCTAGCTGGAAAGCTGCCGAATGATTTGTATATACACTTGAGATATTTGAAATATCATTGTCTTCACAAGCAATGATTGTGCCGTATGAAGCATACGGTTCTATCATTTCCCAATCATTTGCACGTGAACAAATAATAAGGCCATCTAATTGTTTCGTTTTTAACATATGTAAACTTTTCATTTCTTCTTTTTTATTATAGTTTGTTTGGCAAAGTAGCACCTTGTAGTTATGAGTTAACGCTCCCTCCATCATTCCCCCTACCATTGCATCGAAGCTCGGGTGATTAATGTAAGGGAGAATTACACCAACAATATTCGTCTTTCCTTTTGATAAATGAACAGCATTTGCGTTTTGTGAGTAATTCAACTTCTCAACTATCTCTATAACCGCTTTCCTTTTTTCTTCACTTACATACGGATGATCATTCAATACTCTCGAAACAGTCGTAACTGAAACTCCCGCCATCTTTGCAATATCTTTAATATTAGCCATACATTCACCTCTACTTTTAAATTAATAAATTCCATGAACATATGTCAAACCTTCTCATCATTACACCTTCATTCATTTTTCTTACAAAAGTGTAATTTCCCTGTAAGCTAATTCGATAGTTACTCTCTGCTATTTTTCATACAATTAAGTCAGAAACAGGGCAACCATTATTCGAAAAGGAGCGGATTTATATGATGAACAAAATGAAATCAAACAATTTTTTAAATACAATGAGCATGGTATTTTCCGCTCTTATCGATGCAAAAGCTGTTGCTTCTACATTAAACAAGTAAGGAGAATATATTATGAATAACATCACTTTTAACAAATTAGATTTTTTAGGACTGGCTAGTGGCTCGATTCTTCTTACTGCTTTTATTTACGCCACTACGCTTGTATAAATTTTGTGTCCCCTTTCCCCTTTATCCCACTTTAATGGGCAGTAAGACCCCCACCTCAAAATTCAACGAAAGCAAAGAAGTTAGGTAGGGGATCAACTGCCCATAAAAGTCCGATTGGTGAGGGCTAATAATCAGCGGGGGATGAAGACCCCCCACTGATTAAAGTTTCACTTTATTATAAATAGTAATAGAAAAGACGACCGTCTATGCCCGGTCGTCTTTTCTTACTTTTGATTTGATTCCAAAGCTTCCTTTAGCTCCTCAAACTTCTCATTTAATTGGTCGGTCATCATTTTCATAGCTGTTTTCCGATCTATTTGTTCTTCAGCATCAATTTGAATCGGATCTCCAAAAATCAATTGTGCCTTTTTCCCCTTTATTAATTCTTTTACACTTGATGGACCAACATAAGCTGCTGGTATTAATGGAACGTTAGAACGCATCGCAATTGTCACAGCACCAGCTTTTAACGAAACATCTTCTGTCGATCTCGTTCCACTTGGGAAAATCCCTACCACTTTTCCTTCTTTTAATAAGCGTGATGGAATTTTAAGTGTACTCGGTCCTGGATTTGCACGATCTACAGGGAATGCATTTACATTTTTAAAGAACCAATTTTTGAATTTCCCTTCAAATAATTCTTTTTTGGCCATGTAATGAATTTCCGTCGGGTACATCCCTGTAGCTAACATTAATACATCCATAAAACTTGTATGTGTACACGCAACAACATACGGGCCACCTTCTGGTAGCTTTTCTCTTCCTTGCACTTCTACTTTCCCAGCTGTTTTAAATATATATTTCAACAAAAATGTAATTGGTTTATACATTGGTTTCGTTCCTTTCTGAACATCCGAAGTATAGTCATTTTCTTACCTTAATTATAACACTAAGTTATAGGAGTTGGTAATAAAAATGAGTATTAATTGTTAAATTTCAATTCTTACAAAAGTGTAATTTTCTTGTAAGCTAATTCGATAGTTACTTCTTGCGATATTTCATACAATTAAGTCAGAAACAGGGCAACCATTATTCGAAAAGGAGCGGATCAATATGATGAACAAGCTGAAAACGAACAATCTTTTAAATACAATGGGCATGGTATTTTCCGCTCTTATCGATGCAAAAGCTGTTGCTTCTACATTAAATAAGTAAGGAGAATGCATCATGAATAACATCACTTTTAACAAATTAGATTTTTTAGGATTAGCTAGCGGCTCTCTTCTTCTTACTGCTTTTATTTACGCTGCTACGCTTGTATAACTTTGTGTCCCCTTTCCCCTTTATATAGAAAAAGACGACCGTCTATGCCCGGTCGTCTTTTTAAATGTTTCTTTCTTTTAACTCTTTTAAAAGCTCTATCATTTCAGCTTGTTGTTTTATCTTCTTACGACCATTTCGATTAATTGCTGCAAGCTCACAAGCAAATCCGACGGCAAAGAAAAACAATAAACTTTCTAACATGTAAAATCCTCCAATTGCCTATTAAACAGCTTGACGTAATTGCTCTTCTTCTAAAATTCTCTTGTTGATATTTTCTTCTTTCCTCTGACAAACATTATTACGAATAAGTGCCGCAATAACAAGTAAAGTCCCTACAATATCAAACATTGTTATTTGATATCCTTGCATCATCATAATAACTAAAGTTGTAATTGGTACAAAATTAATAAATAAAATCCCATTAATGGACGATAAAATTTTCACACCATAGTTCCAAGCTAGTAACGCTACTATTCCTGGTAATGTCATCATAAATAATAAATCGTATTTCACAATAAAAATCGTTCCCATACTCGGAACTGAAACATATCCAAACGCCGTTATAATTATCGTTATAATTCCTGTAACGGTCGTACCGAATACACACGTCAATGTAGAGTAACGTAATGTCGACCAATCGCTACACGTTTGACCACCCATCGTATAAATAACCCAACCTACAACTCCAACAAATATACATGCTAGTGAAAACATGTTATCTTTCAATGTTAAAAAGAAACTCATATCACCTTTTGTAATAACAAATAAAGCCCCTACAAAAGCGATAATCATGCTCGTTATCATATATTTTTTCGGTTTTACATGCTTATATCCCCATAAAATACAAATAGAAATCATCGGCATAAGTGCTTCCATAATGGAGGCTACCATCACACCTGATTTTCCCATTAACATTTGACCTAAAAATACAAGTACATTATATACAGTAAACGCCATCGTTCCGAAAAAGACGAGTAACTTTCCTCTTCCCTCTAAACGAAATGCCCGTTTTCCTTCTTTCATTAACAACAATACAATCAGCATTATCGCCACCGCTCCATAGCGAATAAGCGAAAAGTAAAATGGATCTATGTATTCTAACGCATGATCAGCAACTGGAAACATTGCTCCCCATGACATACTTGCAATTAAACACGCTAAAGCGCCTATTATCATTTGACCTTTTCTCACCGCAATCCCCCACTTCTTTCTATTTGCACAAAGAGAATTGTAAAAGAAAAAATATATCACGTAAAATGATTCAAAATGATGTTAACTATCATTTATAATGATAGTTAACATCAAGGAGGATCGTATTATGGAATTAAGAGATTTACAAATCTTCCAGAGCGTTGCTGACCAAGGTAGTGTAAGTAGCGCAGCAAAGGAATTAAATTACGTACAATCAAATGTAACAACGCGTATTAAACAACTGGAGAACGAGCTGAAAACACCGCTCTTTTATCGTCATAAACGAGGCATGACTTTAACAGCTGAAGGAAGAAAAATGCTCGTTTATGTTAATAAAATTTTGCAAGATGTTGAGGAGCTAAAACAAGTATTTTTAGATAGTGAAACACCCTCTGGCATATTAAAAATCGGTACTGTCGAAACAGTAAGTACATTACCTACCATTTTATCTTCTTACTATAAAAGCTATCCGAACGTCGATTTATCATTACAAGCAGGTTTAACAGAAGAATTAATTAGAGAAGTACTCGATCATCAATTAGACGGTGCTTTTATATCAGGGCCAATAAAACATCCCCTTATTGAACAATACGATGTTAGTACAGAGAAATTAATGCTTGTAACACAAAATAAAGCTTTTCATATAGAAGAATTTACAACAACGCCTTTACTCGTTTTTAACCAAGGATGTGGATACCGTTCCAAACTAGAACGATGGCTGAAAGATGAAGGTTTGCTACCAAAAAGAATTATGGAATTTAATATATTAGAGACTATATTAAACAGTGTTGCACTCGGCCTTGGAATTACGCTCGTACCACAGTCTGCTGTCCACCACCTTTCTAAAGCAGGGAAAGTACATTGTCATGCAATCCCTGAAAAATACGGCAGTATTTCAACGGTTTTCATACGCCGCAAGGATAGCTATATGACAAATTCAATGCGTAGCTTTTTAAAAACAATCGAAGAGCACCACCACATTAATATGCTTTAAAAGACATTCTTACACGAATGTCTTTTTTTCTTACAAAAGTGTAAGTCTTCCGTAAGCTAATTCGATAGTTGCAGGCGATCATATTTCCTATAATTAAGATATAAAGCAGGGCAACAACAATTCGAAAAGGAGCGGATACGCATGATGAACAAAATGAAATCAAACAAATTTTTAAATACAATGGGCATGGTGCTATCCGCACTTGTCGATGCAAAAGCTGTTGCAACTACATTAAACAAATAAGGAGAGATTATAATGAACAACATTACATTTAACAAATCAGACTTTATCGGACTTGCAAGTGGAGCGACTCTTCTTACAGCTTTCATTTACACACTTGCTAAAGGTCTTGTTTAACACTTTGTTTCCTCAAACCCCTTTATATATAGAAAAAGCTGCTCGTCTTATAGACAAGCAGCTTTTTAGTTTGTTTCATATATAGTTTGACCTGTTTTCGTCATATCATATCCGCCAATCGCTTTTAGTTCATTATGAAATTCTTCCGATTGCAGAATGTCTTTTACAACTTCGATCAGCTTTTCATTTTCTTTATTCTTCAAAATCACTAAATCATACTGCTCTTTCATGATTGGAATAAAATCTACATTTACAATTTGCGAAAACTTTTCTGATCCTACTCCCACATCAGCTTTCCCATTCGCCACTTGCGTGGCAACACCAAGATGATTCGACTCTTCCCATTCATATCCACTAATATTCTCTTTATTTAACTTTTGAATGCGCAATTGTTCATCCACTAGTACCCTAATACCAGAACCTTTTTCTCGATTTACAAATCGTATAGATGAATGAGATAAATCAGCCCATGTTTTTATATTTTTTGGATTTCCCTTTTGCACATAAAACCCAACGTTCCTTGCTAATAAATTAATCATCGTACATGGTTGTCCTACTAAAATACGTTTTACGTAAGGAACATTATATGTACCCGTTTCGCCATCAAACAAATGCAAGCTAACGATACTTCCTTCTCCTTGATACATTTTTACTAGGCTCGTTAAACTACCTTGATATGCCCTTAATATATTTGAACTTGGCAGGCGATTTTCTATACGTTTTGCCAACATGTCTAACGTTAGTTCTTGTCCACTAATAATACATGTATTCGAGATACTATTACTGTCATTCTTTACAGAAGTAACTTGTACGTTACCTGTTTTCATTTGCTTAATATATTGTTCTAAATCTGCTGCATCAATGCGCATCTGTCTACCAATTCTATAAGAAGGCAGTTCTCCTTTTTTAATTAAATCGTATACAGTTAATTTTGATACTTTTAATCGCTTCGCTACTTCTTCCGTTGTGTAGGAATGATGATCCATAGACGATTCCTCACTTTCTTTCTTCATTGTAACAAAGAAAAGAATATTTCTCCTATATTTTAAAAATAACTACATCGTTCAAATTATATTCAATTATAACTAGTTATATTTAGTTATATTTAGTTATAATTAATTATGTCAAAACGAAAGGGGATTTTTTATGAATAAGTTTACATTACAATCCATCGGGGCACTTATCCTTTCTTTTCTTCTTATATTTAGTGTTGCATGTACAAGCGGAGAGAAGAAAGAGAAATCAACCGCTAAAGAAGGAAAAACGGTTGAACTTACTATATCAGCAGCTGCAAGCTTACAAGATGCGCTAAAAGAAATTGAAACAAAATATAAAGAAAAAGAACCTAATATTAAACTTTCTTTTAACTTCGGCGCTTCTGGTGCACTTCAACAACAAATCGAACAAGGTGCACCTGCTGATTTATTCTTCTCAGCAGCCGAAGATAAATTCCAAACTCTCGTTAAAAAAGGATTCATTAATGAACAAGAGGGGAAAAATCTCCTTGGAAACGAACTCGTTCTAGTCGTCCCAAAAGATAGTTCTCTTACAAAAATTCAAGATTTAAAAGATGAAAAAATAAAAAAAATCGCACTTGGTACACCTGAATCTGTACCTGCGGGAAAATACGCAAAAGCTTCTCTCACACATGAAAATCTTTGGAATGACATTCAAAATAAAGTCGTATTTACAAAAGATGTTCGCCAAGTGTTAACATATGTAGAAACAGGTAATGTTGATGCTGGTATTGTATACAAAACAGATGCTCTTATTTCAAACAAAGTAAAAATTGGTGAGACAGCAGCGGCTACTTCTCATGAGCCAATTCACTATCCTTTAGGTGTTATAAAAGAATCTAAACACAAGAAAGAGGCGACTTCATTTTATGAGTATTTGCAGTCAAAAGATGCACAATCTATCTTTAAAAAATACGGATTTACAGTCCTATCATAATTGCCATGAGCTTTGATACTATTTTATCACCAATCTTTCTATCTTTACGAGTAGCTGCATGTGCCACCATTATCGTTACCATTTTAGGAACGATAATCGGACGAGCGCTAGCACGCTCCTCATGGAGATATAAAGTAATATTAGAAACTATTTTCTTACTACCAATGGTACTTCCGCCAACTGTAATCGGCTTTTTTCTCATTATCATTTTTGGAAATAACAGTCCTATTGGAACGTGGATAGAATCAATATTTCAGCAATCTATTATGTTCACATCTACTGCTGCTATCATTGCTTCTACAGTTGTTGCATTTCCGCTTATGTACCAATCAGCAAAAACAGGATTTTCTATCGCGAATGTACAAATTGAAGAAAGTGCTCGTGACCTTGGTGCAAGTGAATATCAAGTTTTTCTACACGTCACACTTCCGCTTGCATTTCCTGCCTTACTAAGTGGAATGATTTTGAGCTTTGTTCGTGCGCTTGGTGAGTTTGGTGCTACGCTCATGTTTGCCGGAAACATTCCTGGTAAAACACAGACTATCCCAACTGCCATTTACATGGCCATTGATGCAAGTAATATGCAGCTCGCCTGGACACTAGTAGTTATCACTATTAGTATGTCCCTCCTATTTTTGCTATGTATTCAGCTTATTAATAAAAGAATTACTAACTCTTAAGGCAGCTCTTTTTGAAGCTGCTTTTTTATTTCTTAGGAAATAAAAATATACCACCGGGAAATAACTGAATTTTAAATTTTATTTAAATATACATTCTATTTGAATTTACTTTCTAAAATAGGCAATTTCCTGTTATTATATGGAGGTGTTTGAAAAAATGAAGAAATGAAAACGCATTTATATCGTGAATTCTTCATCCTGTTTTAGCGATCGGTAATCTTCTACTCTAGTAGTGGGGCATTACCGATCGTTAGAACGATATGTAATTATATTGGTATAGCAAAACGAAGGGAGTCTTGTAATGGACATTTTATTAGCGCTTCTTCCTGCAATTGCATGGGGAAACATCTTATTAGTAAGCGTAAAAATGGGCGGTGGTGCATATAGCCAAACGGTAGGTATGACAATCGGTGCTCTATTCTTCGCAACAATTATGTATGTATTTACTCAACCAGCTTTAACAATGACAATCTTGATTGTTGGTTTTATTTCAGGTTTATTCTGGGCTTTAGGACAAGTAAACCAATTAAAAACAGTTGAAAAACTAGGCGTTTCAACTACTGTAACAATTTCTACTGGTATGCAACTTGTTGCAACTTCTATCTTTGGGGTTATCGCTTTCCGTGAGTGGACTACTACTACAACGATCATTCTGGGGACGATTGCAATCCTATTAATCGTAGTTGGTGTTGTATTCACATCATTAGATGATAAAGAAAATGCTCAGCCACCAGGACAATTGAAAAAGGGACTTCTTACTTTAATTGTTTCTACTTTTGGCTATCTTGTATATGTAATTATTATTCGTTGGTATAACATCGATGGTTGGTCTGCTATTTTACCACAAGCAGTTGGTATGTTTGTTGGTGCGGTTGTACTGACATCTAAACATAAACCATTTAACAAATATGCAATCCGTAACGCTTTATCTGGTTTACTATGGGGAACTGGAAACTTATTCTTACTTCTTTCATTACCACGTGTCGGAGTAGCAACAAGCTTCCCATTATCTCAAACTGGAATCGTTATCTCAACATTTGGTGCGATTGTCTTCTTAGGCGAAAAGAAAACGAAACGTCAATTGATCTTTATTGCATTAGGTAGTGTTTTAATTATCGGCGGCGCTGTATTACTTGGTATGACAAAAGCATAAACTTATAATCTATTAAAAAACCCCTGAGGCACATATGCTTCAGGGGTTTTTTAATTCTAATTATTTTCTAGATATAATTATTTGTATGTTTTTGGCCCTTATAATTATTCTTCCACTCTAGCAAACCCGCTACACATATAAAGAGATTAATAACAGCTAATATTAGCATAACATATAACCCAGTGGAGATATAAATTGAAATACTAACTACATTATATAAAATCCATAAATGCCAGTTTTCTAGGATTTTTCGACTTAGCATAAATTGAGCTACTAATCCTAGTACAGCATTTAAAGCGTCTAAATATGGACTTGCTGATTCTAAGTAATGGACTTGATAATACCCCCAACCAATCCATGCAACTAAAATAAAGATTATATAAAAAATCCAACCTTGCAAATCTAAACGAACTGTTGCTTTTACCTCTTCCTCCCCACTACGTGCAATCCAATGATACCAACCATATACATTAAATATAAATTGAAAACCTGCCAATACTGCCATTGCATATAAACCTTGTGTAATAAAAATATACAGAAATACCGCAACGGTAATCATACCGAATAAAAAGTTGGATACTTTTTCTCTTGCTAATAGCCAAACATTAATAATTCCCATGACCGATGCAAAGATTTCAATATAGCTCGATTGAATATACAATCCAACCAATACACAAATAATACTAGTAATGAGTAAAAAGAGCGGACTTCTAATCATAATCATCTCTCCCCAGATGTGTAATAAATTCCCTATCACCAGTATAAGGAATCACTCTCCCTTTCACCATTAATTTCCTACTTTTCATTATCTATTCCATCTACAATAAGCCTTTTCTTTTTACAAAATTCTCTTAAAAATGGTATCGTTTTTTATAACATATCTCCACTAGAAAGGAATAGAGGATATGCTAACTAAACATCGAATTCTATTTATTGGTGCTGGTCGTATGGCAGAAGCTATATTTTCCGGATTACTTAAAACAAGCAAAGAATACATCGAAGAGATTATCGTTTCTAACCGAAGTAACGTAGAAAAGCTAGATCAATTACGAGCGCGATATAATGTGTCTACTACAACAGATTGGAAACAACATGTTACGTCTGTTGATACGATTGTTTTAGCAATGCCGCCTTCTGCACATGAAGAATTATTAGCAGAGTTATCTCCGTTACTATCGAATCAACTTGTCGTAACGGTAGCTGCCGGCATCGGCCCATCTTCTTTAGAAGAAAGACTTCCTAAAGGAACGCCTGTTGCTTGGATTATGCCAAATACAGCTGCTGAAATTGGTAAGTCTATCTCCTTATACACGATGGGACAATTCGTAAACGAGACTGATCAAGAAACCCTGCAATTGCTTTTAGGGGGCATTGGTACTTCGCAACTTTGTACCGAGGAAGAAGTTCATCAACTTACTGCAGTTACTGGAAGTGCACCAGCCTTCCTTTATTACTTTGCTGAAAGTTTAATTGAAGCAACAAAAAGTTATGGAGTCGATGAAGCAACCGCAAAACACCTTGTCATTCAAATGATTTCTGGCTCTGCTTCTATGCTTGAACAAACACAAGATCCAGCTAACCTCCGTGAACAAGTAACAACGCCAGGTGGTTCCACAGCTGAAGGTCTCAAAGCTTTATATGAATATAATTTTTCAGAGGCAATTCAAAAAGCAGTAGAAGCAACAAACAAAAAAGCTAGGGGGAAATAATATGAATTTAACAAGTTTAAAAGACTATACAACATTACATAACGGTGTAAAAATGCCTTGGTTCGGTTTAGGTGTTTTTAAAGTAGAAGATGGTTCAGAAGTAATTGGATCTGTAAAATCAGCAATTAAAAATGGTTACCGCAGCATTGATACTGCAGCAATCTATCAAAACGAAGAAGGCGTTGGCCAAGCAATCCGTGAATCAGGTGTTGCACGTGAAGAATTATTTATTACATCAAAAGTATGGAATAGCGATCAAGGATATGAAACAACACTTCAAGCATTTGAAACTACATTAGAAAAATTAGGTCTAGAATATTTAGATTTATATTTAGTACATTGGCCTGTAAAAGAAAAATATACTGAATCATGGAAAGCGTTAGAAAAGCTTTATAAAGATGGCCGTGTTCGCGCTATCGGTGTGAGTAATTTCCACATTCACCACTTACAAGACGTATTTGAAATTGCTGAAATTAAGCCAATGGTCAATCAAGTGGAATACCACCCACGTTTAGCACAAGAAGAATTACACGATTTCTGTAAAGAACATAATATCCAGCTTGAAGCTTGGTCACCGTTAATGCAAGGACAACTACTAGATAATCCAACGTTGCAAGAAATTGCGAAAAAATATAATAAATCAACTGCGCAAATTATTTTACGCTGGGATTTACAAAACGAAGTTGTAACAATTCCCAAATCAATTAAAGAACATCGTATTATTGAAAATGCAAACATCTTCGACTTTGAATTAAGTGCTGATGATATGAAAGCAATTCAAGCTTTAAATGAAGATCGTCGCGTTGGTCCAGATCCAGATAACTTTAACTTCTAGTAGAAAAACCACTGCCATATGCAGTGGTTTTTCGTTAAAGAAAACTGAAAATTTAAACTATATTTCATTCAGTTGACACTTCATCATCCAAGGTGTAAGATTTTGAATTATCAAAGAAACACAAAAATTAATAAAGTTTATTCGTTTACTCATTGTATCAAGAGAGGTGGAGGGACTGGCCCTTTGAAACCTCGGCAGCAGGTTCATTTTTGAATACTGTGCCACTTCCTGCAAGCTTTATAGCTTGAAAGATAGAATGAGGGACTTCGTTTATATACGGGTGCATAACTTGTACGTAAAAATCCCTCTTTCTCAATATGAAAAGAGGGATTTTTTATTTTTCATTTCCCTCATCATCATCCAAACTTAATTATTTAGGAGGAAAATCAAATGAAAAAGAAGTTTGTACCCGGTATTGCATCAGTTGTAGGAGTAAGTATTTTATTAACTGGTTGCGGTAGTTATAAAAACGAAGCAAGCGGAGCAAATGCAAAAGACGAGGCGCCTAGTAAACAGGTTTTAAACTTATCTTCACCTACTGAAATACGAACAATGGATACAGCTCGTGCTACAGATACTGATTCTGGTCAAGTAATGAGAAACGTATTTGAAGGTTTGTATAACCTTGGTGAAGGTAATAAACCTGTCCCTGGTGTTGCAAAATCTCATGAAGTAAGTGGCGATAAAACGAAATACACATTCCACCTGCGAGATTCAAAATGGTCAAACGGTACTCCTGTTACAGCGAAAGATTTTGTCTTCGCTTGGCAAAGAGCTGTCGATCCAGCAACAGCCTCTGAATATGCATTTCTATTCTTTGATATTAAAAATGCAACAAAAATTAACAACAAAGAACTTCCAGCCGACCAACTTGGTGTAAAAGCAGTTGATGACCATACGTTTGAGGTAGAATTAGAGCGTCCTGTTCCTTATTTTATTAGCTTAACAGCGTTCCCAACATTTCTACCAATTAACGAGGAATTCTTTAAAAAACAAGGTGATAAGTACGCTTTAGAAGACAATACAATCTTGTACAACGGCGCTTTTACACTAAGCGATTGGAAGCATGAACAAAGCTTTAAATTCAAGAAAAACCCTACCTATTGGGATAAAGATACTGTCAAACTAGAGGAAATCAATTTTAACGTCGTAAAAGAAAAATCAACAGAAGTAAACTTATTCGAATCAAAACAATTAGACCGTATAAAATTAACATCTGATTTCGTTGATAAATATAAAAAGGATGCAAACTTTAAAGAACGCCCGAACGTAGGCGTACAATTTTTACGTATGAATCAACAAAACAAAGTACTGCAAAACGTTTCTGCACGCCAAGCAATTGATCAAACAATTGATCGAAAATCCTTTGTAAATACGTTATTAAATGATGGCTCTACACCAACCTTTGGTCTCGTTCCAAAAAACTTTGCAAAAGGGCCTGATGGAAAGGACTTCCGTACTATAAATGGAGATTTAACTAAAGTTGATACAAAATCTGCACAAGAGTTATGGAAAAAGGCAAAACAAGAGCTTGGTTCTGAAAAGATTACATTAGAATTATTAACGAGTGATGCTGACCTTGATAAGAAAACAGGTGAGTTCTTAAAAGGACAACTAGAAAAGAATTTAGATGGATTAACAGTAAATGTGAAACCACAACCACGTAAACAACAAGTTTCACTTTTATTAAAAGGTGACTATGAAATCGGTATTGATGGCTGGAGCCCTGACTTTGCTGACCCAATTACATTCCTTGAATTGTTTACAACGAATAACCCTTACAACTTAGATCATTACTCTAATAAGGAATTCGATGAAACAATTGAAAAAGTGAAAACGACTTTAGCTGGTGATGAAAAAGCTCGCTGGGAAGCATTACTAGCATCTGAAAAAATATTATTTAAAGACTCTGTTATCGCTCCCCTTTACCAAAAAGGCGAATCTTATTTAGAACGTTCTTATGTGAAAGGAATTGTGCAAGTAGACTTTGCAGGTCAATTAAACTTCAAATGGGCACAAATTGAAAAATAAAAGGCAAGCTGAATCGATATTTTTCTATCTACAGTAATTATTTTATTAAAAAAATGTATTAAAAGCGGATTCTCAATAAGAGGAAATCCGCTTTTTTAATATATTATTTTAAAAAATTAATGCTCAACTTTTTATTATTGACATATAGTTCTCTCCAGTGTTAATATTCTAAATAATCAAAGAAACGAAATATTTCACCATCATAATATAACGTCTACTACGTCGAAGCATATAATGATAAATTATAGTTCAACATGTATATACATATAGAACACCTGATTACCTACATGTACATATTTATAATAGGTTTTCTCTTCTTCTATAGATACACTTCAAAACATGGACATTATGACGTTACGAAACAACACATTTAGGGAGGAACGAACAATGAAGAAAAAAGTTGTACCTGTTGTTGCATCTGTTTTAGGGGCAAGTCTATTACTAACTGCTTGCGGGGGAAATAAAGATAACGCAAGCGGAGCGAAAGCAAATGATAAAGCACCTGATAAACAAGCAATTAACTTATCATTTGCTTCAGAAATTCCAACAATGGATGTTGCAAAAGCAACGGATGGGGAATCCATGAACGTAATGCGTAATGTTTTTGAAGGGTTATATGCAATGGGAGAAGATAATAAACCGATTCCTGGTGTCGCTGAGTCGGTTGACGTTAGTCCCGATAAAACGAAATATACATTCCATCTGCGTGATTCAAAATGGTCAAACGGTACTCCTGTTACAGCAAAAGACTTTGTCTTCGCTTGGCAACGTGCCGTAAACCCTGATACAGCAGCTGAATATGCATTCTTATTCTTCGATATAAAGAATGCGAAACAAATAAACCAAAAACAATTGCCGATTGATCAACTAGGGGTCAAAGCTATTGATGACAAAACATTAGAAGTACAACTAGATCGTCCTGTTCCCTACTTCTTAAGTTTAACGACATTCTCAACATTCTTACCAATTAATGAAGAGTACTTAAAGTCTCAAGGCGATAAATACGGTTTAGAAACAAATCATTTAATTTACAACGGTGCCTTCACATTAGATAACTGGAAACACGAGCAAAGCTTCCAACTGAAGAAGAATCCTAACTATTGGGATGCTAAAACGGTGAAATTAGAAGAAATCAACTTCAATGTCGTTAAAGATAAGTCTACAGAAGTTAATTTATATGATTCAGGACAAATTGATCGCGTTGCTTTAACTGCGGAGTTTGTTGATAAATATAAGGGCGATCCAAACTTCAAAGAACGCGCTGAAGTTGGCATTCAATTTTTACGACTCAATCAAAAAAATGAAACATTAAAAAATCAACATGCACGCCTTGCTATTAACGGAGCAATGAATAAGAAAGCATACGTAGAAACAATTTTAAATAACGGCGCTGTTGCAGCTGAAGGAATGGTTCCTGCGAAATTCGCAAAAAGTCCTGATGGCAACGACTTCCGTAAAGAAAATGGAAATCTAGTGAAAGATGATGTGAAAACAGCGAAAGAAAACTGGAAAAAAGCGAAGCAAGAACTTGGTACTGACAAAGTAACAATTGAACTCTTAACAAGTGATAATGCTTTAGCTAAAAAGACTGGTGAATATTTAAAAGGTGAACTAGAAAAGAACTTAGATGGATTAACAGTGAATTTAAAACCACAACCACGTAAACAACAGTTAAAACTACTGTTAAGTGGTGACTATGAAATCGGTATTGATGGCTGGGGCCCTGACTTCGCTGATCCAATTACATTCTTAGATTTATTTACAACAGATAGTGCTTACAACTTCGATAAATACTCTAACAAAGAGTACGATGAGCTAATTCATAAAGTAAAAACAGATTTAGCTGGTGATGAAAAAGCTCGCTGGGAAGCAATGAAGCAAGCTGAAAAAATTCTATTACAAGACGGTGCTGTCGCTCCTTTATACCAACAAGGTCGTTCTTACTTACAACGCGGATTTATTAAAGGACTTGTAACAACTGACTTCGGTGGTGAGTTTAACTACAAGTGGACAGAAGTTGCAAAATAATAAGCGCTAATAAAAAGGTATCCCACCGAGGATACCTTTTTATTTTATGCTTCTTTAACTACAGAGCTTCTTCTTCCCTTTACCATTCCTTTTATAGCTAAAGTCATCACTGCTACTGATTATGTAACCAATACAATAACTAATAATGAAATAATATTTCTCTCTAAACTAACTCCTCCAAATATTATTGTATAATAGCCATTCGCTGCATATGTTGCAGGAAATAATCCGCCGATTGTTTGATATGTTTTAGAAAGCATTTCATGTGGTACGATTACACCCGAACTTACAAGTTGTAGTGATAGCGAGATAATATTAAAAATCATACCTGCGTTTCCAAACACAGTTAGAAACATTTATGTTACTGAAAGAAATGCAAAGAAAACTATTGTCAATAATCCTCTTCCCCTTCTTTTTGCATTGAACTAAAACTCATCATAAATATAAACACAAACATCAAATATGTTCTCCACGTCAAAGAAGGTATATGCCCTGACCAAAGATAGCTAACTAAATAATTAATTCCCATAATACAAGACGATATTACTAAACTAATACTTATTAGTTTTACATATTTGAGCATATCTTTTCTCCTTTTTTTATTTTTCTAATTCTTCAAATTGTAGATTCACTGGTTCTTCTAAGAGTGTTTCATAAAAGTTCTCTGCCAAATCTGTTGTAGGAATTTTTTCATCTACTTCATCAAATCGAATACTATCTAGCCACACATAACCTTCTCCTGATAATAAAACACCAAATGCAATACCAAGCGCTCCTTCTTTTATATCTAATACAACTGAGTACGATTGCCAATTATTCGTATTTTTAATGGGACGATTTTGCATATTATCCATAGCAAGCGGTTCTGTCTCTTTTCCATCTACTCGCATCCACAATCCTGCCCAATCTCTTACATTTTCACTCTTAACAAATGCTGTAAAACGTAATCTCTTCCCTACATATTTATCTGCTCTGAACATTTGCATTAATGTTGAAAATCCTCCGTGCGTAACATTCTCTTTTGCTTTTATGTATGCAGATACTTTCCCTTGATGGACAACTTCATAATCTAAACCCATCTCATATTCAGCAGGATGACTTCCACTTAAGATCCATCCTTTCGGTATACCTTTTTGCATTGAAACACCCTCTCTTTCTATATAAAATGACTGGAAGTACTTTCGATATTTCTTTGGTGGCAATTGAAACATTCTTTTAAAAGCTCTCGTAAATGCCTCTTGTGAGGAAAAACCATATTGCATTGCAATATCAATAACTGCTCTTTCAGTCGATACTAAAGTCTGCGCAGCATGAGTTAACCTTCTCTTTCGAATATAATCCGTTACACTCATCCCAACATATCTTTGAAAGATACGATGAAAATGGTACATCGATACTGCACTGTAAGATGCCACTCTTTCTGTTGTAAGCTCCTCATGTAAGTGATTCTCTATATATTCAATTGATTTTTTTATTATCTCTTTATACTCTTCATGCATTTTAGTCCCTCCCTCACAACTTCAATTTACCATATACATACAAATCGTTTTTGATTTAAATTGCGGATTAGCCCTTATGACTACAGAATAATAATTTATTTTCAACACATACATAATTACATGTTTTTGGGAAAAACTTGTATAGAACGAATTTACATAAGGAGGAATTTATAATGAGAACTCTACTATCAGTTTTATTAGCTCTTATGCTAGTGCCTGCATTAACAGGATGTAAAGCTCCTGCAAAAGAAGATACAACTTCTAATAAAAAGACGACTGAAGAAGCAAAAAACGAGGCTCCTGCAGATTTAAAACTAAACTTCAATGAATTCGATTTAAAGGCAGACTACCAAGATACAAAGAAAGACTACGAAGCAGACTATAAAAATGTAGCAGCTGATAAGAAAATGGAAGCAAAAATTGAAGATCATAAAGCAGATGTAAAATTAACAGGAGACGAGGCTATCACAAAATTAAGCCCACTTCTACAAGAATTAAAATTTGATAAAGATACTGCTGACCAAGAAGTAATCGATCAAGTAGTGAACGTGTTCAAACTTGATAAAGACTATCAAAAATTTGATTTAGAAGTTGTCTTCTCTGATGGAACGAAAAAAGAATATAAAAGAGAAATAAAATAAAGAAGTAGGCAGTTGCCTACTTCTTTATTTTTTAATTTTTGCGTATCTTAATTCTGGACTAGAACCAATAATGAATTGGACACCGGATACTGATGATTTTTGTAAATAGGAAGCACTTGGGAAAATAATTGGGATTAATGGTGAATCTGTAAACATAATATCTTCCGCTTTATGCAATAAGTCAAAACGCTTATCTTCATTTTGTTCAACTTCTGCTTCCTTCACTAAAGCGTCAAATTCTTTATTATGCCATTTTGCATAATTGTTTGGACCATCACCTGCATATAAATCTAGTTTAGTAATTGGATCTAATAAAGAGCCGCCCCATCCCATATAAGCTAATTGGAAATCACTTTGCTTGTATGTGTCGATGTAACTCTTCCACTCTTTATTTTCTAATTTAATATCTACGCCAAGATTTTTCTTAAACATTTCTTGCATTGCTTCTGCTACTTTTTTATGTTGTGTATCTGTAGTGAATTTTAATGTTACTTCAGGTAATGTAGACCAGCCTTGTTCTTTCATGCCTTCTTCTAATAACTTTTTCGCTTCTGCTGGATCAAATTTAACGTAATCACCTTTTTCTTTACGGAAATCACGGCCACTTTGTGTTTTTGCTCCTTCTGGAACGAATGCATATGCTTCTTGCGCATTATTTTTATACAATTTTTCAACGATAAATTTACGATCAACCGCTAATGAAAATGCTTTACGTACCTTTGCATTTGTAAACGGCTCTTTTTCTACGTTAAACGAATAAATATAAGAAGAGAACCCTGCAACACGCTTATATTCTTTATTTCCTTTTTCTTTTTCGATCATCTCTTGTGGTAAACCACTTAGTAAATCTAATTCTTTGGATTTAAATAATTGATACGCTGTTTTAGAGTCTGGAATAATACGAAACTCAATTTCTTTTAATGTTACCTTTTTATCATAGAATTCTTTATTTTTTTGTACTGTAATAGCCTGGTTATGCTTCCACTCTTTTAACGTGAATGGCCCATTCGTAATTAACTCTTTTGGATCTGTTTTTAATTTATTATTATCATCAATCGACTTTTTAGCTAATGGAATAAATAGTGAGCTTGCTAGTTTTTGTTTAATAGAAGCAACTGGGTGTTCAAGGGTTACCTTTAATGTTTGAGGATCAACAACTTGAATACCAACTTGTCCTTCTTCACCTTTTCCAGTATTATACGCCTCTGCCCCTTTAATAAAATACATTTCTGTCGCATTCATAGAACCCGTTTTCGGATTTAATAATCGCTTCCATGCAAATTCAAAATCATTTGCTGTAATAGGAGAACCATCTGACCATTTAATATCTTTCTTCAAATGGATTGTATATTCAGTTCCATCAGCATTTACTTCTTCTTTCTCCGCTAATTCATTTTGATATTTCCCATTACTATCTTGCGTATATAAACTTGAAAACAACTGCCCAATTATATAACCTGACGTGCTATCTGTTGCAATAGCAGAATCAAGTGTATATGGATCACTACTAATATTCGTTACTAATCGATCGCCTTCTCCCTTACCAGCACTCGCCTTTTGCGTTTCTTTCTTACCGCAAGCAACAGAAGTAATTGCTAATACGGTCATAATGACAAACAGTAAAAACTTCTTCATCCTACATTCTCCTTTAACCTGAAATTTTTGGTGTAGATGCTAATAATGTTTTTGTATAAGAATGTTGTGGATTACGGAATACTTCGTCCGTATTTCCAAATTCAACAAGTTCTCCTTTGTATAAGACAGCTACTTTTTCACATAAATAGTGAACCATCGGTAAATCGTGCGCGATAAATAAATATGTATAACCTTGTTCTTTTTGGATTTTTTGCAGCAGATGTACAATTTGAATTTGCAATGAAACATCTAATGCCGAAATTGGTTCATCAAGAATCAATACTTCCGGCTCACACAATAACGCTCTTGCAATAGCAATTCGTTGACGTTGTCCTCCGCTAAATTCGTGCGGATAGCGATCAATATATCGTCTATCTAACCCCACACGCTCTAGCGCATCACCTGCTACTTTATCCTTTAATCCTTTATCACCTAAACCAAATGAAATATAGCCTTCCGTTACGCTATCGCGTACTTTCCAGCGCGGATTTAATGCAGCTGTGGAATCTTGAAAAATAAACTGTACTTTCTGTAAGAAATCACGTTTATGAGCTGCCTTCAACTTGTGAACGACTTGACCGTTATAATCAATTTCACCAGACGTTGGGCTCTCAATCCCAGCTATGAGCTTACCAAGTGTTGTTTTTCCTGAACCACTTTCTCCAATAATGCCAAGCGTTGTTCCTTTCGGGATCGCAAGTGATATGTCTTTTAACGCTGCGATTTCTTTATTTTTACTTCCATACGTTTTCGTTACTTGCTTTACAGTAATTAAATCTGTCGTCATGAGGCATTCACCTTCTCTTTTGATTTCGCTTTATTATGCTCCAGAACATGTTGCCAGCAATGTGAACTATGCTCCCCAGAATATGTTGTTCTCTCTGGGAAACGATGAATACATTCTTTTATCGCTACTGGACAACGATTTACAAAAGGACAACCAAAGCTATTTAACGTCTCAATGGAAGGTGTCGTCCCTTCTATTGCACGTAATACTTTTTCGGAATCGTCCATATTGGGAATTGCTTGTAATAAGCTTTTTGTGTATGGATGTTTAGGAGAACCTATCACTTCCTCTATCGTTCCTTTTTCAACAACACGTCCTCCATACATCACAACTACTCGATCCGCTACTTCACGTACAAGTGCTAAATCGTGCGTAATTAGTAAAATACTCGTATTTTGCTTTTCCTTTCTTTCCTTTAATAACTCCATAATTTGCTTTTGAATTGTTACATCTAATGCTGTCGTAGGTTCATCCGCAATAACGAGTTTTGGGTGGCAGGCAAATGCGATCGCTAAACAAATACGTTGCCTCATGCCTCCGCTTAATTGATGTGGGTACTGTTCATAGCGTTTCTCTGCTTCATGTATTCCTAAATCATTTAATAAGTTAATTGCAATTTCTTTTGCCTCTTTTTTCGATTTCTTTTCGTGCTGCAAAATCACCTCTGTAATTTGCCTTCCCACCTTCATCGTCGGATTTAAAGATGAAAGTGGATCTTGAAAGATAAAAGAAATATCTTTCCCACGAATTTGATTCCATTCTGATTCTTGTAGATTCGTTAATGCCTTTGATTCAAAAGATATATTTCCATCATCAATTTGAATTGATTCTTGATTTAAGCCGATAATAGATTGTGCTGTAACACTTTTCCCTGAGCCACTTTCTCCTACAAGTGCAACTATTTCACCTTTGCTAACAGAAAAGGAAACATGCTTCACAATTGCTTGTTTACTATTCTCTTTTTCAACGGCTAACGTTACGTTTTCTAAAGATAAGAGCTGTCCCATGTTTTTTCTCCTTTCGATTCTGTTTTACGATTTTTGGATCAATTGCATCTTGTAAACCATCACCAATCGCATTAAATGCGAACATAATGAGCGCAATCATGATTGCTGGGAAGAATAGCTGCCACCATTCCCCGCTTAGTAATGTCCCAAGTGCATCATTCGTCATCGTCCCCCAGCTTGCTGCCGGTGATTGCACTCCTAGTCCGATAAAGCTTAAAAATGATTCTGAGAAAATAGCTGCTGGAATTGTAAATGATAAATTTACGATAATAATGCCTGTTAAGTTCGGAATTAAGTGCCCGTATATAATTTTCATATGTGATGTACCTAATCGCTCCGCTGCAATAACAAACTCTCTTTGTTTTAAAGATAAGACTTGCGCCCTAACGAGACGTGCCATACCAATCCATCCTGTTAATGCAAGGGCGATGATAATGGTAAAAAGACCTGGTTTCATAACAATTAATAGTAAAATAACAATTAATAAATACGGGATACCGTATAATACTTCGATTCCTCGTATAATCCACTCATCAATTAATGTCCCAAGGCGATTGCGCCCTCTCACATATCCACTAAATCCTCCAATTAGCACACCAAGTCCTATATCAAGAGCAGCTGCCACTAATCCAACTGTTAATGAAATTTTCCCGCCAGCCCAAGTACGTGCCCATATATCTCTTCCCAAATCATCTGTTCCGAACCAATGCTCACTACTAGGTGGTAAGTTTGTCGCCTCTTTTACTTGTTCACTCGCAGTAAATTGCGTTAAACTTTCACCAACAAGTGAAAAAACAATAATGAGTAATAACGTCACTGATCCTAAAACTGCGATTGGATTCGATACAAACTTACGAAACACTTCTTTCTTTCGGCTAATCTTTTGCTGATCTTTATTTATTGTTAATTCTTTTTTCTCTTCATTTGTCAATAACTGTTTATTAATTTCATAAGCACCCATTTAAATATCCTCCCTCCTTACGTAATAGAACGAATACGCGGATCAACAATACGATGAATAATATCTGTAATAAAAATACATACAATTAAAAGTGCACTATAAAAAATGGTTGTTCCCATAATCACTGGATAATCTCGATTAAAAATACTATCTACAAAATATTTTCCGAGACCAGGAATTGAAAAAATCTTTTCAATAACGAAAGTACCTGTTAAAAGTCCCGCCATTAACGGTCCAACAAATGTAAGTACCGGAACAATTGCATTTCGAAGAGCATGTCTTATAATAATTTTCTTAATCGGTATACCTTTCGCTCTCGCTAACTTAATATAATCACTCTGCAAAACTTCAATCATATTAGAGCGAACAAATCTTGTAATCACTGCGATTGGTCCTAACGCTAATGCAAAGGATGGCAATACCGTATGTTCAAATGTACCCCAAGAGGCTACTGGTAAGAGCTCGAATTGAATAGCGAATACTTGTATAAATAGTGGTGCTAAAATAAAGCTCGGAATAGAAATACCGAGGATGGCAAGTAAACTTACACCGTAATCAATTACCTTCCCATGATAGAGAGCCGCAAATGTACCTGCAGCAATTCCGACTAGCAATGAAATAATAAGTGCTTGTAAACCAATAATTGCTGATGGACCAAAACCAGTTGTTATAATTTCTGATACACCTTGCCCGGTTGATTGAACAGATTCACCAAAATCAAAATGAACTACGCCGTCTAAATAAGCAACATATTGATTCCATAACGGTTCATCAAGGTGATACTTCGCTCTCATGTTTTGGATCACTTCTTCAGGAAAGATTTTTGCATCTGATGAAAATGGATCCCCCGGAATAATATGCATAATTAGAAATGTCACCGTCGTAATAACCCATAGCGTGAACACCATAACTGATAATTTTTTAATTACATACACTTCATTAACCCCCTAAACACATATATTTACTTTGTTTTATGAACGTACTTTTTCCATTACTCCCTTTTCCCTTTTTAGAATACAAAAAGCCTTGATCTTAAAAAATAAGATCAAGGCTTAATAAACAAAGGCCCATCACTTATCTTTCAAGACTTGCTTGCTGGAATTAGCACGGTGTTCCTATTACAGAACCCGCTGCTGAGGTGTCATAGGGCCAGTCCCTCTACCTCTCTGGATAAGTAAATTGCTATTTTATTATTTGGTTCAAATTGTATATTTCGAATTATAATTCTGAAAAAATGAAAAGTCAATCAAATTGGATATATTTAGAAAAATCAGTTTTTAATAGTGTATTTATCTAAATTACAGTTTTTCGCCTATAATAAAAAAAACCGATATGAAAGGAGTTATATGATGGATCCCTTACTTCTAGCAACTATAGGATTACCATTAACAATCGTTATACTTGTTATCATTGGATTTTATAAACTTTTCATTAAAAAGAAAAGCATTACCTCTTTTTACACCCCCTTTGATAATATTACCGGGCAAACTATTTCCGAATTTCACGAAGAACAGAAGGTATTAGTATCCGAGGATGAAGACGGCGATGGTAAGAAGAAAAAATAACCTTGCACAGGCAAGGTTATTTTTTCGTTTCTGCTTGAAAACGTTTATAGTATGTCGATGCTGTTGCAAAATTAATTTCTATATCACGAATCAACGATGAATCTTCTTCTTTAGCTAACTTCTGTAATTTTTTCATTGCTTGTTCCGATTCATTCAAGAAACCGACATATACCTCATGTTCTTGCTCTTTCGACTTCGGAACACGAATTTCTTTTCGTATATGATCAATATCTTCTAACATGCTCGTCGTTACCTTTTGCACATCTTCTTTATATGTAGCAGTCGTTATTTCCTTACCGCCCTTTTCTTTTGCCACTTCAAATAACTGCAGTGCGTTATTAATTTCTTTATTCATTTTCAAATCGTATTTTTCATGTACTGCACGGTATTCTTTCATTTCTTCTGTTTGTTCTGTAGATTGCTCTACCTTTTCTTTCGGTTCTTTCGTATCCTTATTTCCATTACATCCTGCTAGAAGGATCATACTTCCCATTACAGCAATACCCAAAACCTTCTTCATCTCTTCTTCTCCTTTTATCTACAGCTACTACTCATTATAGTTTCTTTTATCTCCACTTGTTATTATACCGAGAACATCCTACTTTTTACACTTAAGACGACATCGTAATATATATACCAACATGTTTGTCACAGTATCGTCACTTTATACAAATAACTTTTGCACTGCTTTACTACAGCACCTTACAAAACTGTAAGCACACATAAAGAACAAACCATGCTAGACTTACATATGCATAACGCAAACATATGTAAGTTTTTAGGGAGAATCATCTATGTACAATACAATGCCTTTTATGGGAGAAGATATTCGTATACTTATTCGCGAAAAATCACTTCATATCGAAAATACAGAGAGCCTTCGCCGCGTATTAAAAAAGAAGCATGCTCCATTTAAGTTAGCCCAATATTTAAAACAACAACATACAAATCAATTTCATACAGTGCTAAATATATCAGATAAATCATTAACAATCGAAATCATCGGTCATGTCTACATTGGAAACTTCGCAGATATCTTAAAAGACATCCCACGTATACCGAAAATTGCTCCTATTATCGTTAAAAAAGCGTATAAAATTACCGACCATACCGATATTATCGACTGCGGGGAAAAAGAAGTTGATAGTAATCGCTGGGTGTGGGATAAACTTGCTATTTTATATGATACGATCATGAATAATATGTATGAGGTATTTGAAAGAAATGAAAAAAAGAACTGATTCAAATATTCCCTTTGAATCAGTTCTTTTTTGTTAAGCCTCTAAATTTTGTCTTGCTTGCAGTTCAAACTGCTTTTCACTTCTTCTAGCCATAAATAAATAGCATAGTACCGCACCAATTTCACAAAGAGCTATTACAACACCCATCGGTAATGCGGTATTACTTCCACCAATACCTACTAGCGGTGCAACAAGCGCTCCTGAAATGAACTGTAATAAGCCTAATAAAGCTGATGCTGTTCCTGCAGCTTGTTTTTGATTTCTCATCGCTAATGAGAACCCAGTTGTTGAGACAACCCCAACACTTGATACGACAAGGAATAACGAGCATAAAACACCAATTAACCCTATTCCTAATAAGATTGTTAGTAGTAAAGATAAACCACCAACAGCTGCAATAACAATACCAGAGACAAATAATGTCTTCTCATTCACTTTCCCTGCTAAACGACCCGTAACCTGACTCGCAATAATAATACCGATACCGTTGATTGCAAAGAATAAACTAAATTGCTGTGGTGATGCTCCGTATATGTTCTGCAACACAAATGGTGATCCCGAAATGTATGCAAACATTGCCGCCGTTACTAATCCTTGTGACAATGCATATCCCATAAACAAACGGTCCTTTAACAATTTTCCGTACGTCGCTAACGTCCCTGACAAACCGCCTGTTTCTCTTTCTTCAGGAGGTAATGTTTCACGTAATACGAAAGTAGCTGATATTAACATAAATACACTTATTGCTCCGAGAACGATAAAGACACCGCGCCACGTTGTAAACTGTAATAATTGTCCCCCAATAATCGGTGCCAAAATAGGTGCTGCTCCGTTTACTAACATAAGCAGTGAGAAGAATTTCGTCATTTCAGAACCTGAATACATGTCACGTACCATTGCACGTGATATAACAATACCGGCTGATCCTGAAGCTCCTTGTAGAAAGCGTAATAACACTAAAGTCCAAATAGATGGCGCAACAGCACAAAGTAAAGAAGAAGCAACATAAATAATAAGAGCAATAATAAGAGGTTTGCGTCTTCCGTAAATATCACTAATTGAGCCAACAAATAATTGTCCTACTGAAAGCCCAAGCAAACAAGCTGTTAATGTAAGCTGTGCTAGAGATGCACCTGTTTGCAAGTCATCCGTTAATTTCGGTAACGAAGGCAAATACATATCAATAGATAATGGTCCAATCGCCGTAAGTGTTCCTAATACAAGAATCATCCATAACCTGTTCATCTTTACAGGCTTATATATTTCCTGATTAACTTCATTCACTTTTTTCGTTCACCCTTTCCTATACACACTAAATCGTAACAATTATAGTTACAACATAAACATACGTCAAGTATAGCGCATTTTCCTGTTTAATTTTGTAAAAAAAGCGATAGAATCTCTATCGCTTTACTTGTTCAAATTACTATTTGTAAATTTAGATACGGAAGACATCGCCTCTCCTGTATCTAAATATGTGATTTGAATTGGATCTCCCACTTCTGTAA
Organism: Bacillus cereus group sp. Bc061; assembly: GCF_027715825.1. Taxonomy (NCBI): domain Bacteria; kingdom Bacillati; phylum Bacillota; class Bacilli; order Caryophanales; family Bacillaceae; genus Bacillus; species Bacillus cereus group sp. Bc061. The sequence goes on from NZ_JAQFTZ010000013.1 coordinate 74,404, forward strand.
ACATAGCATATGGGAACTTTTTCGCAGGTATCATAAACACTTTTTGTTCGTTCTCCAACAGTACATAAACAATTGTATTTTCACCTGATTTTTCTTTATATACACGTTGTACAACGCCTTCTTTTTGCGCCTCTTTTCCATTTGAAGTCGGTCTAAATGAATCTCCGCTTCCACTCAGCGCATTTTTATAATTCTCAAGCGCTTCTTTTTGCGTCGAACCTGTTGCAAATATTTTCGCATTAGAAGCATAGATAACCGTATGGGCACGCACTAACCCTCCATCATCAATAACAGGTACAATCCAAGAAGGTTTACCGTACACGTTATAAATAACCGGCATCGTTCCATGCCATTTCTCTCTCTTAAAGGAATTATCCACGACTTCCGAAGCAGCCGAACCATCCATAATTCCCTTTACTTCTTTTCCGTTATAGTAATACAACTTACCTGTACGCGCATCGATAAGTGAATAACCTAGTGCAGAATCTACTCCCTCTTTCGGAGAGGTGAAATCAGTAAAGTAATATAACGTTCCATCCTTACCGAAGATTGGTGTAACTCCTTCTTTCGTTCCCCACTCAGTCGGAATCTTCATGTCCGTTTGCGAGAATTTTGTATTCCAAAATCCGTGAATGTACTTACCGAAATACGTATTTAATGTAGATGCGGTCTCGTGATTTAATACGCCATCAACAAATTTAGGTGCCTTTCCTTTATCGTATCTTTTCACTTCACCTGTTTGTGCGTCTACTACTACAACGCCCTCTACCTCAAATCCAGATCTTCCTGAAATAAATTCACCGTACGTCATTGTATAATACGGTTTCCCTTTATCATCCACTTCAAATTTAGGTTTTCCTTTAAAGATTAAATTTGGTTCTGCTTTCCTTACCACACGCTCTAAATTATTTCCGAAAAACATGCTTGGCACGTATTTCATTTTATAACCAAGGTGCAGCTTTGCTTCTGCATCAGGATTCGTACCTGACATCGTGACGTACCCTGGAATTGTCTCAGCTTTACGTGCTTTAAAAAATCCTGAAACTTCAATCGGTGCTACATATAAAGCCTCGCCATTTACCATTTGTGGCGTTAATTCTCCTAGCTCAAAATAAGCTACTTTCGGAATATCCCCAAATACTTTTTTCATCTTATTCTCCGCTGTCTTTGGCGGCACTGTAAATGGCTGATCATTTTCAGTAAATGGCTCTGAAATATCTTTCTCTACCTTTACAACAGAATCATATTTCTTTTGCGAGATTACTATATCGTGCAAATAACCAAAGTAGCCGTAACTTGCAAGTAAAACAAACATTAGAAGTCCTTTTAACGTGCCTTCTAATTTACCTATTTGATCTTGGGAAAATAAAACAAGCCCAATTAAAATCGCTACTGCAACAGAATAATGAGTAAGAATTGAATCTGCTCGATCATCAATTAGCCAAAAATATTCATAGATTGCAATACCTATCCAAAATAAAACTGGAATAACTAAAATAGATGATTTCTTACCCTTTACAACCTTCTCATCCCCTTTCTTATCCACTGCTCGAAGTTTACTACCGCTTCTTCTTGTCCATGGAATCAAAAACAAAGTGAGAATAGCTAAAATTAAAAATTTCATCAAAGGCAATGTCCCCTTTTCTTTTGTCTTCCCCTTTAGCATAACAAATAAAGGTTATTCAGGTAAAAATGGGAATTGTTATATTTTTTTACTACTTAGTACAACTCCGCTCACTACATATAAGATAGATGCAATATAAAAAATCGTGCCGATCGTAAAGAAATCTACTAAATATCCTGTTGCAATAATTGCTACTGCTCCTCCAATCGATGTCCACACATGATATTTTCCAATCTCATAACCAGCATTTTCTTGTACAACTTTTCGTGCTAACGAAGTCTTCTCCGTATTACGCTGCACAGCCCCTAAAATACCCATTAAAATTTGAAGAATGTATACATGCCATACTTCTGTTGCAATAGGAAAACAAAGCATTAATATTGCCATAGACCAGGCGTATATAATTAGTAACTTTCTATCACCTACTCTATCAGATATTCTTCCAACTAACGGATATACTAGAGCTGAAGTTAAGGCAAATAAGCCATATGCCCAGCCAAACTGTGAGAAGCTATTTCCAACATTCCGAAGCAATAGAATGTAAAAAGGAAATACCATACTTCCTGCCATCATAATGATGCTTTGTGAAGCTACAAATCTTCTATATGTCATTTCGTATACTCCCTATAAAATAAATTCACAAATCTCTCTTTTGGATCCGCTTCTTTTTTCTTCTGAAGAAACTCTTCTATACGAGGATATGCTCTCTTTAACTGCTCTTTCGTTGGATAAGAATAATACGGTAAATAATAACTACCGTTATGCTTTAACGTAACATCAATCATCTTCTGAATAACATCCTCTGTTTTCTTTATCTCATTTTCAGAACGCCCTTGATTAATTAAAAGAACCAGTGCAAACATATCACCTTTCGCATAGGATAAAACTGCATTTTCATTCTTTTCCACGTAACGAATCGTAATATTGAGCAAATTAAACTCTTCTTCATTTAATACGTTACGTAAATCATCTATGTATTCCGTGAAAGAATCTATAGGCACAAAATATTCTTGTAACACCTCTGTCCTATTCGGATTTTCATATTCCATAAAGGCACTATCTGACCTCATAACATTATTTCGCGTCTCATACTTTCCATCTGTACGTTCGAAATAACTTCTTTGTATATCCCAAAACGTATTCTTTCCCCAATCACTATAGCGTGATAATCCAAGTAAAAATTTCGGCGCTGCTATAATAGTTTCTTCTTTTAGTTCACTATACTCTTCCCTCATATTTTGATTTTGTGCCAATGTATAATCTGTCACATACATTTCTCTTAAGAATGAATTTGGAGCAACAGAAATACGAGCTAAGTGCATACGAACATTAGCATCTTTTTTCACTTTTTCTTTGAAATAAGACGTGTATTCTTTATAATCTAGCATTTTCGTATGCGTTTCATATAATTCATCATTTGTTAACTTTAAAGTCACATCTAAAATGACACCAAATAACCCATAACCGCCAATGACGTAAGGAAATAAATCCGCATTCTCTTCTCTACTTACATTACGTACAGTGCCATCTGCCATTAGTAATCGAAATGATTCGACTGTATCAATCAATGCCTCATGACGAATATCACGACCATGTACATTTACACTTAATGAACCACCAACCGTAAAAATATTTTGAGATTGCATCACCTGAACAGCAAGACCATATGGATTTATTTTCTTCTGAATATCATTCCACGTGACACCACTTTGAACTGTAATGCGCTTCTTCTCTGGATCAAATTCTAATATTTTATTATACCCTTTCATATCAAGCATCGTACCATGTGGATAATACGTCTGCCCGCCCTGACTATGTTGCATACCAGCAATAGAAATCTTCTCTCCAGAAACATTCGCATCTTGCACTAATTTTATTAACGATTGCTCATCAGTAGCACTTTCAACACGTTTTATTTTTGTCGGAAGCAATTTACCTACATCACTCATAATAGGATGATCGAGTTGTTTTTTATATGTATGTACAGACGTTACAAGCAACACTGTATATGCTACAATGACCACCGCTATCTTTCCTTTTTTCAAATGACACTCTCCTCTTCTACATCTTTTCCTCTTTATATTGTACCTATTTTCCTATGAAGAAAGAATACAAAAAAGAGGGACCTTATTTTAGGTCCCTCCTTATCAAAACTGTTACTTTGCTGCTGGCAATTGTATTGGGTCAAACTTTTCATACGACGTATATTTTGCGTTCGTAATAATGTGTGCTTTATCCTTGCCATTACTACTCATAATCATGTCTATCTTTGCTGATTCATATTTAAAATCTTTTGTAATGATATATTCTGCATCCACTTCTTCTATCTTCGCATTTTGTGCTTGTAACATTTTCTTCTGCGTTTCATCCATGCTAGTTAACATACTTTCTGTTTCTTGCCCTTTTAATGTAAATTTCAGTTTATATTTATCTCCGCTTTTCTCCAGCTTCATTTTATCTAAAACTACTTCCGGTACTTCTAATTTATCTATAATATCTTGAGTCGCTTTCATTCCACCAGCGTTTAATTGCTCCTCTGGTACGGTTATAACTTCTCCTGTATTAGGGTTTTTTACCTCACCAGCAACTTTACCATCCACAGTATACACTACAACATCTGTACCGGAAATATTCATTTCAGAACGAGAATTCTTTGTCTTTGGCTCTAATTGCATCTTAGCCTTTAATATATCCATCTCTGTTCCCTCAGCTTTTACCCCTACACCATATGTCATCGTTACATGTTCTTCATTTTTAAAAGCTTCATTCGTTTTCTTGAAAACATCTTTCGCCGTTAATTCCTTTTCTTTTTGAACGGATTCTTTTTTCGGCTCATCCGTCTTTGCTGTTTTCTCATTACTACATCCTACCCCTAGACTGATTGCAAGCACTAAACTTGAAATAAAAATAATTTTTTTCATAATTCCGCCCCCCTTTCCCAAAATAATATCATCTCTTTTCCTATGAAATCTATATAAATTTCAATCTATATTCGCTATATAGCGACATGTTTAATGAAGAGTTTAAATATGATGTAAATAACGACAACTCATTTCAGGAGGTCATTATGAAGGCGATCATTTGCACACAGTATGGACCACCTAACGTTCTTCAGCTTCAAAATATAGAGAAACCTATACCTAAAAAGAACGAAGTATTAGTCAAGATTCACGCAACGAGTGTAACGACTGGAGATTGTAGAATACGTGGGTTTAATAGCCCTCTCTTATTTTGGATTCCTATGCGAATCATATTAGGTTTTAGAAAACCGAGAAAGCCTATACTCGGTGTAGAGTTATCCGGCGAAATCGAAGAAATAGGAACAGATGTAACTCAATTTAAAAAAGGAGATCAAATTTTTGCATTAACAGAGCTTAATGTCGGTGGTTATGCAGAATATACATGTGTACATGAAAGTGGATTAGTAGCATTAAAACCTACCAATGTAACGTATGAGGAAGCAGCAGTTATTCCCTTTGGCGCAACTTCGGCACTACACTTCCTAAGAAAGGCCCGTATAAAAAGGGGGCAACAAGTACTAATATATGGCGCATCTGGATCAGTAGGAACAGCTGCCGTACAACTTGCTAAATATTTCGGCGCAACCGTTACAGCTGTTTGTAGTCATTCAAATTTTGAACTCGTGCAATCTTTAGGGGCTGACAAAGTAATCGATTATACGAAAGAAGATTTTACTAAGCAGGGGGAATACTATGATGTTATATTTGATGCAGTTGGAAAATATAAAAAATCCCTTTGTAAACAAGTATTAACACCTAATGGAATATATGTATCTGTTAATGGAATGATGGCAAAAGTAAGTAAAGAAGATATGTTTCTACTAAAAAAACTAACTGAAACAGAAAATTTAAAGCCTGTTATTGATAGAACTTACCGATTAGAAGAAATTGCTGAAGCTCATATATATGTAGAAAAAGGGCATAAAAAGGGGAACGTTTCGATTACCTTAAAATAAAATATATTCAGAAAATAACGTTGACAATTCTTTTTGTAAGATTTACTATTAGTACCATATTAAAAACTACATACACATACTCTTATCAAGAGTGGCGGAGGGACTGGCCCGATGATGCCCGGCAACCGAGCTTATAACGTATAAGCTAAGGTGCTAATTCCTGCAAAACGAGTTCTCGTTTTGGAAGATAAGAGAGGAATCTATTTTGTCTATTCGGCACCTCTCTTATTTTTGAGAGGTGCTTTTTATTTTGGAACGTATATTAAGGGGGAATTATAGATGAAGAAAGTACTATTAAGCATTGTAAGTGGGGCTGTATTATTATTAGGCGCATGTAGCGGAGGTTCAGATAAAGAAGTAAAAGCGTTAGATGAGAAAAAGATTACTGTCGGTGTAACAGGTGGACCACATGAACAAATTTTTGAAAAGGTAAAAGAAGTGGCTGCGAAAGACGGCCTCGAAATCGATATAAAAGTATTTAATGATTATGTAGCACCGAACGTATCACTCGATGAAAAAAGCCTTGATGTAAATAGCTATCAAACGAAATCATATTTAGACGTATTTAAAGCTGAACGTAATATGAAATTAACCGAAGTATTTTCAACAGTAACATTCCCTATGGGCGTATATTCAAAAAGCTTAAAGGATGTAAAGGACTTAAAAGATGGCGATGCAATTGCTGTACCAAATGATCCAACGAATGAACTTCGAGCTTTAAAACTATTTGAAAAAGCAGGTGTTTTAAAAGTTGATCCAAAGGCTACAGAAAAAGCGACTGCAAAAGATGTAATTGAAAATCCAAAAAATTTAAAGATCGTTGAATTAGAGGCATCTCAATTACCAACACAACTAAGTGAAGTAAAAGCAGCTGCCATTAATACAAACTTTGCATTAGGTGCAAAATTAAGCCCTGCGAAAGATTCTATCTTCCGTGAAGGAAAAGATTCACCATATGTAAACTGGGTCGTTGTTCGTACTGAAAATAAAGATGATGCTGTTGTAAATAAATTAAAGAAAGCTTATCAATCTAAAGAAGTAAAAGAATTTATCGAGAAAAAATTTGATGGTTCTGTTTTACCGTCTTGGTAGGAGCTGACGATAATGATTGAATTAAAAAATGTATCCAAAGTATTTACAACAAAAAAGGGGAATGTGGAAGCTCTTAAGTCTACTTCTCTTCAAGTAAAAAAGGGCGAAGTATTTGGAATCATTGGATATAGTGGCGCTGGCAAAAGTACATTAATTCGCTGTGTAAATTTATTAGAAAAACCAACGACAGGAAATATCATTGTAAACGAGCAAGATTTAACAACACTGTCTACAAAAGAACTAGCAAAAGCGAGACAAAAAATCGGGATGATTTTTCAAGGATTCAATTTACTTAAAACTGTTACCGTTTATGAAAATATCGCATTACCGTTACGTCTTGCTGGCATTCCAAAAGTAGAAATTGAAAAAAGAGTAGAAAAGTATTTACGCATTGTCGATCTTTTTAATCGAAAGGATGCCTATCCAAGTGAACTTTCTGGTGGCCAGAAACAACGTGTTGCCATTGCACGTGCACTATCACATGAACCTGAAGTGTTATTAAGCGACGAAGCAACGAGTGCTTTAGATCCAGAAACAACTGTCTCTATTCTTGATTTATTATTAAAAATCAACGAAGAAATCGGAATTACGATTTTACTCATTACACATGAAATGAACGTTATCCAGCGTATATGCGACCGAGTTGCTGTTATGGAACATGGAGCAGTAGTTGAAAGCGGGACTGTGAAAGATATTTTTACAAACCCACAACATGTAACAACGAAGAAATTTGTAAATAGCGCATTTGCAGCGAAAATTCCAGAAGAGGTACAAAAAGAACTTCAAACTACTGGTGAAATTGTAACTCTTTCTTTTATAGGAAATTCTTCAGGAGAACCAGCATTAGCTGTCGCTACAAAACGATTCCAAGTATATCCGAATATTTTATCCGGTAATATTACTCAATTAAAACATGAAGCATACGGGAAACTTGTCATTCATATGCAAGGGGAACAAAATGAAATCAACCGTGCTTTATCATTTTTACAAGAACAAGGAATCATCGTAGAAGGAGGTAGAACAGACCATGGAAAACAAGTCCTTTTTGGATGAATGGGGTAAAGTTATATGGGAGGCGACAATACAAACCTTTCAAATGACATCTATTTCATTACTCATCTCGATCCTTATTGCACTGCCACTTGGTGTCACACTTGTTTTAACGAGACCTGGTGGACAGCGAGAAAACAAAATCATTTATCCAATTCTTAATACAATTATTAATATCATTCGCTCTCTTCCATTTATCATTCTATTATTCTTCATTTTACCTTTTACAAAGTTTCTAATGGGAACATCCATTGGTGTGCAAGGTGTTATCGTACCGCTTGTCGTCTTCACTGCTCCCTATATCGCAAGATTGATGGAGACAGCATTATTAGAAGTCGATCGTGGTGTGATTGAAGCTTACCAAGCGATGGGCGTTTCTACTATAAAAATTATTTGGCACGTTATGGTGAAAGAAGCTCGTCCCTCCCTTGTACTTGGATTAACAATTGCAACGATTGGCTTAATCGGCGCAACAGCAATGGCTGGTCTTGTAGGCGCTGGTGGGCTAGGGGATTTAGCATATCGATTCGGACATTTACGCTATGAACCTGAAGTAATGTATGCAACTGTCTTTATTTTAATTATCCTCGTTCAAGGATTACAGTCTTTAGGGAATGGTGTTGCACGAAGATTGAAGAAAGATTAAAAAGAAGGTATCTCACCAGGGTGAGATACCTTCTTTTTATCTTTTAAATCCACCTTCTGAATGAATAACTTGCCCCGTAATCCACTCTGCTTCTTCACTTACTAAAAACTTAATGAGTCTTGCTGCATCCTTTGGTTCACCAATTCTTCCAAAAGGAAACATTGGCTTTAATCCTTGCTTTATCTCTTCAGTCATCCAGCCTGTATCGGTTGGACCTGGGTTAATTGCATTCACTGTTATTCCTAAATGAGCTACCTCGGCTGACAACGAACTAGTAAGAGCATCAATAGCCCCCTTCGTTGTTGCATACGCTAGTTCTCCAACCATAGGCCCTTGAAATTGTCCCGAAGTCATATTCACAATTCTACCACCAGATTTCTTATCAAACCCTCGGGCAAATTGACTACTTAATAATGTAGTCGCACGAATATTGACCATGTAGTGCTTATCTAATTCTTCAGCAGTCAAATTAGAGAAATCATTATTCGTAGAATACGCTGCATTATTAATTAATATATGAGGGTAGCCTAGTTGTTCAGTAACTTTATTTATAAGCTCTTTCGGTGCATCATTCTGAGTTAAATCTAACTCCATACTCGATACTTTCACACCGTTTTTTAGTAACTCTTCTTGTAATTGTATTTGTTCACTTTGATCAACGCCCCAAGGCATCTCTTTATCATACTCTGTCCAATACGTAAAAAATATATCGTATCCTGCTTCAGCTAATTCTTTACAAATTGCTGCGCCTATACCATCTAAACGACTTACGCCTGTAACAACTGCTACTTTATGTTTTAATTGATTCATCATATACTCCTCCAATTTTAAAGGACGCATATTTTATATAAGAGATATGAATTTCCCCACATAGGTATCTATCCTTATAAAGGGGATGCACAAGCCAAATATGCAGTCCTTGCATGATTTACAGATAGCTAAATAACCCCTCACTTATGAGAGAAAAATTCATCTATCTAATTTCGAATCATTACAAGTTCATCCACATATTGAGTCCTTGTCTCCTTTCCATATACCTCTATTTCTATCTTAACAATATGATGTAATATTTTAAATGATAAAAAATAAAAACCAATATTCCATTCCAAACTTCTATCAAATTTATTATATTATAATATTGAAATAATAGAAATAATCAGAAAAAACACTGGTAAATATTGACTAGCCTTCTTATAATAAAATGTGGGGCTAATGTGAGAGTTTAGTTTTAAACAAATAGGGGGAAGAAACATGTCCAAAAAATTACTTTCTTTATTTTCTGCAGTAATCGTAGCAGCTTTTGTAATAACCGGCTGTGGTCAAAGCGATACGACAAATAAAGAACAAAAAGAAAATGCAGCAAAAGAAAGCAAAACAGAAAAAACGGATACAACGAAAGAAAGTAAACCTGCTGAAAAAAAATCCGAAGATAAAAAAACTGAAGATAAAAAGCCTGAGAATACAGCTACTGGCTCAAACGACTACGCTAAGCTGATTTCCTATATGGAAAAAGAAACAGGTGGTAAAACAAAAGTTCTTTTTGAAAATAAGGAACCACAAGTCTATAAAGCTGAAGATGTTTCAGTATCAATGAACAGTTATACGTTAGTTGAATTAAATGGATTCCATACGGACTTTAACATTCCATTTAACCGTCAAACAGAGGGCGGAGTTATTCTTGTGAACTATAGCGTAAAAAATAGTTCAGCTAAAGATATTTATTATATGCCAGCATTGGACATGTCATTTACTGGTGCGCAGAAAGTATATAGTAACTATAAAGACTTAATTCCAAAAGAAGATCAGCTGCCAACTAAGCTTGCTCCAACGAATGATTACTTAGTAAAAGCAGGAGAAACCATTTCTGGTTATATCGCGTATCCATTCGGAAAAGATGATCTAGAAAAAATTTCAAGTCTCTCAACAGTCTCAGTCACAGTCCCAACTGCACAAGCTAATAAAGGAAAATTCGATGCTCCAATCGGAAGCCCTGGAAGCTTTTCATTAAGTTTAAATAAACAAGGTGCTGAAAAGGTTGCAACAGATAAAACTTTCTACCAAGATAAAGCTACAGCTAATAACATGGGCGATAAAAAAATGTTAAAAGAGAAATCAAGTATTAATAACAGCCAAGAATTAGGTGCTGTTCATGTTACATTAGACGGATACCAATTTACTCAATTCACACCAAATTCCGTCGAAGCACCACGCTTTGCAAATTTCAAAAATGGTATTGTTCTATTAACAGTGAAATTCAAGCTTGATAACAAAGATACTCAAGACGTTTCATTATCTCCTATAAGCTCTACATTAAGAGTGAATGATGGTACACAATATACAATTAATGAAGGTATGCTACTAAATTACGACTATAACGCTGCAGTCAAAACAGGAACATCTGGAGAGTTACTGCAAGTATTTATTTTAGATCAAGAGCAGTATGAAAAGATTTGGAAAGATAAAAGCTTTGAGATTGAGTTAGGACCTATGAGAAATAAAGAAGCTAAAGATATTTCACAAGGTAAAAAAGCTAAATTTACATTACCTAAATAAATTACTAAATATATAATAGAAAAGGCATATAACATATGATTGTTATATGCCTTTTCTATTTGTATCAAGAACAAAACTTTCATTTAAGTGTATACATTTATGATTACCTATCCGTTGTATAAGTGTAGGGAGGAAAAGTGATGGGAAAAGAAAATATATTAACCTCCTATCTTATTCATTTAGGGGAGGAAGTGTTCAAACTATTACTAGCGAAAGGAGCTATCAAAGAAGATGCAGAAGACATCATCCAAAATACTTTCTATAAAGTATACACATTGCTAGATAGCTTAACCGAGGATAACATACGTCCATGGTTTTTCAGAGTTGCATTAAATGAATACATTGACTTGAAAAGGAAAAAGGAGCAACAGAACATCTATTTAACTGAAGAGATTTATTCAAAATTACAATATACAGACCGGGAATTGGATACTGTTTTAAATAAAGATGAGATTTTCTATCTATTAAAAGATATAAAACTAGAATACAAAGAAGCCTTCTTTTTAAAGTATTATTACGATTTTACATACGAAGAAATCGCACTAATACTAGATATTCGAGTAAACAGCGTCAAACAAAAGTTACATCGCGCACGTAAAACAATTCATTCTACAGTAGGAGGAAAACCTTAATGGATACTTCTTTAAAAGATGCATTAAAAAAAGCTAAAAGGAAACAGTTACTTAAAATCATCATTACTTCTATTATCGTTGTCATCATACTTATCCCTATCATTTATAAGGTGGGCAATTACTTCGCAGCCAAAAGTTCTACGAAACTTCACGAACAACTATTTTTACATAATGCAATTGCAGAACCAAATGTACAAATTGATTCTCAAGTAACGAGTAATTCATCTATGTTTGGCGGCAATATTATATCAAATCGTTCCAAAAATATTAATGGTTATATCGTCCCATGGAACACATTAACAAGCTCCTATGGTTGGATCCGTATCAATATTGATTCCAATGAATTAACGCCTGGTTTTTATTGGTCTAGGTCCAATACAGAGTTTTATGAGTATGATAAACAAACAAAGAATAAATTTGCAACATTTTATAATCCTGCTATTAAGGACTATTTTGATGATGTCCAAAATGAATTAGGAGAAGTTTCACAAATGAACAACTATGTTGCCGAAGTTGCTATCTCTTTCAATCAACCCTACACACTACAAGAAATTAAAGAAAAAATTCCAGACAACTTAAACATTGTATGGTTATATATGACCTCACCAATTGGAGATGAAAGCAAAGGACCTGCTGGTATGCCCGTTTACGGATTCAATCCAGACAATTCTCCTAAAGAAGCGTACAAAGAGTTCGTTGATTCACTTAAACAATACGATGAAGATGGATATCACGAAGATATCCAAAAGTTTTTAAAATCAAACAAGGGCAAACCATTCGATCAAGTGAAAATTTTAGGTGTTATGCTAACAGGAAAAACGGAAAACTTTAAGGCATTAGAAAACCAAGAATTTATTCGTGGTGCTTCTGTAGGGGTTACTGCACCAATTGTTCCTTATATAAAACCAGAGAAATAATAAGGAACCCCCAGATGAACTTAAAGAACATACATGAACCTGTTTACTACGGGAGCTATCCGCTACAATAGATAGCTCCCATCTCTCATTTATTGCTTAATTTTCAAAAATAAACTTCATAATATTTTAGGTGCAATTTCATAAATAAAAAATCATATATTTGTTCACATTATATCCATTGTGAATTTTTTCACAATGGATATATAATAAACTTGTAAATACAATATTGGAGGGATTTCAATGGTTATCAATTTTTTAAGAACTGATAAACGTGCTACTTTCATATTATTATTTTTACGACTTTACATAGGATATACATGGCTCACTGCTGGAATCGGCAAAGTCTTTGGACAATCTTTTGACGCAAGTGGTTTTCTAAAGGGCGCTATTGCTCAAGCATCAGGTGACCACCCTGCCGTACAAAGTTGGTGGGCAGATTTCCTTCAATACTTTGTTCTTCCAAACACAGACCTATTTAGCTTTTTAGTTCAATGGGGAGAAATTTTAGTAGGTCTAGGTTTAATTTTAGGCGGATTAACAAAAACAGCTGCATTTTTCGGAATCATAATGAATCTTTCATTTTTATTAAGCGGAACTGTTAGTGTAAATCCAAACCTGCTTATTTTGACTATGTTCATTTTAGTTGCAGGACAGAATGCTGGACGCATTGGATTAGATGGCTATGTTTTCCCAAAACTTTTCCGTAAAAACAACCACGGAACATATAAATTAAGTAAAACTGCGTAGTAACGGTTTACTCTTAAAATATAAATAAGAAAAAGAGCCTGCGTATAGGCTCTTTTTTATTTACTCCAAATTTAAACTCTTAACGAGCCACGAAAACCTCTGGCAGCATAATAAGAGTCTGCTCCATTGTGGTACACGAAAACATGTCCGAAGCGATAATCGCAAAATAACGCACCACCGAGTTCTCGAATATCTGAAGGTGTTTGTACCCAGCTTGATGATTTCATATCAAAATCTCCAAGTTGTTGTAACTCTCGATATTGTTCTTCAGTTAATAGTTCAATACCCATAGCGGCTGCCACATCAATAGCGTTATTTTCTGGTTTATGCTTCTTTCTTGATTCTAACGCTTCAAGATCATAACAAAGGCTTCTACGACCTTTAGGACTCTCCTTTGAACAATCATAGAAAGTATACTCGTCCTTCTCTTTGTCATATCCAACAACATCCGGCTCACCGCCTGTTACTTCCATTTCATTAAGTGACCATAATTTTTCAGCATTAGCTTCTATCTTCGCTTCAACTTTAGCCCATTCAAGACCTTCATGGCGGTTCATGTTTTTCTCAAAACGAGCTTGTAATACTTTTATTAGTTCTTCACGTTGTTCTACAGATAACTCATTTTTATTCGCTGTCATATTCGTCCTCCGAATTACGTTTCTTTATACTCACTTAAATCTCTTCAATAATAGTTTAGTTTACAACAAATTATATAATTTGTTGAATCTCTTTTTCAACAATCTGACCCGATTACCCAACGGAAAATCCCTGCGCGGATATCTATTATATAGTTCTAAAATCTTTCATACTTTCCCCAAGTATATAGTGTGAAAACCACATCAAGTTCTGCTTCATAATAGCTACATGAATTCCTGGCTGATCAGAACTATATGCCATTTCTTTAAATATAATTAGTTCTGTATCAACTTCCATATCTCTTAATCCTTCATATAACTCATATGCATTTGTAACTGGAATTCTTGCATCCTTTTCGCCATGTTGGATTAAGGTAGGTGTACAAGCTAATTTAATATACGTCATTGGTGATGTTTTCGTATATATATCTGGATCATTCCATGGAGTATTTCCTAAATGCATCCTAATGAAGTAAGGGATATCTGTATTTACGTAATGAGTACTCCAGTTCGTAATTCCGCCCCCAACTGAAATTGCCTTAAATCTGCTACTAAATGTAGCACAGAAAGCTGATATATATCCTCCGTTACTCCATCCCATAACTCCTACTCTATCTTTATCTACAATCCCTTTTTCAACTAGTTCATCCACTCCAGATATAACATCATCGTAATCAGCAAGTCCTTGTTTTCTGTAGTTCGCTTTTAAAAATTCATTGCCATAACCAGAACTTCCTCTATAGTTTGGCTCTAAAACGATAAAGCCTTTTTCAACAAACTGTTCAATCGGATATTTCTCATTGAAGCAGTCTGAAAATATCGGAAAAGATGCCCAAGCCGGACCTCCGTGAATTACTACTAATAAAGGATATTTTTTATTTGAGTCAAACTCTACTGGTCTTGATAAAACACCCTCTATTTTAAGACCATCACTACTTTGCCATGAGATGATTTCCCTGTTGCTTTTAAGCTTCCCTTCGAAAAAGCTATTTTCATTCGTTATTTTTTTATCGTCCAAATAGATTTCAAAGGTCTCATTTGTTATAGCTTTACTATAGGTTATATGATTTCCATCCTTTGTTATAGAAGCATCCATTATAAAACCATCTACGTTGTCACTTAATACTTCCATAGTGCCATCTTCAGCTAGTAATCCAATACGATAATTCGTTTTATCCTGCCATCTAATTAAAATCCCTTTAGCTGTCCACTGTAATGGCATAACCGTACTATCAAAGTTTGTTAAGGGCTGAAGTACCTCTCCAGTATTCATATCATATATCTCTAATGTACTCTCTTGTATATGGCTTCTATAATACTCCTTCTCTCTTATGCTTGCTGAGTAACATATTTTGTTGCCCTCAGGAGAAAAGCAAACGCTCCCGCCCAACAACCTATCTACATTCATCTTTTGTAGTTCCTCAGCTTCAACATCTAATATGTATAGATCACCATTCATATAATCGTTTAGGCTTGGTGTAGCCATACATACAACTTTTTTCCCATCATTTGAAATATCAAAGTCATGGATATAAAAATCCTTACCATCAGTTAATTGATAAACACCGTTAATCTCTCGTTCCTCTTTATCATTTTGTATCACTTTTTCTATTTCAACGTAGCATAAACAATTATTTTGATGTTCCTTACCTACATGTTGAAAATCTCCATATAGCTCCTTACGTTTCTTTATTTCCTCACATTCTTTTGACTGTGTAATATAATAAAAACCTTTACCGGTAGGATTCCATTTGAATATACTGATTCCTTCTTCCTCATTAGTAATTTGCACCCCACCATAACCATCTAATGACTTAACAAAGATTTGATTTTTCCCATTACCAACAGGGCTAAGGTATGCAATATCCCTAGAATTTGGAGACCATAACGGGCATGTACTATCTATATCCCCATTTGTTAATGGATAACTCTGCCCTTTACCTTTTTCATATATCCATGCATGATTTCTATATGTATTGTCTTTCCAGTTAGCTGTCCTCTTAACAAATGCTACATTTTTGCCATCATCGCTTATATTGGTACTTGATAAGGTTGGTAATGAAATAATCTCTTCTATACTTAAATATGTTTTTTCACTCACTTTCATCCATATGCCCCCTTGCAATGTCCATAAATCTCTCGTCTTTTTTTGTCGTAATAAAGGAAATTGTTCACGAATACTTAAAATAGTAACGGAAAATTCAGATAAATAAAAGTGAATCCGATAAAGTAAAACTTTAATCTATAGAGTTCTATCCACTCAAATTAAAGATTATGTGGTTTTCATCTAAATGGGAAAAATAAACGCATTTTGATTCATACATTCGTTTAAAGTGAACTTCCATCAGTAAGAGTCTTATAGCCTACGAATTGTGGAATGAAAAATGGACTAAGAATTTAATCTTAGTCCATTTTTTATTTTATATCCATTTTGTATGGAATGTACCTTCTTTATCTACTCGTTTATACGTATGCGCTCCAAAATAATCGCGCTGCGCTTGCAACAAGTTTGCAGGTAGTTTGGCAGTACGATAGCTGTCATAATAAGAAATTGCTGCTGAAAATGCAGGTATCGGAATGCCCTGTTGTACCGCCATTGAGATAATTTGGCGTAATCCACCTTGATATGACTCTACAATTTCTTTAAAGTATGGATCAAGTAAAAGGTTCGGTAGGTCAGTGTTAGTCTCATAAGCCTCTTTAATGTTCTGTAAAAAGGCAGCACGGATAATACATCCGCCTCTCCAAAGCATAGAAATGCTGCCAAAATCAAGGTTCCAATCATATTCCTCAGAAGCTGCCTTCAATTGCGTGAATCCTTGTGCATAAGAACAAATTTTACTCATATATAAAGCTTGGCGCACCGCTTCAATTAATTCGGCTTTTTCAACTCCAATTGCCGTTTTATCTTTAGGTCCAGATAAAACTTTGCTTGCGTTCACACGCTCTTCTTTTAAAGCAGAAATGCAACGTGCAAATACAGATTCCGTGATAATAGGCAGAGAGATACCTAAATCAAGTGCGCTTTGACTTGTCCATTTCCCTGTACCCTTTTGTCCTGCAGTATCAAGAATAACATCCACCAATGGCTTACCAGTTTCTTCATCTTTCTTCTTGAAAATATCGGCTGTAATCTCAATTAGATAGCTGTTCAGTTCACCTTTATTCCATTCAGCAAATATTTCATGGAACTCTTCTGCAGTCAAATCTAGTGTTTGTTTCAAGAAGAAATATGCTTCACAAATTAATTGCATATCTCCATACTCAATACCATTATGAACCATCTTTACATAGTGTCCTGCCCCATTAGGTCCGATATAAGAACAGCAAGGCTCGTTATTCACTTTTGCAGAGATGTTTTCAAGCATATCCTTTACTTTTTCGTATGCATCCTTCTGTCCGCCTGGCATAATAGATGGTCCCTTCAATGCACCCTCTTCGCCGCCTGACACACCTGCCCCGATGAAATTGATTCCTTCTTCGGCAAGACGTTTGTTTCGGCGAATTGTATCGACAAAGTATGTATTACCACCGTCAATTAAAATATCGCCTTTATCGAGGTGAGGGACTAGAGAATCAATCGCTTTATCTGTAATTTCCCCCGCATTAACCATTAATAAAATCTTTCTAGGTGATTCGAGTGAGTTAACAAACTCTTCAACTATATGAGTACCAACTAAGTTTTTACCACGGTTTTCCTCAATGGTTTCATCAACTTTTTCCTTTGAAATATCATATAGGGCAACAGAATACCCTTTACTCTCAAAGTTAAGTGCGAGGCTTTTTCCCATAACGCCCACACCAACAACTCCAATTTGTAACTTTTCCATATTCTATCGTTCCTTTCCATGTATGTTACTCTGTATTATAGTATATATACCTAAAATAACATTTTAATCAAATAATCCAACTTTTTCATTTCAATAGGCTCTGCCAGTATTCGTGCAAAAGGTTAAAGGGACACGGCACATCACTATCAAGTTAAAAAATAAAGAGAAATTTTCATCCTTATTAATCAATCATGAAAAATAACTGGTTAATTATGAAAAATCACATTAAACAGCTTCCGTATCCCTTTTACTGTTTAGAAAGATCTATACAAATAAACTTAATAATAAAGTAAACCCTAATCCGGCTACAGAAACGATAGTCTCAAGTAAAGTCCATGTTGCAAATGTTTCTTTCATGCTTAAACCAAAGTACTCTTTGAACATCCAGAAACCAGCATCGTTCACGTGTGAAGCAATTAAACTACCAGCCCCTGTTGCAAGGACAACTAAAGCAAGGTTAACATCAGATTGGCCTAACATCGGAATCACTAAACCGACAGTTGTTAATGCAGCAACCGTAGCAGACCCCAATGAAATACGTAAGATGGCAGCGATAATCCATGCGAGCAAGATCGGTGATAATGAAGTTCCTTTGAATAATTCGGCTACATAGTTACCAACGCCGCCATCAATTAATACTTGTTTGAAAGCGCCGCCTCCACCAATAATTAAGAGCATCATCCCAATATTCGAGATCGCTGTTGTACAAGATTCCATCACGTTTTTGATTGGAATATTTCTTGCCAATCCCATTGTATAGATCGCAACTAGTAAGGATATCAACATGGCAGTATCTGCATTCCCAATAAACTCGATCGTTGCTAGTAAACTATTATCTTTGAATCCCATTGTTTTTTGCAACAAAGTAATAATTGTAGCGACTGCCATTAAAAGAACAGGCAGTAAAGCGGTAAAAACACTGATTCCAAAACCAGGAGTTTCTTCAAGTTTAAATACTTTCTGATCACCTAATGATTGGATATTACCGGTTTTTGTGAACGCCTCAGGTACTAGTTTTTTTGCAAGTTTAGTAAATACAGGTCCAGCTAACACAACCGTTGGAACCGCTATCATAAAACCATAAAGTAATACTTCACCGATGTTTGCATGCAATTCACCAGCGATAGCAGTTGGTCCTGGGTGTGGTGGTAAAAATCCGTGTGTTACAGATAAAGCAGCTGCCATCGAAATACCGAGATATAAGATAGAAACTTTTAATTCTCTTGAAATTGCAAATACAATCGGAATTAATAATACTAATCCTACTTCAAAAAATAATGCAATCCCGATAATAAATGAGGCAGTCACAACAGCCCATTGAATGTTCTTTTCACCAAATTTTTTCACAAGGGTCATGGCAATGCGTTGTGCACCCCCAGAATCTGAAAGCAACTTACCTAACATCGCACCAAGTCCAAAAACGAGTGCTAAGTGCCCAAGTGTTCCGCCTAATCCCGCTTCAATGGTTTTAAAAATCTTTTCTGGTGGCATTCCAAGTGCTAAAGCAACCCCGACTGATACAATGATTAATGAAATAAAGGTGTTTAATTTAAAGCGCATAATCAGTAAAAGTAATGCTAAAATCCCAATTGCTACAATGACTAATGGCATCGTAGTTCCCCCCTAATCTTAGCTGTATTTGTATTTATCCCGCTATTCGTGGGCAGTAAGGCCCCCACCTCGTGTTTTAGATAGAAGCGAGGCGTGGGGGATTACTGATGAAAATTTTACTTTATTAAATTTCTTTGATAATTTGCAATTCGTGTATAATCGTCTTCTAGTGCCCTTGATAGGTTAATAAATATAGGCAGTAATTGTCTGTATTCTTTTGTTGCTTCTTCTTTCGGTGTATGTTTGTAGGTACTACCAACCATTTCGGAAACGATTTCAAAAGAATCAATTTTTCCTGTGGCATAGAGACCTAATATACATGCGCCTAGACAAGAGCTTTCGTAGCTCTTTGGAACAACGACTTCAGATGCAAAAATATCGGACATCATCTGTCGCCAAACGTCAGACCTTGCGAAACCGCCTGTTGCTTGAATACGAGTTACAGGACCATCCATACATTCTGTTAATGCTAAAAATACAGTGTATAAATTATATATAACACCTTCTAAAGCTGCACGAATCATATGTTCCTTCTTATGTGACATCGTTAAACCGAAGAAGGAGCCACGTACATCTGGATTCCATAATGGTGCACGTTCCCCTGCGAGGTACGGATGGAATAATAATCCGTCTGCACCAGGTCTCACGCGTTCTGCTATTTTAGTTAATACATCGTATGGATCAATTCCTAGTCTTTTCGCAGTTTCTACTTCTGATGAAGCAAGTTCATCACGAATCCAGCGAAGGACCATCCCTCCATTGTTTACTGGTCCACCAATTACCCAATGCTTTTCTGTTAAGGCATAACAAAATATTCTTCCTTTTTTATCTGTTTGTGGTTTATCAATGATGGTCCGAATAGCACCACTTGTTCCAATTGTGACAGCAATCTCCCCTTTCCGAATTGCATTCACACCTAGATTAGAAAGCACCCCATCACTGGCACCAATGACAAACGATGTTTGGGAATCGATACCAATCTTTTGGGCTAAATCTGGATTGCAGTTGCTGAATATTTTGGTGGTTGGTACGAGTTTAGATAATTGAGCTGATGTTATACCAGCAATTTTTAAAGCTTCCTCATCCCAATCTAGCGTTTTTAAGTTCATCATACCCATGCACGAGGCGATGGAATGATCAACAACATATTGATCAAAGAATTTTTTGAAGATATATTCTTTAATTCCAATATATTTTTTCGTTCTAATCGCAATTTCCGGATGGGCATTCACAATCCATGTAATTTTACTTAATGGTGACATTGGGTGAATAGGTGTTCCTGTTCGTCTATAAACTGCATGGCCATTCAATTCATCTTTGATTTTATGTGCCCATGCCTCACTACGATTATCTGCCCAAGTGATACAAGGTGTCAGCGGCTGATCATTTTCATCCATAGCAATGACACTATGCATAGCACTGCTAAATGAAATAAACGATGGTTTTTTATCTGAATGCTGTTTCGTTATATTTGATATCGCTTGTAAAACAGCTTGGAAAATCTCTTCTGGATCTTGTTCCGCTGTGGATATATCCGGTGTGCGAAGTGGATAACCAATATTCTCGGTTTGAATGACTTCGCCTTTTTCAGTAAATAAAACTGCTTTCGTACTTGTTGTACCGATATCTATACCTAACATATAGCTACTCATGTCCTTGCTCAACTCCTTTAGATAACATTTGTTGTGACATCCAGAGGTCTTCGACTTTCCCTTGAACATCATCAAAGTTTTGATGTAAGGCCTTAATCATGAGGGCTCGATCTTTTGATTCGATTGCTTTTATATAAAGCTCATGATTTTTAATAATCCGTTCAAAATCTTCGTACTTTTCCTTGAAACGAGTACGCATTGATAAAAGGATTAAGCTTTCCATAACGGGCTTTAAATTATTCCAAATCATCAGGATGTAGGAATGCTCAATGGTTCGAATAATCGTTTCATGGAATAAGAGATCTTGATAAGAAAATTCATCAGAATCATGATACTTAATGGCGATTTTCATCATTTCCATTATTTTATTTAGTTCTCTTACTAAATCATTTGTGTCCATCTTTCCAAGTCGCTCAAAGATAAACGTTTCTATAAGTAAACGAACATCATATATTTCTTCAATTTCTTTCTCGGTTAAACCAATGACAACTGCGCCCATTCTTTCTAAGCGAATAATATTTTCAGAAGCTAGTAATTTTAATGCTTCACGAACGGGTGACCGACTTACAGAAAAATCGGCAGCTATTTTATTTTCTGACAGGATGGTACCGCTTTCAATCGCACCTGCAATAATGCGCATTCTCAATTCGCTCGCAACACGATCACCTGTAGAAGCTTTTGAAAGCCATTTTTCAGGATAAAGAAATTCCATTGATTTCGTCATAAATCCACCTCGTGTTAATCAAGTATACTTGTATACAAGTATTATAACTCGGATTTTTAATTATGCAAGCGCTTTTATTGTTCGCGTTGGTTCTATTAGAGGAAAGCACATAATTATTAAGCTAACAAATCAAGTCACCCCAAAACTATTATTGTTGATAAAGAAGATTTAGGAAATGGAAAACTAAACAAGTGGTATGAAAGACAAATAATTATAGAATCTATGTAAAAAGAAGCAGCTACCTTTAAATGGAGAGGTAGCTGCTTTTTTAGTTGTTCATATTCTGCTGATGCTTTGAAATTAATTTAGACATATAGACAAAACCCTAAATTACGTATTGTCTTGTAACTCCATGAATATCTATTCGCGCTATTGTGTTTATACACTGCTCATTGATAGTTTCCCGATTAATTCTCAATAACATCATGTAACCTCTCAGCAAACTCTTTATGATGCACTGTGTTATAACCCACATGATGTCCTGGAAACTCTGCGAATTCTGTTCCGAGGTGTTCTGCTAAGTTGAATGCGCAATGATAAGGAAAAGTTTCTCTTGAAATACTTCCACCAGCTGGACGTACCTGTATCGATGCAGGTTTTAATAGGGACTTTAACGCATCGATATTTAAAGTATAGCTGAGAATTCCCGGGATTTCATACTCAGTGAAATACATCGAATTGCCAAGTAGTCGCTCTGTTAGCATATCCTTCGATGGTTCGGAATTACTATCATCAATATTTGACAATAACTTCATGACCTCACTTTGATGATTCCCTTTAAGGTCTTCCATGAAATTTATAGCCTGCTTCAACTCATTTTCAGATAAAAGTTGTAATAAAACCGGTTCGTGTGGAATTAGTAACTGTACCTGCTCAGGATGACGTATGCACAAATCAAGTCCGATAACAGCACCAGAACTACTTCCGAATACATAAGCCGGTTCTTTGGTCAGATTAGCTAGCAACCGATGAGCATCTTCGCTATGCGTGTGCACATGGTAATCCTCATTTTTATTGACGAGATTGCTACGGGAATGACCACGACGATCGTAAGTAACAACGGTATACCATTTAGCAAGATGGTCGGCGACATTATGGAACTTGTCGGCATCACCACCCCCACCATGAATCAAAAGAAGAATTGGACCCGAGCCACGCACCTCATAATAGATGCTTGCTCCAATTACTTGCAATGTTCCGTTTTTTACTATACTCATTTGTACATTCTTCCTTTCTTTTGTCATCTCCCTTAACATTACATGATTGGTGAATGATATAAAATGCAGGAAATAACTAAGAAACAAATTCACCATAAGAAAAAGCAATGTGTAGCTTTAAAATAAAGTTTGATTAAAAATACTGTGTTAAACCGTATTCTATGATGAATAAAAAGAAACCATTTTGAAAGAGTCTAATCAAAATGGTTTCTTATCCAACAGGTTTATGTTTATGTTTTATAAAAAGGTTTGATCATAGCTTATTTACAATTCTTTGATTAAAGAGATAAAGCATCGCACCCTTTTTATAAATGTCTTAACTTTATTTCAAAACTACAATATATTTACTAACCTACTAATCTCCTACTCAACCGTAACAGACTTAGCTAAGTTACGTGGCTTATCAACGTCACACTCGCGGTGAAGTGCTGCGTAGTATGAGATAAGTTGTAATGGAATAACTGCTACTAGCGGTGCTAGTGCTTCGTGTACAGCTGGTAATACGAAGCTGTCACCTTCCATTTCTAAGCCCTTCATTGAGATGATACATGGGTTAGCTCCGCGTGCTACTACTTCTTTCACGTTACCACGAATTCCAAGGTTTACGTGTTCTTGTGTAGCAAGTGCGATAACTGGTGTACCGTTTTCGATTAAAGCGATTGTACCGTGTTTTAATTCTCCTCCAGCAAATCCTTCTGCTTGGATGTAAGAGATTTCTTTTAGCTTTAACGCTCCTTCTAATCCTACGTAGAAGTCTACGCTACGTCCGATGAAGAAACAGTTACGAGTTGTTGCTAAAAATTGTTTTGCTAATGCGTCCATTTCTTCTTTTTGATCACAAAGTTGTACCATTGCATTTGCTACAAGTCCTAGTTCGTGTGTTAAGTCAAAACCAAGAACTTCACCTTTTGCTTTAGCAATATCTGCAGCTAAAATTGAAAGTACTGCAAGCTGTGCTGTGTAAGCTTTCGTTGATGCAACGGCGATTTCTGGTCCCGCGTATAACGGAAGTGTATAATCCGCTTCACGAGAAAGTGTAGAACCAGGTACGTTTGTAATTGTTAATGCTTTATGACCCATTTCATTTGTTTGTACAAGTACTGCACGGCTATCAGCTGTTTCACCACTTTGTGAAATGTAAATGAAGAATGGTCTTTCTGTTAATAATGGCATGTTATAAGAGAATTCACTTGCTACATGCACTTCAACTGGCATTTTTGCAAACTTCTCGATAAATTGTTTTCCAACAAGACCTGCATGATAACTTGTTCCACATGCAATGATGTAAATACGATCGCTATCTAAAATCGCATTGCGGATGTCTTGATCTAATTCAATCTCGCCATTTTCATCTTGGTACTTTTGAATTATATTACGGATAACAAGTGGTTGCTCATCGATTTCTTTAAGCATGAAATGAGGGTATGTTCCTTTTTCAATATCACTTGCGTCTAATTCCGCTGTAAACGGTGCACGTTCAATCGTTTCACCTTGTAAGTTTTTAATTGTAATACTTTCTTTCGTTACAATTACAATTTCTTTATCCATTAATTCAATAAATTGATCTGTAACTTGTAACATCGCCATAGCGTCGCTCGCCACAACATTAAAGTTGTCACCAACACCTACTAATAGCGGGCTTTTGTTTTTAGCAACATAAATCATGTTTGGATTTTCAGCATCAAGTAATCCGATTGCATAAGAGCCATGTAAAAGAGATAGCGTATTACGGAACGCTTCTTCTACACTTAGTCCTGTGCTCACTTGTTGTTCCATAAGCTGTACGATAACCTCTGTATCCGTTTCACTTACGAACGTGACATCTTGTAAATATTCCTTCTTCACTAACTCATAGTTTTCAATTACACCGTTATGAACTAGTGTAAAACGCTTTGATGTACTTTGATGCGGATGCGCGTTTACTTTGCTCGGAACACCATGTGTAGCCCAGCGTGTGTGACCGATCCCCACGCTTGTTGCTACGTTCTCATCTACGATTTCGCGAAGTTTTGCAATACGGCCTTTTTCTTTGTATACAACAACACCGTTCTCTGCTTGTACTGCAATACCTGCTGAATCATATCCACGATATTCTAGCTTTTCTAAACCTTTTAATAAAATTTCCTTTGCATCTTGCTCTCCAATAAATCCTACGATTCCACACATGTTTAGTCGCCGTTACAAATGCTTACACTGCTCTGCGAACATGTAACGACATAGTCCGATACCATTTTTATTTATACTAAAAAACGGATTACATATTGCTAGCCCTGTAAGCTTGTAACGGCTTTCACCTTCCTCTCGATTGGGTTTAAGTCCGTATATACTTATACAGCTAGTTTGTATCCGTTCCTTTTCTCTCATCACACTTTCACCTTTGTCCACTAAGTCACCTTAATGATTTAAGTAAAAGCTTGCGGTTGTGATGAACAACCGGGAGCCATCCGCCGAAATCTCGATAAACCCCACCTCGTCAACTACACTACTTGTAGTTCTGGCGCTTCTATAATTTACAATATTTCCTTTGAGAAAAAGAACAAGACCATCTTATAACAAACATGGATAAACCGTCAATGAAAATTTTTTCACCATCTATAAAACATATGAAAAAGGAGCACTTATTGTGCTCCTTTTCAATAAATTTATTAAATTATTCAGCGCCAACTTCCGCTTTCACAACTTCTACAATGCGATGTACATATGCATCACAAACTTCTTGTGTTGGTGCTTCTGCCATTACACGAATAAGTGGTTCTGTCCCAGATGGACGAACAAGAATGCGGCCATCACCATTCATTTCTTCCTCTACAACACGAATAATTTCTTTAATTTTTTCGTTTTCTAGTGCTAGTTTTTTATCTGTTACACGAACGTTTACTAGTAATTGCGGGAATTTTGTCATTTCTCCTGCAAGCTCAGATAATGGTTTTTTCGTCATTTTCATAATGTTTACAAGTTGAAGTGCACTTAACATTCCATCACCAGTTGTAATGTAATCAAGTAAGATAATATGGCCTGATTGTTCTCCACCTAAGTTGTAACCTCCGCGCTTCATTTCTTCCATTACGTATCGGTCACCAACTGCTGTTTTATCACTTGTAATACCGTTAGCTTCAAGTGCTTTGTAGAAACCTAAGTTACTCATAACTGTTGAAACAACTGTATTATGCTTTAGTTGACCAGTTTCTTTCATGTACTTTGCACAAATAAACATAATTTGATCGCCATCAACAATGTTTCCTTTTTCATCTACAGCGATTAAACGGTCACCATCACCATCGAAAGCAAGACCAATATCAGCACCTTTTTCTTTTACTAATTCAGCTAATACTTCTGGATGCGTAGAACCTACTCCATCGTTAATGTTCATACCGTTTGGTGAAGTTCCCATTGTTGAAATATCAGCTTCTAAATCAGCAAATAAGTACGGAGCTAAAGAAGACGTAGCACCATGCGCACAATCTAAAGCGATATGTAAACCTGAGAAATCTTCCTCTACAGTTTGTTTAATGTATTGTAAATACTTTTGTCCACCTTCAAAATAATCACTCACTTGCCCAAGGTTCGTACCTGTTGGACGTGGTAATTCATCCACTTCTTTGTCTAATAAAGCTTCAATTTCTGCTTCTTGCTCATCTGTTAATTTAAAACCGTCTGAACCGAAGAATTTAATTCCGTTATCTTGTACTGGATTATGAGATGCAGAAATCATAACACCAGCTTGTGCATCTAACGCTTTCGTTAAATAAGCAACACCTGGTGTAGAAATAACACCAAGACGCATTACTTCTGCTCCAGTTGATAATAGACCTGCTACTAAAGCTCCTTCTAACATATGTCCTGATATACGTGTATCACGGCCGATAATTACTTTTGGACGGTCTGTATCTTTTGTTAATACATAACCACCAAAACGTCCAATTTTGAACGCTAATTCAGGTGTTAACTCCTTATTCGCAACCCCGCGTACTCCATCTGTACCAAAATATTTACCCATTATGATTCGCTCCTTTTTCTGGCTCTTTTTGATTATCTACTGTTGGCTCTTGGCTAGTTTCTTTATCTTCATTTTGTTCCGATTCCTTCTCCTTTTCCTTTTCCTTTTCCTTTTCTGGATCAGGCTTAGGTTCAGGTTCAGGATTTTTTGGTTTTTCAGTTTGATTATCTTTATTATTATTTGAATTTGGTTGCTCACCGTTACCCTGTACTTCTTTATCGGGATTTTCTTTCTTCACAATTGTAACTTTAGCACTTTTTTGTTTTGGCTCTATTGAAATATTACCAGGGCCACTCACTTGAATAGCAACATCCTTCGTCCCAGGAGACACATTTTGTAGATTAATCACTGCTGTTATTTGAGCAGCTGTTATTTTATCTACTATACTTGTTTCTCCTGAAATATCAACGCTTATCTTCCCATCTTGCGGCGAAAGTAACTGGGCCGTAACGTCTTTAGAAAGTCCATTTTTTTGAATTGATATACCATCAATCGTTCTTGTTTTCGTTTGTTTTGTTTTTTGTACGCCTACTGAAACCTTTACTTGATTTGGCTTCGCACTTGTTACACCCTTTGGTAATAAAACAGAGGTATCGAATGTTGTAGACTCTGTCAATTGACTAAGATCTACTTCGACCCCCTCTATCGATTGTATATTATCCAATATATCTTTTGGACCTGCTATCGTTACTTCTCTCGGCTCAACGCTAATATTTGTAACGGCCAATCCTTCCGGTAAACTCCCCTTTTTCGCATATGTTATAGGAACAGTTTTTTCAATATTATTGGCCGTAGCTTGCGTCGCCACATTCAACGTTACACTAATTTTAGATGGACTTGTTCTTACATTTAAACGTTTTCCTTCTTTATTGTATAATGTAACTTCGGCTGTTTTTGTAACAGTTTTATTAACACCTTTTAAATCAACATACGCCTTAGCAGATGAAATACTTTCAATTTCTTCTTTCGTCCCAACTACCTCAACCGTATCAGGTTTAATGTTTGATTTTTCGAGAGTAGCACCAGCTGGCATTTGATCCTCATTTGATAATTTCAAGTCTACATGAACATATTTTCTCGCTTTTTCATGAAGAGTAATTTTAATTGTTGATGGCTGAACTGTTCCTTTCACATCATCTGGAAGTCCATTCGTTTTCAAAGAAACTTCATACGTTCCTTTTTCGCTACCTCTCAAATCAACTGGTATATCAAATTGTTTTTTCGCTTTTGCCGTAGCAACTGCTGCTTTTGGACCCTCTAACTTCACCTTAACGCCCTCTGCCGGAATACCACTTACAATATATTTCTCTTCATCATACTTAACGTTAATAGCATAATTAGTTAATGTTTCTTTCGCATCATTTGCAAAAGGTAGTATCCCCGATGTCGTATTTTTTTCAGTTAAAGTCGCTGACATAAAAAGCATACACGCCAATAGTAATGAGATTCCTTTTAAAAACCAATGATTCTCCATTAACTTATCCATGACGCTTTCTCCTCCAATTCCATAAAGACGAAGAAGTCGTTTTTTCGTTCGCACTAAATTCAGCTAATAACATATCTTTCAGCTGTTCTGTCTTCAAATCACGATGCAACTTACCATTTTTCGTTAAAGAAATTTGGCCCGTTTCTTCCGACACAACTACTGTAATACTATCAGTAACCTCACTAACTCCCATTGCAGCGCGATGCCTAGTTCCTAACTCTTTAGAAATAAATGGACTTTCTGATAACGGAAGATAACAAGCCGCTGCTTTAATGGTATTTCCTTGCATAATTACTGCTCCATCGTGAAGCGGTGTATTTGGAATGAAAATATTAATGAGTAATTCCGATGATACGTTTGCATTTAGCGGAATACCCGTTTCTACATAATCACCCATACCGGTCTCTTTTGATAAAGTAATTAATGCACCAATTCTACGTTTCCCCATATATTCCGTTGCTTTCGCTATCGCTGTTGCAACCATTTCAGGCTCATCATCCTCATGAGTTCCAGTACGCGAAAATAAACTCCCGCGTCCTAGCTGCTCAAGCGCTCTTCGCAATTCTGGCTGGAAAATAATAATAACGGCTAAAAATCCCCACGTTAATACTTGTTCAGTTAGCCAATATAGCGTTCGCAATTCAAGAAAAATACTGATCATCCGAACGACAATAATAACTGTAATCCCTTTTAAAAGTTGAACAGCTTTCGTCCCTCGGATTATGAGAATTAGCTTATATATAATAAACCATACAACGGCAATATCTAATGCCGTACTAAGATATTTCAAAATGGTCGTATCTTCAAAAGGCATGCTAACCCTTCCTCCTACTTACGAGCAATTCTATCCATATATTGAAATATTGTTTTATGCTCTATCTGTATGTATTTCCAACAACTAGTTAATTATACCATACATGAAACAAACGACAATTACAAACAACCCCCTTTAGTCTAAATTGGTAAGATGTCAAACATTCTTATCGTACAGTATAATATAAATCATTATTATACGCCTATTTTCAAATAAAAAAAGCAACTTCTCAGTTGCTTTTCTTACATTTATTTTAGTTTTTCACCGAATAAAGAACCCATTAAAGCAACCGCTGTTGTTGCCGTTCTATTTCGCTCATCTAAAATCGTATTTACCTCAACAAACTCGGCAGATGTAACAATATCAGCTTCCGCTAACATCTCCATTGCTAAATGACTTTCACGATAAGATAAGCCACCAATTACAGGTGTTCCAACTCCTGGTGCATCGTGAGGATCAAGACCATCTAAATCTAATGATAAATGCACACCATCAGTATGAGATAAATACGCGATTGTTTCTTCCATAACAGCCGTCATACCCATACGATCAATCTCGTGCATTGAAAATACTTTAATACCTTCATTTCGAATAAAGTCTTTTTCTCCTTCATCTAATGCACGTGCACCGATAATTACGACATTCTCTTTTTTCACCTTTGGATATGCCCCGTATAAATCTACAAGCGTGGGATGTCCATACCCTAAACTTGCTGCAAGTGACATACCGTGAATATTTCCAGATGGTGAAGTTTCTTCTGTATTTAAATCACCATGTGCATCATACCAAATAACACCTAGGTTTTTATAATGTTTCGCAACACCAGCTAATGTACCAATAGCGATACTATGATCGCCACCTAATACAAGTGGAAAACGCCCTTCTTCTATAATATGATCCACCTTACTTGCTAATTCGTTACATACAGTTGCAACTTGTGTAAGGTTTCTTAAGCTTGTATTTACATCTACTTCTTTTTCTCTCTCTATACATATATCTCCCATATCTTTAACGTCATATCCAATTTCTTCAATTCTTTCAATTACACCTGCATAACGGATTGCGCTCGGTCCCATATCAACGCCACGACGCATCTGCCCTAAATCCATTGGAACTCCAATAACTGAAATTTCTTTTTTCATAGATAGTATCCCCCTTTTGTGCCTTCACTAAATATTTTAAATCTTTTATATACTCTGACTCAACTCGACATTTTTCTGTATGGATATACAAATTATTCACTTATATTCGCTTCAAAATCAAAATGTTAAGACTATTCTATGTATAAAGTTAACTTAATGAAGCAACTACTATCATTATTATTAGATAATAATAAAAAACACTCCCGCATTTAGAAGGGTTTTTCTGATGCTATTTTCCACACTGTTGCAATATTCTTTGCTGTCATTTCAATATTCTCTTCTGCTACTTTATATGCCTCCTCTAATGTCATCGGACTTGTTGTAATACTAAATACTGCATCAACTCCTTTTTCATGAACAGCCGAGTAATTCGGAGATACTGATCCCCCAATCGCAATGACAGGAATATGAAGACGCTTTGCACGCTCCGCAACACCTACTGGTGCCTTTCCATATGCTGTTTGTTCATCTATTCTCCCTTCGCCAGTTATAATTAAATCTGCACCTTCTATATGCTTATCAAAATTTGTATAATCTAATACAATTTCAATTCCTCTCCGCAAGCCTCCCTTTAGCACTGCAATAACAGCTGCACCCATACCTCCTGCAGCTCCTGCACCAGGTATTTTAGATACGTCGCAAAATAGGTATTGTTTAAGGATATGCGCATAATGCTTTAAATTCTCATCCAGCTCTTTCATCATCTCTTCATCCGCACCCTTTTGTCGTCCAAATACGAAAGATGCTCCTTTTATTCCAACTAACGGATTATCTACATCACATGCTGCTTCTATCTTTATATGCTTTAAGCGTGAATCCATTTGTGAAAAATCAATAGAGACAATCGAATGTAACGTTCCACCAGACGGCTCTATTACTTCTCCTTTTCCATTTATGAACTTGACTCCTAAAGCTGACAACATACCCGCTCCTCCATCATTTGTAGCACTTCCCCCAAGTCCTAAAATGATATGCTCAGCTCCTTCGTCTAGCGCATGTAGTATAAGTTCTCCTGTTCCTTTCGTCGTCGTAATAAGTGGGTTTCGCTTTTTAGCCGGAACGTGTTGTAAGCCGGATGCTGCTGCCATTTCAATAAACGCTGTCTTTTTATCTTTAGACATACCGTAAAAGGCTTGTACGCTCTCTCTAAGCGGTCCTGTCACATGAAATGATATAATCCTCCCGCTTGTAGCATCAACAAGGGAATCGACCGTTCCTTCCCCTCCATCTCCAATTGGTATTTTTACGTACTCTGCTTTAGGAAAAATTGCTCCAAAACCTCTTTCAATAGCTTCACATACTTCTATAGCTGTTAAGCTTTCTTTATATGAATCAGATGCAATAACAACTTTCATAATTATCCCCATCCTTTATTTTCACGTTTTCTCTATTTTAAATGACAAGTATGAAAGTTGTCTTTTTAAACACAAAAAAAGCTTACATCATATGATGTAAGCTTTCTCTATTAGATGGAGCCTAGCGGGATCGAACCGCTGACCTCCTGCGTGCAAGGCAGGCGCTCTCCCAGCTGAGCTAAGGCCCCTTAGTAATTAAGCGGAAGACGGGATTCGAACCCGCGACCCCAACCTTGGCAAGGTTGTATTCTACCACTGAACTACTTCCGCGAAAATGGTGAGCCATGAAGGACTCGAACCTTCGACCCTCTGATTAAAAGTCAGATGCTCTACCAACTGAGCTAATGGCTCGTAAATGGCTGGGCTAGCTGGATTCGAACCAGCGCATGACGGAGTCAAAGTCCGTTGCCTTACCGCTTGGCTATAGCCCATTAATATTTACTAGTATGGTTATCTTTTCAAAAAAATAAACCCTCTCAGGTTATTTTAAAGAAAATGGTGGAGGGGGGCAGATTCGAACTGCCGAACCCGAAGGAGCGGATTTACAGTCCGCCGCGTTTAGCCACTTCGCTACCCCTCCGACATTTAAAATATATATGGTGGAGGATGACGGGATCGAACCGCCGACCCCCTGCTTGTAAGGCAGGTGCTCTCCCAGCTGAGCTAATCCTCCAAAAGTGGTGACCCGTACGGGATTCGAACCC
>NZ_JAQFTZ010000014.1:0-82014 GCF_027715825.1 Bacillus cereus group sp. Bc061
CATCAGATGTACAACCAGAAACAACACCACTTTGTGTGGGAGTCATTATCGGGTTAACAACGTCAATTAAGATTTGTAAATAAAATAAAAAACCAAAACGAGAGGATGAATGAAATGTCAAAAGGATACAAGTTCACAAAAGAAGAGTTAGTAGAAGCGTGGAAAGATCCACAAGTAAGAGAGAAGTTAAAAGATTTACCAAACCACCCATCTGGAAAAGCGTTAAATGAATTAAGCGAAGAAGAACTAGCGGAAATTCAAGGGGCATCA
Organism: Bacillus cereus group sp. Bc061; assembly: GCF_027715825.1. Classification (NCBI taxonomy): domain Bacteria; kingdom Bacillati; phylum Bacillota; class Bacilli; order Caryophanales; family Bacillaceae; genus Bacillus; species Bacillus cereus group sp. Bc061. Next base: position 271 of record NZ_JAQFTZ010000014.1, read on the forward strand.
GATGTACAACCAGAAACAACACCGCTTTGTGTGGGAGTCATTATAGGAATAACGGCATCAATTAAAATTTGTAAGTAGATAGGTTTCATTCGAAAGGGGTGTTCATCTCCTTTTGAATGAAACAGATTCCAATATTCGAATGTGAAAAATCGAATGTTGGAATCTGTTTCTCCTGAAGGGGGACCGATTTATTGGAATATGGATTTTAAAATAAGGAAGGGGATTAAATTATTATGTTAATTCACTCATATATAAATGAAAAGGCATTTGCGAAGAGTCTTAATTTGAAAGAGCGTTATAAAACGCTAATGAGTAGAAGAGATTTATTATTATCGGAAGATTTAAATTTGGCCCAATTAAATAAATGGATAGATAAAATGTTTAGAAGTAATAAAGCTGATTTTGATTTTAAATTAAAGATGAATGAAATGACAAAAGAAGATTTTGCGAGTTTAATTGAGAAAATTCCTGAATCCAAAGAGCATTTATATATAGATGAATTAAATGAACATGTGAATTTGCGCGTGTTAGAAATGGGAATAGAGTTGTGTGATAGTAAGCCATTAAGTGCAGAGGAAGATTTAGGGTTTATAGAATTTGTTAGGCCGTTTGCACTTTATGCAGCCGAAATGATAGATAGTTCGTTGAAATATAGATTAAATAAGATATGTTATGAGCATGAAGAAATTAAAGAAATGCTAGTACGATCTTTAGTAGAAGAGTTATTAAATAATGCGGTGCGCTCACTAGTCTTAGAATTTAATATTGCAAAACTAAGGGAGGAACTGATAGGGGAGACTCCAGAAGAGCGATTTCTTTCCTTTGTCAGAGAGAAAGCTAGGAATAAGGAGAATTTAATTGCGTTCTATGAGGAATACGCAACATTAACGCGAAGGTTAATTTTGAGAACAGAGTATTTTATACAAAATGTTCAAATGTTACTATTTCGTTTGAATGAAAATTGGCTACAATTACAAAAAGAATTTCAATTGCAGGATGCGTCATTAAGCGAAATTAAGGTTGGATTAGGAGATACACATCAAGAAGGAAAAACGGTTGTTCAGCTTGTATTCTCTTCAGGTAAAGAAATTTTATATAAGCCAAAGTCTATGGAAATTACGAAATCGTACCATGCGTTTTTAGAATGGATGAATGAGGTAAGTGGAAGTATACAACTTCCATCATATAAAGTTTTAGACTGTGGTGAATATGGATGGGAAGAGAAAATATTGTATAAACCGTGTTCTTCTAAAGAAGAGGTAGAGCGCTACTATTCACGTTTTGGTAAGTTGATTGGTTTAATGCATATGTTAAAGGGTGCGGATTTGCATTTTGAAAATATAATTGCTCATGGAGAGTATCCATACATTATTGATTCGGAGACGATTTTTCATCAATATCCAAAACTGAATTTTCCAGATAGTGCGGAAGTAAAATTGAAATATGAACAAAGCGACTCAGTGATAGGATCTGGATTGCTGCCGCAAGCTATGTTTCAAAATATCGATGGAAAAGGTATCGATTTAAGTGCTTTAAATGGAAAAGAGCAAGATTTGCCGTTTAAGGTGTTGGCTTTAAATCAAAATAGTAAAGATGAAATGGAATTTACTATGAAAGAAGCCAAAAGTCAAAGTGCTAAAAATCTACCGAAACTTGGAGTAGAAGAGATTTATGTAGAGGATTATTTGAACTTTATTATTGATGGTTTTCAGGAAATGTGTAAATTTTTTATTGAGTATAAGGATGAGATTTTATCAGAAAGAGGACCTTTAATTACATTTAAAGAAAATAAAATTCGCATTGTTGCTAGGGCTACTCAACAATATTGTAATTTCCTACAAGAGTCTACACATCCAGACTATATGAGAGATTCAATTTTATTGGAACAATTATTTGAAAGAGTATGGTATTACCCATATGAAAATAAGGAACTAGTCATTCATGAGATTCAAGACTTATTACGTGCGGATGTTCCTATATTTACGACTTTTACAGATTCACGAGATCTATATAGTAGTACAGGTGAAAAGATGGAAGATTTTTTTAAGGAGAGCGGTTATGAGCAAGTATATAATAGAATTTATCATTTTGATGAGAAGGAATTGGAAAAGCAACGAGGATGGCTGAAGTTGGCAATACAGGGAAATAGAGAAATTGATATTAAAGTGAGAAGGAAAGAGAGTTACAGAAGTGAATTATTAGAAAATCATCAGGAGACAATCTTGCAGGAAGCAATAAATATCGGAGAGTCTTTAGTAGAGAATGTAGTATTATCTGATGATAAAACAACAGCTTCATGGTTACAAGCAAATGTTATTCACGACAAGTGGTATGTTGCCCCTATGAAACAAAATTTATATGACGGTTTAGGTGGCGTAGCACTATTCTTATTGTATCTAAATAAAGTTACAGGAAACGAAAAATATTTAGAGGTTGCTCATAAGGCGTTGAAATCAGCGATGAACCCTTTATCGAAAGCGAAGGGGCTGCTATCGACCTTCTTGGGTAAATATTCATTGTTATATCCATTAGCACATTTTCAATCTATAAGTCCTAGAAAAGAATATCAGGATTTTTTAGAAGAAATAAAAGTAGAATTAAAAGAAAGGCTCAAAGAAGAAGAAGAGTTTGATTTGTTAAGTGGCTCAGCGGGAGTTATTCAAGTGGCCCTTAATGTATTTGAAATGACAAAGGATCAAGATTATTTAGATCTTGCTGATATGTATAGTAAGCATTTGGCGGAAAATGTATCAATATTAGAAAATGGAGTAGCGTGGAAGAATAAACATACTAACAGTTATTTAGGTGGTTTTTCTCATGGAACGAGTGGTATCGCTTGGAGCTTATGGCGTTCGGGGATTATGAATAGGAATCAAGAATATATTGATTTAGCTAAAAAAGCGCTTGCTTATGATCGATCATTGTTTGATAAAGAAGAAAGTGCGTGGAAAGACACGAGAGAGAGTGAGAAGAAGTGCTTACATCAATGGTGCCACGGTTCCACCGGAATAGGATTGAGCAGGGTTTTAGTAAGAAGCTATGAAGAAGATGTAGAAATGGACGAAGAAATTCGAGTAGCTGTAGATAATGTACGAAAGTATGGATTTAAAAATAATGATACATTATGCCATGGGAATATGGGGGACACGGAATTACTATTGGCTGTTTCACAGTTATATGGTAATAAAGAATTGTATGAACAGGCGATACAAATTGGCATACAAGTTATTAATAATTATAGAGAAACAGGTAGTTATCAATGTGATGCACCAGATGATATTCAATCATTCGGCATGTTTGTAGGAATAGCAGGAGTTGGTATGCAGTTATTAAGACTATTACAACCGAATGAAATTCCATCTGTTATGACATTAGAAAATGTAAAAGGATAAATGAAAAGACATTCTACCTTTTGGTAGAATGTCTTTATTATACATTTACATTTATTATACCTTTTCGAACAGCTTCAGCTAGCGCTTCAGAACGAGAACTCACCTTGAACTTTTTAAATAGTTTCGTTAAATTATATTCAACAGCCCTAGAACTCATATATAATTCATCTGCAATTTGTTTATTACTTTTTCCTTTCGCAATGGATTCAAGAATTTCTAATTCTTTTTGTGTAATTGTAACATGGCTTGATGCTCTTTTCGTATCTAAGTTATCAACAGTCATATCTTCAACTCGAAGTTGTCGCAATAGAGAAATTGGGATTAAAGTATACCCATTTAAGACAGCACGAATAGCCATTAATAACTCTTGTTGTGATGCTGATTTGCTAACAATACCGCTAATACCAGAATCTATTAATAAATTAAATTGAGATAAATATTCGAAGCCTGTGTAGAGAATGATTTTTGCATCTGGTTGTATGTGTAAAAGTTTTTGAGCCACATCAAGTCCACTATAATTAGGCATGTTCATGTCTAAAAGATATATGTCAAAAGGTGTTTTTGAACTTTGAGAAATTGCTTCCTGTTCGTTTAAAATGTATGTTGCCTGAATATCTGCTTCTAATTCGATCATATTTTTTGTGCCTTCACCAACTATTTGGTGATCGTCTACAATCAAAACGTGTATCATTTTATTCACCTCGGTATAGTAATATTTACTTGTAGTCCATTTCCAATTTCTGAAATAAGTTGAATTTCGCCTCCTATTCCTTGAACACGCCCTTTAATCCCAGATAAACCCATATGTTTATTTGAAGAATAGGGGACTTGTGTATTAAAGCCGATGCCGTTATCACGATAATCTAGATAAATACAATTATTCTCCTCCCATAAGAATATATTAATTAAAGTTGCATTAGAGTGCTTATCAGCATTGTTTAATAATTCTTGGATAATACGATAAATAGATAGAATTTTATCAAATTCGTAATGATTCTCCTGTATTGAGTCGTATTCAAATTGAATTCGGAAATTAGTACGTAGTTGCATTTGTGCTAATAGCTCTTTAAGCGCACCTATAAGACCAATTTCAGATAGAAGAGCAGGTTTTAATTCATTACAAGTGTCACGAATTTGTTGAATAACATCTAACATACCGAATTTTATTTTTTCTAATTGTCCCTGCAATTCACCTGGTACAGTATGCTCTTTTAATACGGTTTCTAGTTTACGATACCAGACAATTTGGTCTTGCAGGGCAGCGTCGTGAAGATCTGCAGCGAGTCGACGCCTTTCAGTCTCTGAGATTTGAAATAGTAGGCGTGAAAGAGTTGCTGAGTGTGTTTTATTTGCTAGGCTTTCTTTTTCTAAAGATTGAATGATTTGGTTAACTGAATTTAGGTTTTCATAAACGAGACGTACATATTTGACGATAGCGATAAACCAAGTCTTTTCATTGATATTAAATTTAATATTGTTGGTTTTATTTCCAACCCAAATGTAATGCTTTGTATTTTGAGTAGAATATAAATAAATACCGATACATCCGTCATCTTCTAATAAATCATTTATATATCCCGATTCCATTCCCCATTGTTTCTTTTTCGAAAGATTAAATTTTTCTGTTTCCCCGTAACTCTTATAACAATTATATGTATTTTGTTTTATATCAAATTCAATAAATTGTATAAAACACGGTTTTAGTAGGGAGATAATTTCATTCATAAATTTCTTCTCTAAATCTTTTACTTTCATAATGGAAGAAAGTTGTTGTGCGAACTGATCAATACTTACATGTAGATTGGTTTTGTTTCTGAATAATTGATTGCGAAATGTGAAATCTAATCGTTCCTTTATTACAAGAAACAGTATGTTTAAAGGGAAAATGATAATAAAATTTTGCATGAGTCTAATTAAGAAGCGTTCGTCAGGATTAATACCCCAGCTTATAATTAATGTAATAATGATAGTTGGAATTAATGAAAGCATAGAGTAGTAACGAACACGATCAAACATAAAATCAATATCAAAGATTTGCTTTGTTAATATTAAATAAAAGTAGCCAATTGGAATGCAAAATAGGAATAAGGCTGCAATATCAGCTCTAATCATGGCTGCATTTAATAATATCCTTGGAAGCGCATATAGCATGATAAATGGCCCGAAAGAAATACATTGGATAACTAACATAAATTTAAAAAAAGGTCTGTGTAAAGTATTTCTATATTTTATGTATCCTTTTAAAAGAAAATATACACTTAAAAGAATACTAAAGCATAAATAAGCTAAATCTGTGTAAGCAGAGACTTGTTGCAAATTTGGAAAAAAGGTAACGGATAATAAGCCAGTAGTAACAACGGTCATGTATAGACAAATGTGAAATCTAACCAAATTTTTATGTATAATAATAATTTCCTTCCGCTTAAACAGCTGATATAAAAATAAAGTAAGAAATAAAGATACACTTTGAAAAGAGATACTTATAATCAAGAGTCCGCCAAAATCAGATTTACTAGATATAGAAGAGGCGGAAAGGCTAATAGAGGTTGCTAATAAAAAAAGCATAAAATAACGCTCTTCTCGCCTTATAGCTTTATTTCTATAGAGAATAAAACATAAGCTTAGAATGGTTAGAGAAAAAATCATTGGTAGATATAATGTAATAAGTAGCTCTTCGTTGTCTGAAGTAGCTGCTGTACTATAAGTAGAAATCTTATCATTCTTTATAGATTGAATTTCGGTTGCATTTAAAAATTGATTTTGGTACCGCTTGAAAACCCCTAAATAAGGATTCTCCCCATCTACTTTGTAGATTTCATCGCCTACTTTTAATGCTGTTTTTGCAGCCCAACCCGACGTATCAATTTGACTGATTGTATATGTCTTCTCGTTTTCTTTAGAAGCGATAATGCCACTGTAAGGCTGATAAAATTTGTAGAGGATGTAACTTTGTATGATTAAGTAAAAAATTATTAATGAAATTACGAAATAAATTGGACGTTGTTTAATCATTGCTAGAAATACCTCACTATCATATATAATTTCGGAATCCCGCAATAGGATTGCGGATAATAGCAAAAGAATATGTAATAATATAAAGCTATAAAAATTGGTGGGGTGAACGATATATGATTAGGGAATTAGTTGAACGTATATTAGAAGATATTCAATTTAAAAATGTGTGTAGTCAAGGAACCATAGCCATTGATGGTATATCAAAACAAGAATTAGAAATTATATTAGGTACTTTAGATAAATCGACTTTACTTAGTAAAGCTGCTGAGACATGGAAGTAAACTAAATTAGAGTATCAATTAACCTATCCTTATTTGCTTGACTGATTGAAAGTTGTTCGATGTATCTTTGACATTTGTATACATATAGGTTTTGCATAACAGAGCAATACTCCATCGATCCACCGTATAGTAATATGTGTTTTAAAGTTTCTAATGTTTGATTATTTAATTCGTTATATTGTATCTCCTGATTAAAGAATTTTTTTATAAGTATAAAGTTATCATTTTTACTATTTAAATAATATAGTATTGGTAAAGTTTTCTTTAAATTAAGAAAATCATTTTTCTTATCCCATTGCATAATATCACGCATATCGTTTTTTATTTGATTAATAACGCCTATACATATTGCGTAGTTTTCAATTAAAGAACGCTGGATAGGGTTAATATTCCCTGTTCCTAATAAGCATGCAAGTTTAATTAGATACCCAGATTTGTGAGTTACCATATCAATATAGTCTTTCTCAGAATGGATTTCATTTTTAAGATCTAGCTGTTGTCCATTAATGGAGTTTAAAATACAAGAGTGTATTTCGTTTTTGAGCCAGTTTTTCATTTGAATTGAAAGGGAAGATTTGTCAACTTCTTGCAAACAAATAAGTAAAAATCCCATAATTATATTGAGATTTGTGGCAATTGGATGTTTTGTCCAAGGTCCTTCTAAGAAATCTTCATCTTGAATATCATCCATAATATCTAGAGAGAGCATAAGTAATTCTATAATTGTTAGCAGTAATTGTTTTTCTTCTTCATTTTGGTTATCTTGAAATATTTCATAATGTACGAGAGTGATGTTGGCAAAACGAGTAGAATCATTGAATTTGTATTCAATATATTCTGAAGAACATTGACGTAATGTAGATTCGAAAAAATGTCCATAAACCAGTTTTTTTGCACGCAAAATTAATTCATTTTGTAATGAATAAATCACTCGCAGCTCCCCTTTTGTAAAAATTCGGAATATTCCAATTGTAACATAAGAGGGAGATCTTCACAATTAAGCATATCGCAAATGCGATATGTTTTTTTTATGAAGATGTTGCGGAGAATCCCGCTAATTGGTTTGCGGTAACTACAACGTGCATTGCGGACAATAACGTTTAAAAGAAGGATATGATAGGAGTACAGATTAAGACAACACAGTTTAATAAACGAGAAAAAAATAATCTAATATGGATTGAGAATAAAGGAGGAGAATGATGAAGAAAGTTTTAAGTGATCGAGAAAAAGAAGTAGCTGTGTTGATTGCACGAGGTTTGAAGGATGTTGAAATAGCAAGGGAGTTATTTATTAGTAGAAGGAGGGTGGGGGAATTAGTAGCCTCAATTAAAAGAAAATTAGAGATACATTCAAGGGTCCAAATTGGAATAGCTGCATATTTTTTAGGATTAATTACATTTGAATTTAATTTTAATCATGGTAACCATGAGGGTGTTGCTATGATTAATAGTTAAAGAGATAGGGGGGAATAAAAATGGCAAAAGTGCCCTTTATAGAGCAGATGGAACATAGCGAATGTGGATTAGCCTCATTAGCGATGATTTTTAGTTTTTATGAAAAGCATGTTTCTTTAGCTGAATTACGAGAAGAGTTTGGTGTTCCAAAAGGTGGGACATCTTTATATCAGCTTATGCATATTGCTAGAAAAAATGGTTTTCATGTAAAAGGATATAAAGCTGAATATGAGGCTTTAAGTGAAGTTAAATTACCAGCAGTTATCCATTGGGAGCATAAACATTATGTAGTTCTGGAGAAATTGACAAAAAAGGGGGCTATAGTTATAGACCCTGCTTACGGAAGAAATAAAATCTCTAAAAAAGAAATGGAGGAAAAGTATTCTGGATTTGTATTAACACTGGAACCAGATGATTCATTTCAAAAACAAAAAGGTGTCTCTCATTTGCAATTCTTTTTATCGTTTGTGTTAGGGAAAAAGAAATTAATAGCTTTAATTGTATTAGCTTCTTTGATAATTCAGGCTTTTGCGCTGGTGATTCCATTTGTAACAAGTTGGATGACTGACCACGTAATTGTTCCGAGAGATCCGAGTTATATGAATATGATAGGTTACAGCATTTTAGTATTGCTAATAAGTTATCAAGTATTTGCTTCGTTAAGAGGCTTTCTAATAGCGAAATTGCAAACGGCAATTGATATGTCTTTAATGCAAAGTTTTATAGAAAAACTACTAAGTCTTTCTTATAACTTTTTTGAGAATCGATCCATGGGAGAACTGTTATTTAGAGCAAATTCCAATGTATATATTAGACAAATATTATCTACTAAGGTAATTTCCTTTCTTATAGATGGAATTCTGCTTTTCACTTACTTATTCTTCATGTTTCGTTATTCGACTTTATTAGGACTCGTTGTGTTAGCAGTTGGGATTGTTATATTCGCCTTACTTGTCATGAGCACGACTGTTTCTAAGAAGTTAGCTGATAAAGAGGTTTCGGCTCAAGCTCAAGTTCAAAGGATTTTGTCTGAGAGTATTAATGGGATTAGTGATGTGAAGGTTATGGGATTGGAAAAGCAAGTGTATAAAGAATGGAAAGAACGCTTTGGTTCTCAACTTATTCATGCAGAGAAGAGATCTATATGGACGGCATTGATGAATACATTAGCGGGTTCTATTCAATTTATCTTACCGTTGTTTCTACTTTGGTTCAGTGGACAACAGGTGCTAGCTGGAAATATGACATTAGGAAGTGTACTCGGCTTTAACGCGTTAGCGATTTCGTTTATAACACCGATTATTTCCATTGGGAGTGGCTATGGTGAATTGATTTATATTAGCTCTTATATTCAGCGGATTTACGATGTAATGCATGCGAGATCGGAGAGAGAGGTAAATCAATTTTCAGGAATTAAGAAACTGAATGGTGATATTGAGTTTGACAACGTTTCTTATCGTCACAATTATTTCAGTGAAGATGCAATTCAGAATGTTTCATTTAAAATCAAAGCTGGTGAGAAGGTCGCAATTGTTGGGGCGTCCGGTTCTGGAAAAAGTACAATTGTAAAGATGCTTCTCGGACTATATACACCAACGAAGGGGAAAATCCGATTTGATGGGATTGAAAGTGAAAAGTTAAATTTGAAATTTTTAAGGAAATCAATAGGCGTTGTTTTCCAAGAAGCGAGATTGTTTAACAAAACGGTAGGAGAAAATATTATTGCACAAAGGAAAGGTGTACCTCCAAATGGAGTAATTGAGGCATCAAAGCAAGCAAATATATTAGAAGATATTATGATGCTACCATTAAATTTTCAAACGATGGTATCTGAATTTGGAGTTAACTTCTCTGGTGGGCAAAGGCAAAGGTTAATATTAGCTAGAGCATTGGTAACAAACCCATCTATTTTAATATTGGATGAAGCGACAAGTGCACTCGATACATTGTCTGAAAGAGTTATTGATGAGAATTTAACTGATATGTTATGTACAAGGATTGTCATTGCACATAGATTAAGCACGGTTAAGAATGCAGATAAGATTATTGTTATGGATAAGGGAGCAATTGTAGAGATAGGATCACATACAGAGCTACTTGAGAAGCAAGGATATTATTATCAATTGTCAAAAGCTCAGGAAGTAAAAGGAGGGATTAAAAGTGAAAGATTGGCTTAAATATCGAAACACAATAGCGAAAATAGGTGCTGGAATTACTGTGGGATTATTATTAAACCTTCCTATAGTTGGAGTTAGTACGATAAGCGCTGAAGAAATGAAACATAATCAAATTAAAGAAAATTCGTATGTGTTTACATTGAGGCAAGGTGAAAATACGGATGAGATGATAAAGGAAATTAGAGATAAATATCCCGATTTAAAGCTAGAAGTAATAAAAGAAATTAAGATGCTGAATATTGAAGGTGATAATTTAGAAAGAGTACAAGAAGCGAAGCAGCATTTATTAAAAAATTATAAAGGGATAATTGAAAAAGCAGGTAGAGAGGATGTAGTGGAATTAAAGCCGCCCACTATAGTAAAGAATCCTTCAAATAAAATAAAATACGCACCTTCACAATTAGAACAAGAAGAGGCCGATTATAGCAAATGGAAATGGGATGTCGATAAGGTAACAGAAAATGGGGAGAGCTATAAAATTGAACAAGGAAATCATAGTGTAAAGATTGGTGTTATTGATAGTGGGATTGATGTAAATCATCCTGCGTTAAAGGGAAATATAGTTAGTCAGGGGAAAATTTTAGTTCCGAATGTAGAATCAATTGAAGATAATATTGGTCATGGAACAATGATTGCGGGGTTAATAGCTGCTGATGGGAAAATAAAGGGGGTAGCGCCCAAAATTGGGATTGTACCATATAAAGTATTTCAAGGTAGTTCTGCAGATTCAAGTTGGATTATTAAAGCTATTGTAGAGGCTGCAAATGATGGTATGGATGTTATCAATTTAAGTTTAGGAACATACAAGTCCATTAAAGACCCAGAAGAAGGAGCTGTGTATTTAGCTTACAAAAGAGCAATAGAATATGCGAATAGTAAAGGGAGTTTGCTAGTGGCTTCCTCTGGAACAGAAGGATTCGATATTTCAAATCCTTTTCAATTAGCTAAGCAAAGAGGATATGAAAACGACTTGCAACTTCATATGCCTGGGGGGTTACCGGGGGTAGTCACTGTTGCGGGAACAAATAAAGAGGATCGATTATCTTATTACTCTAATTATGGAACAAATGTTGATATTGCTGCTCCATCAGGAGATTATGGATCTTTGTGGGAAAGTGAAAAAGTGGGAGATGAAACAGCTATGGTATTAACCACGTATCCTACAAATCTTCCACAATCTCAACTAAGTGAATGGTTAGGATTTGATAGAGGATATGAGCTGATGATTGGAACGAGTCTAGCAGTTCCTAAAGTATCTGCTACAGCTGCACTTGTAATTGCGGAATATAAAGAAAAGTTTAGGCTGAAGCCTAGTAATGGATTTGTTAAAACGAGGTTATATCAGGGGGCTAAACCGGCATTGGGTGACGGGAAAAAATACTTTGGAAAAGGCATTGTAAATGCGAAGGGTGCACTTGATTTTCGAAATACAAATTTTAAAAAATGGGAGAGATAGGGATGAATTTTAAAAAGTTTTTACTTATGATTGGCGGAATTGCTTTAGGAATGGCAGTTATTTACTTTATTAAACAGTAAAAGGGGATGTTATATATGGCATTTGAAATTCAAGGTTTAAATAAAACATTTGGTGAATATAAAGCTGTTGATGATTTAAATATACGTGTAGAAGAAGGTGGAATTTTAGGGATGTTGGGCCGGAATGGTGCTGGTAAGACGACAACAATTCGTATGATCTTAGATTTAATCAAACCGGATAGCGGCCAAATTCTATGGAATAATCGCCCTTTTTCAAAGAAAGACTTGTCTATCGGCTATTTACCAGAAGAGCGTGGATTATACCCGAAAATGAATGTAGTGGAGCAATTAGTGTATTTCGGCAAGTTAGAAGGAATGCCAGCAAATCTTGCAAAAAGGCATGCGTTACAGTGGCTAGAAAAATTAGAAATGACACCACATTTAAAGAAGAAAACAGAGGAATTGTCAAAGGGAAATCAACAAAAAATCCAATTGATTTCAGCGATATTGCATAATCCGGAATTCATCATACTAGATGAGCCATTTAGTGGATTGGATCCTGTAAATGCAGAGATGTTAAAAAATGTTGTACTTGAGTTAATCGCGCAAAGAAAAACGATTATCTTTTGTAGTCATCAAATGGACAGTGTAGAAACGTTCTGTGAGGAAATTTGTATTATGAAAAACGGTCAAATTGTATTATCGGGTGCCTTGTCAGATATTAAGAAAAGTTATCAATATAAATATATGACGTTGCAAACGGAAGGGGATATTGAACCGATTCTTAAGAAGAAAAATTTCAATTTTGAAAAAGTTAATCGTACGTTCATGATTAAAGTTAATGATGGAGAGGATGCATTTTCGCTGCTTGAAGATATTAAAACGAAACAATATATCCGAGACGTTTCTATTAAAGAACCTTCTTTACATCAAATCTTTGTTGAAAAGGCGGGTGCATAAGTAATGAGGAATTTCTGGATTGTTTTAGGGCAAACGTACTGGGATCGTGTGAGGACGAAAATATTTATTGGGATGACATTGTTATTAATAGGAGGAGGGATATTCTTATTCTCTTTTCCAACTTTAGTACAAAAGTTTTCTGGAGAGAAAGAAAAAGCAAAGGTTGTATTTATTTCTGAAGCACCTAATGTTACGGTGGATCAATCTAATCTTAGTAAAGCTCTTCCGGAATGGGATTGGTCTTTAGGAGATGAAACAAAATTAAATCAATATAAGCAAGAATTGTTAGATAAGAAAATCGAAGCGCTCTTTATATTAAAAGAGGGCGTGGGCGCTGAACCAGTATTAGATTACTTTATGAAGCTGGATAATCCGAAGTTGATTCAAAGTGCACAGGTATTTGTACAAAATCAGTATTTTCAAAGTGCGGTAGTTAAACAACAGTTATCAGAAGAGGCTGTGAAATCACTGACGATGAACGTGCAAGCGAAAAAACAAAACTTAAATAACGAAGAAACAAGTTCGTTCTTACTAGTATATTTATTAGTAGCGATTATGTACTTAGCGATCACTTCATATGGAAATGCTATCGCGACAGCAGTTGCGTCAGAGAAGGCCTCACGTGTTATGGAAGTGATGGTCACAAAAGTATCTCCTGTCCATATGGTTTTCGGGAAAATTTTAGGAGTCGGTCTTGCTAGTTTGACACAGTTATTTATTTTCTTCCTTAGTATGGCGCTATATATTAAATCTGGAATTTTTAAGGTGTCGGATTCGTTTTTTGGAGTGAATATTGATGTGAATTTGATTACAGGTGAGCACGCTGCATATTTCTTGTTATATTTTGTTCTCGGTTACTTCGTTTATGCGGCACTTTTCGCAGTGTTTGGTTCGATGGTAAGCAGGCCAGAAGAATTATCCGGAACAACGATGCCAATCACCCTTATATTGATGGGAAGCTTAGTGGTGGAGTTATTAGTAGTACTTGATAACCCTGAAGGGCTAGTATCAAGGGTGACATCATATGTACCGTTTACAGCTCCGATTAGTATGGTAGTTAGGATTATTAATGGATCGGTTGGGAATTTAGAAATTATTACATCTATGGTTGTATTATTGGCTAGCATCAGCTTAATTGCTATGTTTGCAGCGAAGGTCTATCCAAAAGGTGTATTAAGAAGTGGTAAGAGCCTTAAATTTAGTCAATTGTTAAAAAATAATTAATTGTAGGGGGAATAAATAATGAGATTTTTTTCGAAAAGAAAACAAAAAATGATGGATAGTAGTGGCGAGAGAAGTGCGAAGAAAATAGTTGAGTTATCTGTGGAAGAGATGAGAGGAATTCAAGGAGCGTCTAGTGAATCGAACGATTATCTCTATGATTCCTATGTAATTAGGAATCAAAGTTCCTTAGCTTTAAATAAGAGGTTTCTTCCTTAATAGTAATCATAAAAGAGTAGTTAGGCATAGTGAAGAGTCACTATACCTAAACTGCTCTTTTTATTTTGGGATTGAAAAGAGATAAATTTAATGTTGTTATATATAAAATTAAAAGTTACTATTAGTACGTGGTAATAAAAAATAAGTTTAATATTTTCTTTCAATATTATTCAAATTTCGGTTGTAAGTTGTAAATCTCATTAATACATATAAATTAATAATATTTTGGAATGGGTGTCTGTGATAGCATTCTCCTTTTACCAAACTTATTGTACAATAGAAACAAGGGGGAGATTAGTTTGAAGGCAAGTCTTTTACAAGAACAAAGCTTACGTTTGGCAATGACACAAGAGTTAAGGCAAGCGATTACAATGCTCCAGTATAATGTACAAGAATTATCGGAGTTTTTGTATGAGCAATCGTTAGAGAATCCCCTTATTGAGTTAGGTGGTTTTGAGAGGGAGAAGAAAAAGAGCTCTAACACAAGTAAAAGTACCAGCAAACAAGTCGAGAATCAGATGGAAATCTACAGTGTGGATTCTACAACGATTCAGCAACATTTATTAAATCAAATACAGTATTATAAAATAGAGGAAGAAGAGCGAAAAGTAGCTTCTTTCATTATTATGAACATGGATGGAAATGGGTATTTACAAGAAACGAATGAAGAGTTAGCAAATCTTCTTTCCGTACCACTTCATGTAGTCGACCGCTCTGTAGAGCTTGTCCAATCACTGGAGCCAGCAGGGGTAGGAGCGCGTAATATTCAGGAATGTCTAACCTTGCAATTGAAGCGCTTACAAAGGCGGAATGGATTAGCAGAAGAGGTTGTAGAAGACCATTTCGCTTATTTCGTGAAGAAAGATTGGCGAAAGCTCGTTCAAGTGTTGAAGTGTAGTAATGAGGAATTGCAATCGGCGGTGAACTGTATTACGTCATTACAGCCGAAACCAGGTCTTGCGTTTTCTTCTGATAAACCACTTTATATTGTGCCTGATATGGCGGTGAAAAAAGATGGTGATCGTCTCGTTTTACAAATGAATGAGAGAAATATGCCGAGAATTGAAATTCATTCTGAATATAGTGCGCTTCTTAATAATAGTGAAAGTGAAGTAGCATCTTACGTTTCAGAAAAGTATCAGCATGTGCAGTGGATTATGCGTAGTTTGAAACAGAGAAAACAAACGCTTTTGCAAGTAATGACCATTATTATGGAAAAACAACGTGATTTCTTCTGGAAAGGTCCGGAGTATTTAAAGCCACTTGCTTTAAAAGAAGTAGCTGAAGAGTTAAGTGTGCATGAATCGACAATTAGTCGCGCAACGCGAAATAAATATGTGCAAACACCACACGGTTTATTTGAGATGAAATCGTTCTTTAGTAATGCCGTTTCGACTACTGAAGATGAAGCAGTCTCTACAAAGCGTGTAAAACAATTTATTCAAACGCTTGTTGAGGCAGAGAATAAGAAAAAGCCACTTTCAGATCAAAAGATTTCAAAATTGTTAGAAGAAGAGCATGAAATCGTTATTTCTCGAAGAACAGTGGCGAAGTATAGAGAGCAAATGCACATCCCAGCGTCGTCATTACGAAAAACGATCGGATAGGTGAAGAAGATGAAAGTTGTACTGTATACAAAAAATGATTGTGGCCTTTGCGTTAAGGCGAAACAAGTTTTACAGGAAGTACAATGTGAATATTCTTTTCAAATTGAGGAAATAGATATATATGAAGATAATGACCTTTTAGAAAAATATCATCTAATGATTCCGGTTGTAGAAATAGACGGAAAACAAGTAGAATATGGTAACATTCACAAAGGTGTCATAATAAACTATATAAAGAATGCAGTTAAGAGTTGAATAAGTTTCTATCTCCTGTTACAATAATACACGTAGCAGGGATTATTTTTTTAACCTATGTGGGACACAAAATGTCACTACGGGACGTAAAGTGACCATGAGGGAAAATGAACCGATGTAGTGAGGAGAAAAGATATGCGCTCATGGATTCAGAACACAAAAAAATTATTACCTGATCTGCTACCTGTTATGCAAACGAGAATGCAAATTCTTCAATACATTAGGCTTATGCAGCCGATTGGAAGAAGAAATTTATCAGCAAGTCTCGGTATGACAGAACGAGTATTGCGAAGTGAAGTTCAAGTTTTGAAAGAACAAAACTTAGTTCACGTCGCTTCTTCTGGAATGACTTTGACAGAAGAAGGAACAGCTTTAGTTCTTGCTTTGGAAGACTTTATGAAAGAAATTTCCGGGTTAAAGGTTTTAGAAAAGCAACTTAAGGAAACATTAGACTTGGATGAAGTTTTCGTTGTCCCTGGTGATAGTGATGAATCACCTTGGGTCAAACTGGAGATGGGCCGTGCTTGTGTGACTTGTATAAAAGACCGTCTGACAGCGAATAATATCGTTGCTGTGGCTGGAGGAACTACGCTAGCTGCTGTTGCGGACATGATGCAGCTTGATTGCAAAGATTTACATATGCTATTTGTCCCAGCACGTGGTGGAATTGGAGAAGGCGTCGAGTTAGAAGCCAATACTATTTGTGCCAAGATGGCGCAAAATACGATGAGTAATTATCGCTTATTGTATGTTCCAGACCATGTTAGCAGCGAAGCATATGCGTCTATTGTGACAGAGCCTTCCGTGAAAGAAGTTCTTGAGTTGATTCGATCTTCCAATATCGTCATTCATGGAATAGGTGATGCGTTAACAATGGCACGTCGCAGAAATACTTCAGAAGCAGATTGGTTAAAGATTCAGGCAAGCGAAGCAGTTGGCGAAGCTTTCGGTTACTACTTTAATGAACAAGGAAATGTTGTTCATAAAGTAAGAACAGTTGGTATGCAACTAGAGGATTTACAAAATGTATCTCACGTTGTTGCAGTCGCTGGAGGTTCTTCAAAGGCAAAGGCAATACAGGCTGTAATTAAACAAGGGCACACTTCAATTCTAATTACAGATGAAGGTGCAGCAAAACAGTTAACAAAGGGTATTACCCTTTAATATAATCCCCCAAGGAGGAAATTCAAATGACTAAAATTGGTATTAATGGATTTGGACGTATCGGACGTAACGTATTCCGCGCAGCACTTAACAACCCAGAGGTAGAAGTAGTAGCAATCAACGACTTAACAGATGCTAAAACTTTAGCTCACCTTTTAAAATATGACACAGTTCACGGAACTTTAAACGCAGAAGTATCTGCTAACGAAAGCAGCATCGTTGTTAACGGTAAAGAAATTAAAGTTATCGCTGAGCGTGACCCAGCACAATTACCATGGAGCGACTACGGAGTAGAAATCGTAGTAGAATCTACTGGCCGTTTCACTAAAAAAGCAGACGCTGAAAAACACTTAGGTGGATCAGTTAAAAAAGTTATCATCTCAGCTCCAGCTTCTGACGAAGATATCACTGTAGTTATGGGTGTTAACCACGAACAATACGATGCAGCTAGCCACAACGTAGTATCTAACGCTTCTTGTACTACAAACTGCTTAGCTCCATTCGCTAAAGTATTAAACGAAAAATTCGGCGTAAAACGCGGAATGATGACAACAATTCACTCTTACACTAACGACCAACAAATCTTAGACTTACCACACAAAGATTTACGTCGTGCTCGTGCAGCAGCTGAAAACATGATCCCAACATCTACTGGTGCAGCTAAAGCAGTAGCATTAGTATTACCAGAACTTAAAGGTAAATTAAACGGTGGCGCTGTACGTGTTCCAACTGCTAACGTTTCTCTAGTTGACCTAGTTGTTGAACTTGACAAAGAAGTAACAGTTGAAGAAGTAAATGCAGCATTCAAAGCAGCAGCTGAAGGCGAATTAAAAGGTATCCTTGGATACAGCGAAGAGCCATTAGTATCTATCGACTATAACGGATGTACAGCTTCTTCTACAATCGATGCATTATCTACAATGGTAATGGAAGGTAACATGGTTAAAGTACTTTCTTGGTACGATAACGAAACTGGTTACTCTAACCGCGTAGTAGACCTAGCAGCTTACATGACTTCAAAAGGTCTTTAATTCTTAATTATATAAGTTATCAATGACAAAACGAGGGAGAGGGTTTGTTCCCTCTCTCTCTTCTTTCGTTTTAAAAGCAAATGTGTTAAGCTTTTGAGTGGGTTTTGTCAATCCTAACTAGTAGTCGGAGGGAAATCCAATGAACAAAAAATCAATTCGTGACGTAGATTTAAAAGGTAAGCGTGTATTTTGCCGCGTTGACTTCAACGTACCTATGAAAGAAGGCAAAATTACAGATGAAACTCGTATCCGTGCAGCTCTTCCTACAATTCAATATTTAGTAGAGCAAGGTGCGAAAGTTATTTTAGCAAGCCACTTAGGCCGTCCAAAAGGTCAAGTAGTAGAAGAATTACGTCTTACTCCAGTAGCAGCACGTTTAGGCGAGCTTCTTGGTAAAGACGTTAAAAAAGCAGACGAAGCATTCGGACCAGTTGCACAAGAAATGGTTGCAGCAATGAACGAAGGCGACGTATTAGTTCTTGAAAACGTACGTTTCTATGCGGGCGAAGAAAAGAACGATGCAGAACTTGCGAAAGAATTTGCAGCTCTTGCTGACATCTTCGTAAACGATGCATTCGGTGCAGCTCACCGTGCTCACGCTTCTACAGCAGGTATCGCGGACTACCTACCAGCAGTATCTGGTTTACTAATGGAAAAAGAGTTAGATGTTCTTGGAAAAGCACTTTCTAACCCAGATCGTCCATTCACAGCTATCATCGGTGGGGCGAAAGTAAAAGATAAAATCGGTGTAATTCGTCATCTATTAGACAAAGTAGATAACTTAATCATCGGTGGCGGACTTGCTTACACATTCGTTAAAGCTTTAGGTCATGAAATTGGTCTATCTCTATGTGAAGACGACAAGATCGAACTAGCAAAAGAATTTATGCAACTTGCAAAAGAAAAAGGCGTAAACTTCTACATGCCAGTTGATGTTGTAATCACTGAGGAATTCTCTGAAACTGCAACAACTAAAATCGTTAATATCGATTCTATCCCTTCTAACTGGGAAGGCGTGGACATCGGTCCTAAAACACGTGAAATTTATGCAGATGTAATTAAAAACTCTAAGCTTGTTGTATGGAATGGACCAATGGGTGTATTCGAAATGACTCCATTCTCACAAGGTACAAAAGCAGTAGGACAAGCATTAGCAGATGCAGAAGGTACATACTCTGTTATCGGCGGTGGTGACTCTGCAGCAGCTGTTGAAAAATTCGGTATGGCTGATAAAATGAGCCACATTTCTACTGGCGGCGGTGCGTCATTAGAATTCATGGAAGGTAAAGAGCTTCCAGGTGTAGTTTGTCTTAACGACAAATAAGTAGCAGCCAAAGAAAAAGGACGGTGCAAAGCATGCGTAAACCAATTATCGCAGGTAACTGGAAAATGAATAAAACTCTATCTGAAGCAGTTAGCTTCGTAGAGGAAGTTAAAGGTCAAATCCCAGCAGCTTCAGCTGTTGATGCAGTAGTTTGCTCTCCAGCTCTATTCTTAGAGCGCCTTGTAGCAGCGACTGAAGGAACTGATTTACAAGTAGGTGCACAAAACATGCACTTCGAAAAAAATGGTGCATTCACTGGCGAAATTAGCCCAGTAGCACTTAGCGACTTAAAAGTAGGCTACGTAGTACTTGGCCACTCTGAGCGTCGTGAAATGTTTGCTGAAACAGATGAGTCAGTAAACAAAAAGACTATCGCAGCATTTGAACATGGTTTAACACCAATCGTATGTTGTGGTGAGACTTTAGAAGAGCGCGAAAGCGGAAAAACATTTGATCTAGTAGCAGGTCAAGTGACAAAAGCACTTGCAGGTTTAACTGAAGAGCAAGTTAAAGCAACTGTTATCGCTTATGAGCCAATCTGGGCTATCGGTACAGGTAAATCTTCTTCTTCTGCAGATGCAAACGAAGTATGTGCGCACATCCGTAAAGTTGTTGCAGAAGCTGTTTCTCCAGCTGCTGCAGAAGCTGTTCGTATTCAATACGGCGGTAGCGTAAAACCAGAAAACATTAAAGAGTACATGGCACAATCTGACATCGACGGCGCTTTAGTTGGCGGTGCTAGCTTAGAGCCTGCTTCGTTCTTAGGTCTTCTGGAGGCGGTAAAATGAGAAAGCCAACAGCTCTAATTATTCTTGACGGTTTCGGACTTCGTGAAGAAACTTACGGGAATGCTGTAGCACAAGCTAAGAAACCTAATTTTGATGGTTACTGGAACAAATTCCCTCACACAACGCTTACAGCTTGTGGCGAGGCAGTAGGTCTTCCAGAAGGTCAAATGGGTAACTCTGAGGTTGGTCACTTAAATATCGGTGCTGGCCGCATTGTATATCAAAGCTTAACACGCGTAAACGTTGCAATTCGTGAAGGTGAGTTCGATAAGAACGAAACGTTCCAAAGTGCAATTAAAAGCGTAAAAGAAAAAGGTACTGCACTTCATTTATTCGGTTTACTTTCTGACGGTGGTGTGCACAGTCACATGAACCACATGTTTGCTCTTCTTCGCTTAGCAGCTAAAGAAGGCGTTGAGAAAGTATACATTCATGCATTCTTAGATGGCCGCGATGTTGGACCAAAAACAGCACAAAGCTATATCGATGCAACAAATGAAGTAATTAAAGAAACAGGAGTAGGACAATTCGCGACTATCTCTGGTCGTTATTACTCCATGGACCGTGACAAGCGTTGGGATCGCGTAGAAAAATGTTACCGTGCTATGGTGAATGGTGAAGGACCTACTTATAAATCAGCAGAAGAGTGTGTAGAAGACTCTTATGCAAATGGTATCTACGATGAATTCGTATTGCCGTCTGTAATTGTTAACGAAGATAACACGCCAGTTGCAACAATCAATGATGATGATGCAGTTATCTTCTATAACTTCCGTCCAGACCGTGCAATTCAAATTGCTCGTGTATTTACAAACGAAGACTTCCGTGAGTTCGATCGTGGTGAAAAAGTACCTCACATTCCAGAATTCGTATGTATGACACACTTTAGTGAAACAGTAGATGGTTACGTGGCATTCAAGCCAATGAACCTTGATAACACTTTAGGTGAAGTTGTTGCGCAAGCGGGATTAAAGCAACTTCGCATCGCGGAAACTGAAAAGTATCCGCACGTTACATTCTTCTTTAGCGGTGGTCGTGAGGCTGAATTCCCAGGAGAAGAACGTATCTTAATTAACTCACCGAAGGTTGCAACGTATGACTTGAAACCTGAAATGAGCATTTACGAAGTAACGGACGCTTTAGTAAATGAAATCGAAAATGATAAACATGATGTTATCATTCTTAACTTTGCGAACTGTGATATGGTTGGCCATTCTGGGATGATGGAACCAACAATTAAAGCAGTAGAAGCAACTGACGAATGTTTAGGAAAAGTTGTAGAAGCGATTCTTGCAAAAGATGGTGTAGCACTTATTACTGCTGACCATGGTAATGCTGACGAAGAATTAACTTCTGACGGAGAGCCAATGACAGCTCATACAACTAACCCGGTTCCTTTCATTGTTACTAAGAACGACGTAGAATTACGTGAAGGTGGTATCTTAGGTGATATCGCTCCAACTATGCTTACACTTCTTGGTGTTGAGCAACCGAAAGAAATGACAGGTAAAACAATTATTAAATAATTTGCTTATATAAAAAGGAGAGAATTTATTATGTCAACAATTATTGATGTTTATGCTCGCGAAGTCCTTGACTCTCGTGGTAACCCAACTGTAGAAGTAGAAGTTTACACAGAAAGCGGCGCTTTCGGACGCGCTATCGTACCAAGTGGTGCATCTACTGGTGAACACGAAGCAGTAGAATTACGTGACGGTGACAAATCTCGTTACCTTGGTAAAGGTGTTGTTAACGCAGTAAACAACGTTAACGAAATTATCGCTCCAGAAATCGTTGGTTTCGACGTAACTGACCAAGCTGGTATCGACCGTGCTATGATCGAATTAGATGGCACTCCAAACAAAGGTAAACTAGGCGCTAACGCTATCCTTGGTGTATCTATGGCAGTAGCTCACGCAGCAGCTGACTTCGTAGGTCTTCCATTATACCGTTACCTTGGTGGATTCAATGCAAAACAATTACCAACTCCAATGATGAACATCATCAACGGTGGTTCTCACGCTGATAACAACGTAGACTTCCAAGAGTTCATGATCTTACCAGTTGGTGCTCCAACATTCAAAGAATCAATCCGTATGGGTGCTGAAGTATTCCATGCACTTAAAGCTGTATTACATGACAAAGGTCTTAACACTGCAGTAGGTGACGAAGGTGGATTCGCTCCAAACCTTGGTTCTAACCGTGAAGCATTAGAAGTAATCATCGAAGCTATCGAAAAAGCTGGTTACAAAGCTGGCGAGAACGTATTCTTAGGAATGGACGTTGCTTCTTCTGAGTTCTACAACAAAGAAACTGGTAAATATGACCTTGCAGGCGAAGGCCGTACTGGCTTAACTTCTGCAGAAATGGTTGATTTCTACGAAGAGCTTTGCAAAGACTTCCCAATCATCTCTATCGAAGATGGTTTAGACGAAAACGACTGGGATGGTCACAAATTATTAACTGAGCGTCTTGGAAGCAAAGTACAATTAGTTGGTGACGATTTATTCGTAACTAACACTCAAAAACTTGCTGAAGGTATCGAAAAAGGTATCTCTAACTCAATCTTAATTAAAGTTAACCAAATCGGTACTTTAACTGAGACTTTCGAAGCTATCGAAATGGCTAAACGTGCTGGTTACACAGCAGTTGTATCTCACCGTTCTGGTGAAACTGAAGATGCTACAATCGCTGACATCGCAGTTGCAACTAACGCTGGCCAAATCAAAACTGGTTCTATGAGCCGTACTGACCGTATTGCTAAGTACAACCAATTATTACGCATCGAAGACGAACTAGGCGAAATCGCTGTTTACGATGGTATCAAATCTTTCTACAACATCAAACGATAATTGTAGAAAATAACGACAGACCGTGAGAAATCACGGTCTGTTTTTTTATGCTAAAATTGTTCCCCCGTCATAAGTGACATGAAATGTTTAAAGAAACTGTTATAATCAAAATCAATTGCAATTTGATGACCCGGCCAATCAATAAATGGCTTTTGGTTCACTAAAGAACGAAATTCCCCTATGCTTGCTCCTTGTGCAGAGGATTCTGTCATGACAACGATAGGGGATTTGTGATACGTAAACATAGAGTTATCAAGTAAAGCGAGTATTGGCATTGTGTCATGGAAGGGGCTACCCTTTAAATGTGGTAGAGCATTTTTATAATAGCCGTAGTAATAATGATCGAATAACGGTTTGACGAGTGGGGCTTTTCCTTTTGCTTCAATATATTCAGCCATTTCTGGTGTAATGATGGAATATTGGGTGACGTTTAATGGATAGATGTACATGTTAGGTGAGGATTGAAGGACTATATTAGCGGCAGTAGGGTCACCATAAAAGTTTGCTTCAGAAATAGGGGTGACATTACCAGGATGTAAAAAGGCACCGCCCATTACGTAGTAAGATTTAATTTGTTTCATTAACTGTTTGCACATGATAAATAAAATTGCTAGAGAGGTAAGTCTTCCTAAACTTACAATAATTAATTCATCTTTATACTGTTCAATAAGAGGAATCACTTCAAAGAAATTCTCCATTTCTCCGTTAGTCACATTCCCATTTGGAATAATTGGCCCAAGTCCTTGTTTCCCGTGTACATCTGTAAAAAAAGCAGGCGGGGCACCAGTAAGAGGGCGTTCTGAACCACCAAATATCTTAATATTTCTATTCCTTGTTTCATTCTTAAGAAAATGAGCATTTTGTACGGCCATCTCTTTTGGAACATTGCCGTAATCAGCAACAATACCGATGATTTCTATTTCATCGATAAAGAATGCTAAGAGGAGAGCCATCGTATCATCAATGCCAGGATCACAAAAAATAAGAACTTTTTTGGGCATATGTTCACCACCTATCTTGTTTATCCCACTTTAATGGGCAGTAAGACCCCCACCTCAAAATTCAGCGAAAGCAAAGAATTTAGGTGGGGTCGGGCTGCCCATAAAAGTCCGATTGGTGAGGGCTGATAATCAGTGAGGGATAAAGAACTCCCCACTGATTAAAGTTTCACTTTATATATATGTAAGCTTAAAGGTAAAAAGATTATTTTATTGAAATAACAACCTTTAAAATTCAGAAAATAAAAACTTCTTATATTAGGTCAAGGTTTTTGACTTAATTTTCTTTTAGAAATGTAGTCATATCAAGGTTGTAAGCGTATAACATAGGCGTTTTTTGATGTCAAGTTGATAAATTGCAGCTTTTTACAATTTATACTATGATAAAGATATTAACAGAAGATCGTATAAACAAGAGGGATGATGAACATGAAATTTACAAAGATTCTTGTCCAAATTGCTGCTCTTTACGTTTTTTATATGGTTGGAACTTGGTTACAAGAAATGTTAAATATTCCGATTCCAGGAAGTTTGATTGGAATGTTCCTCTTACTTGTTTTACTTAGCCTAAAAGTTCTTCCAGTGAAATGGTTCGATTTAGGAGCAGAAACACTCGTTGCTATTATGCCGTTTTTATTAATTCCGCCAACGCTTGGCCTAATGAATTACGGTGCTTTTTTTATGAGTAAAGGAATTTCTCTTTTCATTACAGTTGTAGCGAGTACATTTTTAATCATTATTGTCGCAGGACATACAGGACAATATCTTGCGAATAGAAAGGAAAGAGAGTCGCGATGAGTCAAATATTAATCGGGATCGGTTGGGTTCTTTTTACGGTGCTATTATATCAATTATCTAAAAAAATCTATAAATTATTTCCAACACCATTCACCATTCCAATGCTTGTAGCAACAGGATTAATGGCTTTCTTATTGATCGTGCTTGATATACCATATCAACATTATATGGAAAGTGGTGGCGGCTGGATTGCAAAACTGCTCGGACCCGGTGTTGTAGCATTTGCAATTCCTCTTTATAAACAACGTCACGTTCTGCAAAAGTATGTTGTACCGATTGCCGGTGGTGTATTAGTAGGTACAACAGTTGCTATTGCAAGTGACTTTGCTATTGCCTCACTTATGGGAACAGATAAAAGCTTAATTTTATCTTCTTTACCAAAGTCAGTGACAATGCCAGTTGCGATGAGTGTTTCAGAGCAAGTTGGTGGTGTACCGTCATTAACAGCAGCTTTCGTTGTTATTGCAGGTATTACTGGAACAATTACTGGACCGCTTTTATTAAAATGGAGCCGTGTTACAAACTCAGTTGGTAAAGGGATCGGATTTGGATGTGCTTCTCATATTATGGGCGTGATGAGAGCGATGAAAAATAATGAACATGAAGGTGTTATTGGATCGGTAACAATGACATTAACAGCCATTTTGACATGTTTGCTCGGACCGTTATTTGCAATGATGTTTATGTAATGGAAGAAAAGCGAGAGCGCCTCTATAGCTCTCGCTTTTCTATAGAATTTATGCTACAGTTACAATAACTGAATCTTTGTAGGAGGTACGCCAAGTGCATACGTTATTATCCGTTTTACTTATTATTGTATCGATTTTAATGATTGTTATGGTACTTATGCAGTCTAGTAATAGCTCAGGCCTTTCAGGTGCAATTTCAGGCGGTGCAGAGCAATTATTTGGTAAGCAAAAAGCACGTGGAATTGAAGCGGTATTAAACCGTATTACAATTGTTTTAGCTGTATTGTTCTTCGCATTAACAATTGGTGTTACGTACTTAAACTTATAGAATTGAAAGAAGAAGCGTTAGTAGGATGTACTAATGGTTCTTCTTTTTTTGTTTTGCCATTTGAAAGATGTTTCTAATTAGATTATAGAAATATAAATATGGTACACTAGATATAGAAAGAATACGACTAGATTACAGAAGAGAAAGAGGAGAAGTACATGATGAAATTAGCATCTCCGAAACCATTTACATTTGAGGGTGGAGACCGCGCTGTTTTATTACTACATGGATTCACAGGAAACTCAGCTGATGTACGTATGTTAGGGCGTTTCTTAGAAAAGAAAGGCTACACTTGTCATGCGCCAATTTATAAAGGGCACGGTGTACCACCAGAAGAGCTTGTTCATACAGGTCCTGAAGATTGGTGGCAAGATGTAACGGAGGCATATCAGCTTTTAAAAGATAAAGGGTTTGAGAAAATTGCTGTCGTTGGATTGTCACTTGGCGGAGTATTTTCTCTAAAATTAGGTTATACAGTACCGGTTTTAGGTGTAGTACCAATGTGTGCACCGATGTATATTAAGAGTGAAGAAACGATGTACCAAGGTATATTGGCATATGCCCGCGAATATAAAAAGCGTGAGCAAAAATCACCAGAGCAAATCGAACAAGAAATGTTGGAATTCCAAAAGACACCGATGAATACATTAAAAGCATTACAACAATTAATTGCTGACGTACGTAACAATGTGGACATGATTTATGCACCAACATTTGTTGTACAAGCGCGTCATGATGAAATGATTAATACAGATAGTGCGAACATTATTTATAACGGTGTAGAATCAACGTTAAAAGACATTAAATGGTATGAAGACTCTACGCATGTCATTACACTTGATAAGCAGCGTGACGAGCTACATGAGGATGTATATAACTTCTTGGAGCAACTAGATTGGTAAGATCTAGTTGCCTCTTTTTTTCATAAGGAATTTTTTGTGAAAACTGTAAAAATCATAAGGGGAGTATTGAAGTTTCGCTTTATACATCCCCTATCTTTCGGATACACTAAATAATATAAGGTTTTAAAGGAGGTATTTTTGCTTGGAAGAAATCATACAAGAACATATTGATAAGTTGTTATTATTTATGAGAGAAGAAGCGTATAAACCGCTAACGATACAAGAGTTAGAAGAGGCATTTGGGATTGAAGGTTCTGAGGGCTTTAAAGATTTCGTAAAAGCACTTGTAACGATGGAAGAAAAGGGACTTGTTATTCGTACTCGTAGCAACCGTTACGGTCTTCCTGAAAAGATGAATTTAATACGTGGTAAGTTAATTGGACATGCACGTGGCTTTGCATTCGTTGTACCAGACGAAAAGAAAACAGGAGATGATGATCTTTTCATCCCGCCTACAGAATTAAACGGTGCACTTCATGGTGATACAGTATTAGCACGCCTTAGTTCCCAATCAAGTGGTTCGCGTCAAGAAGGTTCCATTGTACGTATTTTAGAACGCGGAACGAAAGAGTTAGTTGGTACATATACAGAATCGAAAAACTTTGGATTTGTTATACCTGACAATAAACGCTGGACAAGTGACATTTTCGTATTGAAAAGCGCATCAATGGGTGCTGTAGAAGGTCATAAAGTAGTTGTGAAAATTACGAGCTATCCAGAGAATCGTTTAAGTGCAGAAGGTGAAGTTATTCAAATTCTAGGTCATAAAAATGACCCAGGAGTAGATATTTTATCTGTTATCCATAAACATCATTTGCCTTTAGCGTTCCCTGAAGAAGTGATGGAACATGCAAACAGTGTACCAGAAACGATTTCAGAAGAAGATTTAAAAGATCGCCGTGACCTGCGTGACCAAATGATCGTAACGATTGACGGTGCAGACGCGAAAGATTTAGATGACGCTGTTACAGTAACGAAGCTTGAGAACGGTAACTATAAGCTTGGTGTTCACATTGCGGACGTAAGTCATTACGTTCAAGAAGGTTCTCCAATTGATGTAGAAGCAGCGGAAAGAGCGACGAGTGTATATCTTGTTGACCGTGTAATTCCGATGATTCCGCATCGTCTATCTAACGGTATTTGTTCATTAAATCCGAAAGTAGACCGTCTGACGTTATCTTGTGAAATGGAAATTAACAATTTAGGTGACGTTGTAAAACACGAGATTTTCCAAAGTGTGATTAAAACGACAGAGCGTATGACGTATGCTGACGTAAGAAGCATTTTAGAAGATGAGGACGAAGAGTTAATTAAACGTTATGAGCCGCTCGTACCGATGTTTAAAGAGATGGGGCAATTAGCACAAATTTTACGTGAAAAACGTATGCGCCGCGGGGCAATCGACTTTGACTTTAAAGAAGCGAAAGTATTAGTAGATGAAGAAGGAAAACCGACAGATGTTGTCATGCGTGATCGTTCTGTATCAGAGAAGTTAATTGAAGAATTTATGCTTGTTGCAAACGAAACAGTAGCAGAGCATTTCCACTGGATGAACGTACCGTTTATGTACCGTGTCCATGAAGAGCCGAAAGAAGATAAGCTAGAGCGTTTCTTTGAGTTTGTAACGAACTTTGGATATGCAGTAAAAGGACGTGCGAATGAAGTACATCCTCGTGCGTTGCAACAAATTCTTGAAATGGTTCAAGGGCAGCCTGAAGAAGTAGTTATTTCAACAGTAATGCTTCGTTCAATGAAGCAAGCGCGTTACGATGCGGATAGCTTAGGACATTTCGGTTTATCAACTGAGTTCTACACACATTTCACATCACCAATTCGTCGTTACCCAGATACGATTGTTCATCGATTAATTCGTGAATACATCATTAACGGTAAAGTCGACAATGAAACACAAGCAAAATGGCGTGAAAAATTACCTGAGATAGCAGAGCATTCTTCTAATATGGAACGCCGTGCTGTTGAAGCAGAACGTGAAACAGACGAGCTGAAAAAAGCAGAATATATGCTTGATAAGATCGGCGAAGAGTATGATGGTATGATTAGCTCTGTAACAAACTTCGGTTTATTCGTAGAGCTTCCAAATACAATTGAAGGTCTTGTACACGTTAGTTACTTAACGGATGATTACTATCGTTATGATGAGCAGCACTTCGCAATGATTGGAGAGCGTACAGGTAACGTATTCCGCATCGGTGACGAAATTACAATTCGCGTTATTAACGTAAACAAAGACGAGCGAGCAATCGACTTTGAAATCGTTGGCATGAAAGGTACGCCTCGTCGTAAGTTCAAAGATCGTCCAGTCGTGATCGAACAGCCAAGAACAGGCAGAAAGAAACGCGGCGGACGTAGCGAACGCAGTAATGAGCGCGGCGGAGAACGTGGCACAGGTAGAAAATTTGACCGTGGTGGCAAAGGTAAAGGAAGAGGATCTGCATCCGCGTCCGCTAGCCAACCAGGGAAAAAAGATGGTAACGGCAAGAAGAAAAAAGCATTCTTCGAAAACGTACCAGGATTCAAGAAGAAGAAGAAAAAGCGTAAGTAAGAAAAGGATGGCTTCGCTTTGATAAAAAGCGGGGCCTTTTTCTTTTTATTGGTGACTTGAGAGCGAGCCACTTTCGCTTTTTATGGAATCCAGCTCCAGTGGCTAGAATGTTCGGCGGCTTCGCTTCTTCTCTAGAGGCAAAGAACGCCTCAAGGTCAGAAGCTCCATCCATCTCACATTCTGGGCGAGCCACTTTCGCTTTTTGTATAATCCAGCTCCAGTGGCTAGAATGTTCGGCGGCTTCGCTTCTTCTCTAGAGGCAAAGAACGCCTCAAGGTCAGAAGCTCCATCCATCTCACATTCTGGGCGAGCCACTTTCGCTTTTTGTATAATCCAGCTCCAGTGGCTAGAATCTGTTGGCCATTTCACTCCCTCGGACGAAGCAAAAAGCGCTTCTCTGTCGGGAGTTCCAATGTCCAAAGATTCTAAGCGAGCCACTTTCGCTTTTTGTTTACATTTGTTACAATAGTAAAAATAGAGGAGGGACGTTATATGCCAAAAGGTTCAGGTAAGGTTATTGCACAAAATAAAAAAGCTTTTCATGATTATTTCATCGAAGAAACATACGAAGCAGGGCTTGTCCTTCAAGGAACGGAAATTAAGTCAATTCGCGCTGGACGAGTGAACTTGAAAGATGCGTTTGCACGTGTACATAATGGTGAAGTATGGGTTCATAATATGCATATTAGTACGTACGAACAAGGAAATCGTTTCAACCACGATCCGCTTCGTACGAGAAAGTTACTTCTGCATAAAAAAGAAATTGATAAATTAGCAGGAGCTGCAAAAGAAACGGGTTACGCACTAGTTCCACTTAGAATCTATTTGAAAAATGGATTTGCGAAAATGGCACTTGGTTTAGCAAAAGGTAAGAAACAATATGATAAGCGTCACGATTTAAAAGAGAAAGAAGCAAAACGTGAAATTGCACGCGCGTTCCGTGATCGTCAAAAGATGTAATACAGATATTTACATTTGTAAAACGGCGCGCGTATGTTATAATAACTTATGTAAGGTTGTTGCACATTGAAAAACAGCTCTTAGTAGCTATCACGAAATTTTCTTCGTATGCTCCATTTTTATCATGGGGACGTTACGGATTCGACAGGGATAGTTCGAGCTTAGGTTGCGAGTCGAGGGGATCGGCCTCGTTAAAACGTCAAAGCCTATAATTGGCAAACAAAACAATCTTTCTTTAGCTGCTTAATTGCACTAAAGGTTCCTCCCTCCATCGTCCATGTGGTAGGGTAAGGGACTCAAACTAAGTGGACTACGCCGGAGTTCGCCGTCTGAGGACAAAGGAAGAGAACAACCAGACTAGCAACTTGGAAGCCTGTCGATAGGCTGAAGAGTTCGCGAAATGCTAATATATCGACTACACTCGTAGAAGCTTAAGTGCCGATATTTTTGGACGTGGGTTCGACTCCCACCGTCTCCACCAATACATATTTGGTGGTTTTTTATTTTGTTGTGATTTGAACCATAATTTTGCCACTTTGGCAAAGTTATGGTTCTTTTGATTTATGGCAAACTTATGGTTCGAAAATAGAGCATATCTATTTCTATGTATGCAATTCATTTGAATTTTTTAATGAATATTTTTATCTTGATAAATCTCGATATTCCATGTAGGATAAAAAACTATACTATATTTTAGTATGAAATTAGAGGTGAATCAGTATGTATTTAGCTCCATTATTTGAAAACGATGTACCAGTAGCACTTTTCCGCTCTTAATAGAGAGAAAGTGACTACATCTCTCCGTTAGGGGCTTTATAGACCTATAGAAAAAGCGGAGGGTACAAAAAATGAAAAACACCTTATTAGGTTCTTTATATTTAATTTTAGCTTCTAGTATTTGGGGCGGCATGTATGTTGTTGTTAAAGTATTAGTATCGGTCATTCCACCATTAGAACTTGTATGGTTGCGCTATTTAGTGGCTATTGTTGCGCTTCTTATTATTGGATTTGTAACAAAACAAAAATGGCGCATTGAAAAGCGTTACTTTTTAATAATCATAACAATTGGTGTAATTGGTTATGCTATTTCGATTGTTACTCAAGAAACGGGTACAATGCTTTCTTCAGCACAGATGGGAGCCGTTATAACTTCTTCAACACCAGCGTTTATGGTGTTGTTTGCTTGGTTAATACTTAAAGAACGTTTGACTTTTAAAAAAGGTATATCTGTTTGTTTAGCGACAATTGGAGTCATTATTATTGTCGGAATTGGTGACTTGAATACGTCAAGTGTGCTTGGCGGTATTTCTCTTCTTATTGCGGCTTTAACTTGGGCGCTTATGTCTGTTCTTGTAAAACGTCTGCCAAGTGATTATTCGCAAATTGTGGTAACCACTTATTCCACCTTGGTAGCTTTAATTGTGTTAACTCCTTTTGTTTTACCAAGGTTACATGCAATTGATATCTCTCAGCTCACTCGACCAACTATTTGGGGAGGACTTTTATATTTAGGAATTATCTCAACAGCCGTTGCATTTTTACTTTGGAATCGAGGATTACAAATGCTCAATGCTTCAAGTGGAGGATTATTTTTCTTTTTCCAACCTGTTGTTGGAACATTACTTGGATGGCTTATTCTTGGAGAAAAGATAGGTGCAACATTTTGGGTAGGTTCTGCCTTAATTTTGATAGGAGTTCTATTAGTTATTAGAGAGAAACAAAATTAATTAAAGATTACTTCATTAATAAATAATTGTTTGTAGAATGATAATTTTTCAGGAGGAATAAATATGGCAACCTTTGATGATTTCCAAAAATTAGATATGCGTGTAGGAGAGATTATCCGTGCAGAAGAATTCCAAAAAGCAAGAAAGCCATCATACAAGCTTTGGGTTGATTTTGGGGATGAAATAGGAATTAAACAAAGTAGTGCGCAAATAACTGAATGTTATGAGCTATCCGATCTTATTGGTAAACAAGTACTTGGTGTAGTAAATTTCCCACCAATGAGGGTTGCTGGTTTTAGTTCGGAAGTATTAGTGATGGGTGTTTATGCAGAACAAGGTGTTGTACTGATAGAACCTCAACAAAAAGTAAAAAAAGGGGACCGATTGGGT
Organism: Bacillus cereus group sp. Bc061; assembly: GCF_027715825.1. NCBI lineage: Bacteria > Bacillati > Bacillota > Bacilli > Caryophanales > Bacillaceae > Bacillus > Bacillus cereus group sp. Bc061. Next base: position 32,842 of record NZ_JAQFTZ010000014.1, read on the forward strand.
TAAATAGCTGTCACATTTATGTGTGTTAACATGACGTTTCTAGGTAAATAGTAAACAAAAAGGACAAACTTATACTAATTAGAGTTTGTCCTTTTTTATTTTTTAATCTGTCTGTAATTAGAGACAGATTAAAAAGCAATTTGGATTCCTTAATGAAAAAGGAAAATATCATTACTTTAATTCGCATTATTTTTTAGGCAAACTTATGGTTCCAAAGATAGGAATCCAATAGTGAAAATGCATACCTTTATTTTATTAGCTTGATAGCGATATGATGCTATCCTTACATGTTCTGAATAAGAATAAGTAAAAAAAGAACCCTAAGGTTCTTTTTTTGTTTATGTTATTGTTTGTTATTTATAAGTAGAATTATTTTTTATTTAAAAAGCATTGGCAAAAAACCTAAAATATCGAAAACAAAGTGGCAAATCCAACTTACCCAAACACTCTTTGAATTTTTCCATATATAATTTAGTGCTAATCTAGCTGGGATTATAGTTATTAATAACTGCAGTGGTACGAAACCATAGGCAGGAATATGCCACAAAGCAAATAAAACACTACATATTATTGATGCTGTACCAAATTTCAATCCTAATTTTTGTAATGCAATAATTATATTCGTGCAAATCAACTCTTCGCCCATTAACATAAATGGTACACGGAATAAAATCATAGAAATACTTATTACTTCAGCGACAGAATTTTGAGTTGCAGGTTCAAAAAGGTAGTTGAATATTGAGGTGGAACCCATACCCACGATAATCGTTAAAGGTATCCCCCAAAGTAATGTCTTAAAATTAAAATGTTTAAATTGCTCTAATGATATTTTACCTAAAAAATAGTATCCAATAATTCCACATAATATAAGATTCCATGAAGCTTCAATAATCATTCTTAATAATCCAGGTATACCCCCTACAAATGAAAAAAGTTGATATACAATGCCGGAAATGATTAATAACTCCAAAGCCAAAAGAGATTTTGAATCAATTTTCTTCTCAGTTTCTATAATCCTTGTTTCCACAATAACACCTTCTTTCTTATTGTTTTGTGAATTACAAATATATAGTAACATATATCCCTCCTAATTAATGGTGATTACAACGAGTACAATAATTTTTGTTTAATATCGTTTTATAATTGCGATAAATTTATGGTTCTAAATTCAAACAATTTTTCACTTCAGTATACAGCTACTATAAAGTTAAGGATTTCTTAAGAAAAACAAAAAAAAATAATAAGAAGATTATTTTATTATGAAAAAAAACGAAATGAGGATTATTCATTGTGCAAAAAGAAAGAATTAGAATAATAGATGCTTTAAGAGGTTTTAGTTTATTAGGGATTTTATTAGCCAATGTTGTAATTTACAGTTATGGTCTCTTAGATACACCTAATGATCAAGTAAAAAAAATTATTATGATTCTAACGGAAGGTAGTTTCATGCCGATTTTTACATTTCTATTTGGATATTCCCTTATAAAACTAGTGGATTCTTTAAAAAGAAGAAACAAGCATGTAAGATGGCATTTAACCAGAAGATTTGCAATGCTAATATTACTAGGTATCCTTCACGCTACTCTATGGCAGGGAGATATTCTTCTCACGTATGGTATCATTGGCTTTTTGCTGTTGTTCATAATTGAAAAGAAACCAAGAACTTTAATAATTATCGGAATTTCTTTATTTTTACTATCAATACTTATTTATTCACAAACAATGCCACTATTCTTATTTGGCATGGCTGCTGCAAAAAAGAATGTATTTGTGTGTTTAGAACAAGAATATGTATGGTATAAAAGAGGACTTATTTTAATTCCAATCGCTTTGAGTATGAAATATGTTAGTATTATGATTTTTGAAAATAAGTGGTCATTATACGTATTAAATATTGGATCATTACTTTTAGCAATAGGCTATATTGCAGCTTTTTCTTTGATATTTATTCATTTCTCTAAAATGAAAATTTTTAAATGGTTTGAAAATGTCGGAAAAACTTCATTAACAAATTATATTATGCAAACTGTTATTTTTGTATGTGGATATCATATTGGGCTATTCAAAAATTTAGATTCAATCAGTTTGATTTTTGTTGCGTTCATAATCTATTCTATCCAATGTTCTATTAGCTCATTATATGTAAAGAAATATAAATATGGACCATTGGAGAACTTACTTCGAAAATGGACTTATTGGTCGTGGAAAACATCATCTAAAGTTTCTTAATTAATAGAAGAGATCTTTAAATTGATGCTACGTTAAAAACAAAATATATATCTGAAACAAAAAGGTGAAATTCGGATAAAGAATTTCACCTTTTTATTTTGTAACCCTAAGGTGAGATACTAACATTTTTGCACCAAAGGTGAACTTATGCCTAATAAATGTTTTCTGACAATGCTATCTTCAAATGATACAAGTTGGTTCTTATAAGGTAGAGTTGTATATTCTTTTAAGAAAATCTTAAGAATCCTCCTCGATATTTGTTAAGAAATAAAATTTATACTGAAATCTACTTCACACCAAATCAAATGATCGAGGAGATAGAGATGCAATTTATTACATTTTTAAGTGAATTTATAAAACACCCAAAAAACACAGGTGCAATTGCACCAAGCTCTAATATATTAGCAAAAGCAATGGTAGATGCAATCGATTTTGAAGTGGCAAAATGTATTGTAGAATTAGGGCCCGGAACAGGATCTTTTACGAAAGAGATTATGAAGAGGAAAAAGAAAAGAACAACATTTATTCTAATTGAAATTAATGAAGTATTTTTCAAAAAGTTACAGAAGCAATATGAGGATGATACAAGTGTCGTAGTCATACATGGGTCAGCTGAAAATATTCAAAGGTATGTGGAAGAGTTACAAATAAAAGGTGTGGATTATGTATTATCAGGATTACCTTTCACTTCCTTGCCAAAAGAAGAATCATCACGTATTTTAAATAACGTAATGGAGTCGTTACGTGAGAATGGTAGGTTTATTACCTTTCAATATTCACTTGTCAAAAAAGGATTTATTGAAGACTTTTTTCCAGATATCCAATTAAAAAAAGTTTGGTTTAACTTCCCACCAGCCTATGTCTTTAGCTGTAAAAAATCGGTGAGGGGAGCATATGCATAATGGAATTACATGAATTATTGTCTTATATTGAGCAGTATGGTTATACCGCTTTATTCTTCTGTTTATGGCTCGGCATTGTTGGTATGCCAATTCCAGATGAAATGATTGTTATGAGCGGTGGTTTTGTATCATCAGTGGGTATATTAAGTGTAATTCCAGCCTTTTTGTTAACTTATTTAGGAGTTGTCTCTGGACTTTCTTTAGGTTATCTATTGGGCAAAGTATTCGGTACCAAGGTACTTGATAAATTAATGAAAAAGAAAAAGGCAAAGTATTTGCTACAATCACAAAAAATGATTGATAAATACGGACATTATGCATTAGTAACCAGCTACTTTATACCTGTCGTTAGACACATTATCCCTTACTTAGTAGGCATGAACAACATGTCCTATAGAAAATATGCTCTATATTCATATACCACGGGGTTTGTGTGGACACTTGTTTATTTTTTACTTGGTTCCTTATTTGGAAATCATATAGACACAATTGTAAAAATCACAACAGAATACGGTATTTATTTTGGTGGTATTGTCCTTATCGTTGCTTGTATTTGGTATGTATATATACAAAAACGAAGTACTACGGTAAGTAAATAGAGAAAAGCATAAGTTTTGGAAATTACATCGGAGGAGATTTTATGAGTAAAGAAACAATAATGGTAGTGGATGATGAGAAGGAGATTCGAGAACTCATCGCCATCTATTTAAAAAATGAGGGCTATAGGGTCTTGCAAGCTGAAAATGGAGAAGAAGGGTTAGAACTACTAAAGAAAAACGAGGTGCACTTAATTGTCCTTGATATTATGATGCCCAAAATTGATGGTATCCACATGTGTATGAAGGTGCGAGAAATAGCAGAAATGCCTATTATTATGTTATCTGCAAAAACGCAAGATATGGATAAAATTTTAGGGCTAACAACGGGTGCAGATGACTATGTTACAAAGCCTTTTAATCCATTAGAACTCATTGCTCGAATTAAGTCACAGCTTAGAAGATACATGAAAATGAATGGTGGAATAAGCGTACAAAATGAAAACGAAGTTGAAATTGGAGATATGAAAATCAATATAACGACACATAAAGTAACTATCGCCGATCAAGAGGTAAAATTAACTCCGAGGGAGTTTGCTATTTTAGAATTACTTGCTCGCAATCAAGGGATGGTAATGAGTGCAGAACAAATTTATGAAAGAGTGTGGAAAGAGGAAGCTTTTCAATCTGATAATACCGTAATGGTACATATTCGGAAAATACGTGAAAAAATTGAAGAAAACCCGAGAAAACCTCGGTACGTTAAAACTGTTTGGGGAGTAGGATATAAAATTGAAAAAGATATTTAAATTATTTCATCCTTTGAATAATAACATTAAAAGGATGTTTAAAAAATTGCAATGTTATATTTTAAAAAGTATTAGAATACAGCTCATTACAACCTTTTTTCTCTGTGCATTACTAGGGTTTGTTGTATCAAGGGCCGTAGCTCCACTTGCTGAAGGGGCAAATTCAACAGCTTATGTTGACTACAGTACGGGTATGCAGAATATTAACTTTCAAGCAAAGCAAATTGCTGAAAAAGCAATAAGTGAGAATAAAATAAATAGCCTGCAAGAAATAATTAATAGTAAGGCTGAAGAGGATACAACTCCTTTAAAAGTATTAATTACAGATGAAACTGGAAAGGTTTTATATAAAACGAAGCAGGCACAAGAAGTAGAAATTAATTTGCATAATACAATTAGTAATGTAATGAATTTTGCAGTAAATCAAGTTGAATTTAATAAAGATGCTTCAAATACAGAGGAAATACGTAAAGAGTTCCTCACCTTTTATCCAATTACGGTTGAAGGTAAAAATTTATATATGTTTGTAAGTGGGATCCCAAAAGGATCTATTACTTATGATATAAAAGAGGGAGTTTTCCCAACACTTTTGGGAGTTATTGTATTTATTTTTTCTTTCTTTTATATTACTAAGAAAAAAATGAAAGAGATTGAAGTGATGGTACAAGGTGTAAATGAAATTGCAAAAGGAAACTTAGCATATCGAATTGAAGAGAAGGGACAAGACGAGATGGCTTTGTTAACAAAAAATATTAATCAAATGGCCGAAGGACTTATGGTGAATATAGAAAAAGAGAGGGAAATTGAACGACAAAAAAATGAATTGATTACAAATGTCTCGCATGATTTACGCACACCGCTTACTTCCATAATGGGATATTTGCGTTTATTACAAGATGCAAAGTATGAAAACAGAGAACAATATGATGAGTATATAAAAATTGCTTTTTCAAAATCTGAACAACTCAAAAATTTAATAGAAGATTTATTTGAGTATACAAAATTAACGAATGAGAATATTGTGTTAGAAAAACAAGAGATATGTATCAATGAAATGTTAGATCAATTAATTGAAGAATTGGTTCCACAAGCTGAAGAACATGGTCTTTCAATTACGAAAGAGTTTCCAGAAGAACGAATACATGCTGTAGTTGATCCAGAGAAAATTGTTCGTGTATTTGATAATTTATTAATGAATGCAATTAAATACAGTAAGGATGAAGGAGAAATTAAAGTTTCTCTACAACGACAAAAAGAAACAATTCAGATTTCTGTGAAAAATCCAAGTGAAGAATTTACAAAAAAAGAGCTGGAACATTTATTTGAACGCTTCTATAAGAAGGATCAGTCAAGAAGTAGAGTCTCGGAGGGGTCTGGCCTTGGACTAGCGATTGCTAAAAGCATAGTTGATATGCAGGGTGGGGATATTCGAGCTGAATATGAAGATGGACTGGTACAATTTATTATTACGTTACCTATTGCTGCAGAATAATATCGTTTTTTTATTTTTTTCAAGAAAACCGAAACACATTAAATATGTAATTGTATTAAAAAAAAAGAGCCCTTATAAAAAGGGTTCTTTTTTTAAAATGTGAAATTTTTTGTTAAGAAAAACTTAAGAAGCTACCTCACTTTTTGTTAAGAAACGCTCTTTATACTAAAAAATGTGTTACAGAGTATATCCATTCTAAAAGAATAGATGATATCAAAATAAATCATATAAGAAAAGAAAGGTGGAAAAGAAAATGAAAAAAGCATTGCTTGCAGTTTCAGGATTAATTGTTGTAGGAGGTGGATTATTAACTTATGTAGGAGGAGATACAATAGATAGATTTAATCCACTAGTGAAAGAAAAAGATGTATACGTTCATACAGAAGGTGAAGCGAAACCTGATCCTGAACACGATGGTCAAAGATTCTATTATGCCATAGACGGGGTTGATGAATTAGGAGATGTAAATACCATCAAAGTAGGGGTGGGCGCTAAGGATGAATATGTAAATTCTTATTTAAAAGTACATGTAAAAGGAAAGTATGTTTATAAAATTGAGGAAGTAAAGGAAGAAAATGTTCCTGAAAAAGCAAAAGAAAGATTAAAAAATAAATAATAGATATTTCAAGTGAAAAGAAAAGGTAGGAGAATGTGATGAGTAACTCAGTTGTAAACGTAAAAAATGTTCAAAAAGTGTACGGTAAAAAAGGTGAGAATCAATCACAGGCATTAAGAGGGGTCTCATTCTCAATTCAAGAGGGCGAATTTGTTGGGATTATGGGGCCATCAGGTTCGGGGAAAACAACATTATTAAATGTTATTTCAACATTGGATCAAGCAACAGAGGGGATTGTTGAAATTGCTGGTATCGATATCACGAAAATGAAACAAGGAGAACTTTCAGATTTCCGTTCTCAAAAATTAGGTTTTATCTTTCAAGATTTTAACTTACTCGAAAATCTATCAATTTATGAAAATATTGCGTTACCATTATCATTGCAAGGTATTTCTTCTAAAAAGATTGGACCAAAAGTAGAAAAGGTAGCGGGAATGTTAGGGATCTCAGAAATACTTCAAAAATATCCATCTGAGGTATCTGGTGGACAAAAACAGCGTTCAGCAGCGGCTCGTGCACTTGTACATGAACCAGCAATTATTTTAGGAGACGAGCCAACAGGAGCGCTTGATTCTAAAAATGCAACAAGTTTGTTGGATGCAATGAAAAACTTAAATGAAAAACAAGGTGTATCCATTATGATGGTCACGCACGATCCATATAGTGCAAGTTACTGTCAACGTATTTTATTCATTCAAGACGGTGAGCTATATAAGGAAATTCACCGTAGTGGTACACGCGAATCGTTTTATAAAGAAATTTTAGATGTACTTGCAGACTTAGGTACAAAAAAGGGATAAGAAAGGAGGTTTACCATGTTATTTAAGCTTTCTATGTCAGGACTAAAGAGTAAGATGAAAGACTATACCGTTTTACTTATTGGTCTTGTTATGTCAATTTCAATTTTTTACATGTTTCAAACATTGGCTTTAAATAAAGCATTTGTTGAAGCGAATACTACTATTCGGTCAATTGGCCCTGTTTTCCAAGCTGGCTCGGTTCTATTAGCAATCATTACATTCTTCTATGTTCTATATGCAAATTCTTTTTTGATGTCTCTTCGCCAAAAAGAATTTGGAATGTATATGATGTTAGGGGCAAAAAAGCATAAGGTCACAACCCTTATGTTTCTGGAAACAATTGTAATCGGTGCGGTATCTTTAGTAATTGGACTTACAATAGGGATAGGATTATCGCAAGGAGTAGGTAAACTCCTTATGAAGCAATTGGATTTCACCGCGGATGGTTATCATGCGTTTTATATACCATCGATGCTAGTTACTTGTATGTTTTTCTTGGTGATATTTATACTATCTGCCATTATGAATAGTGTGAAATTATCAAGAATTTCTGTTCTGCAACTTGTACATGCAGACGCTTCAGCAGAACGCACAATAAGCAATGGAAAGCGGACTTGGATAATTTCATTCTTAGCTATTCTTTTATTAGCAATTGGCTATGCTTCCATGATGAATATGAATAAATTAAAAGAGCAGGGTCCTTTCATTGCAATGTTAACAACTACAGCAGGAACATATATGTTATTTGCTTCTGTTCTTCCGCTTATTATTAAGAAGTTGAAAAGCAATAAAAATTATAGTGAAAAAGGCCTTAATGCTTTTACATTTGCCCAATTAAACTTCCGTATTAATAGTTTAACAAGGGTACTTGCTACAGTAGCAATGTTGGTAGCACTTGGTGCCGGAGCAATTTCCGGGGGGATGGCTTTCAAAAATGACGTAATGAAATCTACTGATAACCTTGAGATATATGATGTAGTCATTCATAATCCAACAACAGAAGAAAAGAACATTTTAGATGGTATTACATTTAAAGAAAAGAATGAATATCGTTATAAAGTAGATGAGAAATATATATATAATCTAAAAGAAGATTTAGAGAAAAACCGTCCACTTGTTCAAGTTGAAACAGAAAAAAAGGGTAAATATAAAGAAAAACGTATTTCTGAGAATCTTCCTGTAAGAGCAATTTCAGTTTACGGTACAGAAAATAAGGAGAATATAAGTGTCATTCCAGATGAGTGGAATCAAGCCTTAAACCGCATTCATCCAGGTTATTTAGGTAATAATGACAAAATAGATAAAATAGTAGATCAAAAAACGTACGATCAAATACAAGCAAAAGAGAATGTAGCGTTAATTGGGAAAACGGATGATTTTGTATCATATTTAGACAAGTGGAAAAAAATTGATGAATTACAGTTAATTAAATATAAAAATGTTACAGCTGAGGACATCTTCAGTAAATATCAAATATATAATGGGCTATACGCTAGTGCGAGTGGAACAGTATTTATGGGATTCTTCTTAGGTATTGCTTTCCTTGCGATGATGGCAAGTTGTTTAATGTTTAAGATTCTTTCTGGTGCTTCAAAAGACATTGTACGCTATGAAATGCTACGAAAAATTGGTGTCCGTCATGAATTATTAACAAAGTCTATCTATAAAGAGCTATTCTTTGTATTCTTATTCCCAGCTATAGTAGGAATTGTACATGTTCTACTAGGTATGAATATATTTGGATTTATATTAATCGATCCATACTTCCGTATTTGGTTACCAATTCTAATTTTTGTGGTTATTTATTCCATTTACTATTTCGTAACAGTTCAATTATATAAAGGAATTGTTCTTCCGAAAGAACGATAGCAAAAAATACCGAGTATATCCTACTCGGTATTTTTATGGTTGGAGGTGACAGAATAACAGTATTGTTTTATTGTACTTGTGGTAATTTTTGGGTAGAGTTACATTTTGTATGATATGAACTATAACTTTGCCAGGTTGGTGAGGTTATAGTTCTTTTTGTTTTTAGAAGTAGAAAAACGTGTATCTCACTACGCAACAGATATATTTTTATATTCTTTCCCAATTAGTTTAGAGAAAATTACGGTTGATTTTTCTTTTGCACCACCCAGTCAAATGTTTGTTTTTTAGTTTTCTGCAACGGGGCTGGTTTCTTGAAATAGAAAATGAAGAAATGGTTATTGATGGTAAGCAGGTAGATACTATAGCTGATCGTAAACGCTCGATTGGTGAGTTTCTATCAATAAAATCAATTTATTCAAATCTTAATATGTTTTGTGTTTCTATCTATACCTATTGTAAGATTATATAGAGTTCTCCTAATAAACTGTTTTAATGGATTTTTTAGGGGTTTAATATTTATAAATCTTAAATAATTTTTTATGTAACTAAGTTATATTGAAGTAGAGGTGAACCATCGGTGAGGCAGGTGTTAGTAATTAAAAATGAACGGTCTTTAGCAAAGAAAATCGTAAGCGGTTTAACGGAAGAAGGCCATTTCATTTTAAAACTTCACAATGAAAACGAAGGTTTAAATATAGCATATGAACAAGATTGGGATATTATTATATTAGATTGGGATTCATTAAGTATATCTGGACCAGAAATTTGCAGGAAAATACGACTTGTTAAAATGACACCCATCATTATTGTGACCGACAATATTTCTAGCAAGGATTGCGTAGCAGGGTTACAAGCTGGAGCTGATGATTATATAAGAAAACCATTTGCGAAAGAAGAATTAGTAGCTAGGGTGCAAGCTATTTTAAGGAGAAGTAACTGTAACCAGCAAAATGAGATAACCTTTTATCAGTTTAAAGATCTCTTTGTTGATGCATCTAGCAATATTGTGAAAAAAGGTGGTAAAAATCTCTCGCTTACGAAGCGTGAGTACGATTTACTTGTATTTTTAATCAAGAATAAAAATACAATATTGAGCCGTGAAATGCTTTTGAACCAAGTTTGGGGACATAACGTAGTCGTAAATCCAAATGTAGTAGACTTATATATTGGGTATGTAAGAAAAAAGTTAAAGTGTGAGAAGAAAAATAGATATATTCAAACAATACATGGCAGAGGCTATTCAATGGTTGAATGATAAAAATAAGATCATAAAGTAGTTTCTGTGAAATATGAAAAGACAGAAACTATAAAAAGAAGATTGCTATCAGGAAATAGTCATTTTTTTGCAGTAAAAACCATGTTTTATAAGGTGTGGGGGATGGATCTGCTGCGCATTAGTTGAGACCGTATCAAATTTATTTTTAATTTTATTAACTCACACCATTCACAAGATTTTCACATAATTAATGACTATACTTATTTACAGGATATTCAAATGAAAATGATTATCAATATTGATTTAGGTGAATAGCAGTTATTATCTAATTCAATCTTTGGAAGTCATCATTTTCGAAATAAATTACATAATAAGGAGTATACGTATGAAAAAAACTATGCTTTTAAAATTAGTAAGTATTCTAGCAATTTTCACTTTAATGTTAGTAGCTTGCTCAGATTCAAGTAAAGAAACTTCGAAGGCTACTAAAGATAATGGTAGTGATAAGCCAAAAACGGTTGAAATCACTGATGCGCATGGAAAAGTTACTGTTCCTGTAAATCCAAAGAATGTAGTTGCTTTAGATAATAGAACGTTTGAAACTTTAGCTGATTGGGGAATTAAATTAGCGGCTGCTCCAAAGGATATCATGCCTGCTGATTCAGCATATAAAAAGGATGAAAAAGTTCAAAATATTGGGAATCACCGTGAGCCAAATCTTGAAATTATTGCCGCTGCAAACCCTGACCTTGTAATTGTTGGTCAAAGATTTGCTAGCCATTACGAAGAAATCAAAAAATTAGTACCAAATGCAGCAGTTATTGATCTTAATGTTGATGTTTCTGAGAAGGCTACTAAGCCTGGAGAAAACTTAGTAAAAGGACTTAAAGATTCTACTGTTACTTTAGGAAAAATCTTTGATAAAGAGAAAGAAGCTAAAAAATTAGTAGCTGATTTTGATAAATCTATTGAAAATGCAAAATCTGCTTATAACGGAAAAGATAAAGTTATGAGTGTTATCGTTACTGGTGGTAATATCGGTTTTGCTGCGCCGCACTCTGGCCGTGTTTGGGGACCAATGTATGAAATTTTCGGTTGGACTCCAGCATTAGAAGTTTCTAATTCTACTGCAGGTCATAAAGGTGACGACGTTTCTGTTGAAGCTATTGCACAAACAAATCCTGATTGGCTGTTCGTATTAGATCGTGATGCTGCAACATCTGATGCAGCTAAGTCAGCTCCTGCTCAGGATGTTATTTCTAAATCACCAGCTCTTCAAAACACAACTGCTGTTTCTAAAAAACAAGTTATTTATGCACCAGCAGATACTTACACAAATGAATCAATTCAAACTTATATAGAGTTATTTGGAAATCTTGCAAAAACTTTAGCTAAGTAGTGTAAAGGAGTACGAAGCAGTGTCAAAAAATATAATTTCTAGGGTTGAGAATATTTCTCAACCCCAGTTTTATAATCACAATAAATTATGGACAAAATCTTTTATAATAGCGATTATAGTTGTTATAATTTTAGGGATTATATCACTGTTTACTGGCGTTTATGATATACATGGACAAGAGGACGGAATGGAGATGTTTTTCATCACTCGTGTTCCGAGAACAGTTGCATTAATGCTTACTGGAGCTGCAATGGCGATGGCAGGGCTCGTCATGCAACTTATTACACAAAATCGATTTGTTGAACCTACTACAACGGGGACTATTGAATGGTCAGGCTTAGGCCTGCTTTTTGTGTATTTACTATTTCCTGCCCCAACTTTAGTTCAAAGAATGACTGGTGCAATCATTTTTTCTTTTATAGGAACTATGATTTTCTTTCTATTTTTAAGAAGAGTTAAGCTCCGTTCGTCTTTAATTGTCCCGATTATTGGATTGATGCTTGGAGCAGTTATTTCTGCAGTGTCTACTTTTTTGGGACTCCTTTTTCAAATGACGCAAAGTATTGAAACTTGGTTTGTAGGTTCATTTGCTAACATTCAGGTGGGAAGATACGAATATTTATGGCTGATTGTTATCGTTACTTTGCTTATTTTTATGTATGCGAATAGATTGACTTTAGCTGGACTAGGAGAAGATGTTGCAACAAGCCTTGGAGTTAATTACAACCGAATTGTTCTTTTTGGAACGGCCCTTATTTCTTTTGCCGTTGGAATTGTTGCAGCTGTTATTGGAAATTTACCTTTCTTAGGGTTAATTGTTCCAAATATTGTTTCCATGTTTAGAGGTGATGATCTTAGAAGTAATTTACCTTGGGTGTGTCTGATCGGAATGGGGACAATAACTGCCTGTGATATCATTTCTCGAACAATTATAAAACCTTTTGAATTACCTGTTTCTTTAATACTTGCATCAGTAGGAGCAGTCGTGTTTATTACTATTTTATTGAGAAAAAGAAAACCAAGGAGGCTACGATGATCACATTAGATTATAGAAATAAAGAAAATGTCGAAGTCGATTCTAGCCTTCATAATGAAAGTAGATCAGCTAGCGCTTTTCGTTCTAAGAAGGAAGCAAGACGTTATTGGATTGTACTGATAACATTGATTGCTTTAGGCCTCCTTTCTTCATATGGACTTTTAGTGTATAACAATCCAGTTCCGATAGATTCACCTTCTTTTATCCCAGTTGTTAAGAGAAGGATTGTAGCTATTGTTGCAATGATTATTGCAGCTGTTTGCCATAGCTTGTCGACAGTTGCTTTCCAATCCATTACGAATAATAAGATTATTACTCCTTCGCTTTTAGGTTTCGAATCACTTTATTCAGCAATTCACACGAGCACAATATTCTTCTTTGGTGCTAGTGCATTGATCAATTTTAATGGAATTGGATCATTTTTATTTCAAGTCGTTGTTATGGTCCTCATGAGTTTGATACTTTATGGATGGCTACTTTCCGGTAAATACGGGAATTTACAACTTATGCTTTTAGTCGGGATTATCATTGGCACTGGACTAAATTCTATGTCAACTTTCATGAGAAAACTACTTGCGCCTTCAGAGTTTGATATTTTGCAAGCGAAATTATTTGGCTCTGTTAATCATGCAGATCCTGCCTATTTTCCTATTGTAATTCCGATGATCATAATTGTAGCAGTATTAATTTTTGCTCATTCTAAGAATTTGAATGTTTTGTCGCTAGGAAAGGATGTTGCTACTTCTTTTGGAGTTAAATATCAACCTAGTGTAATTTATACGCTTGTATTAGTAGCTATTTTAATGTCTATTTCAACAGCTCTAATTGGGCCACTTACTTTCTATGGATTTTTAGTAGCAACTTTGAGTTATCAGGCGGCATCGACGTATGATCACAGATATATTTTCCCAATGGCTTTTGCAATCGGATTTTTAATAATGACGAGCGCATACTTTTTAATGTATCATGTATTCCATGCTCAAGGTGTAGTTTCAGTTATTATTGAATTATTTGGTGGAATTATATTCTTAACTATAGTTTTAAGGAAGAGGGCTTTATGATAAAAATTGATAATGTTAAAAAGTTCTATACGGATAAGGTAAAAATAGGACCTTTGGATATTGAAATACCAAAAGCAGGCTTTACTTCTTTAATCGGACCAAATGGCGCTGGAAAGTCAACGACACTTTTGATGATAGGAAGACTTTTAGATATGGATGAAGGTCAAATCCAAGTAGCAAATATGGATGTTTCTGAATCCAAATCAAAAGACTTAGCAAAAGTTTTGACTATATTGCGACAAGAAAATCATTTTGTAACGAGGCTTACTGTTAGACAATTAGTTGGATTTGGGCGCTTTCCTTATTCAAAGGGAAGATTAACGAAAGAGGATGAAGTTATTATTTCTAAATATATCGACTTCCTAGATTTAACGAATTTAGAGAATAGATATTTAGATGAGCTTTCTGGTGGTCAAAGACAAAGGGCATATGTAGCGATGGTATTGTGCCAAGAGACTGAATATGTACTTTTGGACGAGCCGCTAAATAACCTTGATGTTGCTCGTTCTGTTCAAATGATGGAGCATTTGAGACGTGCGGCTAATGAATTTGGAAGAACAATTTTGACTGTTATGCATGACATAAATTTTGCAGCTAAATACTCTGACAAAATTTGTGCGATGAAAGATGGACAAATTGCTGCTTTTGGAACAGTAGAAGAAGTTATGGACTCAACACTTTTGACAGATATTTTTGAAACAAGAATAGAAATTATTAATGGTCCTTATGGGCCGATCGCTGTTTATTAGTTATAAAATGTATACTGTAGCTGCTGTCTATATTTTGTAGGCAGCAGTTTTTTTATCTGAAGAATTAACAAATCTTTTATCAGCGCTTCAAAAACTAACGAAGGTAATTGAAGAGCTGTAGTGGTTGTTACATGTAAAAAGAAGCATAAGCTGACCGTTTTGGTCAGCTTATGCTTCTTCATGTTCTAAATATCAAATATAGATTTTTAATCAAACAAATTAAAAACTAAATTGTGGTTTCATATCACCTGTATAAGGTTCATGTTCAACAAATACAGTGATGTCTTTCCCTGCTTGGTCTTTACCAGTTCTTTTATAAGTAAATTTCTTATTATTTAGTTCAGTAAGTTCAAGAGCCGCACCATATTTATTATTTCCAATTGAAACATGAGCTCTTATTTTATTTTCATGCACAACATCGAAGTAGCCATAGTCACCGCGGCTTTGGCCTGTTTCGCTATTGAAGAATTCATATTTATTAGATTTGTCATCGAATTTTGCTAGACTTATAAAATTCGAATTAAACTGTGTTACATCATTACCAGCTTCATCTAATACTTTTGTTCCGTGCCAAAGGGTTCCGCCTAAAATTTTATCTCCATCAACGTTTTTAACGATATCGCCTGTAGTTGTGTTCAGCTGCTTGTCCGGATCAGTGAAAGAAAGCTCTTTTTCTTTATATGGAACATGTTCAACGAAAACTTCTACATCTTTACCGTTAGCATCTTTCCCCATTCGTTTATAAGTAAATATATTCTTATTTAGCTTTGTCATATCAACAACAGCTTGATATTTCATTGATTCTGAAATTAATATTCTCTTCTTCCCATCATTTGTGATAAAGAAAGTTCCTTTATCGCCACGACTTGCACCTGTTTTAGCATCAAAAAATTCATATCTTCCAGACTTTGCATCATATTTTGCAAGACCAATGAAGTTTGCATTTTCTTTTGTTAAGTCATTTTTATCTTTATCTAATACTCGTGTACCTTGCCAATTTGTGTCGCTAAGAATGTTAGCCATTTTTTGGCCTTTCGTTAACTTGTTTTCCTTTTTTGTTTCTTTAGCAGCTTGTTCTTGTTTCGGCTTACTATGATTTTCTTCGGCTTTCGTACCAACGCACCCGGTTAGTGCGATTGTGAGTCCGAGCAATATAGATGATAGTGCTTTCGTTTTTTTATTCATTTTTATCGTCTCCTCATTTTATAAATGTAAGTTGTACGGTTTGTGATTATAGTAATAGTTACTATGTTTATTATGTTAATATTCGAGTATAAACTGCCTCTAAATAAAACATTAAAAAAAGATAAACTAATTCCTAAAAAATTTTCATATTTATAAAAAAATCTTTTACATGAGGTGAATGTAAATCTCTCATTTTGAAAACGACGTAATTAAATGGGCGGATTCATATTATGCTTACAGTGCGATTTTAGATGTGATGCTATACTGTGTATAGGATTTTATGTGTGTATGTTGTGTCGTTTTTTGTCGGTAAGTCGATATATTATGAAAATCGCTGATATAAATTGGATTGCGACGATATATTTCGAAAATCGCCGATATAATTTGAGTTGCGCTGATATATTTGAAAAATCGCTGATATATTTTGGAGGGGAATAAAGATGATTGTGAAAGAACGGAAAATGTCCGTACATTTGCTTCAATTAGAAGCTTTACTTAGAAGATTGCCTGCTCATCATCCAAAAAGAAATGTGGTGGTTGAAAGTCTAGCGAAATTTATGGCTGGCTATAAAGGAGAGCAGGCAATTGAATATCCGCTTAGTTTTCTATCTGAAACAAAATATAGCATTTTACATGACATCAGATTGTTTGATCAGAAACATTATTTTCAAATGGATGCCCTCATAGTTTCCTCATGTTTTCTTCTTTTTCTTGAAATAAAAAATATCATTGGTACGTTAATTTTTGATGCAAAGTTTAATCAACTCATTCGAATCGCAGATGGTACTTCAGAAGAGGGTTTTCCAGATCCGCTTTTACAAGTGAAACGGCAAGAGATGCAGCTGAGAAAATGGCTGAGTTTGCATGGTTTATATAATATTCCGATTGAATCTCTCGTTGTAATTAGTTCTCCTCGTACAATTATTAAAACTTCAGATGAAATGCTTCCTAATAAAATTATCCACGGTGCAAATTTACCTAATAGAATTAAGCAAATGGAAAGTCAATATAAAGAAGACGTAATTGATAATGTAGATGGACTTATAAATCAAATTATGAATGAGCACATTCCGCAGCGACAAAATATTCTTGCACAATATAAAGTGAAAAAAGAGGAATTGCTAAAGGGCGTGCAATGTGAGGAATGTTTTACAATGGCAATGTTAAAAGAAAAACAGGGATGGCGCTGCTCAAACTGTAATAGTACGTCTAAAAATGCTCATTTACGTGCTGTACAAGACTACACACTTCTGTTTGGAATGATAACTACTAATAGCAAGTTGAGGGATTTTCTTAATATGCAATCTAGTTCTGCGGTTAAAAGACTCCTCCAAACAATGAACATCCCACACACCGGCACCAACAAAGGACGAACCTATGATTTAACCCACCTCCAATTATAATTTTGCTATAATGAATAAGTACTTATACGAAGGGGAGTTTAATGAGAAAATGAAATCATTCAATATTGATCATTTTATCGCGAGTGTTTTACAGTGGATATTAAATATAGCGCTAATTATATTATCCATTGTCTTATCTATCTTTTTAATTAATGAGACGATTACTTTTATTCAATACATATTTTCAGCGAAGAAGTATACGTCATATAAATTAGTTGAAAGTATCATCGTCTATTTCTTATACTTCGAGTTCATAGCATTAATCATTAAGTATTTTAAATCGAATTATCATTTCCCGTTACGTTATTTCATTTATATCGGAATTACGGCGTTAATTCGATTAATTATTGTGTCTCATGAGGAACCGATGGAGACGTTATTATACGCAGGAGCAATTCTTATTTTAGTTATCGCTTTATACATATCAAATATGAGAGATTTGAGAAAAGAGTAGTAGTGCAGACATAAGTTTGCACTACTTTTTATTTGCAATTTGTCATCTTATTATTTTGGGGCTGTAATCAAATGAATAGTGTCAGGACATTCTAATTTATAATTTACTTTATTATCTTCAATATCTTTCTTTATCTTTTGACATGTATTATTTGAATATTGAATCTCTTGATTTTCATCATGTTTCTCATTTGTTTTTGTGTAGTCGACATCATAATAGATGGAAGTAGAATCTTTTTCTTTTTTCATAGTTAAATCAATAATAATAGGCTCGTTCTCGTTATTAAACTTAGTAATTCTAACTGAATCGCCTTGATTTAAATTATAGCTTTCTACAAAATTATCTAATTTCTCTATGTTATAAACTTTATTGTTTTTTTCAATAATATCACCACGTTTTTTGGAATCCTCAAAAGTATATGTCTCGTTTGTATTGTTTTTTTTCTCATTATTAGTACAACCAATAAGAGTAAATAAGGCTAGGGAGATTACAGATAACGCATACTTTCTATATTGTATTTTCATAGATTTAGCTCCTTTTCTTAATTTTTAGA
Organism: Bacillus cereus group sp. Bc061; assembly: GCF_027715825.1. NCBI lineage: Bacteria > Bacillati > Bacillota > Bacilli > Caryophanales > Bacillaceae > Bacillus > Bacillus cereus group sp. Bc061. Next base: position 51,151 of record NZ_JAQFTZ010000014.1, read on the forward strand.
AAAACGTTCACAATAATATTTTAGCCTACATGGATCTAGGGGAGGTTAAGGATAATTTGTTTTTTTATTAACTTACCGTAAATATCTGCATTTTTTTCATTTTTTCGTTAATAAGTTGTAAATTTCGACATGGAATTTTTATATTAGTTTATGATGTTTTTGTAACAAAAAAATCTAAAAAGGAGTGATGTGATTCATGTTTAACAAATTTTTGAGAAATTCAAGGGCAAAAAAGATTTGTGGAATTGGGGCATTAGCAACTTTTATAGGTTTTTCGTCTTTAGGGTCGGTTAGTGCAGGTAGTTATGTTGATAAATATAAACAGTATAATGTTGGATCAAGTGGTGGTTCTTATACAAATAGTGCCGGTTTTTCTGGCGGTGGTGGTAGTGGGAATTTATCAATGACAAGTACTATTAGTAAAGACAAACGTTTAATAGCGATAAAGTTACGAACCAGTATTGAATCTGGTGACCCTTATATACAAAGTTTTTGGGCGCAAAGTAAAACGAGTTCTAATGTGCACTATCCTTTAAGTGCTTATAATAAAATGTTACGAAATAATCCAGAACCATTTTGGGGACTTAATTTACCTAATGCAACATCTTCTAACTTGCATATAAATACAGATGCTCGTAGTTCTGGAGCTGGTAATGGAGTTCAATACAGATATGTGCAGATTTTTAAATATTAAATTTATATTATGAAAAGGTGGAGATCTAAATGAAATTTAATAAAAAGTTACTAGCTGTGATTTTATTTAGCGGATTAGCTACTAGTATGTGTTTAGTCAGTGGAATGGAGGACAAGGTACAGGCTAGTGAAGAAAAAGTAGAAGCATATGCTTTAAATACAGATAGGGAATTATATAAGTCGGTATCTAAAGATGTAAAGCTTCCTAAGAAAGTAATCTTTAGAGATGAACAAAAAAATCAAGGTATGTTAGAAAAAATAAATTATGGCATTACAAATTTTATGGATAATAAAGCTGGAGAATATATAGCAACATCTCTATCTGAGTCTTCAGAGGGAACAAAATTTTATACTCACAGATACGAGAATAATGATGCTTCTCAAAGAATAACTTTTAATGTAATAGGGACTGAAACAAACATTGATACGACGGGTTATGATACGGAAATTGTAAGATTGAGTAATGGTATAGAAGCAACATATGCAGAAGGTGATGCAGCTCAAGTCCTGGCATTCAATAGTCCAAAAGATAATTTATATTATGCTTTAATAGGTGAAAAAGATGTAGGTAAGTTTACTACTGAAGAGTTGATTGGAATTGCTAACTCGATAGAATAATAAAAAGAAACAAAATAAAGAATACCCTGGATTATAGGTGCTTAAAAAAACTATAATTCGGGGTGTTTCTATTTTTATGGGATAGTTTTATTTTTTAGCGAGAAGGTCTATAGAAATGCAGTTTAAAACTGGTCTAATCTATGTGGATTTTCTAACAATTCAATTAAGCTCCTTGTCTGTATTGATTTATCTTATTAATTGTTAAGTATTTCAGGTCGAACTATCATTTCCCGTTACGTTATTTCATTTATATCGGAATCACGGCGTTAATTCGATTGATTATTGTGTCTCATGAGGAACCGATGGAGACGTTATTATACGCAGGAGCGATTCTTGTTTTAGTTATTGCTTTATACATATCAAATATGAGAGATTTGAGAAAAGAGTAGTAGTGCAGACATAAGTTTGCACTACTTTTTTACATCTTGACCTTCAAGTTACTTAAAGGTTTACAATAAAATTAGGGCGTTTGAAATTGAAAAAAATTGAGAAATTAAGTGAAGAGGTTTCTTTTACTTGGAGGTTATAGAAATGAATCAGGAATTGAAATTGCGTCCATTAGAGCGAGAAGATTTAAAGTTTGTACACGAACTTAATAATAATGCACATATTATGTCATATTGGTTTGAAGAGCCGTATGAGGCATTTGTGGAGCTGCAAGACTTATACGATAAACATATACATGATCAAAGCGAACGCCGATTTATCGTTGAAAAAGACAATGAAATGGTTGGATTAGTCGAGTTAGTGGAAATCGATTATATTCACCGTAGAACAGAATTCCAAATTATTATTGATCCAAATTATCAAGGATATGGTTATGCAGCGGAAGCGACGCGTTTAGCGATGGATTATGCTTTTTCTGTATTAAATATGCATAAGATTTATTTAGTGGTGGATAAGGAAAATGAAAAAGCTGTACATGTTTATAAAAAGGTTGGATTTATGGTGGAAGGTGAACTGTTAGACGAGTTTTTCGTTGACGGTAACTATCATAATGCGATAAGAATGTGTATGTTCCAAAAGGCATACTTTGGCACAAAATAACCGTTTGGAAGAGCTATAGTAGGGAACTCGTTAATTGGAATAAAACACTCACCATGAAATAGAAACATACGATATGGAAGAAAAATAATAAGTGAGTTGAATCATAATGAATCATTATTTTTATAGTGGTAGACAAGTGGGAGCAGCTATTACGCTCGCTGGGGCGCAGGAGACCATTCATGCTATGAATCAAGCGATTCAAATGCAGCAACAAGCATATTTGGCACAAATGATGCAAGGACAGTATATGCCATACTCACAATTTCCGATGCAAAGTGTGAATTATGATGTGTATCCAGCTAGTTTCTTTTCCATTCCATATGGTGGGACTTATTTCTTATGAAAGAAAGCGACTGATAAGAGTCGCTTTCTTTTTTATATTCCGCCTAGCTGCATTCCAAGGAATGCGAAGAGGATACCAATTATGTAAGTAGCGCTTAAATATAAAAGGAATGTGCTAAAGCTTTTACGATTGAGAAGCTGAACAGATTCTAGTTTAAACGTTGAAAATGTTGTGAATGCACCCATAAATCCAGTACCTAATAATAACTGCCAACCTGTAGTGACTCCGTTGCCAATTATATATCCGAGTAAAAACGCTCCTGTTATATTAATGAGAAATGTAGCAATTGGAAAGGAAGTTTTATTTCTTTTTTTAAACCAATTGCTAATTGCAAATCGCGTAATCGCACCGAAAAATCCTCCTGTTGCGACTAATAAAGCTTCTATCATAAGTGATCACCTTCCGTAAGATGTTTCTTAAGTAAGAAATTACCTAGTGTATAGCCAAGTCCAGACATAATGAGGCCACCAAGTATGCTGCATGATACATATAAGAAGGCTATGCTCCACTCGGAATGATTGATCAATTGAATAGTTTCTACACTAAATGTTGAAAACGTCGTAAAAGAACCAATGAATCCTGTCCCGATGCCTGTGATTACATCTGAAGATAAGATGTTGAGCTTAGCGATATACGTAGTCAGCCACGCTAATAAGAAGCAGCCGACTAAGTTAATCAGTAATGTAGCTAGTGGAAATGTATAATGCCAAGATTCATGAATAGTAAGACCTAAATAATAACGAGAAAGGGCCCCTAATATACCGGCAATGCCGACGATAATATAAATCAATTTTCTCACCTCTTTAAATAGCTTGCTCAAAAAAATAGACTCCTACCAGTAGTTATACTGGTAGGAGTCATTAGCTAAGCAGCGTTTATGGCGAACTCCATCGCCTATGATTATTACATATAGTGTACTAAACATTGCGCTTGATTTCCAGTGAAGGAGTTAGGGGATTTTGTATTTTTGATAATGTAAGAGCAAGAGTTATTGTTTATAAACTAAATATAGTGATATAAGGTTTTTGATATGATAAAATATTTCTTATGTCTGTCATTCAGTTTTAGTTAACTGAAAATAAAGATAATTAAGTTATGTGTTTTAGAAAAGGGGCGTTTATTTGAAGAAATTATTAAAAATAGTACTTATATGTATTTTAGTAGGATTGGGAGTTGTAGGTGGTTTTTTAGGGTATATGACACTTACTAAAGAACAGCCTGCGGATAGTGTAAGTTTGAAGGTGGAAAATAATAAAGAGCGCGTATTAGCGACAGGAAATGAATTTAAAGTTACAACATTTAATATTGGATATGCTGGATTAGATAAGGAGCAAGATTTCTTTATGGATGGGGGAAAGGGATCTGGTTCAAGTAGTAAAGAGCAAACGAAAGTTAACCTAAAGAATATGCTTTCGTTTTTACAAAATGAGAATAGTGATTTTGCGCTACTACAAGAAGTTGATATAAAATCACTTCGATCATTTGATGTGAATGAACATGAATTTTTGAAAAAAGGATTACCTGATTATGTTTCGTCATTTGGCAAGAACTACGATACGAAATGGGTTCCAGTGCCAATAACAAATCCAATGGGATATGCGGAGGCTGGGTTAAGTACGTTTTCTAAATACACTGTTCAAGAAGCGAAGAGATTCCATCTTCCTGGAATGGAGCCTTGGCCGAAGCGTTTATTTGATTTAGATCGGGCGATTGTTGAACATACAATCCCTGTTAATAATGGAAAGCATGTTAGACTCGTAAACTTACATTTGTCTGCGTACGATGAAGGCGGGAAAATTAGAAAACAGCAAGTAGAGTTTTTAAAAGAATATATGAACAAGCATTATAAAAATGGTGATTACGTAATAATGGGCGGAGATTGGAATCAATTAGTTTCTGATGTTCAATTAAGTGATCCGAAGTTTGTGAAGGAGCGTCCTGAGTGGTTAGTAGAGTTACCGAAGGACTTTACTGATGGTGGCTTTAAATGGGCTGTAGACCCGTCTGTTATGACAGTGAGAGACGATGTGAAGAAATATGTAGAAGGTGAAAACTTCGTCACGATTATTGATGGCTTTATCGTTTCACCGAATGTTGAGATTGTAAATGTGCAAGGAAAAGATTTAAAGTTTGAAAATAGTGATCATAACCCAGTGAGTGCGGTATTTAAGCTGAAGTAATTAAGTGCAGAAGGTGGGACTATATATGGAATGGTTAAAGAAAACTTGTTTTTCTAACCTTGAGAAAGAATCACAGAAAAATCATTTATTGCTGTTTATTACGATTTGTAGTTTCTTCCTTGGAATCATCGCAATTGGGTATTACGGATATATTTTTACAGAGAGAGCAATCGCGTTTTGGGTTTGTGGCATTTCTGTCGTTGTATTTGGAACACTTCTTACTTTTATAAAAAGCATGGAAACGACGTATAAATATATCATGACATTTATGTTGCTTATGATGTCTTTCATTATGGTACAAGCTTTTAATGAAAGCCCAGCTGTATTTCAAATGGTCTATTTTACACTAGCAGTTTCACTTATTTATTTAAGTGAACGTCTCGTTGTAATTCTAGGCGGAGTGGCAGTTGTAATCACATTTATTCTTTGTAGTTATTGGCCAGAGAAATTTTTTGCTTATACAGCTGCATCTGAAGCTGCAAACTTCGCAAGTTTGTTAGCGATTGTTACGATTGCAATGTGGGGCGTCACGAAGATTGGCTCTAACTTGCTGGCTCGTTTAAGTGATGAGAAGCAAGAAGTAATGAGAAAAGCTCAGGAATTAGAAGAAACGCAAAGACTTATTGAGGAAACGGTTGTAAAACTAGATCGTAATTTCAATTATTTAAGACAAAATATGAATACATCGATGGAGTCAATGAGTGAAATCAATTTCGCTTTTGAAGAGGTTGCGGTTGGTACGCAATCACAATCAGAGATGATGTATCGTTCGGTAGAAGTATTGAATGATATGGAGGGAAATATTGAACAAATCATTTCTCAAGTAAGAAATGCATCGATTCGTATTGATGAAAGCTTAGAAATTTCAAAGGGTAGTGTACATACTTTAAGAAACTTTGAAGTAAATATGAAAAGTTTAAATGATGTTGTTTCACAATCAGGAGTTATATTTAGAGATTTAATGATGCAGTCGAAGCAAATTAATGAGATTGTAGATGTAATAACGAATATTTCAAGTCAGACGAGTTTACTAGCTTTAAATGCAAATATTGAAGCTGCAAGAGCAGGTGAGCATGGGAAAGGATTTGCGATTGTAGCGAATGAAGTATTAAAGCTTGCAGAAGAATCGAATCGTTCTGCGGGAAGAATTCAAGGGATTTTGAAGGATTTTAGTAATCAAGCAAGTAAGGTAGAAGTGCAAGTAGAGAAATCAGAAAGAGTACAAGAAGAATGTAATGAAATGCTAGTAAGTGTTTTAACAAATGTAACGGATTTAGGGAAATTTATTGATGAAATTAATGATGTAATGAGAGAAATCGTCGGTCATCAAGAAAGTTTCCAAGTTAAAACGACGAATATCGTAAAGGATGTTACACATGCTTCCAATGTAATCCAGCAAACTTCTGCGGCTACAGAAGAAGTGTTAGCAAGTGTGGAAGAAGAAAAACATCGAAATGATACATCTGTGAAGACATTACATACTGTTAGCGAGCAAGTGAAATTGTTAGAAGATATTTTAGAAAAGTAATATCACTTAAAAAGGGCACAACGTTTGTGCCCTTTTTTCATTTAAACGAAGACTTGCTCGGATTTTAATTGCTTTTCTGCTCGTTTTCTGCCAAGCTTAAGAAGATGAAATTCAGCTAATAGCGGAATTAAAATACTTCAAAGAAAGAATTAAATAGGTGACGTATATGATCGAAGTTAAGACTTCTGAACTTAGTGATGGAGAATTTAATAGAGGTGTATTTGCAACTCGTGATATTAAAAAAGGTGAGTTGATACACGCAGCGCCAGTTATCTCTTATCCGAATGAACAGCATGAACACATTGAGAAAACATTACTTGCTGACTACGCATTTGAGTATGGGATTAATCATACGGCAATCCTTTTAGGATACGGCATGTTATTCAATCATTCATATACACCGAATGCGACGTATGATATTGTCTTTGAGAATCATACATTTAACTTCTATGCTTATAAAGATATAAAAGCAGGAGAAGAAATCTTAATCAATTATAATGGTGAAGTGGATAACGATGAACTGTTATGGTTTGATAAAGAAAAAGAAGAGAACGAAAAGTAATTTAAAATAAGTAATGAAAAAGATGCCTTTACCTATGTAAAAGCATCTTTTTTGTTGATGAAAATAAAGTAAAGATTACAAAAAAATACCACTTTATTTTCGTGTGGTATAGTAAGATACTGAAGGGTAGTGTTTTGAAAAAGTAATATATTTTACAAATTGTTGTCTTTCTGATGACATGTCAAGTTTAGTAGCCCATTTGGGTTGCTTTATTATGCAATATATATTTTAATATGAGTGGCACCTCTTATAAATTAAGAGGTTAATAGGTGTCTCGAATTGATTTTGGGTACACTGTATCCACCACTTTAAGTTCGTTCATGTATGTGGGGATATTATGGGCCCGTATAACGGGATAAAAAGAATATAGAAATAGAGGAATCGTAAAATGAATATGCAAGAGGTTTATGAATATTTAAGTACGGTATTGCCTGAAGGTCATGTGAAACAAGATGAAATGTTAAAGAATCATACGCATATTAAAGTTGGTGGAAAAGCAGATGTGTTCGTTGCGCCGACAAATTATGATGAAATTCAAGAAGTTATTAAATATGCGAACAAATATAATATTCCAGTTACGTTTTTAGGAAATGGATCGAATGTTATTATTAAAGATGGTGGAATTCGCGGGATTACAGTAAGTTTAATTCATATTACAGGTGTTACTGTAACAGGAACGACGATTGTAGCACAGTGCGGTGCAGCAATTATTGATGTATCACGTATTGCATTAGAACATAACTTAACAGGGCTTGAGTTTGCTTGTGGTATTCCAGGTTCAGTTGGCGGAGCATTATATATGAATGCAGGTGCATACGGCGGTGAAATTTCGTATGTATTAACAGAAGCTGTCGTAATGACAGGTGATGGAGAGCTACGTACTTTGACGAAAGAAGCATTTGAATTTGGATATCGTAAGAGTGTATTTGCGAACAACCATTACATTATTCTTGAAGCGAGATTTGAACTTGAAGAAGGTGTACATGAAGAAATTAAAGCAAAAATGGATGATTTAACGTTTAAACGTGAGTCAAAACAGCCTCTAGAATATCCTTCATGTGGTAGTGTATTTAAACGCCCACCAAATAACTTTGCTGGTAAATTGATTCAAGACTCAGGGTTACAAGGTAAGCGAATTGGTGGAGTGGAAGTTTCTCTAAAACATGCTGGATTTATGGTGAATGTTGATAACGGAACAGCACAAGATTACATCGATTTAATTCACTTCGTACAAAAAACAGTTGAAGAGAAATTTGGCGTGAAGTTAGAGCGTGAAGTAAGGATTATTGGAGAAGATAAAGAATAACATATACGTATGAAACTGCGAATTATTTTAAAATAATATTTGGGTATTGTTGACAATTTGTTTTCAATTCAATATAATGGCTAATAATTTAACAAATAACATACGTTGAAAGAGCCCAGTAGCAGTTTGTCACTGTTAACGAGAGAGCTAGGGGATGCTGGAACCTAGCACAAACAAATTTGCGAATTACACTCTGGAGTATCTTAGGTAATGCTAAGCGGATTGGCAATCGATATTATTGCTAAGAGTGGTATGAGTAGCTATGCTATTTATACAAACTGGGTGGTAACACGGTGAATCATCGTCCCTATGTCATAGACATAGGGATTTTTTGTTTTTAAAAATAAAGGGGATGACAAAAGATGAACATTATTGATGAATTAGAATGGCGCGGCGCCATTAATCAACAGACTGACGAAGAAGGTTTACGTAAGCTAGTAGAAGAGAAAAAGATTTCGCTATACTGCGGAGTTGATCCGACTGGTGATAGTATGCATATCGGACATTTGATTCCGTTTATGATGATGAAAAGATTCCAGTTAGCTGGCCATCATCCAGTTATTTTAATTGGCGGAGCAACAGGAACAATTGGTGATCCGAGTGGGCGTCAATCAGAGCGCCAACTTCAAACGTTAGAAGTAGTTCAACATAATGTGGATGCGTTAACAGCGCAAATGAAAAAGCTATTTGATTTTGGCGGAAATAGCGAAGTGAAGATGGTAAATAACTACGACTGGACACATGAAATAAATATTATTGAATTTTTACGTGATTACGGGAAAAACTTTAGCATTAATAGCATGTTAGCAAAGGACATCGTAGCAAGTCGTTTAGATACAGGAATTTCTTTCACAGAATTTACGTACCAAATTTTGCAAGCGATGGACTTCCATCATTTATACACGAAAGAGGATGTTCAATTGCAAATTGGCGGTAGTGACCAATGGGGAAATATTACGAGTGGCTTAGATTTAATTCGTAAGTTAGAAGGGCACGAAGCAAAAGTATTCGGATTGACGATTCCGTTATTATTGAAATCAGATGGTACGAAGTTTGGTAAATCAGCAGGTGGTGCAGTTTGGCTTGATCCTGAAAAAACAACACCATTTGAATTTTACCAGTTCTGGGTGAATACAGATGATCGTGATGTAGTTAAATACTTGAAATACTTTACATTCTTAACGAAAGAGCGCATCGATGAATTGGCAGTGAAGGTAGAAACAGAGCCTCATAAACGTGAAGCGCAAAAAGTATTAGCGGAAGAAATGACGAAATTCGTTCATGGAGAGGAAGCATTGCTGCAAGCTGTGAAAATTACAGCAGCGTTATTTAGCGGAGATATTAAATCGTTAACAGCTGATGAAATTGAGCAAGGCTTTAAAGAAATGCCAACATTCCAGTCTTCAAAAGAGACGAAAAACATCGTAGAATGGCTAGTTGATTTAGGAATTGAACCATCTAGACGACAAGCGCGTGAAGATATTAATAACGGAGCTATTTCTATGAATGGCGAAAAAGTAACGGATGTAGGTACGGATGTTACGGTAGAGAATTCATTTGATGGACGATTTATTATTATTCGTAAAGGGAAGAAGAACTACAGCCTTGTGAAGTTAGGATAATGAAGAAGGTTTAAAAGTTATATCGGCGATTTTTTGAATATATCGACCGTAACTCGAAACATATCGGCGATTTTCAAAATATATCAGCGCAAATCCGAATATATCAGCGATTTCCCCGATATATCGATTTACTGACAAAAAGCGACAATAAGAGCTGTTCCGAACGGGACAGCTTTCATTATAAAGAGTCAGTATATTTAGATAAATTTAAAGGGTATATAATTTTTTTGCCGAATAAATAAGTTAGAGAAAATTACGGATAAAGTGAAACTTTAATCAGTGGGGGTTTTCCTCATCCCCACTGATTATCAGCCCTCACCAATCGGACTTTAATGGGCAGCCCGCCCCCCACCTAACTGCTTTGCTTTCGCTGAATTTTGAGGTGGGGGTCTTACTGCCCATTAAAGTGGGATAAAAATAGCCCGAACCATGCAGGGCATGATTCGGGCTTATATTCAGATTAGTAAGCTAAGCTGAATAGACCTTTAATGTGTGATAAGTAACGAACGTTACTTGCTTCTTTCATTAATGATGCTGGTAAGCCTTTAAGTGGAGTATTGCTTGCTCCGATTGTAGCAACCGCATCTTTACGTCCTAGGCTAGCAAGTGTTCCAGAGTTTACAGGTGCGAACTCTTCGAATGCTTTGCCTTCTAGTGCTGCGTATAAGTTGTATCCAATTAACTCACCCATTTGCCAAGCGATTTGTGCAGTTGGTGGGTATGGACGTCCGTCTGGAGCGAAGACAACAGCGCTGTCTCCAGCAACGAATACGTTTTTGTGAGAAGTAGATTGTAGGTATGCATCAACTGTTGCACGACCACGGTTTACTTCAAGACCTGATTCACCGATTAGTGGGTTACCTTGAACGCCGCCCGTCCAAACGAATGTGTTAGCAACAAGTTTTTGACCGTCTTTTAAGTCGATTTCATTGCCAGCAACGTTTGTTACAGGAAGACCAGTTAAGAATGTAACGCCGCGTGCTTCTAGGCTAGTAGTTGCACGTTCGATTAAGTGGTCTGGTAATACTGGAAGGATTTTTGGACCTGCTTCAACAAGAAGAAGTTTAACTTCTTTTGGATTTACGCCGTGGCTTTTTGCAAGTTTAGGCATAATGTCAGCAAGCTCACCAACTAGCTCAACGCCAGTTAATCCGCCACCACCGATTACGATTGTAGCATCAGCTTCGTTTTTCGTTTTCGCGTATTCACGAATACGATCTTCAACGTGTTTGTAGATTTTGTTTGCATCAGCAGCAGATTTTAATACCATGCTGTTTTCTTCTAGTCCTGGAATACCGAAGTAAGCAGTTTTACTTCCTAAAGCAACTACAAGTGCATCGTAAGATAAAGTAGTGCCGCCAGCTAGTTTGATTTCTTTGCTATCAACTGAGAATGACTCAACTGTTGCGATTTTTAGATCGATATCTTTACCTTTGAAAAGCTTTGTAAGTGGCATTGCAACTGCTTGCTCAGACACGTTACCAGCTGCAAGGCGGTGTAGTTCAGTGATGATTTGGTGTGTTGGGTATTGGTTAATTACTGTAACTTGTGCTTCTGATTTGCTGTAATATTTACGTACGTTTAAAGCGGCAAGAAGACCGCCATAACCAGCGCCTAAGATGACAATTTGTTTTGACATAGTATGATATCCCCCGTCTTTACTAATTGTTGTTATAAGTTAACTTATTTATTGTTACGTTCTGCACTAATTTGAAGATATGCGTTCACAAAGCGGAACATTTTTTGTGCTTGTGGATCTTTTAGTAATTTTAAAAGACCGAATAGGCCGATAACTTCGTTGCTTTCGTCAGCACGATCTTTCGCTTCGATTGCAGTAGCAGCCATGCTTTTCACTGTATCTTTTACAGGTTCTACAAGCTCTGTGATTGCACCAACAGTGTCGCTTTTTAATACTTCATCAGTAGCAACAGTTTGAGCGAAGTCATAAGACTTAGTTAAAATGTTAACAAGCTCAGTTAATTTTGGAAGCTGTTCTACTAGTGTTGTTAATGATTCTTGTACCTCAGGTTTTAACAACTGATCAAGTACATCAAGTTGTCCTTGGCTAGCAGAAATTTGTACAGTTTCTTGTTCTGGCTTTGTTTGAGTCATAGTTTCTGGCATCTCCAATTCTCCTTTACGATAGCAATACTCTTATTTTTGATAAGTAAGATAGTAAACGGTTACGAAACTTTATACAAAGTTTCACAAAACACAATAAAATGCCTTTAAATTTATGACAGCAAGTAAGCTGCAAACATAAATCTAAAACCATAACGTCTTACTTATTATTTATGAACTGTCCGATATATGGCTTGTCCGCATAATGGAAAAGCTCCGTTACCGGAAAGTGTATATAATATATATCCTATATTATATACTATATACACCTATGTTAACATAAAAATGATTCCTAATTATTTCATATCGAGCGTATAACGTAGTACTGACAAGGTATGAAAGCGTATAAAATATTTTGTTTCAATTAGAAATGTACATATATAATAAGAAAAAAAGGAAAAAATGAACAAATTCATGTTCGTTTTTTCCTTTTTCCTATTATTCGCCTTCCGCAATTAGCATCGATGTCTTACCTTCTTTTTCAAGATGGCATTCGCCCCAAGAACAAAGAGAATCAAGAATGGATTCTAAAGACCAGCCGTAATCAGTAAGAGAATATTCTACTTTTGGTGGGACTTGGTTGTATACTTTTCTTTGAATAACGCCGTCGTCTTCTAATTCACGTAATTGTTGTGTTAACATTTTTTGTGTAATACCAGGCATTGAGCGTTTTAATTCACTCGTTCTCTTTGTACCTTTCGTTAAGTGACAAAGGATAACAACTTTCCATTTGCCGCCGATAACTTCTAAAGTTGCCTCTACAGGAATATTGTATTGCTTCATATGAAACCCTCCCATTGTGAGTAAAATAAGTTAAATCATACAAATGTTACTTTTTAGTACCTATAGCACTTTAAAGTACGTACTTTTTATCATGTTAAATATGTTTCATAATAGCACATGTAAGAGGCAAATGAGTAGTACGGTACTGAAAAGTGACTATGTTACTTTTTGGTGCCTATCGTACTTTAAAGTGCGTTCTTCAAAAAAAGAATGAAACCATTCATAATAGCATTTGTAGAGATTAAATATTTTTTTAGAAGATAAAAGGGCCTTTTTATCGCACTATTATGATTGGATTTCTTGTAATAAGGAGGAATTCAATTGAGTTCATATACAGTACCATCTTCGGAAGTTCAGACGAATCGAAGAAGTATGTTTGCTTTATTAGCACTAGCAATTAGTGCGTTCGGGATTGGTACGACCGAGTTTATTAGTGTCGGTTTATTACCATCTATTTCAAAAGATTTAAATGTTTCTGTTACAACAGCTGGTTTAACTGTTTCCCTATACGCATTAGGTGCGGCAGTAGGAGCTCCTGTTTTAACAGCGCTAACGGCTAGTATGTCGAGAAAGACATTATTAATGTGGATTATGGTTATTTTCATTATTGGTAATGGGATCGCGGCAGTAGCAACAAGTTTCACTATATTAATTATCGCAAGGGTTGTATCTGCGTTTGCACATGGTGTGTTTATGTCGATAGGATCTACAATTGCGGCTGCAATCGTCCCAGAGAATAAACGTGCTAGCGCCATTGCGATTATGTTTACTGGATTAACAGTTGCGACTATTACAGGTGTACCAATTGGAACGTTTATCGGTCAACAATTTGGCTGGAGAGCGTCATTTATGGCGATTGTCGTAATTGGAATTATTGCTTTTATCGCAAACAGTATACTCGTCCCATCTAATTTAAAAAATGGTGTACCTGTATCATTTCGTGATCAATTCAAACTAATTAAAAATGGAAGACTGTTACTTGTTTTCATTATTACTGCACTTGGATACGGCGGTACATTCGTAACATTTACGTATTTATCACCTCTATTACAAGAAGTAACAGGATTTGAAGCGAGTACAGTTACGATCATTTTATTAGTGTATGGCATTGCAATTGCGATAGGGAATATGGTCGGCGGAAAATTATCGAATCATAATCCGATTCGAGCGCTATTTTACATGTTCTTGATTCAAGCGATTATACTATTTGTTTTAACATTTACAGCGCCATTTAAAGTAGCTGGATTAATCACAATTATTTTCATGGGACTATTCGCATTTATGAATGTTCCGGGGCTACAAGTATATGTAGTTATATTGGCAGAGCGCTTTGTTCCGAGTGCGGTGGATGTTGCTTCAGCAATTAATATTGCCGCATTTAACGGAGGGATCGCTTTAGGTTCTTATATAGGTGGCCTTGTAACGAATTCTTTAGGATTAATCCATACTGCTTGGGTAGGTGGCCTTATGGTAGTAGCCGCTGTGATTTTAACAGCGTGGAGCATGACATTAGAAAAAAGAGATCAAGTAAAATAAAAGGAGAGAAAATAAAATGAAAAACTTACAAAGTAAAGCAGTATTAAATAACGGTGTAGAAATGCCTTGGTTCGGTTTAGGTGTATTTAAAGTAGAAGAAGGACCAGAACTTGTAGAAGCTGTAAAATCAGCGATTAAAGCAGGATACCGCAGCATCGATACAGCTGCAATTTATGGAAATGAAAAAGCTGTAGGTGAAGGAATCCGTGCAGGTATCGAAGCAACTGGTATTTCAAGAGAAGATTTATTCATCACTTCAAAAGTATGGAACGCAGATCAAGGATATGAAGAAACAATTGCTGCATATGAAGAGAGCTTAAAAAAATTAGAACTAGATTATTTAGATCTGTATCTTGTTCACTGGCCTGTAGAAGGAAAATATAAAGATACATGGAGAGCGTTAGAAACACTTTATAAAGAAAAGCGCGTACGTGCAATTGGTGTAAGTAACTTCCAAGTACATCACTTACAAGATGTAATGAAAGATGCAGAAATCAAGCCAATGATTAACCAAGTAGAATACCACCCTCGTTTAACACAAAAAGAAGTACAAGCTTTCTGTAAAGAACAAGGTATTCAAATGGAAGCATGGTCACCATTAATGCAAGGTCAATTATTAGATAACGAAACATTACAAGAGATTGCTGAGAAACACGGTAAAACAACAGCGCAAGTGATTTTACGTTGGGATCTTCAAAATGGAGTAATTACAATTCCAAAATCAACGAAAGAACACCGTATCATTGCAAATGCTGATGTATTTAACTTTGAATTAACGAAAGAAGATATGGAAAAAATCGATGCGTTAAACCAAAATCACCGCGTTGGTCCAGATCCTGATAACTTCGATTTCTAAGATTAGGGTAAGAAAGAAGAGTGCGTAAAAGCACTCTTTTTTTTGCATAAAAATAGTTTCTAAATAAATACTACTTAGTATCAAGTTTGTTATAAGGGGCTGTAAACATGAATATAAAGCAATCGTTCAAACTTTTAGCTATGTTTTTAAGTGTTTTATTTGTGTTATTCCCGCTTCAAAAAGCATTCGCAGAAGTCATGGACCATACAAAGTATCAAATGGATTGGAGTTACAGTAAGTCTAAGAAGAAACCAATCCGAACAGAGCTTATTAAAACGGCAGATGGCAAAATTGCTTTTTGCTTAAATGTAGATTTAAAATCTCCAAGCGGTCAAGATTTACCGGAAATGGGGAAAGTGGATATTAACGTATACCGTGTATTATTAAATGGATATCCACAAAAGAGCCCGCAAGAATTAGGTGTTTCTGATTGGAGAGAAGCTCATTATGCAACGCAGCTTGCAGTATGGAATGCGTTAAAACAAATCGATATTAATGATTTAGATTTCCGCAATAAAAATGTAGAAAAGGTAACGAAAGATATCGTTGCAAAAGCAAGTGCTAGTGAAGAGTTACAAGAAATTACAATGAGTGTAACTCCTACAGAAGAACAAGAAGCAGTATTGAAAAATGATTTCTTTGAAACAGGCTTATATACAGTAGAAACAAATGCAAAAAGTGGAACGTATAAAGTGCAAGCAACAGGTGCACCAGCGGGAGCGAAATTTGTAAATGAAAAAGGCGAAGCAAAAACGGAATTTAATGTAGGAGAAAAGTTCCGCATTTTAGTTCCGAAACAAACACCAGCTGGTGGATTTAGCTTTAAAGTAATCGGGAAATTAACGAAGCTACAAGGCATTGCGCATAAAGGTACACCAACAATTCAAAATGCAGTTGTATTACTTGAGCGTAGTGAAGAAGAAACAAGTCCGGAGTTATCAGTGAGTTGGAAAAAAGGAAATGGTCATGATAATAATAAACCACATACTCCAAACGAACCGCATAAACCAAATCAATATAAAAGGTAAGATAAAAAAGCATTGGTTAACACCAATGCTTTTTATCTATGAAACATGAAATTATATTAAGATAATTATTAACCAAATAAAACATTGTTTTTATGTTGTGAAAGATATTCAAATATAATAAAATCCGAACGTTAAGATTAACTGATTAAATTCACAAAATTGTAACATTATTCTAATTGAAAAGGCTATCAAACAAAGTAGAAAGCATGTACAATTCAGTTGGAAAAACTACCTATAGATGGTCATATATGAAGAAAATGTAAGATTCTATTGCTATTTTTATTTTTAGATGTATAGATGACAATACTATAATGATATCTTTTGCTATTCTCTTTTTATGTACGAATAGAACTCATCACAAATAGAGAGAAGTGAGGAGGACATATTACATAAAAATTTTACAAAGTAAGAAAGCGAATACATGGAGGGAAATGCGGTAGTAATAGATACAGGTGCGCGAGGTATTCGTCTATTTATTACATGTTTTTATAAAAATAATAGGATTTTTCATTAAATAAATATATAGGATGGTTTTTCTAAATAAAGGAACAGGGGACACAGATTATGTCGAAGAAGAAAAAGAGTAGGGTATTAGTAGCTGGTATATGCATATCCACATTATTATCACCAGTAGCTTTTGAAGCATCAAAAGGATATGCAGCGCCTTTGGAAGAGGTTAAAGGTGGAAAGTTGGAAGAGAGCAAAGAGAGTCGTTTGGAGCAGAGGACGTTTTATGTGCCTGGAAAAGGTGATGTCACTGAGGAACGAGATCGTTTAAAGGTGGACTGGGAACTAGCGGCAAATGAACCAACTGGGATTTATGCAAAGCCAAATGAAGAAATGAAAATTAAAATAAAAGGTGATAAGTCTATTAAAGCTTTTATAGGAACACATGCGTATGATGAAGAAGACCCTAAGGAATTTGATTTAACACCTGGTGAAAATGTAATATCATCTCCAGTGGGCGGGATACTGTATTTCTATAACCCGAACAATCAAGGTGATATCACAGCTGAAGTTACTAATGGTGGAAGTCATTTTCCATTATTCATATTAGGAAAGCATACGAAAAAAGATTGGGATGAAATGCTGAAAAAGTATGAGAATCCATATGCAGTGGAATTAAGAGGAGAAAGAAGCCTAATCACATCAAGCTATGATGCTGTACAAGATTATATGAAAAATACAGATCCAACAGAATTATTGAAGCTGCATGATCAAATCATTCGCATAGAAAATAAGATTTCGGGATTATCTGAAGAGAGTGTAGGAGTGGCGAAAGCGCCAAAACACTATGTTCAATTTGTTGAAAATAGATATCCAGAAGAGGGCGATTGGATGAATGCATACTATTACCGCACTTCTTATGTTAAGAATGCGATGAAGTATGTATTAGACAGTAAAGAGTTAAAAACTGATGGATGGGGGCCTTGGCATGAAGTTGGGCATTTACATCAGCAGGCACCTTGGGAGTGGGAAGACCTGGGAGAGGTAACCGTTAATATTTACTCTTTAGCAGTTCAAACTAAGTTTGGTCATCAAACGAGGCTGGAAGAAGAGGAGCGCTACAAGGCAGCTTTTGCTTATTTAGGTCAAACAGATGCACAAGAGAAGATGGATGAATTCGAGAAATTAGTTATGTTTTGGCAATTGCACTTAGCATATGGAGATCAATTTTATCCGAAACTACATCAGATGTATCGTATGTTACAAAATACAGAAATGCCTAAATCTGATGAAGAGAAAAAGCAGTTGTTTATTTACATGACATCAAAGCTGGTTGGTCAAAATTTAACTCCTTTCTTTGAAAAATGGGGATTAACTCCAAAGGATGATACTAGAGACAAGATAGAGAAATTAAATTTACCGAAATTAGAAAAAGAAATATGGTTATCTACAGACAGCAATCCAATTCGTGAAAAACAAACTGGATTATATGAGGTTCCATACGGTGAGCCGAATGATACAAAAATCCAAAATGTAGAAATTGGTACTACATATGATGAGAAAAAGGCAAAAGAACTCGTACAGAATTTAGGGAAGGGTGTCAAAACAACGGGCGTAATTATGCAAGATAAGCCCGAAGTTGGAGAAAAAACTGTAAAAGTAGAGATTATGGATGAAAAAGGGAATAAGAATTTCATTCCTGTTGTAGTGAATATTGGTTATGGTGATAGTTTAGTATTTAAAGGGCTTAATTATGATACTAATATTAAATCCATCGTAACACTGCAACATGATCAGAAAAAGTTTAGTGCGATGGCCGATTCAAATCCAGTACACTATTATTTTAAAGAAGACACGTATTTTGAATTCTCATTACTAGGCCAAAATGGAAATGAGAAAAAGAAAGCAACAGTAAAAGGTGTTGAAAATGCGGAAGAATTCGCGAAATCAATTAATGGGTTAGAGTTCGAGTATGGTGATGTAGTGAAAGTGTATCACGCTGAATCAGATCGCTTTAATTGGTATCAAAATAATGACTTTATCGGTCAAGGTAAGGCAAAGGTAGAGAAAGAATTATTATTTAAAGTAACAGAAAAGGGCTTTGAGCGAATGGGGGCCCAGCAAGAAGTAAAGGCGTTGCCACAAAAAGTAGTAATCGGAACAAACAGTGAAACATTAGACGCAAAAAACTTTGTTCAAGTGAAAGATGGAGAAGTAATTGGATTTGTAGAAAAACCAAATACAACAAAAATCGGTGAACAAAAAGTAAAAGTAGAAACGAAAGATCGTTTTGGAAATAAGAAAGTGACAGAAGTACCATTAGAAGTGACGTATGGAGATAGTATCGCATATGTGGGATATAACAATGACATTGCTTCAATCGTAACTTTAAAGCATGATGATAAGAAATTCCATGCGACTGATATGGATAGTCAAATCCATAAATATTTTAATAAAGAGCTATACATGGGAATGACGTTATACGATGGAGAAGGAAAAGAGAAAAAACATGTAACAGCAGAAGGGCAAGAAACTTCAAAGGACTTTGCGAAGCAAGTGAATGGTATGCAGTTCGAGTATGGAGATGTAGTGAAAGTATTTCATGCGGAACCAGATCGTTTGAAATGGTATCAAAATAACAATCTTATTGGTCAAGGTGAGAAACAAGGAACGAAAGAACTATTCTTCAAAGTGACAGAAAAAGGTTTTGAGAGAATGGACATGCTACAAGAAGTAACAGCAAAGCCACAAACAGTAGTAGTCGGAACAGAAATTGAAAAGCTAGATGCGAAAAACTTTGTTGAAGTAAAAGGCGGAGAAGTAGTTGGATTTGCGGAGAAACCAAATACAATGAAAATCGGTAAACAAACAGTAAAAGTAGAAACGAAAGATCGTTTCGGAAATAAGCAAATAACAGAAGTGCCAGTAGAAGTGATTTACGGAGATAGCATTATGTTCTTCGGTACATGGCACGACGGAACGAATATTAAATCGATTGTTACATTAAATCATGAAGAAAAGAAATTCAGTACAACAGATTCAGAAGGTCCAATGCATACTTCATTTAAAGATGAAAAGTATATGGCGATGGCTGTATATGATAAAGATGGGCAAGAGAAAAAAGAAGTAACAGTAAAAGCATCTGAAAATACAAAAGAATTTGCAGCGCAATTCAATGGTATGGCTTTTGAATATGGTGATATAGTAAAAATTTATCAAAAAGAATTTGATCGTTTTAAAGTGTATAAAAAGAATGAATTCATTGATGCGAAGTATGGTGTTAACGAAGTGTTCTTTAAAGTGACAACGCAAGGTTTTGAACAAATGGGAGCGCAGCAAGAAGTAAAAGCGTTGCCACAAAAAGTGGTAATCGGAACAAACAGTGAAACATTAGATGCGAAGAAGTTTGTTGAAGTAAAAGGTGGAGAAGTAGTCGGTTTTGTAGAAAAACTGGATACGGCAAAAATCGGTGAACAAAAAGTAAAAGTAGAAACGAAAGATCGCTTTGGAAATAAGAAAGTGACAGAAGTTCCTGTAGAAGTTACATATGGAGATAGTATAGTATATCAAGGTGTGTCCAATGTAACGCGTTCGATTGTTACATTAAACCAGGATGAAAAGAAATTACATGCAACATTTACAAATGATACAATTCATTATCGTTTTGTAAATGAACAGTATATAGGTCTTACAATTTATGATGGAAATGGAAAAGAGAAAAAACATGTAACAGCAGAAGGACAAGAAACTTCAAAGAATTTTGCTGAGCAAGTAAACGGTACGCCATTCCAGTATGGGGATACGATAAAAGTGTATCATGCAGAATCTGATCGTTTAAGTTGGTATAAAACTGGTGAGTTACTTGGAAAAGGAGATGCGAAGAAATTTAAAGAGATTTCCTTCAAGATTACTCCAAATGGTTTAGAACAAGTACAATAATAAAAAGCTCGTAAAACACTATGTTTTACGAGCTTTTCTTTATTATTCAGCTTCAGAAACAACTGTGAAGCGTTCGTTTACGTGTTTTGGATTTTCGATTTCATCAAGTGCTGCTACTGCGAAGTCTTCGTAACTTACGTAGCTATCACCTTTTGCGTTCACAAGAAGATTGTCTTTGCCAGCTGTATAAGAACCAGTGCGTTTTCCTAATGCGAATAGTGCAGAAGGGCTGATGAATGTCCAAGTAATATCGTTAGTTTGTTGCAGAATTTCTAAGTTTTTACCTTGGTTTTGAGCTGTTGCAAGGTATTCTTTTGGGAAACCTGGCGTTTCAAATACACGTGTTGTTTTCTCTTCGTCTACAAATAAGCTTCCAGCGCCGCCAACTACAAGTAATTTTGTATTTGGTGCACCTTTCATAGCTTCAATAAGTACGTTTCCTGCATCTACGTGAAGGTGTTCTTCGCCTGCTGGAGCGCCGAATGCATTTACAACTACGTCGAATGCTTGTAAGTCGTTAGATGTAAGAGAGAATACGTCTTTCTCTAAAACCTTTACGTTTTCTTCTGTAATTTTTGCAGCATTTCTTACGATTGCAGTTACTTCATGTCCGCGATCCAATGCTTCTTTTAAAATACGACTTCCTGCTTTACCAGTTGCTCCGATAATTCCGATTTTCATAATAAATCCCTCCAAAGTGTTTTGTTAAAGTGTATATCTGAAAGTGAATGAATGTGTTGTAATTAAGTTTGTTACAACTTGTTGTAATCATTATAGTTACAGGTTGGTGTTTTTGTCAATAGGGTTGTTTGTGAATTATTTTTTGTTTTAGTATGCACAGTTAGAGGGAGGGTAGTCATAACGATATTGTTACTGCGATCCTGTCTAATATTTGGAAATTGCAAATTGTCGAAAAATGTTGATTTTTGAATGTTTTTTAAATATAATTCGTTTTATGGAGAAAAGGAGGGGGTTAATTGTATGAATATTTTAGAGCAATTTATTTCATCAACAAATACAATTCTTTGGTCATATATTCTTATTGCAATGTTAATTGGTTTAGGTCTTTATTTTTCTATTAAATTGAAATTCGTACAAATCACTCATTTAGGGGAAATGGTTCGATTAATGAGTGATGGATTAACTGGAAAGACACGTAAAAAAGGTAGTGTATCTTCTTTCCAAGCATTTTGTATGAGTTCAGCAGCTCGTATTGGAATCGGGAACTTAGCCGGTGTAGCTTTAGCGATTTCTATGGGAGGACCTGGAGCAGTATTTTGGATGTGGGTTATTGCGATTATTGGGGCGTCTTCAAGTTTTGTAGAAAGTACGCTTGCCCAAATTTATAAAGTAAAAGATGGCAGTGGCTTCCGTGGTGGTCCTGCTTATTATATGGAAAAAGGTTTAAATAAACGTTGGATGGGAATTTGGTTTTCTATCCTTATTACAGTTAGTTACGGTTTAATTTTCAACTCAGTACAAGCAAATACAGTTACATTAGCGTTTAAAAATGCATTTGGTTTAGAACGTTATATTGTTGGGATTGTATTAGCTGTATTAGTTGCAGTTATTATTTTTGGTGGTGTAAAAAGTATCGCACGTATGTCGGAAATGATTGTTCCGCCAATGGCGCTTATTTATATTGCGGTAGCTATTTTTGTTGTCATTAAAAACTTCTATTTAATACCAGATGTGTTTACGGAAATCTTTAAAGGTGCATTCGGTTTAGATTCAGCTGTAGGTGGCGGTATCGGCGCTGCGATGAAATATGGTATTCAGCGCGGATTATTTGCGAACGAAGCAGGTATGGGTAGTGCTCCGAATGCGGCAGCAACAGCTGATGTAACGCATCCAGCAAAACAAGGTTTTATTCAAACAATTGGCGTATTAGTAGATACATTCTTAGTATGTACATCAACAGCATTTATCGTACTATGTTCTGGTGCATATAAAGCAACGAATTTAGAAGGTATTGAACTAACACAAAATGCATTAAGTTCACAAATTGGCCCATGGGCAAGTAGCTTCTTAGCGATTATTATTTTCTTATTTGCGTTTAGTTCACTTTTAGGAAACTACTATTATGGTGAAACGAATATTGAATTCATTAAACAAAGTAAAACTTGGTTAACAATTTACCGTATTGCGGTAGTGGGAATGGTATTATTCGGTTCTGTTGCGACGCTTCAAGTTGTATGGAATATGGCAGACTTATTTATGGGTCTAATGGTAATCACAAACTTAATTGCGATTACACTTCTTGGCCGATTTGCGTATGCGGCATTGGCAGACTATGTAAGGCAAAAGAAACAAGGAAAAGATCCAGTCTTCCGTGCAGATTCTATTTCTGGTTTAACGAATACAGAGTGTTGGGATAAGTCAGCGGTAACGGATAAAGAAAAAGCAGTGTAAATGAAAAGGCGAGCATCGAGTTGAATTCGATGCTCGCCTTTTTTGTTGTAGTAAAGGATGAAAAGGATGAGAGGTAATTGTTAATATAATTTTTGTTTGTTCATTTCTCATATTATTTGTAGGGAACGTACTGTCTTAAAGGTATGGCTGGTCACATAGGATGAGTGATTTAGTATTGGATAAATGCGCGTACTAGTTATAGTTTTGCGTAAAAAAACACATGTGTTAAGTAAGTTAACTTTCTTGTGTTAGAAAACCTAACATAAAGTTCTTGATTACTAAGAGTTTTTAGAATATAATTTTCTTATTGTTAGGAAGAGGGGGCAATGCAATTATGGATTTTTTAGCTAAGGTAATTGGGGATATAAATAATGTCCTTTGGTCATATATCATTATTGCGATGTTAATTGGGTTAGGACTTTACTTTTCATTTCGTGTGAAATTTGTCCAAGTTCGTTACTTCGGTGAAATGATTCGATTGCTTGGGGATGGGGCGAGTTCGAAAACGAGGAAAGCACAAAAAGAGAAGAGTGGTGTATCATCATTCCAGGCTTTTTGTATGAGTACAGCTTCTCGTGTAGGTACTGGTAACTTAGCTGGTGTAGCTATTGCAATTTCAGCAGGTGGTCCAGGCGCAGTATTTTGGATGTGGTTAATCGCGGTAATTGGGGGTGCTTCTGCATTTGTCGAGAGCACATTAGCGCAAATTTATAAAGTGAAAGATGGGAATACGTTCCGTGGTGGCCCAGCGTATTATATGGAAAAGGGTTTAAATAAGCGCTGGCTTGGAGCTATTTTCTCTGTATTAATAACAGTAAGTTTTGGATTAATTTTTAATGCTGTACAATCTAATACTGTAGCAGCTGCTTTTGATGGGGCATTCAAAACAGATAGTAGATTAGTAGGTCTTGTAATGGCTGGTTTACTTGCAGTTATTATTTTTGGCGGAGTAAAGCGAATTGCACGCGCGGTTGAAATGATTGTTCCAGTAATGGCGATTATTTATGTAGCAGTAGCATTATTCGTTGTTGTAACAAACATTACGGCAATTCCGTATGTATTTAAAGAAATTTTCTTACATGCTTTCGGAATTAAAGAAGTAGTAGGCGGGGGATTAGGTGCTGCGATTTTATTAGGGGTAAAACGCGGATTATTCTCAAATGAAGCAGGTATGGGGAGTGCGCCGAACGCAGCAGCGACTGCAAACGTAACGCACCCAGTTAAACAAGGTTTCATTCAAACTTTAGGGGTATTTACAGATACATTATTAATTTGTAGTTGTACAGCATTTATCATTCTTTTATCAGATGTGCATAATGCAGCTGATTTAAATGGTATTCAATTAACGCAACAAGCATTAAGTCAACATATCGGACCATGGGCATCTATATTTGTAGCAGTTGCAATCTTCTTGTTTGCATTTAGTTCATTAGTAGGTAACTACTACTATGGTGAAACGAATATTGAATTCTTAAATGGAAGTAAAGTGCTATTAACAGCTTACCGCATTGCTGTACTTGGTATGGTTATGTTAGGGTCTGTCGCAACAATTCAAATCGTTTGGGATTTAGCAGATTTATTCATGGGTATTATGGCTGTTATTAACTTAGTGGCAATCGTATTCCTTTCTAAGTACGCTTTTGCGGCATTATCAGATTATGTAAAGCAAAAGAAACAAGGAAAAGATCCAGTCTTCTATGCGAATTCAATTCCAGGTTTGAAAAATACAGAGTGCTGGGAAGAGCAAGTAGCAGATAAAGAAAAAGCGGTATAATGAGGTGAGCATCAAGTGAAACTTGATGCTCATTTTTTTGTTTTATCCAGATATTTGTCGGTAGTAAAAGACGAACATTAATGAGTGTTTTATAATAAAATGTAATTTTTTAAAGAAAAGTGCGGATATGAGTTGTGATTTATGTTAGAATGGAAAATGCCTTTGAAACAAGAGGTTTTATGATTTTTCCTATCTGATTGAAGATTTTGGAGGGGAAATGGAAAGTTCGGGTTATTTCTTGTTTTAGTGGTCAGACGTTCAACGTTAATGAAGAGTTAAATGGAGGATTTTATTAATGAAGTTTGTTATGTTTCTTGTAGGATTACTCGTTGTATTTGTACTCGGTTTTCTTATAAGCTCCGATCGAAAGAAGATTAAGTATAAACCAATCGCAATTATGCTTATTATTCAGCTAGCATTATCTTATTTCTTATTAAATACACAAGTTGGTTATATTTTAGTAAAAGGAATTTCAGATGGATTTGGCGCGCTTCTTGGATATGCAGAAGCTGGAATCGTTTTCGTATTTGGTGGCCTTGTTAATAAAGGAGAGGTTTCATTCTTCTTAACAGCGTTATTACCAATCGTATTCTTTGCCGTTTTAATTGGAATTCTGCAACACTTTAAAATTTTACCGATATTTATTCGTGCTATTGGTACGTTGTTAAGTAAAGTAAATGGTCTAGGAAAACTAGAATCATATAACGCAGTAGCAGCTGCCATTGTTGGGCAAGCGGAAGTATTTATTACAGTAAAAGATCAATTAAGTAAAATCCCAAAACACCGTTTATATACATTATGTGCATCTTCCATGTCTACAGTATCGATGTCAATCGTCGGTTCTTACATGAAAATGATCGAACCAAAATATGTAGTAACAGCACTTGTATTAAATTTATTTAGTGGTTTCATTATTATTCATATTATTAACCCGTACGATATTACAGAAGAAGAAGATACACTGAAATTAGAAAATAAGAAAAAACAGTCATTCTTTGAAATGCTAAGCGAATATATTATGCTTGGTTTCACAATCGCGATAACAGTAGCAGCCATGTTACTTGGTTTCGTAGCATTGATTACAGCAATCAATAGCTTGTTTGATTCTATGTTCGGTATTACATTCCAAGCTATTTTAGGATACATTTTCTCACCATTAGCATTCGTAATGGGTATCCCGCAAGCAGAGATGGTAACAGCGGGACAAATTATGGCAACGAAATTAGTATCAAACGAATTTGTTGCGATGCTTGATCTTGGAAAAGTAGCTGGTGATTTATCAGCTCGTACAGTTGGTATTCTTTCTGTATTCCTTGTATCATTTGCGAACTTCTCATCAATCGGAATTATCGCAGGTGCAACGAAAGGTATCGATGAAAATCAATCAAATGTTGTATCATCATTCGGTCTACGCCTTGTGTACGGTGCGACATTAGTAAGTATTTTATCAGCGATTATCGTTGGTGTTATGTTATAAAAAAGATGGTCCTAGCTCATAGCTAGGGCTATTTTTTTATGGTAAATTTGCATAGAAAAACCAATTAATTAGGAATATATTAACATATAAAAATCTTTTTAAATTTATATTGCTTTTCGGTTAGATAACGCTTACAATTTGATTTGTAGGTGGTATCAATTTCAGACTTTCAAGTATGGTAGGAGAGAAGAGGCTACCTTTAATAAATTGCAATTTATGTAAACGCTTACTGATTTTAGATAACAGTTGAATAGTATTTAGGGGTTTTAAATTTTTTTAACATCAATGGTCAGACGTCATTCGTTATACGTTATACGACCAATAACTCGTGGGAGAAGTGGAGGATTCACATATGAAAATAGTAATGTTTCTAGTCGGTTTACTTGTAGTATTTGTACTAGGTTTCCTTATCAGTTCAGATCGTAAGAAAATCAAATATAAACCAATTGCACTTATGCTTGTCATTCAATTGGTACTTGCATATTTCTTACTGAATACAAAAGTCGGATTTGTATTAGTAAAAGGGATTGCAGATGGGTTTGGCGCTATTTTAAAATTTGCGGAAGCAGGGGTTAATTTCGTATTTGGTGGTCTAGCAAATGATGGACAAGCACCATTCTTCTTAACGGTATTATTACCAATCATTTTCTTAGCAGTATTAATTGGGATCTTACAACATATTAAAATTTTACCGATTATCATTCGTGCAGTCGGTTTCCTATTAAGTAAAGTGAACGGTTTAGGAAAACTAGAATCATATAATGCAGTAGCAGCTGCGATTGTTGGTCAAGGGGAAGTATTCATTACAGTAAAAGATCAATTAAGCAAATTACCGAAAAATCGTTTATACACACTTTGTGCATCTTCCATGTCTACAGTATCGATGTCAATTGTCGGTTCTTATATGAAAATGATTGATCCAAAATATGTAGTAACGGCACTTGTATTAAACTTATTTAGTGGATTCATTATCGTTCATATTATTAATCCATATGACGTGAAAGAAGAAGACGACATTTTAGAATTACAAGAAGATAAAAAGCAAACATTCTTTGAAATGTTAGGCGAATATATTATGCTTGGTTTCTCTATCGCTGTAACAGTAGCGGCGATGTTAATTGGTTTCGTAGCATTAATTACAGCAATTAATGGTGTGTTCGATTCAATTTTCGGAATCACATTCCAAAGCATTTTAGGATACATTTTCTCACCATTAGCATTCGTAATGGGTATCCCAACATCAGAGATGCTAACAGCAGGACAAATTATGGCAACGAAATTAGTAACGAACGAATTCGTTGCAATGCTTGACCTTGGTAAAGTAGCTGGTGATTTATCAGTTCGTACAGTAGGTATTTTATCTATCTTCCTTGTATCATTTGCGAACTTCTCATCAATCGGAATTATCGCAGGTGCAACGAAGAGTATCGATGGCAAACAAGCAAACGTTGTATCATCATTCGGATTAAAACTTGTATACGGTGCAACGTTAGTAAGTATATTATCAGCGGTTATCGTTGGGGTTATGCTTTAATAAATAGTAAAGAGGTCGTTTATCTCTCGCCTAGAGGGATGAACGGCTTTTTTTGTTTTGGTATGATAAATAGTGTGGAGAGGGGGAATTAGGGTGAAAGAACAGAATAGTTTAAAGGAATTTGATGAGGTTATAGATAACATTAATCGTTTAACTGGAGAAGATGCTAGAGCGTTTTTGAAATTTATACATGGACATTTGAGTATAGTAGAAGAAGGAGATGGAACTTTTACTCATAGTGACTTTGTTGAAAAGGTTTCTGGGCTCTATAAAAAGGATGTGGCGAGGGTTATTCAACTTAGAGAAGAAATAAAAAAATCACCTTAATCCATTCATTAAGGTGATTGAAATACTACTCAGCTGGAGGCGTAAATGTACGTTTCTCTAATTCAGCATCTAGCATAAATAATGCGTTTGAATCGCTTGTAATACGTTTTAATTTTTGGATGATGCTATCGAATGAAGCTTCTTCTTCTACTTGCTCATCGACGAACCATTTTAAGAATGTAATTGTTGCGTGTTCACGCTCATCCCAGGCGATATCAGATAGGTTGTAAATACGTTTCGTTACTTCACGCTCGTGCTCAAGTGCCACTTCAAAAGCGTTCAGTACAGAGTCATATTCGTTATTTGGATTATCAAATCCAGTAATAATAGCGCGCTCACCGCGGTCATTAATGTAGTTGTAAAGCTTCATTGCGTGGAAACGTTCTTCTTCAGCTTGTACAAGGAAAAAGTTAGCGAATCCATCATAGCTCTCCGCCGTACAGTAAGCAGCCATTGCCATATAAGCGTGGGCAGAGTAAAATTCAAAGTTCATTTGATCGTTTAGTGCGTCGTGCAATTTTTTTGATAACATAAAATCCCCCTTAGTATTGTGACAAGAATATTATAACATAATTGATAATATTCTCATTTGGATGTCTCGAACCTTTTCGAAAGCTTTGTGACGTGTGCGTCCATAATGTCTTGTAAGTCTAAATCATATTTTTGCGAAAGAATAATAAGGTTAGATAGTACATCACCAAGTTCTTCTTTTAGTTCTTGTTTTAGCTCTTCTTCTGTTTTCGTATCTTCATCAGGGCGATCGCGGCCGATTTCAATAGCGCGAACGACTCGTGAAACTTCCCCAACTTCCTCGGTTAAGAAATTTAAGCGAATAAAGGCATTATACTGTGACCAGCTTCGTTTTTCGTAAAATTCCTCAACCCATCTTTGAAATGCAACGATATCCATTTCTTTCTCATCCCCTCAATATGTTGTACAATGTTCATTGTATCATAACAATATATAGTTTCGGGGTGTAAGGATGAGAAAGATTTGTGTGTTTGCAGGTTCCAACTTAGGGGAGAGACCAGAGTTCAAAGAGCAGGCAATTGAATTAGGTAAAATGTTTGTTGAGAATGATTATGAGCTTGTATACGGTGGTTCTCGCGTCGGATTAATGGGAGAAGTAGCAAACGAAGTTCTTCGCTTAGGTGGCCGTGTAACAGGTGTTATGCCGCGCGGTCTATTCCGAGGAGAGATCGTTCATACAGGGTTAACAGAATTAATTGAAGTAGAAACGATGCATGAACGTAAAGCGAAAATGGCAGAGCTTGCGGATGCTTTTATTGCACTACCAGGCGGATATGGAACGTTTGAAGAGCTATTTGAAGCAGTATGTTGGTCACAAATTGGTATACATAATAAGCCAGTTGGTTTATTGAACATAAAAGATTTTTATGGACCAATTCTGCAAATGGTTGAACGTGCAGCAGAAGAAGGATTCATGAATCCATCAAATAAAGAGTTAATCGTTTCAGCTGAGACAGCCGATAAATTAATTCATGAAATACAGAATTACGAGCGTCCTGTTTTAGGAACGAAGTGGAAGCAATTATTATAATACAATTGTATAGGAAATTTTGGAAACACATGTCATTTTATCTTGAAAAGGCATGTGTTTTTAATTTGGTTAAATATGTTAATGTTAAGGTGTAATGTTTTGGGAAAAGGAGAAATAGATGGAGGAGTTTGTGTATTTACGTCCTGTTTTTAAAAGTATTTTAGCAGCATCTATTCTTGTTATGCTAATTGTTTCAATACAGAAGAAAGAGCTGATTAATGCGTTTTCGCTTTGGTTTATTTCGATACTATGTATCGGTGTTTCCGCGATCGCGTTGTTTATGTCTGGGTTTATTGTTGATGAGTATAATTTAGGTGGAGATTCGGTTTCGTTTGATATGTTTATTGGGATAGTTTGTATTAGCGGTTTGAATTTCATTATTTATTATAGGCGGAAATAAAAAGGAGGCATTCCGTATTACTTTGGAATGCCTTTATCATTTTGATTACTTTGTTTTTTATACAAGTACCAGCCACCCCAGCCGCCACCAATTGCTACTACAACGAGGAAAGCGTAGTCTTTCACCTCGATACGTATGTTGAAAATATTAGCTATAAGTAAGACAATCCCAACTGTTATTAATGCAAAAAATGCTCTAATTAAGTAGTCTTTCAACTGAACCACTCCCGCCATTTAAGTAGTAAATGATGAATATGGAAAAGCTTTTTTTGAATCTATTTTACTAAAGGGTGTTACCTATATTTTAGCATAAAAGAGATTGTAATATATTGATGAAAGTGGGGGAGAGGAGCGCTGATATTGTCGTGATTTGTCGGTAAGTCGATATAATTGAAAAATCGCTGATATATTGGATGGAATCGCCGATATAATTGAAAAATCGTTGATATATTGGATAGAATCGCCGATATAATTGGGAAATCGCTGATATAAATTTCATGTACCAACAAAAGCGACCATTCCATAGAAAAAAGCGACTCTGAACGAGCCGCTTCCGCTTTTAGGTGATATCCAGCTCCAGCGGCTAGAACAGTCGGTTGTTTCACGCCTTCATTCGAGGCAAAAAGCGCCTCGTAATCAGGAGTTCCAACACCCTCCTGTTCTGAACGAGCCGCTTCCGCTTTTAGGTGATATCCAGCTCCAGCGGCTAGAACAGTCGGTTGTTTCACGCCTTCATTCGAGGCAAAAAGCGCCTCGTAATCAGGAGTTCCA
>NZ_JAQFTZ010000015.1:0-68219 GCF_027715825.1 Bacillus cereus group sp. Bc061
ACCATTTTCAACATAGCCAGCATCGCCTGTTTTATAGGCGCGCTCACCGTCAATCATAGTAAATGCTTTTTCTGTTAATTCAGGGCTTCCTAAATATCCAACGCTTACGCTAGGACCAACAATTACGATTTCACCTTTTTCACCATCAGGTGCAATCGTGCCATCTTCTTTCATAATAAGAAGGCGACAATCTGATTTACAGTAGCCAACTGGAAGTGATTTGTATTGATCAAGCACTTCTTCTGTAACGTGAATACCTGTTACAGCGACAGTAGCTTCTGTTGGACCATACGTATTCATAATTGTTGCTTTCGGGAAACGCTCAATTAATTTTCTAGCTACTTCATTTGGTAATACTTCACCGCAGAATAAGAATGTTTTCATGTTTGGTAGCATACTCTCAGAGAAAGATGCTTCCATTAAACACATCTCTGCGAAAGATGGTGTGGAAGTCCATACTTGTATATCCGATTGCTCTAAAGAAGCAAACAAGTCTTTTGGACGTGCAATCATATCTTTATCGATTGCCCAAAGTGTACCACCTGTTACTAATGATGGGTAAATATCCATGACAGATAAATCAAATGAGAAAGGTGCTTGGTTTAAGAATACTTGCCCTGTTTGTAAGTTGAAGTCTTCTACAGCCCATTGTGTAAAGCTTACAAGGCAGTTATAAGTAATCTGAACCCCTTTCGGATTACCTGTGCTTCCTGATGTGTAAATAATGTAGAAGTTCTCATCACCTTTTACCGCATGTTCAGGATTTGGAGTGTTCCCTTTATGAGTAAAGAAAATATCTTTTAAGTTGTCTTCACTTACAATGCGAACTGGTAAATCAGTTACAGTTACTGCTGCTGCTGATAAAAGTAATTTCGCACCAGAATTTTCAGCGATACGTTGTACACGATCAGCTGGGATAGATAAATCTACAGGAATATAAGCGTGTCCAGCTTTTACACATCCTAAAAAGTTAATAATCATTTCAGGTTGCATATGGCCATACACCATAATTGGTGAACGATCATCTGGATACTCAGAAGAAATCCAATGTGCTAACGCATCAGAATCTTCCTTTAATTGTTTGTACGTAATTTTCGCATCTCGCCAAACAAAAGCAGTTTGATCAGGCGTTTCAATAGCCCACTTTTCAATTTGTTCTAATAACTTCATAACATTCCCACCCTAGAATTCATTATAAATAAACGGATTTGTATTTGTATCATGAAACCCATATAACCAAAGTAATGCAAATAAAATTGCAAGATAATAAACCGTTTTTACTATCCATTGCGTCAGTGAGTGATTCCATAACTCCTTCAACTTTTTCATAACGTCTCCCTTTGTAAAAATGTTTTTTAGACTATAATCACTAATCAAACACATGGATAGATTAGTTTATAAACGATTGTCATGCCAAAAATTTAAAGGCATATGCTCTTTTTCACTATATGTTTTAAATGTATATCCCTTCTCCTTTAACTGTTTAATAACTTCCGGTAAAGCCTTGACCGATTGAGGATGTATATCATGCATTAATATAATTTCTTTATCTCTCTTTGCCTGTGACACAATATTTTCAACTATTTTAGGTACAGACTGTTCTAATGGAACTTTGTTATACTTCCAATCTAAAGAATCAATTGTCCAATCCCAAACTTTCAGCCCAGCTTCAGCAACTTGATTGCGTAAATCTTGTGTTAATCCTGGTTTAGATCCATATGGTGGTCTACAAAGTATTGGATTCTCATGTATAATTCGTTGAAGAATTTGTTGAACTTGTTTCATTTCAGATAAAAAATTTCCTTGAGTGTATAATTTTTTATAATCATGAGTCATACTATGCAGACCCACATAGTGTCCATATTGTTTTTCACTTTTTATTAAGCTTGGAAATTGTTCCGCGTGTGAGCCAATTACAAAAAATGTCGCTTTTATATTCTCTTGCTTTAAAATGTTTAATACTTCTTGCGTATACTTACTTGGCCCATCATCAAAAGTTAAATATATAACTTTTTTCTCTTGTGTCTCTTCTTCAACTTTCTTATTATTCTTCTCCTGTTTAATTTCTTTTTGCGATTCTTTTTCTTTTCTTAATTGAGCTACCTCATGTTTATTACTGGATTCATGTTTTGCTCTTACACCAGAATTAAAAAAATAGAAAAATGCCAATACACCAATTAAAAGTAATGTTAGAACCATCATGCTTTTTTTAATCATTCAAAATACCTCCATCCTCTCCACATACAGACTGATACCCTATCAATATATGAAAATCGTATTCATTATTATTTTCATTTCAAAAACCACAGATACAAGCTTAACTCTCTCCAACTATCACTTCCTTGAATGTAAGAATATACATTACATATCTGGTCAAATGATTACTAAAAAATTATATTTCAATAGACCTAAATTTTAAAATGAACACAATTGATTACACTCATCACTTTTTATGATGGCTATAATATACATGCTTCAATTCAAATTACAATTACCGATTTTATATAGCGCTTTGTCCAATTTTAAACAAATACATAAGTTTAATTCGATTAAATAAATCCATTTTCGCAGAAGAAAAGTCTCTATTTAGAGATTGGATACACGATATCGTTAAAAAATAACTTTATATACAAATTATAAAATTTTTGATTTTCTTTAAATTCCTAATTCGAAATTAAAAAATCCTATTACTTATATAATATGTAAGCAGTTCTTAATTAAATGCAAAACCTTAAAATTGTCTGTTTTATGGACAGTTTTAACATTGTTGAAATGGATGTCATTTAATTATGATAATTACATAATTAAATTACCCTTACCTATGTAGAATGCAAAAATATTTCACACACACTGGGACTTGCCATAAAGTTCACTTTATGGGGTTAGAATGCCTTCAAACTTTTATACTAATCTAAAATTAAATTGAACAGGAGGTCAAGAAATTTATTGGTTTTAACAATTTAGTTAATGAACCAATAAATATAACCCAACATGCTAATTAAACGTCAACACAACATTCTACAACACTTAGTACATGAAGATAGATGGTTTTCTATGAATGAACTTGCCAACAAGCTCAACTGTTCTGTAAAAACAATTCAAAGAGATATAGTATACTTACAAAAAAATTTACCAGAGAAATGGTTTATTAAAAACAATAAAAATAATGGTGTACGATTATACAAACCTTTTAATTCATCTATTGACAACATAAATTATTTGTATCTTCGTCACACCTTGCTCTTTAAAACACTAGAAATATTAATGGGTACTAACGTAGGATCTAATTCAGTACTAGCAGAAAAATTATATATTCAAAACAAGAAGGTAAAAAAAGTTTTTAAAGACCTAGAATTATATCTAAACAAATACCAATTATCTTTAAAAAGACGTCCTCTACGTATAGCAGGAAATAATATGAAAATTCTTCTCATGTATCACGAACTATATCTAAATGCATATAGTGATGAAGAATGGCCCTTTGAAGATATTAATCGTGAACTTTGCATAGAGTTTTTAAACGAAGTAGAAAAGTTGAAGGGAATAAAATTTTATAAAGAAGCAATAAAAGAAATTTCATTTTTTATTGCCCTATATTTAAAGAGAAAATATAGAGGTTATTCCGTAGCAATAAAACATTGGCAGATAAAAAAAATTAACAAATTAAATGAGTATACACAATTTAAAACTTTGATGGAAAATATTTTTAAAAAATATAATTTCCAACCATCAACAGTAGACATTGCTATTATACTTACAATAATTAATCGCTCAGAATACACTTATAAAAGACCAGATTATATCAAGTCCATGCATTCTGTTACAAAACCTTTGTGTCCATTTGTCCAAAAATTCATTCGAAATTTAGAAAAAAATCTAAAAGTTGAATTGTTAAATGATATAAAGTTTATACAGGCTCTAAATAAAACACTTACTTATTCTGTAAAAACAAATAATTATGTATTTAACAATTATACTAAAAATCATACTTTTATAACTCACATAAAAGAAAATCACTCTTCTATTTTTCAAACTATTAGCAAGGAATTAATAGACTTAAAAATTACATATGATAAACTTAATATTCCTCTTAATATTTCAATACATAATACTATTTTATTGACTATGTATATTGCAACAAAAAAAATGGAACTGAAAAGAAAAAATCCGCAGGTAATTTTACACACCAAGGAAGGAGAATATTGGAAACTCTATTTACAAGCCTTTTTTTCACTTACATTTAAAAAGGCTATTGATTTCTTAGATATAGAACTTGAAAATTTAACGAAATCTCATGCCGAATATTCAAATGTTTCTTGTATAATAACAGATACATTTATTGAATGTAAACATATACCTGTTATCTTTATTTCTTCAATCCCTACTCAACGTAATTTAGAAGAAATAAAGCAGTTCTTATAATATCTTTTTCTCGTTACATAACTATTTGAATCACCTAATATATAAATAGAATTTCCAAATAAGAAAACTACCTAGTTAAATAATATTTTAAATAGGTAATTTTCTTATTTGGATTTTTTAATTACTCTTTTTTATTTTACAAGAGTTACCTAAGTCATTTGAAGTTGTAGTTAACTAATAATTGCGTTATAATCCGCTTGTATATATATAAGCCTTATCCTCTTTTTAAATAATATAAAATAGATTTAAGTACTAGAAATACTTTATTAATTCGAATTACCCTTTAAAAGAGCATAGACTCTTAATAAATATATGGATACCAAACTAACAACTTAAAAAAATTATAATATAAACAAATAAAAATATTATTAACTTAATTCTAATAAATAGAAATTATCAATTATTAGGGGTGCATTTTCAATGACAATGTCTATCAAACAAGTTGCAGAAAAATTAGATATAGCTATACACACTATTCGTTATTATGACAAAATGGGCTTATTCCCATTTATAGAACGTGATAGCAATGGATATCGTTGTTTTACCGAGGATGATTTGTTTTGGATTGAATTAATTACGTGTATGAGGTCTGTAGGGATGCCTATTAAAACATTACAGTACATTGTGGACCTTCACATGGAAGGACCTGAAACACTTCCAAAAAGAAAGGAGATTTTCCTTAATCAAAAAAAGAAATTATTAGCAGATAAAGAAAAAATAGTTCAGGCAATTCATAAAGTAGATGAAAAAATGATCAAGTTAGATTCCTTAAATTAAAAATACATATTAATACTCATAAATCAATTTTATTTCTCTACAAATGTTTTACTCAACCAAAATATAGCCCCCTTTGTTGGGAGCTATATTTTTTATTTACTACTACAAAAGTTTGCAAAAGTATTAATACACATATCCAATAACTAGAACATCACTCATAAGATTTTTCCCTATCTAGAATATATGTGATAATAAATATAAATAATCGCTCGGGATTATTTAAACATAACTATATAATAATGTTCATCACTAAATATTTTTTCCCTTCTTATTATCGAAAGTAAATAACAATATAATAGCTAAAAGTCCTACTAATTAGAAGAGAATAATAACTTTAGTATGTATATAAGTCCATGCATTTAACAAACTTACCAAAAGAAAAATTATAAGAAGCATTAACTTCTTCCATACAAAATAATTCAATATTTTTTACAAATGCTTTCCCTATTTTAAAATCCCATTCTCAGAGAAACTACCCCAAATAATAGTAAACATACTTCCCTCTTAGTATCTGAACAGATTTGTTTGAAGCTGAAAATCCTTTTAGACAAAAGTTTTAGTTTAGAACCTTCCTGTAACTCACACAGTTGGAATATGAACGAATTCCCCTCACACTAAAACTTTTTACAAAAAAACAACAGTAAAAAATTTATTACAAATAAAAATCATTAAAATTGATTGAACTAATCATTTTTTGTGATTTTTATTCATCCTCAAATTTTTATATAATACATCTACAAATTAGATACTCTATATTTGTTCTTATAACATAATCCAGGAGGTGAGAATGATGCCACAACAAATTTATAATGAATGTATTGATTTGCATATTAGAAGAAAAGAAGAAATCTTAGAAATCATATCTCAAGAAGATAGATGGTATCATTTAACGGAATTAAAAAACACTCTAAATTGGTCCAGTAATACCTTAAGAAAAGATATACACATTTTACAAGATCATTTGCCTAATAGCTGGAAAATTAAGACTAAACGAGGCTATGGTATTCGATTAGAAAAACCAACAAATTCTTCAATCGAAGATATAATATATAACATTAGAAATCAATCAAGCTTCTATAAAATATTTTGTCACATACTACATCATAAGAACGTAACACTTACATCATTATCGAGTAAATTCAATTATTCTTACTATACAATTAAATATACATTAAATAAAATTGAAACATTTGTAAAACGGTACAATTTACACTTAACAAAACGTCCTCTACAAATCCAGGGCGAAGAATGGTTAATTAGAAAATGTCTTAT
This sequence comes from Bacillus cereus group sp. Bc061, assembly GCF_027715825.1. Lineage (NCBI taxonomy): Bacteria > Bacillati > Bacillota > Bacilli > Caryophanales > Bacillaceae > Bacillus > Bacillus cereus group sp. Bc061. The sequence continues at coordinate 6,472 of NZ_JAQFTZ010000015.1, forward strand.
TGATTTATATATAAATATATATGGGCAAAATTGGCCGTTCTATTATTATGAAAAAAATCGAATTCATTACTTTATCGAAATATTTGAAAAAACATGGAATATTACTTTTTTTCAAAATGATAAACATCTGTTAGCGTGTATCTTAGCAATAACCATCTCTAGAATCAAAACTAACAATCCGGTTCACATTGATTCTAAAGATTACGATATATTAAGAAATACTTCATACTATAAAACTTGTAAAAAAATCATATCTCCTCTGGAAAAGGAAACAAATATTTCATTTTCTAATGATGAAATATTATATTTTACTATACATTTAATAGGCGCGAAATATTGGGGGGAGAATCACAGCATTTCTAAAAATATTTCACACAGTCAAACCCAAAAAGAAGCGATATGTTTAGACGAAAAAATAATTCGGTTTTTATCTAATCTGGAAAACGACTTACAAATTCCATTATTGAAAAATGCAGAACTAGTTAATCATGTTACAAAGTGTATTCAAAGAGTGTTCTACCTAAGTAACATATACTCATTTAACAAATTTTCATCTTCTTTACAAAATAATTTATACGAAACAAATACTTACTATATCAAAAATAATTTTCCTAATACCTTTTCAAAAGTACAAGATCAATATACATTGTTATTTTCTCAATATAATTTTAAGATTCCAGAAGAGGAAGTAGCAATCATTAGTTTATTAATAGAGTCCGTGAGAGGATATACGGAACAACAACCACTCAAACTATTATTGTATGTTTCTACTGATTCAGGAATACTATTTTACTTAAAATCTTGGTTAAAAAAATACTTTCCTTTTCAATTTGAAATCATAATATTTACAAAATCAATCTCATCTCTAAAGGAATTTTTAAATACCAATCAAATTGCATTAATTATTACAAATACAAACCTTCCTATTCAAAAATCAATACCAGTTATAAAGATCTTTAATTTACCTACCCAGCGCGATTATAGATGTATAACAAACTTTATTGAAAACAACACATTAAGTAGTACATAAAGCTACGCTAAAAAGGTTGTATATCTTTATAGTAAAAATACAACCTTTTTGAAAATTTTTATTTATTAGGTATCACGATGATTTATTACCCTGGTAATGCTCCTTTATCTTCTTATTAAGCTGCCTCTTTTAATATTTATTTAAATCCTGTAGTTCATTATAAAAATTCTAAATAGATACTTTCTTAAAACCCACTCTTAACAGATTCTATAATTAATCATATTAATACAAAAAACAAACTCTTTTTATAAAGAGTTTGTCTTAAAAGTAGTGCAATCTTAACAATGGTTATATATTCTAGATAGTTAAGATTATGGTTTTATAATGCTCTTATAAGGGAATAAGCTTAAATCAAAAAAATCAAATTACCAATACATTCATAAATCAATTTGATTAAAATTTTTTTACTTTGGGGTACCTTTAGTTTCTAAAATAGTAATATTAATCTATTTATTAACCACTGCTCTCTAGATATGTTAGAAAATTGTTAAATGCACTACTTCTAATTTTATTTCTCATCAACCAAGTATAAAACGGTAAATTTGTCTTAAAGGCTGACAAATTTTACATTTCTTTAATATTTCATTGGAAACAACAACCCTCACAAAAATCCTTATTTTTAAGTTTCATACCTTACCTCATCGCTATTTAACAATCTATAATACTATCATTAAACTACCTACAAATTAGTAACACCTACAATCTTACTTGAGGTGGAAGTAGTACAAATTAAGGCAATAACGATAACTAAACAACAATCATTTAATCCTCTTCCCAGTATAATTGTTGGGTCTTTCGATAAATATTATCCCAATTCTCTTTAATCACTTTCATATCTGCATTGATAAAATTCATATTTATATCAGAAGTATCTTTTATATTTTGAATGAGGTTTTTCAGCTTTGCCTCTAAAACCATCCAATTTGTATTCATTGCTTCTAAATGGCTCAATACCCCCTCTGATCCCCCATTAACTCCATTAATATAATTAACACTATCTACAATACGATTTAATAAAAGATTCTCTCCTATAACAGGATAGCCTAGTTTTTCCTCTTCCATATCTATTATAACTTGTATTGAATTGCGATCATTTTGAAGTTGCCTAGAAATAGCACTAACATCATTTCTAAATATTTTAGCAATTGTTAGAAATGATGTAACTCCTTGTTTTTGTATATCAATATCAGATTGAATACTTTCTAATATTTTAAGAATTTTTTCTTTATTTTTATTCTGAATTTGCTGTTGCATGTCATTAAACTTTTGTTGAAAAGTGGCATTATAAGAAAGAATTTGCTTTCTCTTATTTTTCATCTGAGGCGCTATTTCAATATACCATTTTTTCCCTAACCCCCCCATCTCATCTACGTGTTTTGTAACTGAGGTTAAAGTATTTACAGAAATAAGTCTATGTTCTAGGCGTTCATATTGTGCTAACGTATTATAAAATCCGGAACTTAAATCTAGCAATCTGCCAACTTCTAAATTTAATATAGCACCTGGACTCTTTGTTTGTGCTAATACAGACAGTGGTGTGAAAAATAAAAGGGTTATACCAACACACAAACCTAAACGTGAAATAAGATTTTTAAAAAATAACACGCACATCACCGCTTTCTTACCTCAATAATTATCCCCCTGTACACTCTATTATGCACAAGGGGATAGACCAATTTTAATTGCTAAATATTATTTTTGAATTGTAATTTTAGAATATAATGTATCTGCATAGGATTTAATATTTACCCAACTATCTTTCGCTGTTTTCAAGTCTTCCTTAATAAACGCAAGAGAACTTGGTGAAATTTCATCAATATTATCTATTAATGACTTATATTTTGATCCCATTGTTGTCCACTGATCTTTTAATGCTTCTGCTGAATCAATCGCCACATTAATTGTATCTGCAAATGTTTTAGTTTGACCACTCGCAACTTTCAAAGCTGCCACTTGTAAGTCAGTATCTTTTAATTGCATAGTCAATTTTGCGATTTGAGCATTTGCTTCTTTTAATTTATTATTTCCTGTTACGATGAGAGTCACTCCCCCACCAATAGCTCCTGCCGCAACTGTACCTGTAATAGCTGCAAATGGTAATCCAACCCCACTTAAAGTTAATACTACTGTAAGTACTCCAAATCCTGTCCCCATAAGTGTTAAAACGCCACCAGAGGCAATCATTGCAATTGATGCACTAACTTGGGAATTATAGGCATCAATTTGTTGTTTTAGGGATGGCAATATAGCATTTTTTCCTTCTAGGTTTGTAACTATTTGATTTGTCTTACTTTGGAATTCATTCGTGTCTTTAATTAACTTATTACGAAAGTCCTTCAAATTTTCTACTAATTGATCTACTTTCTTTTTATTCTCTTGTACACTATTATATAAACGTTCAACCCCTTGTTTTGTAGTTTCTTTATCTTTTGCATCTACGGCGTCCACAATAGTTTGATAGTAATTATCAAATTTTGCTCCATAATTAACAATACCTTGGTTTACATTAATTAATTCTGGCTTTAAAACATCTACCCAATGTGTCGCATTACCCTGCGCTATTTTTTGAGTATTTATAACGGCATCTACTAGATCTTTATCTTTCTGTTCTTTAAATAAAGTTTTATCTAGTTTAATTTGAGGGGACTTTAATAAAGTTAGGGCATAAGCATCTAACACTATTACATGTGAACCTGTTTCTTCCAATGCCTTTTTTAGCCCCTCTGGTCCCAGGTATTTGTCGGGTAGATTCGGTTGTTTTTCCGTTTTCATCGTAACTTCTTTTGTTTCAGCCGCAAACGCGTAGGATGGCATAATACTTGCTGTAGATAAAGTTGCTATCAGTGCAGCACATGTCATTAATTTAACAGGTATTTTCTTCATAAATATCCCCCTTTTTAATAGTTAAATAATGTTAATAATGATTCGAAACATTCTCTATTGATAAGCAATATCCGTAATTACTTTCTCTTGTTGCTTAGCTTGAACAGCCAAACCATCTACCCTCTTTTTAATCTGCACTAAATTACTTTTTAAAACAGAACTATCTGGGTTAATTTTATTTACATTCTGTTGCAGTTCGGTAAAATTATTTTTTAATTCATACCAATTATCGTCAAATCCCTCTAGACTTTCCTTACCTTTTGTTACAGTATCTTTAAATGTATTTACTTGTCCTACTAAAAGAGTTAAAGCCGCTGCATCCGCTTTGGCATTCTCTAATTTCTGCGTAATTTCTTGTAACTCTTTACGTTTCTCCTCTAATTTTTTAGCTGCAAATCCGACTGTAACACCACCACCTATAAGTCCACCTGTTCCCCCAACAATTCCACCTAATGCAGGCGCTATACTACCTAGCGTTGGCACAACAACTGCAGCACCAACACCACCTGTTGCTACAGTTGTTGTGAATAAAACAATAGTTCCAAAAACAATAGCTCCAATTCCCGCTACCATACCAATAGTTCCGCCTACAATTACTCCGATTTGAGATGTGATATCACTATTTAATGTCTCAATTTGCTTGACTAATTGTTCTACTTCCCCATTTTTATTTGCCAAAGATGTTTTTGCTGTTTCAGCTAAACTTATAAAATTTTGTGCATCAACATTAAAGTTTTGTTGAAACTTCTGTAAACCAGATGACATTTTTTGAATTTCATTTTGATGATTATTCAAACACTCTTGTAATTTTGTAATACCAATAATAAATTCTTGCTTAGCTTGATTATCTGTTTCTACTTTGTAAGATAATTCAATTAACTTATTATAATAATTTTGAAATTTTTGCTGGAATGAAACAAATTGCTGGTTTGCAGCAATAAAACTAGGTTGAACTGTATCCAACCAATAGCGGGCATGTTGCTTCGCCTTTTCTTGATACAACCCCAAGTTTGGCATAGCCTCAATTGCTACTGTAGGTTGTTTTAATAAAGTTAATGCATATGTCTTTAATAAAACACTCTGTGTTCCTAAGTTTTGTAGTGTTGATGAAACCACAACATTACCTGTATTTACGCCTTGGTTATCCACTTGTTTTTTTTCAGCTGCACTTGCTGGTAATGGTAATACTTGACTAGCCATAATAGTTGTAATAATACAACCTGTAACTATTGGTAATCTTTTCATTCATACCTCCCCTTCCAATTCTCTAATAACTAAATTGTCACTAAGTAAGAAAAAATCATAATGGATCTCTACCTTACCTATAAATTGCCCTCGATAAAATGCTTCAAAGTAAACTATTAAAAGGCAAATTCACATTAATAAATGTACAATAAATAATGCATTTCAATTATCGATTTAATAGCTTGACAAATCCTTTTTTTGAATTTTTGCACTCCTTATACAACAGATCCGCTATTGGCAATTCGCATTAAACTATCGGCCTTATAAAAGAAAAAATCATTTAAAAAATAGGTAAAGCTTAAAACCTCGAGCTTCTTTTTACAAAACATTTCAATTTATAGGGGTAAAAAGTAAAGGGAATGAATAAAATAAACAAGAATACAAATTGTACATAGTGTACATAATGTACACTATGTACAATTTTGGGTTTTAAGTTTATACTGGAGGTGAAAGGGGAGATGATTATGCAAGCTGTTCTTAACGCTACCGATGTTCGTAAAAACTGGAGCGAATTTATTGATGGTGTAGTTCAACAAAATAAGCCTCAATTTGTTTCTAGAAACAATAAAGAACCATTTTTAAGTCTCAATATTCACCAGGCCAAAATGGTCTTTTCTACTTACACTTTCACTTTGAAATATGTATTGGAAGATGATGATTCAATCACAGCAGAATTAAAAGATTTCGATTTATTCGTTAACTCAGAATCAAAAGAAGCGGCTATTCGTGATTTAGCTATTGAATTAATTGAATATGCACAAGATTACTCTGATAACATCCAACTATACTACAATGCCCCAAACCGTCGTGAACACTTTCCGTTTATTATGAACGTTTTATTACAAGATGATTTAGACGGAGTTATACGCTTAATACATGCCGACATTTAAAGAACTAAAACGGTTTTGTGAAAAAGATGGATGGGAATGCTATAAAGACACTGATCACTATTTCTATAGAAAGATTATGCCAGACGGGACAATTAAACGTACAAAAGTTAGTAAAGGCACTGGGGAGATTAAACATCATTTATGGAGAAAAATTTTAAAACAACAACTACAAGTTTCTTTGGAATATTTCAATGACCATATTTAAAAGGAGTGTTGGAACCCCTTTATGCTATTCAACGCTCTAATATTTTATTAAAAGAAAATAATAAAATATAATAGAAATTAGAATAATAGCCCTTCACTTGATTCTTTTTGGTCAAGCGAAGGGCTATTGCTCTTTATTTTCACAAAATACTATGAGATATTCCTGCATTTGAACATAATTCAACTCTTGAGATTGAGCTTATCAATAGTCATGTTGTTCTTCCGCATCCACAAACTTCACTTTATAATTGAGCATCTTACTTTATATAATTTTACACCAATACTTGTTAATTTGTTTTTTCTTACAATAAAAAATCTTGTTAAATATACTTTTTAAAACCCAGCGAAAAATTTCACTTCTATAATTACAATTATGTGTTTTATTAATATAATTACAGAGGTGTCGAAAATGTCCGAAAAAACAAAAATGTTAAATGGAGAATTTTATACAGATGATTATGAACTTATCAGTAATCGCAATAAAGCTCGTGAGCTAACTACGAAATATAATACATCCACTCCTACAGAACTAACTTTGCGAAATAATATCCTTGAAAAATTGTTTAAGAGTTTAGGAAAAAATGCTTATATTGAACCTCCATTTATTTGTGACTATGGATCACAAATAGAATGGGGAGAAAATTCTTATGCAAATTTTAATTGTGTAATTTTGGATAGTGCATCTGTCAAGATTGGAAATAATGTTATGTTAGGACCTAACGTAAATATTTATACAGCTACCCACTCTATTTATCCTTCTTTACGAAATGATATTCAAAAAGAGGGGCTCGAATCATTAATAACTTATGCAAAACCAGTGGTAATAGAAGATGGAGTCTGGATAGGTGGAAGTAGCATAATACTACCAGGAATAAAAATAGGAGCAAATAGTGTAATTGGAGCAGGTAGTGTAGTTACAAAAGATATCCCTGCAAATGTTGTTGCAGTTGGAAATCCATGTAAAGTCATAAAATCTATAAACGAAAAACACGTGGTTATTAAATGAAAAGAGGGGCTTGGTTCGGTTTATTAGGAGGAATCACTTGGGCAATAGATACCATATTAATTGGTATTGTTTTATCATCACAACTAATGATTGAAAATACAAGCATCATATTCCTAGCTCCACTAATTAGTACATTTTTACATGATTTTTTGTCAAGTATTTGGATAATGTTATTTTTAACAGTCAAAGGAAACCTGATACTTACTTTCTCTAAAATAAAAACTAGCAGTGGTCTATTTGTTATGTTGGGAGCTATTTTGGGCGGACCTATTGGAATGACTTTTTATGTATTAGGGGTCCAATATTTAGGAGCTTCATACACAGCAGCTATTTCAGCAATTTGTCCTGCAACAGGTGCATTTTTTGCATTTGTTTTTTTGAAAGAACGTTTGAGATTTCTAAATTGGATAGGTTTAACTATCAGTATTATTTTCATTATAGTCTTAGGACTATCTAACAATAATGGAGATTCAAAAGGTAGTTTAATGGGCTTTCTTTTTGTTTGCATTTGTGTAATTTCATGGAGTTTAGAAGGGGTCATTTACGCATATGGAGTAAAAAATAATGAACTGACAGCAGAAGAAGCTCTTCTAGGGGTACGGCAACGATTTCTTCTTTTTGGAGCCACTTACAAAACTAAAATAAGAATCTGTACCAAAAAGATTTTTTTGGTACAGATTCTTATGTTGAAATATTAGTTTTTATTATTAATATAAAATGAACATACAAAAATCAATATAAAAGCACCTAAAGACATTTGAGGGATAGTTAAAAATCCCATATATACGGTCTGAATCGATGAGCAATCATTACTTGTAAAACTACAAAAAGTACTTTTTATAGCGAAATACTGTATGATACATTGATACAAAGCAATTATCATACCACAGAACGATAAAACACGAATATAATACTTGATATTATCATCCTTTTTTATCATTGCAATAATAATTAAAAATATTAATGGATACATGAATATTCTTTGATACCAACATAGGTTACAAGGAGTAAAACCCAAAATTTCACTGAAATAAAGACTTCCACAAGTAGCAATAAGAGAAATAAACAAACATAATCTAAGTATTTGAATAACCTCCCTTATATTTTTTTGTTGATATGAGTAGTTATTGTTTTGACTGTACGTAAAAATTTATTTCTAGCCTCTGTTGATTGAAGTTCATCAAATAACGTAAATGCGCCTTCCCAATCATCTATAGAACAATATAACTCTATTAACAATGCCTTAATGTGATCTTTTGATGAATCAATAAAACTATATTTGTTATTTTCGAGTTCACTCAATTTTAGCGCATCTAACAATTTTCCCGTTTTTAATCGAATATCATAAAATAAAATAAGTGACCTATAGTAATTCACATCAGAACAAAGCGGCTGTAGTTCTTCTAATAAATCAAGATATTCATTTAACTTTCGGATTTGTCTCTTTTGAAATAAAATATTACATAATAATAATATTGCTTCAGCTTGATATCTCTTATATGTACTTTGCTTATATAAATCAATTGCTTTTATTAAATTTGTTTCAATTATATGCATGTCTTCATTCGCATAGTGTAATTCTTTAGCATAAAAATATAACCATTTTGGATTAGTGGGTTCATCTTCCATCATTTGTCTTGTTAGTTTTATATTTCTATCATTTTTTTCGGACAGATTAATCACTTCAGGATCATACCCATCATGGCGAATCATGATATCCACTGTAATATTTTGTGGAATACTACCATCAGCATTTATAGGCTCTTCATGAACTTTTCCTTTGAATTGAATCCCTTTTTTTACAGAAAACATTTTTCTATTGTCAGTATATACATGGCCAATATGTTCTTTTATCATCGGACTAATTATACAATCTATAGAAAGAAATTGAATCAATTTGGCTACTCTTTTAAATTTATTCGTACTATCGACGCAATAGTTATCAGCATCTATATAATAAATCCACTCTGAACTTGTTAAACTTATAAGTTTATTTCTGTGAAAGGAAAAATCATCAATCCAAGGCTCATATACAACTTTAACCATTGGAAAATATCGGTTAATGATCTTTGTAGTATTATCTGTTGAATGAGAATCCAATACAAGAATTTCATCAAATTGATTTCCAAGGCTATCTAAACATCTTTTAATACATCTCTCTTCATTATAAGTAAGTATTCCACAAGTAATTGAAGGATACGGTGCCTTTTCATATTGAAAAACTAGTTCATTTAAATTTTGACTGTTGCTTAAACCTACCCAATTAATATAGTTATATTGTTCATTTCCTTGTATTAAACTTAAATCTTTTAATAAAGAAGAATGTGGGTGCGAATGTTCTAATCTAGTTACTAAGTCGTTTAATGTTTCCACTATATAACCCCTTTTAAATTATTTCATATATTTTTGTACAAATGTATTCAGTTCCTCTGTGGAATGGAAGCCCTCCAAGCGATCTAGCTCTTTTCCATCTTTGTAGTATAATAAGGTAGGTGATTTATTAAGTTTATTCTGTTCAAAAAAATCTCCATCCAAATTACTTGGTTCTTCAGCATTCAAAGCAAAAATCTCTGCCTTTTCCTGTTTGATTACTTTATTCATTGATGGCTTCATTTCTTGACATACACCACAAGAAGTTTTATAAACATACATAAAATAAGAGTTTTGAGAACTTATTTTTTGTTTATATTCTTTTAAACTTACATTTTTATAGTCTGGTTTTTCTAAAGTATTTGAATTGATAACGATAAATACAACGGCAGCTGTTAAAACAAGTGTAACTAAAGTGAAAATCCATTTTTTCATCCTTCATCCTCCTTAAAATACTAATTCCTATTAATTTTTATGCATCATTACTGGACATACAATAATGTCTCACTAACAGTCCCCCCTTTATAATTCCAACTTTTAAGGGGAGACTGTAAATAAAAACTTACAGTTATCATATTAAATGAAAATGTGATTTTATTAATGATCACATTTTTACTGGATACTTTATTCAACCACCATAGCACCTTTAAGATTGCTTACTTCTGTTATTTTATTATTATCTAATTTGAATTTCCTATCATACGATATAACATTTTCGGGATTGTGTGTTATGAAGATAAGCATGCAATTTATACTCATTAAATTAGACTGAATTTGCTTAAAGTTATCTATATCTACATTACTTAAAGATTCATCTAAAATAAGTATATTGGGTCTATGTAAAATGGCCCTAGCCATTGCTAACCTTTGTTTCTGGCCTGTAGATAGGTTAGCAGCATTCTCATTCAAATGAAAATCCAATTGATTTGGTAATGAATAAATAAACTCATGAACATTAGCCACTTTACAAGCTTGCATAATTTCTACATCACTAAAATCTTCTCCCATACATAAATTTTCTCTGATTGAATCTTTAAATAAAAATGGGTGTTCATTTAAATAGACAATGTTTTTTCTAATAGTATCTTCACTGATATTATTGATATCTACTCCATTAAGAAAAATTGTATTATTTTCTACTTTGTAAAGTTTAGTTAATGTTTTTGCGAATGTGCTTTTCCCTGTACCACTTTCGCCAATAATCAATATTTTTTCATTTTCATTTAATATAAGGTTCGCTCCCTCAATAATATTTCGGAAAGTGTCAAAACTAAAATTCAGATTTTGTATTTCAATATGTTTGATTTTTGATTCCTGTTCTTGTTGTTTTTCAGGATGAACAGGATATTGTAAAATATCCAAAAAACGATTTCCTGCTACAAAAGCTTTTTGCAATTGTGATTGTAATCCAATAAGTCCTTCTAAGGAACCCATTAAAAACATTAATAAGGAATTAATGAAAAGTAATTCTCCTAAAGTCATAGCATCAGACATAATTTGTTGTGCACCAACCCACAATATTAATACGGTAGAAGAACTTTGGATCATTTTTTTTAGTGCCCCATTGTTATTGGCTGCATACTGCTCTTTTAGAATTGCTTTTAATTGACTTTTAAATACGGTATTAAAGCTATTTAAAAAGTATAGTTTTTTATTTAGTGCATATATTGTAGGCATATTTTTTATAAATTGAACTAGAAATGAATTTGTATTTGCCTTTGTTTCCATTACAGTTCTATTTCGTTTACTTAAAAGGTCATAAAAAAGTACTGTTAAACATATTAGCAATAATAGTGGAATTAGAGTAGTAAGAAATAATGTAGTGTTCACTCGATATAGTACAGAACCAATTCCAATTATAATTATTAAATCTAATATTCCTGATATGACACTTGTGCTCACAATATTTCTAATATAAGATGCATCATTAAAACGAGAGATAATGTCCCCTGATTCTCTATTTTCAAAAAATCGGATGGGTAACTTAACAATATGGTTAAAGTAGTCTTTAGATATATTGTTATCGATATTATTTGCCATTTTAACAATAAATAAGGACCGGAAGTAATCAAAACATATCGATATTATAAATACCCCTAACATAGATAGCCCCCAAACAAATAGGTAATATTCTAAATGTCTAGGAAGTATCTCATCAACAAGGAATTGAATACAAAAAGAACTTGCAACTGAAAGAAATACAAATAATATAGACAAAATAAATACAATACCTAGCTGGAGAATATTTTTCTTCACAAGTTTTTTGACAAAATCTATTTTGGTATTAATTATCTGTGCAGGTTTATGAAATTCCGAACATGGTTCAATCATTAATAAAACCCCTGAAAAAGATTTTGAAAAGTGATCCATTTTAATTGCTGTAATTTGTTTATTTTTTGGGTCACTTATTATAAGCTTCCCTCGTTTCTTCTTGTAAATAACAATATAGTGCCCCTCATTATTTTCATTTACCAAAGCTATACAAGGTGTGCTTATGTTATCAAACACTATATCTAATCTGTTCTTATCTACCTCAACAGGTTTATAAGTTAAAAACTCAAAATTTCTAAGTACAGACAAAAGATCTTTTAAGTTATACCCCTTTTTAACTACTGTGAAATCTGTTAAATAATTGATACCATAGTTATATCCATAAAATTTCAAGATTGAAGATATACAAGCCAATCCACAATCATATTCGCCGTGTTGTTTTGTATGTATATATTTCATATATTTATCGCTTCCTTAGATTGTTGATTTCGTGAAAATAAAGAAAAAATCTCGTTATACAACGAAATTTTTTCTTTATTTTCTGAAGATTATTAACAGTATTTTCTTGCTAATTCACAATTATTTTGAGTTGAACCGCATCCACCATAACCACCAAGCCATTCACTACCTCCTGAATAACACAGTGCTTTAAAGTATGCACATTGAGCAGTTCCGATACCGCTACCGCGACCAGCGCCGCCACCATCATGTTGATGCATATAATTTACTCCATCATGTCCACCTTCAAAAGTCTCTAATTCTTCCAAGTTTAATTCTTTGATTAAGTCTTTCATAATTATTCCTCCATATAAATTGATTTATTGTTGTTACATTTCGAATTATATAACTATAATTAATATTCTTTCAATTGCTTTCTGTAAAAAATATACATAATATGCAAAATTGCATATTATGTATATTCGATTTAAAATTCTATGAATTTTCTGATATAATAATTGATATTAGATAATAAAGGAGTCCTACAATGCAAAATATATTAGACCAAGCCAAGACAATATTATCTTCAGATGAAAAAGTTCTAGATTTTTTACATGGATCTTTAGACGTTTTTGAATTTAGGCATCCTGTACGCCCTGGAGTATTAATTGCTACAAATAAAAGATTATTCTTTTACGGCCCTGATTTAGTTGGTGATGCATGGGTTAATGAATATTTTTATGAAAATATATCAAAGCTGAAGGAGAAAAAGAATTTATTTGGTGTACCTAGTATACTTTTTTGGAATAAAAACGAAAGAGTAGGCATCAAAAATATTCAAAGCAAAAATCTTAATGAATTTGTACAGATAATTAGAGAGAAAATAACCAATGAATAAATAGACTCTACAATTTAATCTTGTCAATAAAAATCCAATTTCTCAAAAATGTAGAAATTGGATTTTTTAATTCCTCTAAATTTTTATGTATCATAACTTTCAAGTTTTGACCCCTAATTTAAGATTCAGTAAAATAAGGGTGTTGACTAGTATCATAACTTATAGTCATAAGTGAAATGAAAAAGAGGTGCATTTTCGTGAAGTATGGTTATGCAAGAGTATCTACTTTGAATCAAGATTTAGAAAACCAAATAGCAACATTAGAGAAAGAAAATTGTGATTTTATTTATTCTGAAAAATATACTGGAACAAAAACAGATCGGCCAGAATTTCAAAAGTTATTGGCCAACTTAAAAGAGGGAGATACTTTAATTGTTACGAAATTGGATCGTTTTGCACGATCGACAGTAGACGGGATTCATACAATTAAGAATCTATTTGAAAAAGGAGTAAAGGTGCATATTTTAAATATGGGCTTAGTTGAAAATACTCCAACTGGAAGACTTATTTTTAACATTATGAGTGCATTTGCAGAATTTGAACGTGATATGATTGTCGAAAGAACGCAAGAGGGAAAAGCACTTGCTAAATTACGGGCGGACTTTAGGGAAGGGCGACCTAAAAAATATCAAAAAAAACAAATCGAACACGCCTTATCTCTTCTCAATCATCATTCTTATAAAGAAGTAGAAGAAAAGACTGGTATTTCGAAAAGTACACTTACAAGAGCTAAGCGACAATTGAAAAAAGAGCAAGATACTTAAATTAAATTATATTTTTAACAGGAAAACATTACGGACTAGAGCAGCTATCCTGTCAGTATGCTGATAAGATGTCATCTAGTTAATAAAGGAGATATGTTATGGTTAGTATGCAAGAAACAGCTTATCCCCGATTAAAGAGTTGTCCAAGTTTTACAGAATTAGAAAAACTTTTTTCACCCAGCTCAAGTGAAATTTCATGGGCAAAACAGAAAGCACGTAACTCGTTTTCGCAATTAGGTCTATTAACAATGCTAAAAACATTCCAATGTCTAAATTATTTTCTTCCAATCAGAGATACTCCACCAGTTATTATTGAACATATTGCGAGAAAAGCAAAGCTTAATCTACCAGAGCGAGAAGAATGGAGTTCTTATCATCGTTCTGGTACAGGAATCCGTCAAATCGCTATGATTCGTGAATATCGTCGAGCTAAAATGTTTAATGACCAAGCTCGTCAAGTCATGTTTAATATTATGAAAACATCTGTATTGGAAAAGGACGAAAAAAGCGATATCATTAATATTGCAATTGATGAGCTAGTCAAACACAGCTATGAGCTTCCTGCTTTTAGTACACTTACAAAAGCTGTAGACCATGTACATGCTGAAGCATATCGTACTTTATATCAATCCATTTCAGATGCATTAACAATTGAAGAAAAACAAAAGATAGATCAATTGTTTCAGAGTAGGGAAGGTTCTACTTATTCTGATTGGAATGTAGTGAAACAAGATCCTGGACGTCCCACTTTATATCAATTAAGACGCTGGATACATCGAAAAAACTGGCTCAACGAACGGTATGTAGGTTCTGATTTTTTTCAACGTCTCCACATTCCGCCTGCAAAAATTGAAAGATTAGCAGCTGAGGCTAAAACATTAGATGCATCTCGAATGAAAGAATTGGAGGCGCATAAAAGATATACATTAGCTGTCTCACTATTATCTGTCCAATTTGCAAGTACTATTGATGATATTGGAGAAATGTATATAAAGAGGATTGCTAGTTCGCATAAAAAGTCTGAAGGTTCCCTTCAAGAATTGAAAAAAAAGAAAGAAAAACAAACTGATAACTTAATTGCGATTCTACATAATACGGTACTTGCATTTCAGTCCGAAGGATCGATAGAGGAAAAGGTGCAAGAATTAGAAAATATAATTGGCGGAACCTCTGGTCAACGTGTATTAGATGATTGTGAAAATCATTTAGCTTATGCTGGAAACAATTACTTTTCATTTATATGGAAGCATTTAAAAAGCAGTAGAGCAGAGTTAATGAAAATATTAGAAACGTTAGAATTTAAATCAACAAACCAAAATAAAGGGTTAGAACAATCCATTTTATTTTTAGTGAAAAATAAAATGAAGAAATCTGAATGGATTCCTATTATGGACTTAACTAATCAAAAAAATAATGAAGCTGATTCACATACAACGTCTGTGGTTGACCTTTCCTGGATACCTGAAAAATGGTGGCGATGGATTCGTCCACATCAGAGAAGGAACGCTCCTCCTGAAAAGATTCATCGGCGCCATTTTGAAGCCTGTGTTTTTTCTCAGATTTGGTTGGAATTAAAGTCTGGAGACTTATATATAGAAGGAAGCGATAAATATGCAGATTATCGAAAACAATTAATTTCTTGGGATGAATATCAAGAAAATGTCGCTACTTTTTGCAATCAAGCAGGACTTCCTACGACTGCTCAAGAGTTTAAAATGCAAGTTTACAACAAACTAGAAAAAAGGGCTAGAAGTGTAGACGTTTCTTTCCCAAAAAACAAAGCTGTCACACTACGTAATGGTGAGCCAGTTATCACAAAACCTAAAAAGAAAAGAGTATCTCCTTTGTTAAAAGCCGTACGAAAACGTATTGATGAAAAATTGGTTCCCATTAATGTATTAGATTTATTAGGAGACACAGAATATTGGTTAAACTGGACTCGTTTTTTCGGCCCGATTTCTGGTCATGATGCAAAGTTAGAAAAGCCACCTGAACGCTATTTGACAACTGCTTTTTGTTATGGATGTAATTTAGGTCCCACCCAAACAGCACGCTCTCTAGGAAGTGTAGATCGAAAACATATATCTTGGATAAATGAAAGACATATTACAGAAGAAAACATTCAAAAAGCCATTGAGTGGATTATTAATGCCTATAATCGATTTAAATTACCTAAATATTGGGGAAATGGAACTAGTGCTTCGGCTGATGGCACAATGTGGGATTTATATGAAAAAAATTTATTATCAGAAAATCATATTCGATATGGAGGATATGGTGGAATTGGTTATTACCATGTCTCCGACACTTATATCGCTTTATTTAGCCACTTCATTCCTTGTGGTGTCTGGGAAGGTGTTTATATTTTGGATCTTCTCATGAAAAATAAATCTGATATTCAACCTGATACTCTCCATGCTGATACCCAAGGACAAAATGCACCTGTTTTTGGGTTAGCTTATTTACTGGGGATTCAACTTATGCCACGTATTCGTAATTGGAAAGATTTAAAGTTCTTGCGACCAAGTAAAGAGTCTACCTATCAACATATTGATGGATTGTTCTCACACTCAATTGATTGGAATTTGATTGGAAATCATTATAAAGATATGTTACGTGTAGTAATGTCGATTAAAATGGGACGAATTCATCCTTCCACGATTTTAAATAAGTTAAATACATATAGTAAAAAGAACAAGTTATATCAAGCTTTTCGAGAGTTAGGTAGTGCCATTCGCACTTTATTTTTGTTAAAGTATCTATCAGATGAAAAATTGAGAAGTACAATTCAAGCAGCCACAAATAAAAGTGAATCTTTTAATGGGTTTTCAAAATGGCTATTCTTTGGTGGTGAAGGAATCATTGCAGAAAATAATCGAGAGCGTCAAAGAAAAATCATTAAATACAATCATCTAATCGCTAATTGCTTAATTTTTTACAATGTATTTCACCTTACACGGATTCTTCATGAATATATACAAGAGGGAAATAAAATTGATGCGGAAGTATTGTCTGATCTGAGTCCGTATTTAACATTTCATGTAAACCGCTTTGGGAAATACCGACTAGATTCTAATCGGCGCCCTCCAAATATTGAATTTGATATACCTGTATCACCGATTCCAATTGAAGGAACTGGTTAATCTAAGCAAGAGCGGGGACAATTTATATAACTTCCCCTCTTGCTTTACGTTTGCGAGTGGCTCCAAAAAGAAGGAATCGTTGCCGTACCCCTTCTAATTCGTCAATTAACTTCTACTTTGACATATGGGATACTTATTATTCCTTTATTTAATGGTATAACCTATACATTAGAAGTAGTACATCACTTTGAATTTACTATCATTGCTCTCACCTCATTAATTGGAACTGCTTCTTATTTTTTTTATTATCAATCTATCAAAGAAATCGGTCCTATAAAAGCAATGGCTTTAAACACAACATATTCTGCATGGGCAGTTGTTTTTTCTATATTGCTACTTGGCACTCCATTTTCGTGGGAGTTAATCATGTGTTGTACTTTAATTTTATTAGGCGCTATTCTTACTATAATAAACCCTGTTACATTGATTAAACTTAGGTTTTTAATTAAATTCAAATAAATGAAATAAAGATTTTCACTACATAATTTCTGCATTTCATCACATAATTTTTTATATTGACAGGCTCAAGAAGATTAAATAAGACATACAATATTAAAAATTTACTCACAAAAAATCTGATTACAATTTAAAACCTTTCATGAAACATTCTAGATAACATTATTTTTCTAAGAGCACACTTACTTTGTGCTCTATTTACTGAAAGTTTACTAAAAAAACTCGCACCAAGTTGATCCCTATTATAAATAATAATATAACGATGTAAAAATCACACAGCAAATTATCCCCAATATAGATGTTTTAAAAAAATTTAGTATGGCTCTTTTTTTAAGGAAGAATCACACCAAATAATAGATAACTTTATATATAAACGAGTAATGCTGGCGATGAAAGTCATACGTATATAACAATAAGATTCTTCAACCTTTAAATAAAAAGGTTGAAGAATCTTATTTTCTTTAGCAATATGAAACTGCTATACATTTGGGGTTATTTATTTACCAGTTAGCGGTAAAGTAATACCACCATCATTTCCCCTTCCTTAAATATAAGCTAGTTATGTCAACAGCGTCTTTTTATAAGTCTATTCGAGCAACGTTAAATTTGTCCATATTTTGGACAAATTTAACGTTGCTCGAATAGACTTTTTTTAACTAAACTAATTAAACCTAATGGATTTAAGTACAATTCCCACCTTGCCCTAAAGTGCACTTTATACCTTAATATATTTTTGTGTCCAACATACTTAATAAAAATATACTTAATAAAAATTACTACAAAAACTATTAATCTGGAGGTGGAAGAATTTTATTGATTTTTAATATTTCTTTAAAAATCAATAAACAAAATCGGCTATGTTAATTAAACGTCAATATCATATTTTGAAACATTTAGTACAAGAGTTTAGATGGTTTTCCATAAATGAACTTGCTATTAAAATTAATTGTTCTACAAAAACAATCCAAAGAGATTTATTATATTTACAAAAAAACCTTCCTAATAAATGGTCTATCAAAATTTGCAAAAATAAAGGTGTAAAATTATACAAACCTTTCAATGCATGCAATAGAGAGATAGAATTTTTATATTGGAAACATACTCTATTTTTCAAAACATTAAATATTTTATTAGATACAAAACTATCATCTAATGCAGTATTAGCTGAAAAATTATATATCCAAAATAAAAAAGTGCAGAATATTTTGAAAGATGTTACATCTCACTTACAACAATACAATATAAGATTAAAAAGATCTCCATTAAGACTATCAGGAAACAATGTGGATATACTCCTTATGTATTATGATTTATATATTATTGCATATAGTGATCAAGAGTGGCCTTTCAAACAAATTAAGCGTGAATTACTTATAGAATACTTGACGACAGTTGAAAAAACTAAAAACATAATATTCTATAAAGACTCTATTAAAGAACTATCTTTTTTTATTTGTTTATATTTAAAAAGAAAAAACAACGGGTATTCAATTTCATTAAAACATTGGCAAATTAAACAGATACAAAAATCATTTAAATATAAGAAATTGCAAGAAATCACTAAATGTATTTTCAAAAAATACAATATTCAATTAACAAATTTAGATATTGCTATTTTTATCATGGCAATTAATTGTTCAGCGTATACATATAAAAAAGCAAATAATCCGGAACCCATTCGTTCCATAAAGGTTCCTTCATGTCCAATTTTAAAAGATTTTATATACAAACTTGAAGAAAAATTTAGAATGAACTTATTATGTGATTTTGAATTTATAAATTTATTAAACCAAATTCTGTTGCCTAAAAAACAAAGTTTCTTACAATTTAATAATCGGAGCAACTATGTAACTAATTCTCATATAAGAAAAAAACACTCAGCCATCTTCTTTTTAATCGACAAAAAATTAAGAAATTTACAAAAAATATACAAAAAGAACAATTCTAGTCTACGTACTAATATATCCGTATCTCATGTTGCTTTATTAACTATGCATATAGTAACGCGACAAATGAAACTACAACAAAAAACGCCACAAATAATTCTATACACAAAGAAAGGAGAATATTGGAAAAGATATTTAGCGGAATTCATTAACTCAACATTCAAACAAAAAATAAATTTTATAGATGTACACTATGAAGATTTAATCAGTTATAATACAGAATACTCAGGCGTATCCTGTATTATAACTGATACGCCTATTAAAGTTAATTACATTCCAGTTATCTTTATTTCTACTGTACCTACCAAGCGTAATTTGGAAGAAATAAAAAAATTCTTATGATAGAAATATATTTCCAATTAAACTCTAAAGAAAATAATATCCTTTTTGCGAATTAATATTTATAATTAGATATTTTCACGTATAATGGTTATAAAAAAATATAAATATCTGCTTAATTAATGATTCATTGTACATAGCAAAACCGAAGTCTCATTATGAACTTCGGTTTTGTTTATATAAGACAAAATTTCCTTTTTTGATAGTTTTAAATATAAGAGAATCATAACGCGTCTTAGACTTTGAAAAATTTAATAAATTAAATCATCATACTTATAAACTTATATATGGCGAACAGTAACCAATAACCTTCTAAATTTTATGGTCTTGATATCGATCCCTATTCTTTTTAATAATTTCCATTTCAGTTGAAGACCATTCTGTAATCCCCACTTTAGAAGACATTACACTATTTCTTAGCCATTTATTATCATCTGGGACGCTATAAGTATGGGATACCTCATGTTTAATTGTACTTTCTATACTACAAATCATATTATTGATAGGAACATCTTTAATAGTAACTAACGGAATGGATTCACCTTCTTCTAGACCTACCGTTTGTGGTAACATTCCTCCATAAGCACTACCATAATCCTTGTTGGCAGTAAACCCAATAACAAGACCAAAACTACTCGAAAGATTAGAATTATCCGTTATATATTTTGTGTAATCATCAGCAAAATTATACATTATATCAGACTGATTTTGTCCCTTCGAATCCCATTCGTAAAATTGAATAGGAACATATTTAATTTTATAGTATTCTTTAAAATCTTTCGTTCCACTTTCCACCAATTCTTTCGTTCGCGTCTTCCAATCAGAGTGAGCATCTCGATACTGTTTATCCGCCGCAATTAAAACAGGAAGTGTCTTTTGTGGTATATTTTTGAAATGTTCTCTTATTTCATTTTGTTTTTTTATACGTTCCTGAGAATCTTCAGGACTTTGTTCCATTGTCTTGGGATCTACTATTGGAATCACGTACTCAGCAGCAAACACAGAAACAGAACTTCCAAATGTATTTAGACCTAAAGTTATAGCTGTAACAGTAACAAATAACGATTTTTTGAAACTATTTTTCATCTGTATTCCAGCTCTATATTTCATGTTAAAATCTCCTTTAAATTATAATATGCATTTTTTAATAATCTAATCTTAATACTCTTACTTCATTACTTTTAATTTTTTATGAATTAATTCGTATTCAACCTATTGAAAAAGCTATTTAAATCCATTTTACTTTTTTCTGCGTTCCTCTTATAAAGGTATTCATTAAGTGAATCAAACCTAAACCACTAGTAAGAATATTCTTCAAAAAATTGAGTGAACCGATTAAAATTTCAACAGTTTTTATTCAACTCGAGTCTTTAATTGTTAATTTCATATACTTTCTCCTTATAATTTTTTTAGCCCTCTAAACTATCTCATGATATCAATCTATGAATTTTACTAAAAATTACTTTAGCATAACTAATTTTTGATAATATATAATAAAGAATAAAAACTAGATATCTATCTTAAAAGTGTGTATACAACTTATAATCATGTGAAGGAAAAAAATGATGTTGCTTCACTCCTGGCAGAGGGTGAAAAACATTTCTCAGAGCATACTTTCTGACATCTACTCTAGCGAATCCATATCTATAAGAATGTATAAGTGTGCATTCTTTTACTTTCTACTAAGCTAAAATATACATATCGATTATTTTTCCTAAATTAAGTTCAAGAATCCCGATACCTCATTCATCTATTGTGCCATCTTGAATAGTTTCCTTCTCTGTAACTTTGTAAAATAAAAATCACTTTCATTTTGTAGTAGACTAATTCAATAGATATGTCATTTTTTATAAGGGTTTATATTCACTACGAATACTTCTCCTAAAAAATCTATACATAAAACTTAAAATCCTTTAATCTTTTATTACTAGGATTCTTTAAATCCCCTCTTTTTTTGAGCTCCCTGTATAAACTACTAATATGACAACCCAATATCTTCGCAATAACTGGATATTCTATTCCTTTTTCATATAACCAAGTTGCATATTCACACTTTTCATCCCAAATTTTTTCTTTATCTTTCCTTTGTTTAGAGCGTTTCTTAAATCCTTTTTCATATAATTTGTTTAATTCTTGGCCTACCTCACAGTTTTGAATACAATACTGAAATTCTTTATCTCTATAATTACATTCTCCGCAATGATTTTCTTTTAAATACAGAATTCTAATTTTTCGCTCGACTGCTTTCATATTCCTTCCTTCCGTTATTATTATATTTGTGATTAGTGCTAAAGTATTATCACATTATGGTATTTCCTACATTACATAAATCACCTGATAAAATATTACGTTTATAATTTACATTTCATTCTTTCACCAATAAAGTAACGATTCTTATTACGCCCTCATGACAAGCTTTATATATCTTCATCTTACCTTCATTCTTACAATCTACAATATGCAGACTTTTTAAAACCCATAAATGTTGAGATATTGTAGATTGTGGAAGCTCTAATAAATCACATAGTTCAGTTACACTACAGTTACCTCGTTTGATTAATTGCTGCAATATACCCAAACGAACAGGATGTTCAATTTTTTTAAATATTTCTGCTTGTTGTCTATATGTATAAAAAACATTCATTTAATACTCTCCTTACTATTTCCCTTATACTTTTGTTCGATATTTCTATTTTTTATATTGTGTTTATAATCTTTAAAATAGGACTTTCAATTCATTAAACGCATAATTTCTAACAATTACTTATAGAATTTAAACCCTCAATAATTTCACCTACTTAACTTTATAACATTACCCTTTTCTATTAATTTAATATTCCTTTACTTTTTTGTAGTTTACAATAACTTTAATGTCTTTATTCTAGTCAAATAATACCTTTTAATATTGTATATCTATTTATCCGCATAAAAAATACTAGTAGCTGAAGATGCACGGGTATCCTCAAAGGAATCTATGCATGGCGGTATTTCTGTTAACGTATTCGCACCAAGACCAATTGACTTAATTTGATATCAAATTAAATTATACTATTCAATTTTTAACTTCCTAACATGTCTAATGTGCGTAATACAAGCAAAAAATCTTGTTTCACCTAGTCTTAATTCCTAAATTCCCAATTTTATAATTCTTCAAAAACATATTACAATCTAAACAACATTTAAATTTATTGCATTAACCAATAACACTTTTTATCGTGTACAACATAAATCAACAAGCCTGTAATCAAGCAGATCACTTCATTATTTGATGTGATACAAATATTCGTAAAATATGCTAGGAAGGAAGTACACGTATGAAGTATAAAAATCGAAAAGATGCGAAACGTAAATACAAACAGGCGTTTCTTGCATCAGTAGCAACCATGACATTAGGAGTCAGCACTTTGGGGAACAATACTTCGGCATTTGCCGCTGAAGAGGATAACATTTCAGTAATTTCACCACACACACTCAACGATATAGGGATACAGGTGGAGAAGATTATTTCAGATAAAACTTTAAGAGAAAAGTTTCTTAAGACATTCGCCACTAAAGACACAACGAAGGTAGGAATTAATCGAGCTTTCCAATTTATTAAAGATGCCCAAAAAGATGTTCCAAATTTTAATGACACTTTTAGATCTCTAGCAATGGCAAGCACAGATAATAGAAATGAGAAAACAAATTTTGGCTCTAATGGACCAAAAATTTGATAACGAATATGTAAATAATCTTAAAATAGATTTTAAGACACTAAATTCAAACATGCTAACACTCGAAAAATCATTGAATTCTAATTCTAATGCGGTGTATTATGCTGGAAATGATATATATACAACTCGCGGTAACTGGGCCAATCACATTCAATACTCATTCGAATCTCTTATAGAACGTGCTTCGAGTAACCATGAAGTAGCAAGTTTTCCTCTATACACTAAGCTTGCAGTTGTTCATATAACGTTTTTAAAATACATGCATGAGCAAAGCTTACAACACTTTTTTGATAAGGGTAATCTTGGGGTAATTACAAAAAAATATGCAGATCATTGTTGAACTAGATGAAAAGATTAAAAAAAGAACTAATCTATTACAGACCCCAGTTAACGGTCTTGGGAAAGAGCTCAAACTAAAAACATTGAATACAAGAATAAAAGAATTGGAAGATAAGCACCTGCAAACGAGCAAACAAAATTTCATCGACTTGACATGGGGGGATTCAACATTACAAGCGATACTACAGGGTGAGTGAAAACTAGATAATAACGCGTGGTCTTTTATTGATAAAAAAGGAGTAAAGAAAACCGATTGGATGCAACTTGGTACTAACTGGTATTATCTCAATCCTAAAAAAAGCGAAATTAAAAACTCGGCAGGCGATATATTCAAATCAGGGGAAATGGTAACTGGTAAGATTGACATTAAAGATAAAACTTATTACTTCAATCCTAAAAACAACAATAAAAACTATGACGGCAACATATTTAACGAAGGAGAAATGATGACTGGATGGGTGTATGTGAAGAACGGAATAGCAACAAATGAAAGTAATAGCGGTGGCGCATGGTATTACCTAAATGACAAACCAGAATATGGTACCATAGGGCATATGCTCCACGATATTAAAGCATCAGTTAGAAACAAAGAAGGTAAATACATTGAGCATAAGTTCGGTGAAGACGGCAAAATGAAATGGTAAATAGATTGAAATGAATATTTCTAATATTGTTTTTTAGTAACTTGTTTAAAAAGAAAGAATAAAAACATCAATTTTTATTTGCCTATTAGTAAATTCACTTACAAGATAATTTAGCAAAACTGTAATCACCACAGTGAGGCTGAGTTCCTCAAATAGTATAATTGAAAGAGCCCAGCCTACTTTTTACTTTTCTATCAATAATATTTTTTGTATCCTTCACATATGCACAAATTCCATCTGCAATAATATAAAACCTTTTCCTACAACTATTTCAAACTTCTTAATAAATCCAACTCCATATAGTGTTATAGATAAAAAAGAGATTTCCTGAGTCGACTTTATATTGTTTAAAATACTTCTTTTTTGAAAATCACCATACTATACTTGTAAAAAACACCTATATTGACGGGAGTCTAACTTGTTATGTGATTTTCACCTTAACATAATATTCCTAATACTAAGATTCAAATCAACACTCTATGGCTCTTCATACAAATTTTCATTTTGTAAAAAAACCATAAAGTTTTTATAGTGCGTTATAGTCCTTTCTAACGCAATCATTAAAGCAAAAATAAAATAAATTGCTTGGGAACCATTCATATGATTGAAGATAGATGCAAATATATAAACTATACTTACAATTAATGAACAAAGCCACAAATAGAATTTAATTTTTAACTTTTTCATTTTTTGATTAGTTGTTCTAAAAGGATGTCCATAAACTCTTATGAACAAATAAATAGATGTATGTAAAACGAAGGTTGAAAATACTAAACTTATCCCCCCATCTTTGCTATTAACCAAGTTGTAAAAATCCATACCAAATGAATCGAATATTGTTCCCATAGTAAGCAGAGATGAAATTATAATAAAAAGGGAGCCAAATACTAATTCGAATATTAATTTAAATATGAATAAAAAAGGCTTGTTTAATATAGAGTAAAAAGGATTGAGATATTTTAAAGTTTTAAAAGTTTTCTTTATCGAATCAATCATAACAATGGAGGTATTTGTTATATTCATAAAGAAAAGTAATGTCACAGGAACTAACAAAAGGATAGTAATATCCCCAGCCCTCATATTAATACCAGCAAAAAAGGAGCTAGTACCATAAATTATAAGAGCAAAAATAAAAATTGATATAGGTACAAAAATTACAAACATCAAAAATCTTATTAATATTAAATCCCTACAATATTTTTTTCTTATAAAATATTGTAAACTATCTTCTTTATGAACTTTTAATGCTTCTACTATATATCTCTCAGATAAGAGGTAAGAATATAACTTATTAAACATAAAAAAGCTCCTTTATATTATTTATTCAAAAATATATTATACTAGCCTTTTTTAATATATCACCTTACATATAAGTTAAAAATATATTTTTCAAAGTGAATATTTTACCCATGTTTTTTCATACAACTAAAGCCCTTACCAATAGCACGTAAATAACAAAACAAGAAACTCAAAATAACGCTTGCCCTAAAGCGTACTTTAAAGTTTAAACTAATAATTAATTACAATTAGGAGGTATGTTTTATGGCAAAATTTGATTCTTTAAATGGAAAAGTTGTTGTTATTACTGGAGGAGCTAAAAATTTAGGTGGCTTATTAAGTAAAATGTACGCTGCTGCAGGAGCTAAGATTCTTGTTCATTATCATAGTAAGCAATCACAAACAGATGCTGAAAACATTATCTCAGATATCACTCTAGCAGGTGGCCATGCAATATCATTTCAAGCTGATTTAACAGATATTACTAAAATTCAGGAGATGTTTCAAGTTGCAGTCGAAAAATACGGAAAAGTCGACATTGCTATTAACACAGTGGGAAAAGTATTACGTAAACCAATTTCTGAAACCTCTGTAGAAGAATTTGATGAAATGGATAAAGTGAATTCGAAAGTTGCATACTTCTTTATTAAAGAAGCTGAAAAACAAATGAATGACAACGGAAAGATTATTACACTAGCGACTTCCTTACTAGCAGCATATACAGGATACTATTCAACTTATGCAGGTGGAAAAGCACCGGTAGAAGAATATACACGAGCAGCATCAAAAGAATTTATGAACCGTGGTATTTCTGTTAATGCAGTTGCACCAGGACCAATGGATACACCTTTCTTCTACGAGCAAGAGACAGATGAAACTGTGGCATTTCATAAATCACAAACATTACATAATCAATTGACTAAAATTGAAGATATTGCACCAATCATAAAATTCTTAACTCTTGAAGGTTGGTGGATTAACGGTCAAATTATCTTTGCAAATGGTGGTTATACTACACGTTAATCGTACTTTATAAAATGAAATATATATGTCTCTGTTAAGCCATAATCTTTTAACACTTCATGTCCCAAACCTATTAAATGTGTATAATTACATCCTTCTTTCTAATCAAATTATTCACCATGGGATATTTTAAAATATAATTTGGATACACATTGCCTCTTCTTATTAAAAGCTAACAATAAGAGAAGGTTTAATATATGCAGTTTATTATCCTAGATGTACCACTTTTTCCATTTTGGAAGTAGTATGGTTATATTGGCTTGATAGTAATGGGATACCGCCAGCACTAAAAAACTCACGCTAAGCAAAAAATACAATAAGCCATCCATATGGACAGCTCATTTGATAAATCGCTATAGTACAGTTTCTTCTAATAGTAATCCCAATTTACAAATGTTTCATTAATGATTGGAATAATCCGGTCTCATATCTCGAACGGATCAGTTTCATTATAAACAGTATTGTTAATTCCTAATTATGTTTCTCCAGTTGTAAAATCAGATGAAACTTTAATGGTTAAATAATCACTGTGATACGAAATGAGAAATCCTTCATTGCTAGATTCAGTCTTAAACTGCATTATTGTTGTCTTACAGTAAAATATGAAAAGCATTCAATATTAAATAACAATGATTATTGATAGGGATAGCATCACTATTAAGTTAAGTAAAGAAATACCCCCAAAAGAAAAATATATTTTTTTCTTTTGGGGGTATTTTAAAATTTCTAATTTGATACGCTATTTAAGGTAAACGAATCTCAAATTCCCCTAAAAATCCTAAGTCTCCTTGGTAACTTAATTTCCCTTGTTGAATCAATTGATATACTCGATAAGCTAAATATGTATCTCCTATACGTTGATCACTCTCTCCCATTACATCTCCAACTACACGAGATGCATTTTGATATTCATTTGATGTATTTTCTAAAATAGATAGATCATAATAATCTTCAGGCACAGCTACTATTTTTCCTTTTAATATTATTCTTAATACGTCCTTTGTTTGGGCCCATTTCTCCCAATCATTTATTAGGCTTTCAATCGTTAGAGAGGACATACTCTTTTTCAATTGAAGAGCATCCAAAGTTAATTCTGGAGGCATTTCTCCTAGACTTTTTATCACATGCGGGATTTCCTTGTTTTGTAAATTATGCACTTTATACTCTATTTGGCGACTGTACTCCGTAACATTTACTTCTTCAAATTGAATATTATTATTTTGGAGTAAAAATGCTACAAATCTTAAACCAATCTGATCAGATGCATTGTCACCATGCCATATAATCACTTTACTATCAGTTGGAATTTCTTTTGCAATATGTGAATTTTTATTAAGGGTTATTTCAATCCAACCTAAATAATCTTTATCTAAGATTGAGCCCGTTTTTGTTAAAACTTCTTTCAGCCATTGTTTTCTTTCTTGTAGCCCCTCATTTGATTCTAATTTATAAATAGGACCTATTGAAAAATCCTCGTTAATACAAATAATTTGTTCGTTTTTGTATTCATTATTTTTACTGAAAGCACTTTTTAAATTTCCACAAGCAGAATCTCCAAAACCAATATGTATGACATTCATATTTCTTAATCTCCTTACTGAATTAATATAGATATTATCTTATATAAAGAGTAAGTATATGTTCAGCACTTATTCAGACTTTATTGTATGTGACGTGAAAAGTAATAACCATTGCATTTGATTACATATACATTACAATTTTGTAAGGTAATTATTTTTTATATAAAATCATATAAAAGTATTATTTTAAAATCTTTATATACTATAAAAATGATAACATTAAACTATTCCTTTTGCATCCATAAGAAGGATCTAAAAAGATTGGAACATCAAAGAGAAGAAAAAGCTATCAAGAAAAAGAAAAGTTTAAAATACTAATAGATAAACATAAAAGTAAAATGCCCTGGTATATCATAGAGTATGCAGAAATGAAAACAGCCCTCTCCCCTGCTACATTGTATGCTTACATTACTGAATTTGAAAAGTTTCTAAAATGGCTTATAAGTAATCGATTAGCCGTTGAAAACGGTAAGGTGGTCACTAATATATGTGATGTACCAATTACAACACTAGAAAATCTACCATTAAATGAAGCTAGAACTTTTCAAAGATATCTACAGGGAGAAGGTATTGAGACAAGAGCTATTAATAGAACTTTCTCTGCTTTAAAATCCCTATTCAAATACTTAGCTCAAAATACAGAAAATGAACAAGGGGAAAATTACATCTCACGTAATGTAATGGAGAAAATTGAACTGCATAAGGAAAAAGTAGATGCAGCAGCAAGAGCAGATGACGTTGCAAATATGATATTTAATGAAAAAGATGATGTAGCTTTTCTTCAATTTCTAGCAAATGATTATGGTGAAATGTTGAAAGATATATCACCAAAGAAATATAGTTTTTTTCAGCGTGATAAAGAAAGAGACATAGCCATCATAAGCCTCATTTTAGGTACTGGCCTTCGAGTTTCTGAGGTAGCTAGTCTTACTATATCTAGTATAAACTTCCGTCAGGGGAAAGTAAAAGTGACGCGTAAAGGTAATAAGAGATCTTCCGTATTAGCTACTCGCTCTTGCTTAGATGATATTCAGGAGTACATTAAGGTTCGTCCTAGTAAATATAACTGCCCTCAAGATGAAGACTTACTTTTCGTAACAAATTATAAGGGGAAATATACACAGTTAACTGTTAGAGCTATACAGAAGTTATGTGATAAATATTCAAGTGCATTTGATGAGAAGCGTAGCCCTCATAAACTACGACACACATATGCTACAAATCACTATAAAGAAAACAAGGATTTGGTATTGCTACGCGATCAACTTGGCCATACTTCTGTAGAGGTAACTAGTATTTATACGAATATTAATAATGAAAAGAAACGTGAAGCTATTGATCGATTAGAAAAAAGGCAGTTCGAATAAAAATGAATTGATGCCAACATAAAAAAAAGCACCTAAACAAGGTGCTTTTTACTGTTTTACCTTATTATTGAAACTTTAAAGCGTCTTTGGTACCAATATAGCGCTACAGACCTAAATTCAGGTTTTTCTTCACTAAAGTCACATGGCTATTCCAAAAATTATCGTTTATTAGAACAAAAGACACATTTCATCTCAAAGTGAATAATGGCATACGTTGTTCAATATTATGAATTGAAACCTTTGAAAAATCATTAATTATTAATGCTAATTGAATTAAGAACTT
Organism: Bacillus cereus group sp. Bc061; assembly: GCF_027715825.1. Classification (NCBI taxonomy): domain Bacteria; kingdom Bacillati; phylum Bacillota; class Bacilli; order Caryophanales; family Bacillaceae; genus Bacillus; species Bacillus cereus group sp. Bc061. The sequence goes on from NZ_JAQFTZ010000015.1 coordinate 36,582, forward strand.
TGCTCTGTAGCGTTACCTTTATTCTTACTTTCACCTAAATCAATATCTGAGGATATATTTTGTATAAAATTTCTATATAATTCTCTTTGTTGCTTTTGAGTGAAATTCCCTTCTTTAATAATTGCCTTAAGGGTGTTCAGTTTGATCATTACATCTTTATTTAATGGCTCTCGCTTAAAAAGTATATCTAGTCTTACTAGAATAATACCTAAACAAAAAACTGAGATTGTATTAAAATTATGAATGGCACTCTTAATATTTCCTGTTGTGAATTCAGCTACAACATTTTTCACTCCAATAAGTACAACACCAAGTACGATACCGTACGCTGTTCTTTCTGGCTGTTTTAGTAACAGGATATCTATAGATTTATATAAATAAGATGTAATTTTATCAAAATCAATGTTCATTTAATAACTGCACCTTCTTCACATAGTTTGAAAAATCTACAATAGTATTGGATATTGCTTCTTCATTGAAAATCTTATTCCCATTAATTTTATCATTATTTCGGATAATAAATTCTATTAGTTCCCTTGCTTCATAATCATTTGTTCCAAACAAACCACTCTTTATTCGGTAATTAAGTAAAAATTGATAACTGCAAGTTAATATTGCAAAAAGAAAAGGAATTATATTTATGTATAAGGGAATTGAAAAATAGAACGATAATGCTAGTAATAATATACTTCCGAACCCGATAGTAAAATAAGCTTTATGTATTTTTTTCATCTTACTCTCTAAAAATAATGCAGAAATAATAAGTTTATTTCTATTTTTTCTCTTCTGTGTTTTTTTCATTGATTTTGATAGTTCACTAATAAATATAATTGCAAACATAGTTGCTATGAAGTTACTAAGACCTTTACTATTTTTTGATTTTTCCTTTTTTACATTCCTTTGATCTAGAATCTGGTTGTAGATACTAAGCATTTCTGGATCTATCTTATGGTTTTTCAGTTTTATCTGAATTAAGTTTACTACAGTTGTAGAGCACATTGTAGCTAATGCTGTCAGTGCAATTTTAGGTCCTAAATCAAAACCATTGAAAAAACTTATTAATTCTTTTAAAAAACTCATTAATTCTCTTTCTCCTCTCTTTTTATAATAAATTACTATCTAACTTTCAGATGAATTATACCACCCATTACTATTTTAAGTAATAATTAGTAAATATTATTTATAAAAAAAATCTTTTGTATTACGAGTCCAATTACCCTTTATTTTATTCTTCTAAAAGACATGAATTAATGTTTCATATTATAATAATAGTAGGTACATAAGATATTAATATGACAATTCATATTTCAACTCTTCCCGGTATACATCCCTAACTAATTTAAAGAAACCTATAAATTTCCCAAAATAATCGCTAAATCGCTTTATAAATTCTTCTCTTTCTTCTGTATGATGAGACCATATTGACATACTCCCCATTAATTCTCCTATTTCTTTTTCAATTTCTTTTAATTCATCTGGTGATATACCTTCTGGGTAATCATCAAACCACTCCAACCAATCCCCAATTAGCTCTTCCACAGAGGATTTTTTTGATTCTGAGCAGAAATTACACTGCCTTTTTCCTGTTGTAATAAATGTGTTTAAATCATCTAAAATTAAACGGATTATATATGAAGTACTCACTTTTCCGATACTATGTTTCATATTTTCTCCTCCTTATCATTTTTTTCTTCCAATGAAATGTGTTTGTTATACCATTTGTTTATCATTCCTTTGTAATACTTTTCGACTTCGTAATCCGGAATCCAAATTTCACGATCAAAGATTTTACTCATTACCCTTTCTAAAACATTCTCATGTTCTCTCGGTTTCAATCTACGGTTATGCACCTTAACCTTCTCTATATAAACCTCTCTCAGCCAATTTGATATGATTTCACGCTGGTTTTGCTTTAGGTGAGACCATTTCTTATTTGTTTGCAACAATTGCCCTTTAGGCCCTTTTGTATGGTTTTTCACTGTCTTCCCCTCGTCGCTATGGTAGATTTATACTCCTCACTTATTTTAGCCTAATATGAAGAGGAATCCAAATTGGCTACAAAACAATACATAATTTTCAGTTAATTGTTTAGAAATATTCTTTTAAACTACTAACATCTGTAATAATATGGATTTAACTGCTATGATAAAAACATATAGATATATATATACAAAGGGGGAAGCTATGTGATTGTAGCAAAAGGAAACGAAAAGATTACTAAATTAATGAACGATTGGTACAAAGCTATGCGCTCTCAAAAGTTATTGAAAGCAAAAAATCTAAGATCAGATGTTGAAAAACTTATCGACGAAATGGAACAAGATCAAACGCTTCTTATTTACTATTCGTTACTAGAGTTTAGGTATAATCTTTTGATAAATAATACATCAGGTTTAGTAAAACCTGGAGAACATATTGAAGGGTCTACCACAGACATGCTCAATTACTACTACTATCTGTTCAATGCTATACATGCAATGAAGATTGGACAATATAGTGACGCCAAACACTTCTATCACAAAGCTGAAACACTTCTATCTCTTATTCCGGATGAATTAGAACATGCGGAATTTAATTATCAGTATGCCCTTTTCAACTATTATCAGTTCCAACCACTAAATACAATAACATACAGTAATAAAGCGAAAGAAATCTATTCTAAGGAAGTTGGGTATGAAATAAATGTAGCTTCATGTAATAATATTTTGGGACTTGCAAGTACTTCCCTAAAGCAATTCGAGTTAGCTGAAGAGTATTTTCTTTCCGCTTTAGATATTGCAACCAAACAAGATCAAACACAACTTACTCATATGATTCGTCATAATATAGGACTGCTATATTCAGATCAAAATATGCCTCAACTAGCAATCAATTATCTCTCCAAGGCACTAGAAGGTAGCTGCAAAACAATGTATTTGTTAGCTAAAGAACATGAGAAACTAGGCAATGTAAATGAAGCTGCTAATTATATAGATAAAGGATTGCAAATTAGTAATGCACAAAATAATAAAGAATATTATCATCATTTAACAATTCTAAATGCAAGATTACAGAATACAACTATAGATGAATACGAAAAGATTATTGTTGAAGGAATCCATTATCTCCAAGAAGAAAATTTATGGCACTTTGTCGAAATATATGCTGATGAATTAGCAAACAAGTATTATGATGAAGGTAACCACTCAAAAGTAAGCGAATACTTCCGTGTGGGGTACAAGGCTAAAATTGAAATGGAGAAAAGGAGTGCTTTAAAATGATGAAAAAAATACTAATTAGTACGGCAGGACTTTTGTTCTCTGGTTTAATGCTAGTAGCACCAATCACTTTAAGTAACACTCACGGCGAGGCAATGCTTGCAGTACAAAAGCAGGAAATTATACAATATACTACCCATGGTGAAGGAATGTAATAACTGCAGAAATCCTCCCTGCAATTAATACACTATTATTTGCAGGGAGGATTTCTTTGTATGTTACATATACTTACTTTGTGTTAATTAGGGTGTAAGACTCTCCTTAATAAATTCATGCAGTGAATTTATTAATTTAAAAGCAATATTAAAAGGAATCCTATAATAAAAATTCACCCAAGAAAATAAGAACTAATACATAAATAAACAAAGGTCTTTACTTCATTGTAAGGGCTTTTATTTTTATAAAATAACCCTGAAAATAGTATGATTATACTATTCCTTTTACATTCACAAAAAGAGTAGAATATTTAAGGAGAGGAGGAAACTATTCATGTATACACAAGAAGGTTTTTATAAAAAATTAATAGAGGAACAAAGAGTAGTAACAATATTTCTAATAAACGGAGTAAGAGTACCTGGAATCATTATTGCTGTTGATAAATTTTCAGTATTAGTCTCCAGTAATGGAAAGCACCAATTCCTTTATAAACAGGCTATTTCAACAGTTTCTTTATAAATATTTATCTGCTTGTAATTAAGTTTTGTTAATTTATGAAGTGGTGAAAATAAAAAAGGAATCCTTGGTAAAAGGATTCACCCCAGGAAATATAGATAAATAAAAAGAATTAAGTTTATTATAATATAAAAGTAAACAAAACATATTGAGAAAAATAAGATTGAAGTTTGATAGAAAAGAATAATTTTTGCTATACTAAATGCGCACAAATATATGCAAAATCACAAATAAAATAAGGGCAGCCTGGCATAGCTGTCCTTATTTTATTTGTGATTTCATAATCCGCTATTTAATTTGAGGTATTTATAAACCTAGCACACTTACAATCTGACATGCTTTGGAATTTGCAATATGATAGTACATCTCTAATCCTTTTCTTTCCGAGCGTAGAATCTTGCCACGCATCTTAGATAAATGCTGAGATACGGTAGATTGAGGAATATCTAATAGCTCCGTTAATTGTGTTACATTACAAATCTTGCGGTGTTCTAGTTCCTTCACGATTTGTAACCTAACTGGATGGGCCATAATCTTTAATAATTCTACATCCGCCTCTGGGATTTTGTGCATTTCATTACCTGCTTGAATAGTTGTCATTTTAAATTCTCCTTTTTAATTTCTTTTTTTATTTTTAAGTTATAAGTATTTTGTGTTTGTATGAGTATATCGATTATAATCGCTGTGTTATTTGTTCTTTTGTCTCTTTATCTGGTTTAATATATAAAAGTATTATGATGGCTAAAAATCCAACAAAAGATAGCATAGGAATCGAGATGAAACCAATCAAATTCAAATAATCTTCTGTACAAGAAACGCCTACTGAACATATCTTCATTTCACTTGTTGGAAAAGCCTGAATCGTAATTTGATAGACAGATATTATTAATCCAATACATGCAAATGGAAATGCATATATGCTTACATTAGAATCTTTTCTATACATTCCTATACCCAATATTAATACTAATGGATACATGGCCATCCTTTGATACCAGCACAAATCACATGGAGGTGGCTTCATCCATTCACTAAAAATTAAACTTATAAGCATTGCACTAGTAGCTATCGTCCAAGCAATTGCAATGTGATACTTTTGAATGATCGACATCTTATTTTCGCCTCACCTGTTTTTTTAATGCAAAACACTTGCTAATATATGACTAGTTTATTTCCGTGTTTCGAATACCCTGTTTCAATAGAAAGTATCCAATCGTTGATATCTTCCCAATCGTATCCCCTCTCTTTTAATTCTAGAGGGAAAAGATTCTCAAAATCATCACGCATTTCGTACATGGTTTCTAATGCTTTTTCTAGCGGACCAAATCCATATACAATATGTGTATGTACCCTTTTATTTTTCTTTTCTGCTACAGCTAAATATACATACCGTCTTTCTTTCGCTAAAACAAACTTCAAAAATCCAGGTACTTGACTCAACATTTACACTCCTTTACGGTTTTCCTTACCAAGGTTAAAAAGATACGAGTAAGGAAAACTATTAAGTCTTAATTTACTAATTTAATAAATGTCTTGTTTTTTTGCTTTGAAAATATAAGAAAACGCTCATCATCACAATATTTATTACACCAGCTGCAGCACCAATTTTAGAGATAACATACACATATTCATTATTACTAAATGGCAATAGACTCGCGAAAATAAATAAAATTGAAATGATAAAGGATAAGAGCATATTTCTTTTGTTTTCATCCATTCAAAAAACCTCCATTTTACACAAATATTTGTATTGCAATGGATTAGGGTGCTAAGCTGCATCATTACGGTTATAATGATGTTTCTCTTCATCCACATACCCTTTTATGTTCCAAACGCCAGTCTTTGATGCTTTTGCTTCTTTTTCGCTTTCTAGCATTTGTGGTAGCAAAGTAGTGTTAGGTTTTGAAATGTAAGCTACAATACCATAGCCTGATTTGATCATTAACTCGTTTATATGTATCCCTTCACAAAATACATATGCTAATTTCCTACCGTACTTGTCTTCTTTTGGTCCTTGATCATAAACCAAGGTTACACTTTTCCCATCTAGCTCTTTCTTTAAAAAGGAAGAAGCTTCTTTCCCCATCTTTTGTGGTGGAATTTTTTGAGATACAGACTCAGGGGTATCCAATAACAGTAACCTTACCGTTTGTTTCTCCCCCTTTACATTCACGTCTATCGTATCTCCGTCCTTTATATGTATTACCTTCCCATTAACTGTCTCTAAGCCTTTTAATTTCCCCTTATAAGCTTCTGGGATATTAACAATATTTTTCCCTTCTACGTGCTGTTGCATTCCCTTTTGTACTGTTTGAGCAGGTTTTGAATCGTTCATTTGCGTCGAACTACTACATGCTGACATTTGAAATAAGAATGATGTTATACAAATAGCTTTAATCCATATTTTCATATCGAAATTTCTTCCTCCTACTTAAAATACGTAAATAGCTGCCTCTAATAAACAAACGGACTTTCCAATGTATTTACTTCTCGATAATTACAACATAGACAAAACTGTATCCATTTTGGATAATCATTATATAGTTCTTTAAATGAACGTTTCTTACAATTCGGGCATATAGACGCCATGCTTTTTTCATTCTCTTCCTGACTTTTCAATTTTTCAAAAGAAACATTAGTAGATGCTACACTAGTAGTACACAATATAAATCCCCCTTTTGAGTCTTGAAATCTTAAAAATACATAAAAAAGGACACACCTATGGCATATGTATGCGTAGGTGTGTCCTTTTGCAAGATAGTTTTAGAAGTATTTTGTTACCTTCATCATATCATAATTCTGATTAATTTTATATATGAAATTTAAGATTTTGCGATATTATTTCTTCTTCTCATTTACAAACGTAAGTCTCTTCTGTGCGGAGTCATATGTTAATTTTGCACCGAATAATTCCCCCGTTTTTTTTGATTTAAATCCTTGAATTGTATCAGTCATATTCTTTTCTAGTAATTTCTTAATTTGACTAGCTGTTATTTTTTTTTCGAGTATCATTCCTGAAATGATGAAATCGCAGTCCTTTTTGTATTGTTCACATAGATAGTTTGTTTTCCCTATTATAACCCTACTCTGGCATAATGGACATTTACCTACTGTACGATCATCTGTTGTTGGACGTTCAAAACAAATTCTAAGGTCCTCCTTTAATCGGATAGCTGCAGTGAATTCTCCGTACTCTCCTTTAAAACCATGAATAAAGTCTGTAACACGATTCTTCAATAATTTCTTAATCTGGCTATCAGATAATTTCTTCCCTTTAATTTTAGCGAATATTGCAAAATTACATCCACTTTGATAATCTGAACACCCAAAAAACGTATCACGTTTTAAAATGTGTCCATTTTGACATTTTGGACAACGTCCGAGTGATAATTCTTCAACTGTAGGCAAATTAAAGCTTACTTCACCATTTATAAATGCTAGATAAGCAGAAAACTCTTTGCCATTTGATTTAAATCCTTTTATAACATCCGTTTTATTCTCTTCAAACAGTTTTTTAACTTGTGCTGCAGGAATTGTTTTTTCCTTTATTCTTTTGGGTATTCCAACTTTACAGTTTGGATGGTTACTACACCCAAAAAATTTCCCTCTATCTAAAATTATTCCATTTCCACAAGAACATTGGCATACTTCTATTTGTTGCTTCCAGCTCTCTATTAAATTGTACGAAGCTGCGTCAGGAACTTTTATAATTTCTTGCGTTATTTTTTGTATAAATTCATTGGTTTGTGCAATGAAGTCTTTATAACTCATCTCATTCTTTTCAATGCGATAAATCATCCCTTCCATTTCAGCTGTGTATAATGGATCTTTGACTTGCGAGACAGGGAATTGCTCAATAAAGGAACGGCCAATTGGAGTCGTTGTAATTTTCCCTTTTTCAATGGCTATATAGTTCTTCTCGTGTAGAGCCGGAATAAAGGTCGCTTCGGTTGCAACGGTTCCAATTCTTTTCCCCTTCATTAATTCCTTTAAATGTTCATCGTCAATTTTCCGTCCTGCTGTTTCCATGAAAGTCAGAATTGAGCTTTCTGTGTGTAGAGCTGGTTTCTTTGTTTTGGATTCCTGTAACTCAAAATCGCAAATTTGAAGTTCCTGTCCTTTCTGCATGATAGGAATTTTAAATACTTCCACACTTTCTTCCTCTATTTCCTCTTGAAACACTTCTAGAAACCCTTTTTCTCGAAGTACACTTTCTTTTGTTTGATAGTTATTTCCCATCGCGTCAATAAGCGATACTTCTCTTACCAGGTATACTGCAGGACGCATGAAATTACCCACAAAACGTTTTACCACGAGGCTATATAGTTGTTTTTCAATCTCTGGACGACCTTCCTCTTGATATTGTTTAGTCGTCGGTATAATAGCAAAATGGCTTGATACAAGCTCATCATTGAACGTTTTATGTTTCACATCAATTGCTTCAATGTCGACGGATTGTACCAGTAAAGAATACTGACTCTTAGCTAGTGCCTGCATAACACCTTTTACACGGTCCACTTGTTCTGTAGGTAAATGCCTAGAAGATGAGCGAGGGTAGGTTATGAAACCTTCTTCATACAAAGTTTGAATGTGTTTTCTGGAAGTTTCAGCATTAATTTGTAATTGCGCATGAGCATCTTTATACAGGTCTGTTAAGTTATATAGTAATTTAGGATTCTTCTTCCTGGTTCCCTCTTTAAACTCTTCTACTACAAGATATTGTCCTTTTAAATCTTCTCCTAAACTTCTTAATGGCGATGGGTTTAACACTTGGTCTTCTGTTTTCATAACCGGTTTAAGTCCTAAATCTGTTATTAGCTGCAGATGATAATAAGATTGTTCTTTATAGTTTTCAATTGCTAATTCGCGTTGGCGTATCTCATTTAATAAACACATTTGTACACGGCCGGATGACAATAAGAACTTATTTTGTGCTAATTTTGTGGTACATCCCCTGGTTATATTCATCCCTAATAGATAATCCAGATACTGCCTTGCTTTAGCAGAATACGCGAGTCCATCGTATTTAGACGCACTTTCTAATCGATTGAGAGCTGTCTCTAATTCTGCCGCTTCAAAAGAGGATTTATATACACGAGATTGCTTTTTATTCACACCTGCAAATTCATATACTTCCCTATAAATTAACTCTCCCTCGCGGTCCGCGTCACAAATGTTCACCGCATGGTCAACATCAGGGCGTTGCAGCAGTTTAACAAGGATTTGTAATTGTTCAGCATTCTCTTGTTTCACCTTATAAGCTGGCTCATAAATTAAAGGTAAGTGTTCTAAACTAAACACTTTGTACTTTGGATCCATCTCTTCTGGATTTTTTAATTCCAGCAGATGCCCACGGCACCAACTGACAATATAATGTTCATTTTCATAATAACCATAATAAGGTTTGCTACCAATGTACTTTTGTGAGTGACGGAATCGTGGCGATTTCATAATTTCATTGGCCACTTTTGGTTTTTCGGCAATAAATAATGTTTTCCCCATAACTTTTTCCTCCTTAAGCAAAAAAAGGACACACCTACGCTATGGTTATGCGTAGGTGTGTCCTTTTGCAATATGATTTTTTCAGTATTGGATTACTTATATAATAACATTTACTCTATTTATATACAAATCGAATCAATGTTCAATGAGACTCCTAAATATCTATCAGGTTGTTTAAACTTCGCAATGATTTTGTGAAGTGCCGAGCATTTCCCCAATTTCAATACATCTATTGTTATGTTTTAACCCCGATAATAGATAGATGATTAATAACGAATATTGCGACAATCCCTTGTATATCAACAATATCCTGCTTTTTTACCAGCAAATTAATGTATTATGTAACGGTCTTTGTGTTACACCCTTCAAAGCATTCAGGATGCCTTTGTATCAATGTTTTTTAACATTCGATACTACCTTATGGAGCGTATACACCTGGTAAATTTACCGTGTATCACTTCTCCATTTATGGCGTGGAAATCCGCCGAAAATTTAATAATTCACACTCCTGCACCCAGGGTTTCTTAATGATTTGTTATCTTTTTAAATACATCTATTAGTTTGTTAAACCCTAAATAGAGGGTCCTAACCGACTTATTAATAAGTATTTCAATACATCTATTATTATGTTTTACCTACCAGGTTCCTCCTTTTATATAAAAAGAGGACGCATTTCAATACATCTATTATTATGTTTTTCCTAAGATTCCTACTCATATGGTTACTTGGCTGTCCGCATTTCAATACATCTATTGTTATGTTTTATCTCGATAATATATGGATGATTAACAATAAATATTGCGACAATCCCTTATATATCAACAATATCCTGCTTTTTTATCCGCAAATTAATGTATTATGTAACGGTCTTTGTGTTACATCCTTCAAAGCATTCAGAATGCCTATGTATCAATGTTTTTTAACATTCGATACTACCTTACGGGGCGTTGACACTTGGTAAATTTACCGTGTATCACTTCTCCATTTATGGCGTGGAAATCCGCCAAACTACTTCCTACTACATTATTTAATTAATATTTTCCATCTGCTCTATATACTGTTCTTTATATTTTGTTAAATTTAATTTTTCTTGTAACTTCAATTGTTTTTGTATTACCTTCTCAATATTGTACACAGAAATGTTTTTGGCAGCATTGTAGTCTGCATGAACTTTAAAACTACATTGCTGACATTCAAAGGTAGATTGATTTTGCCGATTATTTTTATGGATATACCCACATTCACTACATCGTTGACTTGTATAGGATGGGTCAATTTTCACCACTTTAATCCCATATTGATTTGCCAGATTCTTGATTTTTTCCTGCAAATCAAAATACGTCCAATTTTTTAGGAATGTTTGTTCTTTACTTATTCCTTGTAAATCCTCTAATTGTATAGTGCCACAATTATATTTTAAGCACTGTTGCACTATATAATTGGCATACTTATGATTCGTAGCATTTCTAAACTTGGCTATTTTATCATTTAGTACTTCAATTGGTTTAATTCGTTTTTTACGGCCTTTCCCTATCCTATTTCCACTACAATACTTACCTTGGCGTAATAAACTTATACGTCTATGCTCAATTTTTTTTCGAAAAGCCTCAATTTCTTCACCACTAATTGCCCCTCTTACCAAACCTTTATTAAACGCAAAATAGAGAACATTTATTTTCCCCATATCTATGCCCATAATTAAATCTTCATCAAATTTAAGTTCTTCTTTTATATTTGACTTATAAGTAATAGATAAATACCATTTCTTTTTATGTTTATGGAGCATGCAAGCGCCTTTGGCATATGTACTATCAATTATTCTATCTAAAATTACCTTCATACTATTTTGTTTTCTTGTCGATAATTTCACTAAAATTTTACCATTGGGTAAATCGTTTTCTTTTATAAATTTTGATGAAAAAAGAGATACGCTTGCGATATAATCACCACTCTTTTCTTTTATTATCTGAATAGAGTTTCCATGAATATCAATTGGTAAATTGTTTCGGAATGAAGGAATGGACATCTCACCACTCCAAATTTCTTTTTTTCTACTATTCCAGGTCTTAATTGTCTTCTGTAGAGTAGTGGACATATTGGCTTTATTAATATCTTGATATTCTTCTTTTAACTGATCATAAATATATCCACTTATGGTTTTTTGAGTACACCCATATAATTGTTGGGCACTTGGATATTGGCCAGTATCCTTAAAGTGCTTCAATGATTGATTATCATATTCCCACAATTTTTGTATAGTTCTATTCCCAATAGTTCTAAAATGATATGAAAGTGTACGTAAATATATTTCAAACGTCTTCCATTCTATATTTACAGGACAGACTATTTGGTATTTCATTACTTTTACAGCTATGCTCAAATATGTCACCTCACCGTTATATTAATCAATACATCAATATAACCGTTTTATTAAAAAATATACTCTGTTTAGCTTTTATCCTTATTTGTGCTGCATTAAAATATATACTAAAATGTAGTACCCTGTCCCACTCGTAACGGAACTAATGTTTTAATATTTAAAGAAAAGACGATTGTTTATCATAAATGTAAGGATATTATTCTAATTCGAAAAAAATTTGCCATATAAATATCCATTCGACAATATATTACATTTTATAAATGTATATTGTGTTATGATATCGAAGGATTTATCTACAGTAGGAGGAACGCATAAATATGTTAAAAAAATTATCAGTATTTCTTATTGGTACTTTGCTATTATTTGGTTTAGCAGCCTGTGATAGCATCAAATCGGTGGCTAGCGATGTTACAGTAGGAAAAGTAATTGAAGAATTTAAGACTGCAGGACTTGAAGCAGAACAGCCTAGTGATCTACCGGAAAAAGAATTTGGGAATACTAGAAAAGATGCGAAACGCATTCTTGTACCAGCACTAGGAGAAGATAGTGGTGGTAGAATATTTGAGTTTAAAAACAAACAAGATCTTGAACAAGCGAAAAAGTACTATGACGATTTAGGTAACGGTAATCAAATGTTATTCTCTCATACTTACGCAAAAGGTAATTTTCTTTTACAAATGAATGGTGACATGGAAGATGCCCAATTTAACAAATATAAAGAAGTAATGGACAAAATAATTAAGTAAGTTAAGGAATCCGCTTTCATTTTTCAGAAAATATGATATGATTATATTTGGATGGTAGCTCGTATAAATCTTATTAAATTTAAAGTGGTTATCAAGTCGAAGAAAAGGCACTCAAATGAGTGTCTTTTCTTATGGACAAAGTAATATAAATTATATTATAAATATATAGTAATTATAAGTAAATGGGGTGTATATCATAATTAATTTCGAGCCATTAAGTCCAGTTATGAATGACATAGCAATCAAACTTGCCATGGTACTATTTATACCGTTATTCCTAGCATTAATTGTCAAAGTTATACTTATGAAATTTATGAAAGAGTCGATTGCTGGCAGAATTGCAAGTCTATCTCTATTATTTTTCATGTACTATGTATTTATATTTGTTGCAGGATAAACAGGTATCTTAGGGTGTCTGTTCCTTTTAAAAGTTAGAATCAAAGTGATTTTATAATTTCATTGGCCATTTTTGGTTTTTCTGCAATAAATAACGTTTTCCCCATACCTTTTTCCTCCTTAAACAAAAAAGGACACACCTACGCTATGGTTATGCGTAGGTGTGTCCTTTTGCAATATGATTTTTAAGTATTGGATTACTTTATATGATAACATTCCCTCTATTTATATACAAATAGAATTAAGATTCAACGGAACTCTTTAACATCTATTGTTACGTTTAACTTCCGATAATATAAGAACAATTAGCATTAAATATTGTGAAAATTCCTTAGAAAACAACAATATCTTGCCTTCCAACCAGTAAACTAATACACCGGTCTTTAAGTTACATCCTTCAAGGCATTTTCAATACTCACATATCAATAATTTTTACACCTGACATTATCTTGTAAAAGATTAGCATCTAGTGAAATTAATTGGTGTAATTTTCCATTTATGATGTGGAAATCCACCAAACTATCCCCTACTAACTTAATATTTTATTAGATTTAATTTCTCTTGTAATAAACTATAAAATATAAATATAGCAGTTTACATTATACTTTAATATAAATGCCGTTGATTCTCTACAAATCATTAGATGACATCAAGTTTACTTGTTTATGTTAATCATACATCATTTCTACAATAATGGTTATCAGTATATCTAAGCTTTAGATGCCTATTATAATTTCTCTGTAGCTCTTTGTATCAAAAGCTCATTACTGAATCTGAAAACTTGCATTCTTGTTTATAAATCTAATTTTCTTTATCAGGTCTTCTAAATATAAAAGTTTTGTGTATCCTTGTAATTCAGTTGAAATTAGTAGCCTTGCAATAGAGCACCTATAAAAAGTATTTATAGTAACAGCAAATAGTAACAATAATACCTACTACAGCAAATAGTATACTCCCTAAACTGAATGTAGAAATTTTCATTTGAAATGTTTTGATTTCACCTATCTCTACTCCCGCATTAAAATACTTATCAGTAACTTTAGCAATATTCTCTTGATAATTAACAAAATAAGGTACTAACCAAATATAACACAAGAGGACGAGGCTTCCTATAAATAGTGCATCAATAAATGGAACACTCCAATTTAATGAAACAATAAATATTATAGTGAGCTCTATTAAAATAACAAACAATATAATTATTATATTTTTAACTTTTTTGGGAAGTGTTTTAAATAAGGTGTCATTTAGAATTTTTTCTATTTTAACCCATAAAATACTGAGTAACAAAATCAAGCCTAATAATATAAAACTTACTAAAATTTTAAATACAGCAAAGATAAAAATATACATAATCACACCTCAAAAAGTTAAACATGTTATTTTATTAAATATTTGAGTTTTTGTTCGGTATCGCTCAGAACTCATTTTTGCTTTATTTCTTTATAATTATTATTTGCTACATAGTTCAAGTTTTTTATGTTCTTAAACACTTTTTGTAAAGAAGTTATAATTTAATGCTATTAAAGAAGTTTTCAAAACTTACGTAATACTATAAATAAGAAAGTTTATGGAGCTAATCCAAAATAATCTTTATAAAACACCAGAAACCGTAAATGTTTATATTGCATATATAACTTAACAATATTTGACGTGAATTTGTACATTCGGAACCACTTTTAATTGCTAGAGTTTAGAATTAACTTGGAGGAAGTTGTTTTATTAACGATGTAAGATATTGTTTCCCAAAATTCTTTTTCTAATAAGTATATATCCTCTAAGCACTTTTGAATTTCAATTAAATTTTTTCTTTCTTTAGTTCGGCCTGTAACAAAGAATTTTCTACCAAGTAATTTGTACAACTTATTGATTTTTTGCATTTTATTAATACAGGAATACTGCTCAATTTCTTTGAAATACGAAGAAGCTTCTATTAAAAATTCTGTATATAACTTTCTAAATCCACTTCCCCCACTTCCAATTTTCTCAATCATCATATAAGTATGGAGGCAACATTCTTCCCATTCTGGTAATTCAGTCCAATAAGGTATTTCAGCTGAAAGTTTTTTAATGTTCAGAATTCCATAATTATCATTTTGATTTTGAAGCATATCATTAGCATTTTTCCACATACCTTTCAGCATGGCTTCACGAATATCTTCGATAACAAACGGATACACAGGTGCCCAAACATTTTTACGATCATATGGCACTTTCGCTTGATTAATTGCTTTTTTTAAATCTATTAGGCTTAATGAAAAATATTCACTAGATATAAAGTCAGATACAAGGAAAGTCTTCTTTCTTATATCAAAACCTAAAATAGTAAACGTATGTCCAGCGACATTTCTTCCTCCTTTAGTTCCATAAAAATCCAAATAACCAGTTTCCGAAATTACTAATATAGGGATATCATTTTCTAAAAAACTAATTATTTTATCTACGTTCAGTACTTCACCACTATACCACTTAAAATTATGATTAATAGCATTAAAAAAATTATTTTCAAAATAGGGTGTACGAGTAATTAATAACCTTGGATAGTTATTTGCAAAACTAAAATAACTAAAAAACAAACCGCTCCCAATCCCAAAAATCATAGCCTCACTTAAAGGCTGCTTATAATACATCATAATTTCTTGAATAGCAGTAGAAGAACAATGTTTTCCAACTAAAGAAGGAAAATCAGAAATTATGTGTGTGTTCACTTATACTTCCCTCCCGTACAAATTTTTCTTGTTCCAGGCTAATCACATTATCTTCTAGCGCTGGATTTGCAAAATGATCTACAACAATAATTGTTATATGTTCTTTCAAACTGTTCATTACATTTTTGATCTCGTATCTAATTTCAGAATCTAAATTGGAAAAAGCTTCATCCAGAATTAATATTTCCGGATAACTTTTCAAGACGCTAATAATAGATAATAGTTGTTTTTTTCCCCCAGATAATTCTGAAATAGTTTTACTAGGTTCTAATAAAGAAACTAGTACTTTCACATATTTATCAATTATGATTTTTTTCTCAGGGTTTATAAGCTTGTTATAATTATTTTCTTCAATTAAGTTTAATTGATCGGTAACATTTTCTGCAATAAATTCAGGCTCTTGAAATGCAACACTAATGTTTTTTCTTAACATTTCAATATCATATCTTGTTACTTCATAACTATCTATATAGATTCCACTAGATTTTATAAATTGAATTAAAGATAAAATTAGCGTTGATTTTCCAGATGCATTTCTTCCCACTAAATAATTAATTTTTCCTCTTACAATCTCACCTGTAAAATTACTAACAATATTTTTATTCCCTAGCTTTACTTGTGCATTTTTAAAAAGCACATTACCTTGCATATTTTTTTCTAACTTAACATGATTTTTTTCTTCCAAGTCCAAACATAGTAATTCATGCACTCTTTTTATAGAAATTACACTAATCTTAAAATCAATAAACAATGACATAATTCTTTGAATTGGTGAGAAAAAATTCATAGTATAAACTAAAAATGCAGACAAGGCCCCAATGCTTAAAGTGTTATTCTTCACCTCTGAAAACCCAATTATTGCAATTAAACCAATTAATAGACAAAATAGAATAGTCATTGTAATATTCATAACTGCAACTAATTTAGCATTCTTGGATTGAGTTTGAGAAATTTTAACGACCCTATCGTTATATTGTTGATCAAAACCATTTTTTCTTACATATATTTTATAATTTTTAAAATTAAGTTGAATTTTCTCTATTACATTTGATAAATAATCTCGATGTTCTATCAGTTGCATATTGATTATATTAAGTTTGCTATTAAATAGATAAAACACACCATAATATATTGGTAAAATCATCAAAATAATTAAAGTTAATTTTAGGTTAAGAGCCATTAAAATTAAGAAGGTACTTATAAATACCAAACACTGCACGATTAGGTCAAATATTATAGAATTAAGAATTCCTTGACACTGTGGAACATCATATGTAATAATCTGCGTAAGATTTTTGTTTTCAAGATTTATAAATCTAAAATAATCCGATCGTTTTAATGTTTCATTTATCTTCTTTCTTAATACTAAATTACTGTCAATTACAACTTGATTATCTAAAATTACAGCATAATATTTTATTATTAATTGAACAATTATGATAGAAATAAAGATCCAGCCATATTTTATTGCAAACCCATACAAATTACTAATTGTAACATTATCAATAATATATTTTAAAATAAGTGGGAAAGCGATTTCATTTAAAGCAAGAAAGCAGGAAAATAAGAACAATATGATAAGTTTATATTTTTGCTTCTTATACAGATTTACGAGAAACTTCCATAGCACTTTATTCTTCACTTCCTGTTTCCTCATTTTCATAATATAAATCACTATATTTAGTCCCCATTATTATTGGGGTAGGGTATTTTATTCCTCCGAAAACATGCGAAAGTAACACAAATTCGTTTTCTCCATCAATTTCTAAAAAATCATTTACTTTATTTTCATATATTCCAAAAATTGCTCTAATACCTAAGTGTTGTGCACTGCTTAATAAATAAAGATTTTGAGAAAGATGCCCCATATCTAAATGTATTAATTTATAACCCCTATCTTCATATTTACTACTTGTTTGATCAAGATTTGCAACATGAAACATAATAAAAGAAGCGGAATGAATATGTGTATTATCAACATATAGATTATTAATAACTTCTCTAAAATTTCCTTTTCTAATCATTTCTAAGGTACTTTCTTCCTTATTATAATAATATATACCTTGTTCTAAATTTTCGACGTTAAAAATCGCTATATAAATACTTATAGGATATTTCCCCCCTGCAGATGGGGTAGCATTATGCTGTTGATTAACATATCCATATGAAAAATGAAGCAAGTTTGAAAGTGTTTTAAAACCAATTCTTGTGCGGATTTCTAATTCTGCAACAGATTGCCTACTATTTAAAACTTGATAAAATTCTTGCTTAATCATAGTCTTATCTATACAAAGAGGAATGCTTTTAATACAATAATGTTGTTTTTTTATTTTTGTGGAATAGTCATATACTTTATGCTTTGAAATCCCAAATGAGCTCATGGGGGTTGCTCGAGTATTGCAATCATACATTCTGGATAATATATACTGCTTTGTATGATCTTCAAATTTATTCACAACAATTACCTCCTCTTTTTATATATTCTTTACGGGAATGGATGTGGATTCTTATTAAAAGTTTTCGCTGGAACATATCCCATATTATTGGGGGCATCTATTAATCTATTGCAACCTAACATAGGTAAAGTTATTTCCAGAAAAGCCAACTCTGGCATTAACACTCTATATACATATAAACCTAAAGAATTTATATCTTCTGTAGTTAAATCATATGAATAAAGATTTAACTCCATCTTATCGAGATTTTCTTTTAGTTCTTCAAAATTATTAACTTTCGAATAATTATTAAATGGCTTTTCAGAATTCGAAATCAAGAAATCAAAAGCTTCTTTATCGTTTCCTGCTGCATAATAAAGCATATGATCCTTGATACTCCTTATATTTTTCACGTTTTTAATATCCGAAAATTCCGCCATTTCAAGGTTAGGATCAGCTAATAAATTTAGACTTGCTAACGTTTCCATTAGAGCTCCTTTTAACGCTATAATAGGTTCATAATGTGCTTTTGCCCCTACCTGTATATAAGGGTAATTATTATAGAGATTTCTTATTAAGACAAAATATGTAGGAACTTTGATATCTGTTGTTATCTCAAAGAAGAAAACTTCAAAACCTTTTTCATTTGCAACGTTCAAATAATACTGCACAGTTTCATCTGGAATCGTCTTAGAATCTATTAATGGAACTGTCAATTGGTTCAACCATGTAATCATAATTGCGTCTCTTTCTATACATTCTAATGCTGCGTTTTCTATCGCTTGTAACCTTGTAGAACCTGTTGCTAAACCAGTAGAAATTGAATCTCTTATATGCGGAAGTAAGAACTCTTTATCAACATCAAAATACATTGTGTTAGCAGGAACTAGTATTTTTTTATTATGGATTTCATCCATTGCTTCAACCCAATAAAATATGGTTTCACCATCAATTTCTTTACAAGTATGATATGTTTGTTGATATTGTTCATTCAACGGCTGTGTAATTGATAGTGGATTCAAAGCATGAACGTTTTTTTTTACTAAAGAGTTAAATGAATCCTTTATTAAAACCTCTGAATTTAGGTAACATGAACAATAACGCTCAAGTGCCTCACCCACAGCTGATATTAATGCCGATTCAGGACAGTCATAACTATATCCTAATCCGCTATAATCCCCACGAATTTTTACTCCCTCACTAACATCAACTAATTCATTTCTAAATGCAAAATAAATGTGCATTGGAAATGGCAGTTTGAAATCCATCTTATTCTTTACATGATGTATAATTCCAGTATTTTTATTTATAATATATTCTAAAGCATTCTGCATTCCCATAATTTTTACTCCTAACTATTTAATACAAAATCTTTGATTATATTTTTATTAAAAGTTCCACATTTAGAACATCCTGGAACTTTTAATACGGGGTTTAAATTCGAATTTAAGCTAAATACATTATAGGTAAATTCTTTTCCAATTATTTCGCAAGTCATACAATTAGAGAAATATTTCATAATAAAACTTAATATTTGAAAACTAAACATCTCTATTGTCCCTGGAATTAAACTAATATGAGTTTCATTCCATTCACTATTATATCTCTTCAGATATTTATAGCTTAGGTAAGAATTTTCGCAATTCGTAATTTTCCTACTCAAAAAACAATTATAACAACTAGTTTCACTAAATATAAATATTGGACCAATACTATAATATTGCTCTTGTACTAAAGCTCTTAAAAATGGGATTCCATAAGATTTAGATAATTCATTTGCTTCACTAAATAAGTCCTCATTTTCAAAAAAGTCGACTGCTATTATTAGACTTGCATTTTGAATTTGACTCATTTCTAAAAATGAAAATTTGGTACCAAAAGCTTTCTTTAAATTCTCCTGTAATTCTCTATTTCCCATTAATACTATTTTTTTTGTATGAGTAACTTCTATATCTCCAAAAGCACTGGATACAGAACCTGTTAAATTTGAGATGAACTTTTCATATCTTTGCAAATCTTTATCCATAAATTTATATTTTTCAAGCATATCATAATTCTTTATAATGTTATTTTCATCTAGCACTTTAATTATTTCGCAAAGATATTCGATAGGTAATTCCAATTTCTTCGCTAATTGTTCTGTGCTTAATTCACCAGATAGTAACGGAATTAAATCAAGTATATCCTCAACAGAATCTCCATTAAGGGTTATATATGTATCTCTATTAAAAAAAACTATTTCTTCACCCTCTTCTTTCACAAAACAATAGCTATCTAGTATGGGTTTATAATTAAGAATTAGATGATCCATTATTCCCCTCCTATATTAGTGCTTAGGTACACGGTTTCATTAATCTAAGAGAATTTTAAAGAAAAAGGGAGGGAATCCTCCCTTTTTCTAATTGTTATCCAGAACATTTTTTCCATATGTCTTTGCCAATTGTTCCTGGTTTAGGACCCAAACAAGAAGTCGAACCACCACATCCTGCTCCTGCACAACCGGGATCATGGTTTTTTACATAATTAATTTTTCCAGACTCAGTTAATT
This sequence comes from Bacillus cereus group sp. Bc061, assembly GCF_027715825.1. Taxonomy (NCBI): domain Bacteria; kingdom Bacillati; phylum Bacillota; class Bacilli; order Caryophanales; family Bacillaceae; genus Bacillus; species Bacillus cereus group sp. Bc061. The sequence continues at coordinate 57,226 of NZ_JAQFTZ010000015.1, forward strand.
TAATATCTAGAATTTTTTTCTGTTCCACATATATCAACTCCTTTCCTGTATAATGATAACGCCTAGGCATTTTCCAATATAGCCCAATTTTAGGGGTGAATCAACAGAAAAATAAAATTTTTTTGTTTTATATTAATATTCAGAATAATATATTGACAATGCATTAAAAAAAAAGTAATATGAAACTTCACGTTAAGTAATAAAATTCACATTAAATTTCAATAGTCTCATATTAAGGATAATTACTTTGATTACGCTAAATTAAAATTAAGTTCTTCTAAAAAAATATTTTTAAATCATTGAATTCAAAATACTCTTTATAATAAAATCAAATAAGGAGAGGACATATATGACTTCTAAAAAAAAAATCACTTGGTTACAAGTGTTTTTTATACTGATTACTTCATCTATTATAGTGATTACTACTACATTGGTAAGAAACCTAGGAAATGAAAATATTATAACATGGTTTAACTTTGAAATTTCTTTGTATTCTATTATAGTAACATTCTTATTTTTATATAGTGCATCCTATCATTATTTAAAGGGTGAGTGGAACTTATTTGCTCTTTTAAAGTGGAAAAACTATATTTTATTTTTCACAGCGATTATACTACAATTTATAATTTCCGCCTGGCTATTAAATATCCCCCTTCTTAGTACCTGGAAACTGCTTACTAGTCCCACGGCTTATTATTTTGAAGCTACATGGGCACAAAAAACTTTATTCATTATAGGAATGACTCTATTAACCGCAATAGCTGAAGAAGCTATATTTAGAGGGATTATCTTTAATAAATTACTTGAAAAATTCAATCTTTTCATTAGTATGTGTCTATCTGCTGCACTTTTTTCAATTTTACACCTTCCAATAACATTTACCGATGCATTCATTGCTTTTCTGCTTGGAATTTTAGCTACATCTTTATATCGCTTTACTAGGTCACTTTCTATACCAATTATTTTTCATAGTATTTGGAATTTATTTATCATCTTTTACAGTAACTATTTGTAATAGAATAAATAGTTCCGTTGTAAAAGTGGTTATTAGGAACATAGAATAGCCAATTTTTCACATTTCCATCTTATAAAACTAAGACAAACAATTTATGAATAACTATCTTCTTTTTTCGAACAGACTTGTTTGGTAAAACACTTTATCCTTTTTCATTAAGTTGATTAATTTTACAACTTTAATCAACTACTTCACTAGGCCATTATATTGATTATTACATTAACATAGTCGATTCATTAAAAATTATAATAAACAAAAAAGGCATCTCTACTGATGCCTTTACTTTTTCACCACTATATATAATATAATAATAAATTCACTTATTTTTCTTTCTCACCAAATCTTTTGGATCCCCTTTTAATTTGTAATACTTCATGTTAAGACGAATAGATACTACAGAGATTACAATGAACCCTATTACATATAACATTATTCCTTTCTCCATTTCTTATTGTTTTGCAAACTTATTGTGTAAATACTTCACATGTTTCTTTTCGATATCCTTATCCATAATGTCCGCTCGCAATATTGTTTGGTAGATGTGCTGGACCTCATCATTTGTTAGTTGCGTTTCAGTATATGATTCAATACATTTTTGTAGATCGTTATAATACAGGATATGTTTATCTTTAGATTGAACATTTACTCTTTTTAGACTGCATTTTGGATGAAACGCTGCAATAGAGATACTCGGCAGCTGTTGTTCCATTAACCATTCAATTGCCTTAATATGTTTATAATTTTGGCGAAATGGATTTTGAAAAGAGGATTTCTTTCTAAAGATACCCTGTGTCCACCTTGCAGATTTCTCATTTCCATAGATCCATCCCTCGTAGTTCTTCGTCTCTATAACAAATACACCGGTTTCCGCGATAACAATATGATCAATTTGCGTTGTATCACCATATTCCGTATGAACCGTAACATCATGTAACACGCAATAACTTTCGGAATCCAATTTGTTCAATATACGTTTCACTAATTTTTCTCCAGCTTTCCCCTTCCATTTTGGTACATGTTTTTTCACAACTATATTTAATGGAATCAGAATCGCAATGAGAACTAATTCAAATATTAATACTTTCATAATAGCCCCCCCCCTTTTTACACCCTTGCGTTTCTGCGCATTAAACGATATACATGCGTTTCTAATCCTAAAATAAAATATGAGATACATAAGCCTTTTATCACCATCTCTACGAATCCTAATGCTAATGAAACAAGGAGCCCACCTCGAAACTGAAAAGGTCTGGTCACCCTTCTATTTACTGGTTTTTCAATGACGCCAAAGTTAGCCCAGGTAGGCAAACGTTTTTCCACATTTTTCACGGTACCCATTAATCCGTATTTTAACGATAGAATGAAACATCCGATTAATAAATAAACAACAGAAGAAAAATAGATAGATAGGCCTATTACGATGCATGTCAGTAACCAGCCTATTAATATAGAATTTCGCAAAGCAATATATTCTCTATTTCTATTCAATACAAACAGTCCTTTCAAAATTAATAAGGTTATTTTTATTTGGAAAATATTTACATTTATTTATAAGCATGATATGATACGTCTATATTAATTTACCAACTAGCCTAAAAAGGATTGTGATAGACATGTTAAAACTTGTAGTAAATAATACCGGAACAGAACCAGAAGGTGATTCAGCTTTTTCAAACTATTTCACCTGCAAAGACTGTGTATATTATCTTTCAAAATCAGATTCTTGCAGTCTACAATTAGCAGCTGATTCAAATAATCCCCTTGTCCCATATGAGTGTGGTAACTTTGAGGAAACCTATGAAATCGGAACGGAAGATCCATTGAATTCACACATACACCAGCAACTTCGTGAAGAAAAAGCGCAAATACTAGCTGAAAGCTACCCAGCACAACCTTCTATTGATCCAATTCATAAAGACGCAATATGGTATGGGTCAGTAAACTATGGTTGTTGGATTATAAATGATTCGAAGAAACGTTTTGCACTTGCAGAACAAGTACCTTTCGGTGATAATAATATGTCATCTAAAAAATACGCATCTCCTTTTCCTTTACATGACCATGGTGCAAAAGAAGGTATCCGGCACTATATGTGTTGGTACGTAAATGAAAAAGGAATTGGCGAATACCATCTTCTTATTGGTGGTGTCATCATGAAAATTGCAGAAGGAGTTAAGAAACTTGGATTCAATTACTAATCGTATCTACAAGAAAAGAATGTTAGAACATACCATACTATTTAGTTTGGTACAGCTGGTACCACTGCTCGTATCTACCGGTATCATATATATATTGCTAGAACTTACTGATACGGAGTGGAAAACCTGGTTTAGTTATGAAGGAATCTTTGCAATTATTTTTCTTATAACGAGGTTCCAGGTGTTTCAGAATAAGAAAAGTATTATTTCTTTAAATCAACACGAAAAGTGGTTTTCAAAGTTAAATATTTTCTTGGTCTCTATATTTCTAGTATTATTTGCATCCATACCAACTCTATTAAAGATTGCTTTCATTCTACAAATGACTGTTATTCTATTTCTACTAGAGTACCTTTGTTTGTATATTGATCGTTTACCGATACATAATTTATATAGAGTAAAAGAGATCATTTGTGATAAAAAACAACTCAAAATTGAACGAATTATTCCAAACAATGAGGAACACGGTACTCATACAATTAAAACAAGGGATGAGCAATACTTTTTATATACCGCTGTGTATTTGAGCGGCATACTATCGCCAATTTCAGAAGAAGTCTTTGAAGAATATGAAAGAAACAACCTAATGGGTAGATAAAAGGTACTGAATGCAGATTCAGTACCTTTTCTATCTTTACATATGGTTCTTTACATATTAGCAAATAGCCATGGAGCGAGTACGGCTAACATACACAGCAAACAAGATCCTGTTATGACACGGTTAGACCAACGATAATACTCAGGCTGTTTCGTACTTTCATGAATCTTTCTTAAACGAATACCTGCAATTAACATAAATGGTGTGAAAATAAGTGCTGTTGCTTTAAACAGGTCTAAAAAATCCGTAAAGATGTTCATAAACGAAAATACATCGGAACTAAATAAGAAGTACACACTTAGTCTCATGGACATCATGCTAATAAATGAGAAAATCATACTCCCAGTCGCCCACTTCATCCATTGACCATTCTTTGTAATTAATGCCATAACCATGACAATAACGCCTAATACGAATGAAATAGAAAAGATATTTACTCCTACTTTAAAAGCCGGTGCATACATACCTTCAATCTTTTGTATGATTGATGAGCCAAATGAATCATCTTTCTCTGTTGCTTTTGCTCGATTGTTTAATCCCTTTTGAAAGGACGACGAAAGTTCGCTCCCTTTTCCTTCATTAAAACTTGGTTTTACAGAAGCTTGAGCCGCTTGTAAGGGTATAAGTAGTAAAATCATTAAAATAAGCGTACATAGGACTCCAATCATCCCTTTTTCTTGTTTCATCACACATCACCCGCTAATTTCGGTTTAACGCTTTTTAATTTGATTTGATTTCCTTCCGCAACATAATAAAGATCTGCTGCATAATAGATATTTGCTTTCGTATATGCTCCCATAATAGCATTCGCAATTTCTTCCTTCTCTACTGCAATGTATGTTTCATTTTCAGTGTAAAATTCAATTTCAATTCGATTAATATTATTATTTAGTACTGTGATATGTAACTCTTTTAGGCTATCTAGACGATTTCCTAATCCACATACTAATTTAAATACTTTATTTGCAATTGTTGGTGGTTTAACATAAGTCGTATTAAAATGAAGAGTTTCATCATCTATCACACCATCTTCTTCAACTTCACACGTCATAATAAAAGAATGATTTTGCTTTTCGATTTCTTGTTGACTCAACTTACGATCAATGACATACTTCACGCTTGTTGACAAGTTTTCTATATATTCATCCAGTTCGGTATTTGAAATTTTAACCTCTGAGAATTCCGGAAAAATCATGTAAGCATGTACATTTGAGCTACTTTTACTTACACGTAATACCTGAACTTGTTTCTTTTCATAGCGCACCGTTTGTTCTAATTTTTCTACTACATTGTTACTTAGGGAATTAATAATCATTTACATTCACCTTTCAAAATTGTTATTTTTTAAATCATAAATATTTTTACTTCATATAATCCTCATGTTTGGATTTAATCTATTTTAAGCATTGTTATATTGCGGAGAGTTCTCAGTTCTCCTGTTTTAAGATTATAATCACTTAATCTTAAACATTTTAATATTACAATGACGTACAATGTCTCATTATAGTCGAATATTCTTATATGGTGAATCATTCTGTCCCACTCATTTGTACAAAAATAAAAAAATGTTTTATCCTTGTACAAATGAGTGGAAAAATGCTGCATTCATACTATCTATCTATAAAAATACAACTAGGAAATTAATTTATATATTCCCTAGTTGTCTATCGCTCCATTCAACTAATGTATAAGAATACGGTGAATCAATTTGTAATTCTAAATACAACGGTCGATTTTCTGGTAAGATTTCTCCCTCTGTATGAATCCAATAACGCTTGTTATCCGACATATTCAGTACGCGTGTCAGTCCTTGTTCTCGTCTTATTACTTTTGCAGTCCACCCAACCCGATTCATATCTTCTACCTCTGATACTCCTAGTGGAAAAGGTAGATTCTGTTCTGTTTCTAGTGGGATTGGCAACTGTTCTAGTTCCGAAAACATCTCCTCATATTTAAATACTTCCTCTGGTATATCCTCATCGCTTGGAAAAGGAATTTCATATTCTGCTTCAGAAGCAGGAGTATGATGAAATTCTTCAGCATACTCCACTTCTTTTGCAACTTCCTTGTCCTGCTCAAACGCTTTTTCTTCTTCGCCTACATTTATTCGAATAGATGTAGCAACTAAATCGTATATATTGGCTACATCCTTTTCTAAGGTAATCTCTTTCGTTGGAACAGTAACACGTTCTTGTTCCCTACCAATAGGTCTATTTTCTCTCGGACACCAATAAACAGGTCGTTCCACCGGTTCTGGCCCTTTTTCTTTTTTCTTCTCTTCTATCAACATGTTTCTTTTGGTTTTGCAAACTACATAAACCATATAGCAAATTAGTGCGATAAGAAGTTTCGTAAACATGACTTTCCCCTCTCGTTTAACCAAATAAATCAAACTCAAATTGTCCTTCAATTACTTTATTTTTTCGTTTTCCTTTTCCTTTCTTTTGAGAACCATCTACTTCCACAATCAATTCATCCCAGAGTGTAATGTCTTGTTTTTGTACAAGCATACGCTTATCGGCATTCAATGTTGTTAAAGTACGTATGATATCTTCTACATTCCCGTCAATTTCAAGTTTACGTTGCTTTACTACAACGCCAGGAACTTTTTCTTCTTGGATATATTCAACGGCTTTTTGCACAAATTTCGCATCTTCCATATACGATACGTCAAATGTACTCGGTAATGTTTTCACCCAGTTTGTAAATTGGATCTCAATTGATTCAAACACTGGTGTAATTACTTTACCGATATTTGCAAGTACTCGCTTAGATTCTTCCGATGCTGCCTGTGTCCACTCTTCTGTTGAACCTTTTAATTGATTCCCGCTTTTAATATTTTGGATTAATAACGTCTGAAGATCTCCTGTATCACCAAGCATTGCATTCAGTCCATCACTTGTTGCATCACCATTCATTGCTTCAGCAGCTTTATTCTTTTGGGCAATTAATTGCGCCATCTGTTCTTGGAATGTTTCTCGATATCCAAGATAGAAAGTTCTGCATTGCTTTGTTTGACCAATGCGCCAATGTCTTCTTGCAGCCTGATTTAATGTAAATAAGCTGAATGATAATTGGTAGAAAATTAATGTTGGCGTCGCCAGCAAGTCCAATCCTACCTTAACTAATTCTTGTGAACAGATGATAACATTCACACCGCTATTTACTTGCTCTTTTAACCATGCACTGCGCTTTGGCGGAGTAACTGTATTCGTACGAAGTATAGCTACTTTTGCCCCAGGCACTTGCTCTGCAACCTTTTGTAAACGAGGCTGAATGTCTCGTTCTTTCACTGTAGATCCTGTATCAGATACATAAATGATGGTTGGACGGCCTTCAGAGATTTCAGTATGCAATATTTCTTGCAGCTTCTTCTCCTTCGGCTGTATACAATCCTCATCAAATCTGAATTCTTCGTTGGACCAAACTAATTCTCTTTCCGCATTATCTAAGTGATAGTTTGGGTAGTGATTCATATTGTCTGGATACGAATTTCCTGTACGAATATAAGAGAGCCATAGTTTCCCAACATCTGGTGTACCTTTCGCCCCTTCAATCGCCTTCTCAAAAGATTCTTTCATATGCTCATAAGCCTGTTTTTGTTCTTCCGACATATCGACAAGAATCGTAGGTACATTAATTAACTCCACAGGATTTGGCCACACATCTTTTAAGCGCACATTAATGGTTGTATCCATTAAAAATTGGGTAAACACATAAGGTGAAATACCAGGTACGACCTTGGTTTTATCTAAATTACCTTGTGCTCCACGTGAAGCTATATTAGATGTGACCTCACCATCATGGTAATATGTTCTCTCGATATTTCCGTAGGTTTCATTCCATTCCATTAAAGAACTGTATTCAAACCCACTTTTCACCATTTTTTGAGGGAACAGACGCCATAACGTATAGAATACGTCGCTTGCGCGCCCACCAAATAATGTACCTGTTCCAGCTACGACTTTCTTACAAACCCTTGCTAAACTTCCTAAAGCAGTTCCTTGTGCTGTTTCACTCTTTAATTCGTGAACTTCATCAACGATAAGAGCATCAAAGAAGTGTTTCATTTTTCTACGAATATACTCAACAGTAGCTACCTTTCGATATGCTCTTCCTGATTGTTTCGCATCATATGGCTTCACACGATTCTCTAGCTCTAGTTGTTTTTGCAGCGGTTTATTTCCCTCTTTTATTGCTTGTACTAATTTATTTTCATATTTGGTCCAATCTTTAAAACTCGCATATTTCGTTTTTACTTTTGGACTCCAAATGTTTGAATTACAATCAGCACATACACTATTTTTATTTGTTTTCGAATCTAAGTCACTTGCTGTAAAATCTTTATACTGGCAGACTTCTTTCTGTTCACCATTAGCTTGTTGAACTATAATAGAAGACGTTTTTTTACGTAACTTAGCACCACAATCTGGACAATAGTATCCATTCTTATAATATCTTTGCACCTCTTCCTCCGATTTCTTGGAAAGTGCAATTTGCTTATAAGGTAATGGCATCTGTTTAATAGAATCCCCTCGCATTGTAGTAAAACTAATGACAAAGAAGGTTGGCTTTTCTGGTTTTGGTCTTCCTGCCTGGATCCAAGATTGATGAATGCGAATTAAATCCTCTGTACGTTTAATCAGATGTACATCTGCGTCTGGTATTAAGTGTCGTATTTCTTCTTTTGCCCACTTCTCAGTTAGAGTCGGTGGCACAAATACGCAGGTACGATATCCTTTTTGTCCTGTCAAATGGAAATATCCATCTACTGTCGCTGTCATAATTGCACTTTTTCCGCTCGACATTTCCCCCTGTATAATGATCCCTTTTTGTACTTGTAATGCTTTTGCTGCACCTGTTGCTACATGTGCCTGTACAGGGAATAATGGTCTTTGGTATGTATCAAAATGAGATAATGCCTGTTCTTTCATCGGTTGATGTAAAGGCTCATCTAATTTTGTTACTTTATCAAGCATGACAGGCGAATATTCCAATAGATATTCATTTAAATCATTAATTTCATTGATCTTTTCACCTGTACCCTCTTGCGGGAATTGACATTTTCCAGTACGTATCATTTCTGATAAAAACTCTTTACAATCCTCCTCTTTTAACGCTACCTGCGCAATAGATAGAGAAGTAAATTCATTTCTATCAAAATACACATTTAATGGTTGTAACAAATTTCTTGTTAACATCTCTTCATAAATTGGTTTCGCCCATTCTTCTAAAATTGGGAGACCATATGGAGGAGCCATTAAGAAATCTCTTACTTGCATTTCTGGTGCTTCATCAATTGCCACAATATACTTTTCTTCTAATTCTTTAGAAAACGCAATAATTGCCTTTTTTCTATTTACTGTTTGTGTATTTATAAACTCAAATTGTCCTTTCGAATTTACATTCATTTTTTTGCCTAATACATAATGTAATTCTTCTTTTTGCCCCTCTCCAAAATACAAACGACTAGTACCCATTGATATGGCTGCTCTGAATGACTTTAATGTACTGTCATTCGCACCTAACACTGCAAATTGCATTTGGTTGTTATGATTAACTGCCATAGCAAAGCAGAAAGCTGAATGTGAAGCAGTGCCTGTCTCCAATTGCAACATCGCTGGTGTTTGTTCCTGGTCAAATGTATCTTGTTTAATTATTTCTTGTAACATAAGTTTCCCTCCTAAAATAAAAAACGCATCTTATTCGATACGTTTCATGTCCTACTCATTCAATTTATTGGTTAAAAATCTATAAACTGTTTCCACTCTGGTAATGATTGTTCAGCTGCATGTAGCATATCACCTGCACCTTGAAAGACAGAGAATTGCTCTAATACTTCCAAATATGTACCTGCACCTAATTGAGAAGCACATAAACAAATGACTGTAAGTACAATAGCAATACGAAATATACGATTGCTAAACTCCCATACAATGTATAGCGCTCCTATCCCTAACAGTACAGACATATCTCTCTTCCTTTCCTAGACAAGTTCTTTGACTTCACCAGTTGGTGTTGCGATGATAAATTTCGCGCGGCGTTTTTGTAATACAACTTCTTTCGTTGTTGTTTCCAGTTTCTCGAATGAAGTTTCAAAAAACACATTTTCAGAACCACGAACAGCATGGAGTGTATCCCCTTCGCCTAGCAACCCATCTGCCACACCCGTTATCAGCAATAGTCCTAATTGTCCAGAAGCAATTGGCATCTTTGCTCTCTCTGCAGCTGTTTTCTCATCTTGAAGTGAGTAACCATTTCCTCTATTTAAGCGTTTCTTTAATGTTAAGATCCCCTCTGATTTGCCTACACCTTCATAAGCATCTTTATAATCTACACGAGTTGTGAAAATCAATTTATTTTGATTTCGTAATGTAGGTATAGTCCAATTTTTACGATTCACCATTTGCGCTAATGTATTTACATGTTCTCTAACAAAATCTAGTTCTGACATATTCTCACAAAAATTAGCGAATCGATCGTTAAAATATGTATCATTTTTCGTAGCTGCACGCTTACGGCCAATAAAGACACATTGTTTAAATTGCTCAAATTCTTCATTTTCATCACCAAAACGCATTAACCCGATTTCCTCGTAATTCTTAGCTAAAAAGTAGCTAATTTCATCTCGAGCAAAACGATCGTATGGAATGACATACACCATAATGCCACCTTCTTGTAAATAATGGTGTGCACGCTTTAAGAAGTTAAACTCCATTTTCTCTGATTTCTTTTTTTCTGTCCGAAGCTCTGTATTATACGGTGGGTTTAAAAAGATAAGTGGAAAATAGTCATGACTAATCATCATACTTTCAAAGCTAGAGCGTATTACTACGTCTAATTGCTCTTTTGCTTTGTTATATCGATTTGCATCTAATTCCACACCATATGTATCAAGCTGTATACCAACTTGTTTCACTGCATCTGCAAAACTTCGTAAAATTGTACCTTCTCCACAACATGGATCAAAGCAAGCATAAGCTCGCTCTGATTCCATTTGTAATAACTGTATTAAATGATTCCCTTCTGTTAGTGGTGTTGGATAAAATCCCGCCGCTAAATCATTTCCTAAAATTGTCGATAGGTAAGTCTTTGAGGTTATCTCCAACTTTTCCCCCGATCCGCACGGTACGTGCCACTTTCACGGCATACCGCGGTCCACCTATATTGTAGTTTTCTTTTC
>NZ_JAQFTZ010000016.1:0-58409 GCF_027715825.1 Bacillus cereus group sp. Bc061
TCAAACTCTCCAATAAAGTTAGTTTGTCTAGCATCTAAAATAAAAATTGACGTTTCACGTTGTTTGTTTCGTTCAGTTTTCAAAGAACTACTTGGTCGCTCATTTGCGACTTCCTTATGTTAACATCTTCGTTTTTTAATGTCAACTAAGTTTTTCAATTTCTTTTTGTCGTTTTTTGCGTTTCCGCATCAGCGACGGTTATTAATTTATCATATAATATCTATCGACGTCAACACTTTTTAATAAAAAGTTCTTTTTCTTACATAACGAATACATTCTTCTGCATTAGCGACTCTTCGAAACAAACAAAAAATGATTTTATATCTTTCTTCCATTGCCTTTTTTACAACGTCATGAATACGTTCATCTTCAAAATCAAATAAAAGTTCTTCTAACTCTCTCTTCAATATGTATTCCATTTCTTTTTTCTCTTCTTTCGTTAACATAAACCCAAGCAAATCATCACCTCAATCATTTCTTCCAGAGCAATAAAAATTAAGCCCATTTCCATTTAACAAAATCCTACCATCCATTATATCCACTACTTACGATATTAATCCCTTGTTCTCTTTTTTATATTTACAGCATATATGTAACTGAAAAGGATTGGACAAAGGGGCGTAATATTATGTTTTTCTTTTTTATTACGAGTAAAAGAAACTTTAAACACATTAGCTTAATAGTGATACTTTCCTTATTTACAGCATGGCTACTCTTTTTGAAAACATATTCACACGAGTCTGCTTTTTCAACCGCTACAGGACCTAAAGTTATTTACAAAGGCGACACCTCTAAAAAACAAGTTGCATTCACGTTTGATATTAGTTGGGGAGACAAAAAAGCAATTCCAATCCTTGATACACTTAAAGAAAGAGATATTAAGAATGCAACCTTCTTCCTTTCTGCTGCATGGGCAGAAAGACACCCTGATGTTGTTGAACGCATCATAAAAGATGGACATGAAATCGGTAGTATGGGTTATAATTACACGTCCTACACTTCTCTAGAGGCAAATGAAATACGAAGAGATCTTCTGCGAGCACAAGATGTTTTTACAAAACTCGGTGTGAAACAAATTAAACTATTGCGTCCACCTAGTGGAGACTTTAACAAGGCAACACTTAAAATAGCAGAATCACTCGGATACACTGTCGTTCATTGGAGTAATAACTCAAACGATTGGAAAAACCCTGGCGTAAACAATATCGTTTCCACCGTCTCTAATAATTTAAAAGGTGGAGATATCGTCTTATTACATGCATCCGATTCTGCTCTTCAAACAAATAAAGCTTTACCACTGCTTCTACAGAAATTAAAGAGTGACGGCTATGAGCAAATATCCGTATCACAACTTATTTCCAACACAAGTACGAAAAGTAAAGATGTCCAATAATTTTTTACACATAAAAAGCTCTACTACCTTTCGTTCAGGTAATAGAGCTTTTTTTATCCCGATATTTTCATTCGTACAACTACCCTGCGTAAAAACTCTCTTAATTAGGCCGACTTACTCGTCTTTCCAATTAAACGATGTAATATAAGTAACTGATATGCATTACATAATAAAAGTGGTATCACCATTAAATATAACCAATCTGTATCATTAATTCGAAGTGCTGGTACCCACTCAAGAATTGTTACAACCACCATAAAGAACAAAGCTGGCACAAATGCCTTTTTATTCGTTTCCTTACTTTTTATATAAGCAACAATGGCACCAAACATAAATAACACACCAGCAACAAGTATGTTATTCCCTAATGAAATTTCCCCATTTGCAATCAATACCGATCTTAAATACACAAAATCAAATAAAACGAATGCAATGAAGAAGAGCTGGACTATATTCCATAAAGAAGGTGACCTGAACATCCCTAATCCAAAACGATGGATTGTTAAATAGGCAAAGAACCCCATTTGACTTATCACACTAAAAATAAATCCTACACCCATCAACCAGAAGGAAACTGCCAAAATTTCCTTTCCGTCGAAATTTTGAAAAAATTTAGCGTACTTGTCCCACTCTAAAACAAATCCAATAATGACTGTACTAACCCCACCAAGAAACAACGTCGTAAAAAATAGTCGAACCCACTTGCGGCTATTCACAACACATCCCCCATTATCCTTATATTTCTAATTAAATTGTATCAATGACAATTTCAAAAAGCTAGCCATGTTCATGTATAAATTCCTTAAAGATATTTATATTAAAAAGAGAGAACTGTGCTGAAAGGAGTTCCAACTTATGAAACGGATGCTGCTCGTTTTGACTTCTTCTTTTCTATTTCTTGTACTTGTAGCATGTGCACAAGAAAAAGAAGCAAAGTCCGAACTTGATTATGATCAAACGAAGAAAATGATTGTTGATATTTTAAAAACCGATCAAGGTAAGAAAGCCATTCAAGATGTGTTAACTGATGAAAAAATGAAACAAGCACTCATACTAGATGAAACAGTAGTAAAGAAAACGATTGAAGATGCAATGGTATCCGATAAAGGGCAACAATTCTGGGAAAAGCTCTTTAAAGACCCTGAGTTCTCATCGAAATTCGCTAAAAGTATGGGAAAAGAACAAACAGCCTTAATGAAAACATTACTAAAAGACCCTGAATACCAAGCAGGCGTTATAGAAATTATGAAAAACCCTGAAGTAGAAAAAATGATGTTACAAACAATGAAGAGCAAAGAATACCGTCAATATTTACAACAAGTATTAACAGAAACTGCTGAAAGCCCACTCTTCCAAGCTAAGATGATTGATATTATTAGTAAAGGTGTCCAAAAAGCCGAAAAAAGTGGTTCTGATAAAAAGGAAGCCGGCGGTGAAGGTGGTTCCCAAGAAGGTAAAAAGGAACAGCAGTAAAAATAATAACGATAATAATGAGTGGACAATACATGTATCATCCACTCATTATTATTTTATTTTTGCGCAACAGTTGTTTTATCAATTACCGCTTCAGCTATTGTGCGATAAATAAGACCTGTCGTATGCGTATCTTCATATACTGACGGCGCAAAATCTTCTTTATTCCAATCAGGTTGTTGAAGCGGGATTCGGCCAAGTACTTCTGTTTGAAGTTCTGTAGCTAATTTATCTCCACCACCTCTTCCAAACACATATTCTTTTTCGCCAGTTGTTTTACTTTCAAAATAAGCCATATTTTCAACAACACCAAGAATACTATGTTCTGTACGTAAAGCCATTGCTCCAGCACGTGCTGCTACAAATGCCGCTGTTGGATGCGGTGTTGTAACAATAATCTCTTTACAAGCCGGCAACATCGAATGTAAGTCTAGCGCAACATCACCTGTACCTGGTGGTAAATCTAAAACTAAATAATCTAAATCGCCCCACTCTACTTCCGTAAAGAAGTGATTTAACATTTTCCCGAGCATAGGCCCTCTCCAAATAACCGGTGCATTATCTTCTACAAAGAATCCCATTGAGATTACCTTTACACCTAGACGCTCCACTGGAATGATTTTATCTCCTCTTACTACAGGGCGTTTTTCTATCCCCATCATATCAGGTACGCTAAAACCATAAATATCAGCATCAATGATACCAACTTTTTTCCCTAGACGAGCTAAAGCAATAGCAAGGTTAACAGAAACTGTTGATTTCCCTACTCCACCTTTTCCACTCGCCACTGCTAAAAATGTCGTTTTCGAATTTGGTGACAATAAAGATTCAGTTTGCTCTTCTTCTTGTTCTGGTGCAAACTGAGCTAATTCCTCTTCTGTAAATTCTGCAAAGCGAAGCCCTACTGTTGCTGCTCCTAGTTCTTTTACTAACTTTACAATTCCAGATTGCAATTGCATTTGTTCCGCGGTACCAGTTTTTACGATTGCAATTTTAACACTTACATGTTCCTTCTCAGGCTTGACTGTTACCTCTTTAATTGCCCCTGTTTCTTTTAACGTTTTATGTAAAAACGGATCTACAATCCCTTCTAACGCTTCCACTACTTGCTCTTTCGTTACCATAATTAGCCCAGCCCCCTGTATGAAAAATAACATAATGTTAATTAAATATATCTCTCTTTACTTTTGAAATAAATGCGTTTACATTTCCAGTATAACATATTTTCGGAAAACTTCGTTAACGAGAGAAACGCAAAAAAATCCTCCTTATTCTGGAGGATTTCCTTTTTCCGTGAAATAACGTAATATACCACGATATACAGCAGCTGCTACCTTTTGCTGATATTTCTCCGAATTTAACATATACCTTTCATTTACATTCGATAAAAAGCCAGCTTCAATTAAAGCACCTGGGTTTTTCGCATACTTTAATAAATACACATGAGAAATTGTTTTAGCAGAACGATTTGTATTCTCTAAACTCGTTCTCAACTCAGCTTGTATAAATTTCGCAGCACGTTCATTTTCAATTGAAGAACGGTAATAGAACGTTTGTGCGCCTTTTGATCCACTACTAGTTAAAGCATTTAAATGGATACTTGCAAAAAAATCTACATCGGGTTTATTAATAATCTCTACACGTTTTTTTAAATCTTCTGCTTTACGTCTACTATATGACTTTGTATCTTTCTGGGCTAAATCATAATCTCCCTCACGCGTTAAAATAACTAGTGCACCTTGCTCTTGTAAATAATCTTGCACCTTCTTTGTAATCTCAAGCGTAATATCTTTTTCTACAATATCCTTGCCACCAACAGCCCCTCCGTCTGGTCCACCATGCCCAGCATCTAATACGATTACTTTCCCTGATAAGGGTAAATTCCAAGCTCGCCACGATTTTGTAATTTGAAATTCTTGTTTGACTAAAAAAAACAAAATAACCGCAGCGAGTGCAAAAGAGATAATTCGAATTCTCTTCATACCTTTCCTCCTCCAGCTAGTCCCTCTAATTACTTATATGGGACAAGAGGAAAGTTTATGCTTGTCTTAATGAAGCTTTAATCGATATCTTCTTTCACCTTTTTCATATCCTTCCTGCCACCATAAGCCGATAAACTGCTGGCAAGATTCAAAAAGTAATTCCTCATCTTGTAACTTAATCTCCCGCATAGTCATGCTCGTTAAAAATTGAAATAGTGTTTCCGTTAATTGTTGCTCTTCTTCTAAGGCCCTATATTTCACATCAAAGAACGATTCGCCATAATAACCAAATTTGCTATATCTCGCTCCTAATAAATACGATTCTATCCCTAATTCAATGCAGTAATCTTCATACTGACGATGAAGTTCCTGCATCTGAAAGGCATCTCTAATATTTGAACGTAATGTTTTTAATGATAATTCCCGCAGCATCTTCCGCTCATATTTCAACTGCTTTTCTTTTTGTTTTTCTTGTAAGCTGACAATGACATTCATAGTACTTATAAACCTCCCTAATACGTATTAGTCTAAACTTCTAAAGAAGAAGCATACGCGAGAGGATAGCACTAAAATATTCCAAACTACAAAAATTTCAAAAGAGGAATGAAACATAAAAAACCCCAACCAAAATGGTTGGGGTTTGTAGTTCGCAAAAATTAACGTTTTGAGAACTGAGGTGCACGACGTGCGCCTTTAAGACCGTATTTTTTACGCTCTTTCATACGTGCGTCACGAGTTAATAGACCTGCACGTTTTAGTGTTAGACGGTATTCTGGATCAGCTTTTAATAAAGCGCGAGAAATACCGTGACGAATAGCACCAGCTTGACCAGTGTATCCACCACCATTTACGTTTACAAGTACATCGTAGTTACCTAAAGTTTCTGTTGCAACTAGAGGTTGTTTCACTACTTCACGTAATGCAGCAAATGGGATATAGTTTTCAAAATCACGACCGTTAATGATAACGCGTCCTTCGCCTGGAACTAGGCGTACGCGCGCTACTGAACTCTTACGACGTCCAGTGCCATAGTATTGAACCTGTGCCAAAGTAAGCCCTCCTTTAATTGATTATCCGCGAAGTTCGTAAACTTCTGGTTTTTGTGCTTGGTGTGGATGCTCTGCTCCAGCATACACGTTTAGTTTCTTAGAAACTTGACGGCCTAAGCGTCCTTTTGGAAGCATGCCTTTAATTGCAAGCTCTAACATTTGTACAGGGTAGTTTGTACGCATTTCAAGAGCTGTTCTTTGTTTAAGTCCACCTGGGTGGTTAGTGTGACGGTAGTAAATTTTATCGTTTAATTTATTACCTGTTAAATGAATTTTCTCAGCGTTAATAATAATTACATGATCACCCGTGTCAACGTGTGGTGTAAATGTAGGTTTGTTTTTACCACGTAAAATGGATGCTACTTCACTAGCAAGGCGACCTAAAGTTTGACCTTCAGCATCAACCACATACCATTTACGCTCAACTTCGTTAGCTTTTGCCATAAAAGTCGTACGCATGTGTTTCCCTCCTCGTTATCTTTTCCATAGAAAAAATCTATTGTTTATCTTAAACACGATTTCCTTCCGGGGCTAATCGTGGTTTTAGAAACAATACCATATGTTATGATATACTTTTGAGTTTCTAATGTCAAGCAAATGTTACACCAGGATTAGTTGTTATAGTTTACCTGCCATAAATAAAGCCCATGACCAGGAGCCATCTTTCCAGCAAACTGACGATTTTGTTTCGCTAAAATCTCTGGAATGCTATCCGGATCAAGCTTTCCTTGCCCTACGCTCAGTAACGTACCAACAATAATCCTGACCATATTATATAAAAATCCATTACCTACAAAACGAAAAATTAATTCGTCGTCCTGCTCAATTAGCTCGATTTCATAAATTGTTCTCACTTTATCTTTTTTGTCAGTTTTTGCCGAACAAAAAGAAGTGAAATCATGCGTTCCAATAAAATAAGGGATCGCTTTTCTTATAGCATTTATTTCGAGCGGATATGGATATTGATATACGTAATTTCTACGGAATACATCCGCAGTCTTTGATAATAATACACGATAACGATATTCTTTTCTCTCGACACCGTAACGTGCGTGAAATTCTTCTGTTTTTTTCTCTACCTGTGTGATAACAATATCATCTGGTAACATAGTGTTTAATGCATTGCTCCATTGCCACTCTTCAAGAGACAACGGTGTATCAAAGTGTATCACTTGTCCTTTAGCATGAACGGTAGAATCCGTTCTGCCCGATGCCTGAACACGAACAAGTTCCCCTTTATGCAATTTCTGCAAAGCTTTCTCTATCTCTTGTTGAACAGTACGATGCTGCGGTTGAATTTGATAACCACAAAAATGCATGCCATCATATGCAACCGTACATTTTATTCTATCCATTTCTTTATTCTCCATTACGATCGCACCCATGCCAAAATACAAGCTAAACAAAGTAAGCTTATAATCGTTACTGTATCGCTTGTTTTCCAGCGTAGTTGCCTAAATTTAGTACGTCCTTCGCCACTTTGATATCCACGGGCTTCCATAGCAATTGCTAAGTCCTCTGCACGCTTAAAAGCACTGATAAATAGAGGAACGAGTAGTGAAATGATAGCTTTCATCCTATCTTTTATCGGTCCCCCTGCAAAATCAATACCACGTGACGATTGTGCCTTCATTATTTTACTCGTTTCATCCATTAATGTCGGGATAAAACGAAGAGAAATTGACATCATTAATGCGATTTCATGAACAGGAACTTTTATACGCTTCAACGGCTTTAATAACGTCTCCAAACCATCTGTAATCTCAATAGGTGTCGTCGTTAACGTTAATAATGTCGTCATTAAAATAATAACGAAGAATCGTATAGAAATGTATATTCCTTGCTCTAATCCTTTTTCATGTATCGAAAACCAACCAAGCTGGAATAATACTTCCCCTTCTTTATTTGTTAAAATATGCAGGAAAAATGTAAAAAGAAAAATCCATAGAATTGGTTTTAAGCCCGAAAGTACATAACGAATCGGCACTTTTGCAAAAAATAAAGCAATGAGTGCATATAAAAATAAAAATCCATATGAAATCGCATTATTTGCTAAGAAAACAACAAATACATATAAAAAGACAATCAGCAGCTTCGTACGTGGATCAAGTTGATGAATAAGAGAATTCCCTGGAATATATCTTCCAATAATCAACTGCTGCATGATTCATGACCACCTTTTCGTAACACCTGCACAACTTCATGAGTAAGATCCTCTAAAGATAAGGTAGCCTTTGGGATTGAAATGCCAAACTTCTCTTCAATTGCACGTTTATACTTTAAAGACATAGGAAGATCCACACCAATTTTCTCTAGTTCATCAGCATGTGAAAATACTTCCTCTGCACTTCCTTGCAAAAAGACCGTTCCTTTATGCATGACTACAATCTGCTCGGCATATTTAGCAGCATCCTCCATATTATGCGTTACAAGGATAACTGTAAGGCCTTTCTCCTTATGTAGCTTATAAAACATCTCCATAAGTTCATTTTGCCCTTTTGGGTCTAGTCCTGCTGTAGGTTCATCTAATACAAGCACTTCGGGTTCCATCGCTAATACGCCTGCTATCGCAACACGCCTCATTTGCCCACCACTTAACTCAAATGGTGAACGCGTTAACAGTTCTGGTTCTAACCCTACAAGTTCAATTGCTTCTCTTGCCTTTTGCTTCGCTTCTTCTTCCGATACCCCAAAATTAGTAGGTCCGAAGCAAATATCTTTCTCCACAGTCTCTTCAAATAACTGATGTTCTGGGAATTGAAAGACAACCCCTACCTTTTTACGTAGTGGCTTTAGCTTTTTTTCTTTCTTTCCTGCCGAAATGAAATGTTCACCGATTTGAACTGTGCCATTTGTCGGCTGCAATAAACCATTTAAATGTTGAATCATCGTCGACTTACCTGAACCAGTATGACCGATAATGGCATAATAGCCCCCACTTGGAAACGACACGTCTACATCATAAAGTGCGCGTCTTTCAAATGGAGTTTTATATTGATAACGATGTTCTACTTTTTGGAATGTAATCTCCAAAGTTCGTTCACCAAGCTTTCCATTGTAAGATGCGTATTTTGCAAGAGAATTTCATTTCTTTTTAATAATTCTGCTATTTTCACTGAAAATGGTACATCTAATCCAATTTCTTGGAGCATATGAGAGGACTTGAAAATTTGTTCTGGAGTCCCTTCCTCTAATATCTCTCCCTTATTTAAAATAATGACACGGTCTGACTGTGCCGCTTCTTCTAAATCGTGCGTAATTGATAACACGGTAATACCTTTTTCATTAACAAGTTGTCTAACCGTTTCTACCACTTCACGTCTCCCTTGAGGGTCTAGCATTGACGTTGCTTCATCTAATATCAAAATAGACGGTTGAAGTGCTAAAACGCCTGCTATTGCTACTCGCTGCTTTTGCCCACCAGATAACGAATGTGGCTCATCATTAAGAAAATCTTCCATACGGACTAGTCGTAAGGCCTGATCTAATCTTTCTACCATTTGCTCTCTTGGCATTCCGATATTCTCTAAACCAAAGACAACGTCATCTTGCACTGTCGTTCCAACAAATTGATTATCTGGATTTTGAAATACCATCCCAATTTGTTTTCGAACATCCCATACCGTTTCCTCTGACAAAACCATTGTATCATTTACTGTAATTGTCCCTGCTTCCGGCAAAAACAAACCATTCAATAATTTTGCAAGTGTAGACTTCCCAGAACCGTTTTGTCCAATAACAGATACCCATTCTCCTTCATATAAGGAGAATGAAACATCTTTTAATGCATAAGTGGCTGCACCAGGATATTGAAATGATATATTTTCTGTCCGAAGTTTCTCTTTTTTCAATACAAGGCACCCTTTCCTTCGCCAAGTAAGCCTATTTTTATATTTAAAAAAAAGGGCCATGACCAGTTTCTTGAAAAGAACTGTCCTGCCCTTTTAATTATCATTATACTAACTCGATAATTACCATTGGTGCTGCGTCTCCGCGACGTGGACCAATTTTTGCAATACGAGTGTATCCGCCTTGGCGCTCAGCATAGCGTGGAGCTACATCAGCGAATAGTTTTTGAAGTGCATCTTGACCAGTCTCAGCGTTAGCTACTTCATTGCGAATGAAAGCTGCTGCTTGACGACGAGCATGAAGATCTCCGCGTTTACCTAAAGTGATCATTTTTTCCACTACAGAACGAAGTTCTTTTGCACGAGTTTCTGTCGTTTGGATGCGCTCGTTGATAATTAAATCAGTAGCTAAGTCACGTAACATAGCTTTACGTTGCGCACTTGTACGGCCTAATTTTCTGTATGCCATTCGTAGTTCCCTCCTTTGTTGATGGGTTTAAATCCTCAGTCGTCTTTACGTAAACCTAAACCTAATTCCTCAAGTTTATGTTTAACTTCTTCTAAGGATTTACGTCCTAAGTTACGAACTTTCATCATATCTTCTTCTGTTTTGTTCGCAAGCTCTTGTACAGTATTAATTCCTGCACGTTTTAGGCAATTATAAGAACGAACAGAAAGGTCTAGTTCTTCGATAGTCATCTCAAGAACTTTCTCTTTTTGATCTTCTTCCTTCTCGACCATAATCTCAGCATTTTGTGCTTCATCAGTTAAACCAACAAAGATATTTAAATGCTCAGTTAAGATTTTGGCACCTAAAGAGATAGCTTCTTTTGGCCCGATGCTTCCATCCGTCCATACATCAAGCGTAAGCTTATCATAATTAGCCACTTGTCCGACACGTGTCTTTTCCACTTGGTAAGTCACACGTGATACTGGAGTATAAATAGAATCAATAGGAATTACTCCTATTGGTTGATCTTCGCTTTTATTTGCATCAGCTGGCGTATACCCACGGCCACGCTTTGCAGTTAAACGCACGCGGAAATGCGCATCTTTTGCTAACGTTGCAATGTGTAAATCTGGATTTAAGATTTCTACATCACTATCGTGAGTAATATCAGCAGCTGTGACAATACCTTCGCCCTGCACATCAATTTCCAACGTCTTCTCTTCTTCAGAGTAGATTTTAAGAGCTAACTTTTTCAAGTTTAAGATGATCGTTGTAACGTCTTCTACTACGCCCTCAACTGTTGAAAATTCATGTAATACGCCATCGATTTGGATAGCAGTAACAGCGGCACCAGGGAGTGAAGATAAAAGAATACGACGTAAGGAGTTACCCAACGTAGTACCATATCCACGCTCAAGCGGTTCAATTACGAATTTACCATATTTAGCATCTTCGTTAAGTTCAACCGTTTCGATTTTCGGCTTTTCGATTTCAATCATTAACTAAACCCTCCTTCAAAACGTCGAAACCCCGGTTAAACAAAGGTATAACCCCTGTCTAACCGAAAGTCCCCCTTAGGCAGTTCCCGATTGTGCACAACAAGCGATGTTTCTGTACGAAATTTCTCGATAATGCATCATATCCATTATAGACAAAAGGGAAAATTCTATACAGAAAAATTACACACGACGACGTTTTGGTGGACGACATCCATTATGAGGAACTGGAGTAACATCTCTAATTGCTGTTACTTCTAGACCTGCAGCTTGAAGAGCACGAATTGCAGCTTCACGACCAGCACCAGGACCTTTAACAGTAACCTCTAAAGTTTTTAAACCGTGCTCCATTGCAGCTTTAGCAGCAGTTTCAGCAGCCATTTGCGCAGCGAATGGAGTAGATTTACGAGATCCACGGAAACCAAGTGCACCAGCACTAGACCAAGAAAGCGCGTTACCGTGAGTATCTGTAAGTGTTACGATTGTGTTGTTGAAAGTAGAACGAATATGAGCTACACCAGCTTCAATATTCTTTTTCACACGTTTTTTACGAGTGTTTGTTTTACGTGCCATTGTTAGTTCAACCTCCTTTACTTATTATTTCTTTTTATTTGCTACTGTACGACGTGGACCTTTACGTGTACGAGCATTGTTTTTAGAGTTTTGACCACGAACTGGTAAACCACGACGGTGACGAAGACCACGGTAAGAACCGATCTCCATTAGACGTTTGATGTTAAGAGATACTTCACGACGAAGGTCTCCCTCAACTTTAATACGATCGATGATATCACGGATACGTCCTAATTCGTCTTCCGTTAAATCACGAACTCGTGTTTCTTCAGAAACACCAGCTTCAGCAAGAATTTTTTCAGCAGTTGTGCGACCAATGCCGAATACGTAAGTTAAAGAAATAACAACGCGTTTGTCACGAGGAATATCTACACCTGCGATACGTGCCATTCCGAATGCACCTCCTTCTGATTAACCTTGTTTTTGTTTATGTTTAGGGTTTTCACAAATAACCATTACTTTTCCACGTCTACGAATAACTTTACATTTTTCGCAGATTGGTTTAACTGACGGTCTTACTTTCATGTCTCGAACCTCCTTAAAGATTACGGAGTGCTATATTATTTAAAACGGTACGTAATACGACCACGATTTAAATCGTACGGAGATAATTCTACCGTAACTTTGTCTCCTGGTAAAATACGAATGAAGTTCATACGGATTTTACCAGAAACGTGAGCCAATACGACATGCCCATTCTCTAATTCTACTTTGAACATAGCATTTGGCAACGTTTCAAGAACGGTACCTTCGACTTCAATTACATCATCTTTAGCCATTCAATAGTTCTCCCTTCTTCAAATCAGTAACATTTTACACTGCTCTGAAATCCCGGAGAGCCAGCTACTTATAAAGTGGTAAGGATTTCGTATCCTGCTTCTGTAAGAGCAATCGTGTGCTCAAAATGGGCACACCATTTACCATCTACCGTTACCACTGTCCAGTCATCAGATAGTGTTTTTACATATCGTCTTCCTTGATTCACCATCGGCTCAACACAGATGACCATTCCCGGCTTTAATCTAGGGCCTCTATTTGGTGGACCATAGTGCGGGATTTGAGGGTCCTCATGTAAGTCTTGCCCGATTCCGTGACCAACATACTCCCTAACGATCGAGAATCCATTCTCTTCAGCATGGGTTTGAACCGCATGTGAGATATTTGATAATCTCTCGCCTGGTTTTACTTGTTCTAGACCAAGATACAACGATTTTTCTGTGACATCAAGTAGCTTTTGAACAGATTCAGAAATGTTTCCAACTGGATACGTCCATGCAGAATCTCCATGGTACCCATTGTATTTCGCACCAATATCGATACTGATGATATCGCCCTCTTTGAGCTTGCGCTTCCCTGGAATTCCGTGTACAAGCTCTTCATTTACAGAAGCACATATGCTCCCCGGAAATCCGTTGTATCCTTTAAAAGATGGCGTAGCACCATATTTTTGAATCGTCTTTTCCGCTATTTGATCGAGCTCTTTCGTTGTAATTCCTGGAGTAATGTGCTGTTTTAACTCTTGATGAGTCAAAGCAACGATCCTGCCCGCTTCTCGCATGATTTCTATCTCGCGAGGAGTTTTGCAGATTATCATTACGCTAAGCCTCCGATGAGAACATCGATATCAGCAAATACTTTATTGATATCTTGCTCACCATTAATGCTTTGTAAGTAACCAAGCTCCTCGTAGAAATCAAGCAAAGGTTTAGTTTGCTTAATATTTACATCTAAGCGATTTGCTACAGTTTCTTCATTGTCATCAGAGCGTTGATATAACTCGCCACCACATTTATCGCACACGTCAGCTTTTGCTGGCGGATTGAATTCTAAGTGGTAAGTCGCACCGCACTCTTTACAAATGCGACGGCCTGTAAGGCGTTTTAATAACAATCCTGAATCCACATTAATGTTTAAAACATAGTCGATTTTTTTGCCAAGATCTTTCATAATCTCTTCAAGAGCTGATGCTTGTGCAACAGTTCGTGGGAAACCGTCTAATAAGAAGCCTCTTACGCAGTCTTCTTGACTTAAACGTTCACGAACGATTCCGATTGTAACTTCATCTGGAACAAGTGCACCTTTATCAATAAAGGATTTTGCTTGTAAACCCATTTCAGTTTCAGCCTTCATAGCTGCACGGAACATATCTCCTGTTGAGATGTGAGGGATGTTATACTTGGCAACAATCTGTTCGGCTTGTGTACCTTTACCAGCACCAGGAAGCCCCATTAAAATTAAGTTCATCCTTGTTCCCCCTCAGAGTACATGAGCATGTAGGGAAGACAATACTTCCCACTTACTCACTGCTTGATAAACCCTTTGTAATGGCGTTTTACCAGTTGGCTTTCTAGTTGCTTCATTGTTTCTAAAGCAACGCCGACAACGATTAACATACTCGTTCCACCGATCTGTGCAGATGGAGGAAGATTTCCCAGCTTCGTAAAGATAACTGGTAAGATTGCAATCGCTGCTAGGAAAATTGATCCTACAAAGGTCAAACGATACAAGATTTTTGTTAGATATTGTTCTGTATTCTTACCCGGACGAATACCTGGAACATATCCACCTTGTTTGTTTAGATTCTCTGACATTTGCTCTGGATTAACCTGAACAAACGCATAGAAATATGTGAAGGCTACAATGAGCGCAACATATATGATCATTCCCACTGGGTGAGAATAGTTAAAGTTTGCAATAATCCACTGCGATACATCATGTTTCGGGAAGAACTGCGCAATAGTCGGAGGAGTAATTAAGAATGAAACAGCAAAAATTACTGGAATAACACCAGCACTATTTACCTTAAGCGGTAAATGTGTGTTTTGTGCTCCAGCATAACCACCATTTCCTCCTGTTACACGCTTCGCATATTGAATTGGGATCTTTCTAACAGCCTGTTGAATGAAAATAACACCCACAATAACTGCTAACACAGCTAGTAAAATCAATGCAACTTTAACGATACTCATGAACAATTGATCTCCGATATTTTGAAACTGTTGCTGATACACTTGAGATATAACACTTGGGATCGCTGCGGCAATACCACCAAAGATTAGGATGGAAATACCATTACCTACACCTTTAGCTGTAATCTGTTCACCTAACCACATTAAAAATGCAGTACCAGCAGTCAGTACCGTAGCAATGTATAAATAAGTGCTCCAACCAGGATTCAAAATTAATTGTCCACCTACCATACCGTTAAAACCGATTGACATACCAAACCCCTGAATAAACGCAAGAACAATTGTAAAATAACGCGTGAATTGCGTTAATTTACGACGGCCCATTTCACCTTGCTTCGCCCATTCCGAAAATTTAGGAACAACATCCATCTGCAATAATTGCACGATGATGGATGCTGTAATATACGGCATGATTCCCATCGCAAAGATGGAGAAGTTTTTCAAGGCTCCACCGCCAAATGTATTTAGAATACCTAAAGCATTTAATTGATCTTGTGCCTTCAGTACGTCTCCATTTGTAAATGGCACGGGGATAAACGTGCCAATCCTGAATACGATTAACATCGCTAAAGTGAATAATATTTTACGTCTTATCTCAGCAACGCGCATAAAGTTGGAGATTGTACGAAACATTAGATCACCTCAACTGATCCGCCAGCTGCTTCAATTGCTTCTTTAGCACTTGAAGAGAACTTGTGCGCTTTAACAGTTAGTTTTTTCTCTACTGCGCCGCTTGCAAGAATTTTAACACCGTCGTTTAATTTGCTGATAACGCCAGTTTCCAGCAATAATTCAGGTGTTACTTCTGTACCATCTTCAAAACGATTTAACGTTGATAAGTTTACAATAGCAAACTCTTTACGGTTAATGTTTGTGAAGCCGCGTTTTGGTAAACGACGGAATAATGGAGTTTGACCACCTTCGAAGCCAAGACGAACACCGCCGCCAGAACGTGCGTTTTGTCCTTTATGACCTTTACCAGCAGTTTTACCGTTACCAGAACCGATACCACGACCGACACGGTTACGTACTTTACGAGAACCTTCTGCAGGTTTTAATTCATGAAGTTTCATTCCCAGGCACCTCCTTATATTAATGAGTTATCCTTAAGCTTCTTTTACAGTTACAAGGTGAGAAACTTTGTTGATCATACCAAGAATAGCAGGAGTTTCTTCCTTAACTACAGTTGAATTCAACTTTTTAAGACCTAAAGCTTCTACCGTCGCACGTTGATCTTGTGGACGACCAATTACACTACGAGTGAGGGTAATTTCTAACTTTTTCGCCATTTGTTTTCCCTCCTTAACCTAGTAGCTCTTCTACAGATTTACCGCGTAATTTTGCAACATCTTCAGCGCGCTTAAGTTCGCTTAATCCGTTCACAGTAGCGCGAATCATGTTGATTGGTGTGTTAGAACCAAGAGATTTCGAAAGAATATCTTGTACACCTGCTAATTCAAGGACCGCACGAACAGGTCCACCAGCAATAACACCAGTACCCTCAGCAGCAGGCTTTAAGAATACTTCACCAGCTCCAAAATGACCGTTGATTGTGTGTGGAATTGTTGTACCAACTAATGGTACAGCGATTAAGTTTTTCTTAGCGTCTTCGATAGCTTTGCGGATTGCGTCTGGTACCTCTTGTGCTTTACCAGTACCGAATCCAACATGACCGTTTTTATCGCCAACTACAACTAGTGCAGCAAAGCGGAAACGACGACCACCCTTAACAACTTTCGCGACACGATTTATCGTAACTACACGTTCTTCAAGTTCTAATTTACTTGGGTCAATGCGATGCATCAATTTTCCCTCCTTTGACCATTAAAATTGTAATCCAGCCTCACGAGCAGCTTCAGCTAGAGCTTTAACACGGCCATGGTATAAGTAACCACCGCGATCAAATACTACTTCTTTAACGCCTTTCTCTACAGCACGCTTAGCAACTGATTCTCCAACTTTCGTAGCAGCTTCAATATTGCTAGTACCGTTAAGAGCAAGGTCTTTATCAAGAGTAGATGCACTTACTAACGTTACACCATTTACATCATCAATAACTTGAGCGTAAATATGTTGGTTAGAACGGAACACGTTTAAACGTGGACGTTCTGCAGTACCAGTAAGTTTAGCACGTACACGCGCATGTCTTTTCTTACGAGTCGCATTTTTATCAGCTTTAGTGATCATTCTTGTCACTCCTTTCTCTCACCTAACGGGTTTACTTAGCAGTTTTACCTTCTTTACGACGAACAACTTCGCCTTCGTAACGAATACCTTTACCTTTGTAAGGCTCAGGAGCACGTACAGCGCGGATGTTAGCAGCGAATTCGCCAACACGTTGCTTGTCGATACCTTTGATTACGATCTTAGTTGGTGCAGGTACTTCAACTTCAAGACCTGCTTCCGGAGTCATTTCTACTGGATGAGAATAACCTACGCTTAATACAAGTTTATCACCTTGTTTTTGAGCACGGTAACCAACACCGACTAATTCAAGTCCGCGTGCGAAACCTTCAGTTACACCTTCAACCATGTTTCCGATTAAAGCACGAGTTGTACCGTGTAATGCACGGTGTTCCTTCTGTTCAGATGGACGCTCAACTGTTAATGTATTCTCTTCAATTTTGATAAGCATATCAGCATTGAAAGTACGAGTTAATTCACCTTTAGGGCCTTTTACTGTTACAGTATTGTCTTCTGCAACTGTAATAGTAACACCTGCAGGGATTTCAAGAATCTTTTTACCAATACGAGACATGTGGTCACACCTCCGTTCGTTTTAAATATATATTACCAAACGTATGCTACTACTTCTCCACCAGTTTGTAATTGACGAGCGTCTTTGTCTGTCATTACTCCCTTAGATGTAGAAACAAGAGCGATACCTAATCCGTTAAGTACACGTGGTACTTCGTCAGCTTTAGCGTAAACGCGTAAGCCAGGTTTACTGATACGTTTTAATCCAGTGATTACACGTTCGTTGTTTGCACCATATTTCAGGAAAATACGAAGGATACCTTGTTTGTTATCCTCGATGTATTCTACATCACGAATGAAACCTTCACGTTTTAAAAGTTCAGCGATCTCTTTTTTGATTTTAGAAGCAGGAACCTCTAATTTCTCATGACGTACCATGTTCGCATTACGGATGCGAGTAAGCATGTCTGCAATTGGATCTGTCATCACCATGTGTTTTACCTCCTTCCCATTTGTGGGTTTTACCAACTAGCTTTTTTAACACCAGGAATTTGACCTTTATATGCAAGTTCACGGAAACAAATACGGCAAAGTTTAAATTTGCGGTATACAGAATGCGGACGACCGCAGCGTTCGCAACGTGTATACTCTTGTACTTTAAACTTAGGAGTACGCTTTTGTTTCGCAATCATAGATTTTTTAGCCACGTTTTCGCCTCCTCTACTTAGCGTTGGCTTCCATTATTTTTGGAATGGCATACCGAATTGTGTTAAAAGTTCACGAGCTTCTTCATCAGTGTTCGCTGTAGTAACGATTACGATGTCCATACCGCGGACTTTGCTTACTTTATCATAATCAATCTCAGGGAAAATAAGTTGCTCTTTAACACCTAATGTATAGTTTCCACGACCATCGAATGATTTCTTAGAAACACCACGGAAATCACGTACACGTGGTAAAGAAACTGATACTAATTTATCGAAGAACTCATACATTTGCTCGCCGCGTAAAGTTACTTTCGCACCGATTGGCATACCTTCACGAAGACGGAAACCAGCGATTGATTTTTTAGCACGAGTTACAACAGGTTTTTGACCTGCGATTTGTGTTAATTCTTCTACTGCGTTGTCTAAAGCTTTTGAGTTAGATACCGCGTCACCAACACCAGTGTTGATTACGATCTTTTCGATTTTTGGTACCTGCATTACAGATTTATAGTTAAACTTGCTCATTAGAGCAGGAGTAATTTCCTTTTGGAACTTCTCTTTAAGGCGATTCAATGAAGTGACCTCCTTTCTTAAGAAAATTATTTATCTAATAATTCACCAGATTTTTTTGCAATACGAACTTTTTTACCATCTTCTACCTTGAAGCCTACGCGAGTAGGTTCACCTGTTTTCGGATCTAAAATCATAACGTTAGAAACGTGAATAGGTGCCTCTTTAGTAATAATTCCACCTTGTGGATTTAATTGAGATGGCTTAGAGTGCTTCTTAACGATGTTAACACCCTCAACGATAACACGGTTTTGCTTTGGGAAAGCCACAAGGATAACGCCTTGTTTTCCTTTGTCTTTACCAGTGATTACCTGTACTTTATCACCTTTTTTTACATGCATCTTAATTCTGCACCTCCTTAGCAAGGCAATACCTTAAATTATAGAACTTCTGGAGCTAAAGAAACGATCTTCATGAAGTTGCTATCACGTAATTCACGAGCTACTGGTCCGAAGATACGAGTACCACGTGGGCTCTTATCGTCTTTAATGATAACCGCTGCGTTTTCATCAAATTTGATGTAAGAACCATCCGGACGACGAGCACCGCTCTTCGTACGTACTACTACTGCTTTAACAACGTCACCTTTTTTAACAACGCCACCTGGTGTTGCTTGTTTTACCGTAGCAACGATAATGTCACCAATGTTAGCATATTTACGACCAGAGCCGCCTAATACTTTAATTGTTAAAAGTTCACGTGCACCAGAGTTGTCAGCAACTTTCAAACGAGATTCTTGTTGGATCATGTTATGAAACCTCCCTTCGGACTAAAAATTCCGATTCGTCTATTTAGATAATAACCGCTTCTTCAACGATTTCAACTAAACGGAAACGCTTAGTAGCAGAAAGCGGGCGAGTTTCCATGATTTTTACGATATCGCCAAGTTTCGCTTGGTTTTGCTCATCATGGGCTTTGTACTTCTTAGAATACTTAACACGTTTTCCGTACAAGGAATGAGTTTTGTAAGTTTCAACTAAAACTGTAATCGTTTTGTCCATTTTGTCAGACACTACACGACCAGTATAAACTTTGCGTTGGTTACGTTCGCTCACTATGCAAACCTCCCCTCAATTTATCGATTAATTCCGATCTCTCTTTCACGAACTACAGTTTTCATACGAGCAATTGCCTTACGCACTTCACGAATGCGAGTTGGATTCTCTAATTGTCCTGTAGCAAGTTGGAAGCGAAGATTAAACAACTCTTCCTTTAAAGCTTTAACTTTTGTTTCGATTTCGGCAGTGGTTAATTCACGAATATCATTAGTTTTCATTAGATTCACCACCATTTTCTTCACGTTTTACGAATTTACATTTCACAGGTAACTTGTGAGCTGCAAGACGTAATGCTTCGCGTGCTACCTCTTCAGATACACCCGCGATTTCGAACATAATTTTCCCAGGTTTTACTACTGCTACCCAGCCTTCTGGTGCCCCTTTACCGGAACCCATACGTACTTCTAGAGGTTTTGCAGTGTAAGGTTTAGAAGGGAAAATTTTAATCCATACTTTACCGCCACGTTTCATGTAACGAGTCATTGCACGACGAGCAGCTTCGATTTGACGGTTTGTAATCCATGAAGCAGCTTGTGCTTGTAAACCGAATTCACCGAAAGCTACTTCAGTTCCACCTTTAGCACGACCACGCATTTTACCACGATGCTCTCTACGATATTTTACGCGTTTTGGCATTAACATATTATTTTCCTCCTTCCTCAGAAGCTTTCTTTTTTGTAGGAAGGACTTCTCCACGGTAGATCCATACTTTTACGCCTAATTTACCGTATGTTGTATCAGCTTCAACTGCTGCATAGTCAATATCAGCGCGAAGTGTATGAAGTGGAACAGTTCCTTCACTGTAAGATTCTGCACGAGCGATATCAGCTCCGCCAAGACGACCAGAAACCTGTGTTTTAATACCTTTAGCACCTGCACGCATAGCACGTTGAATAACTTGCTTTTGTGCACGACGGAATGATACACGGTTTTCTAATTGACGAGCGATGTTTTCGCCTACTAATTTAGCGTTAAGATCAGCTCTCTTAACTTCTAAAATGTTGATGTGTACACGCTTGCCTGTTAATTGGTTAAGAGCTTTACGAAGTGCTTCAACTTCAGTACCACCTTTACCAATTACCATACCAGGTTTTGCAGTGTGAATTGTAACATTTACACGATTTGCTGCACGTTCGATTTCTACTTTAGCAACAGCAGAATCTTTTAAGCGTACATTAATGTACTCACGGATTTTGATGTCTTCATGTAATAATGTAGCGTAATCTTTCTCAGCGAACCAACGAGATTCCCAGTCACGGATAACGCCGACACGAAGACCAATTGGATTAACCTTTTGACCCATCGATTATCCCTCCTTCTTTTCTGATACCACAACTGTGATGTGGCTTGTGCGTTTGTTAATTTGGCTTGCACGACCCATTGCACGTGGACGGAAACGTTTTAACGTTGGACCTTCGTCAACGAAAACTTTCTCAACAACTAGGTTGTTAATGTCCATTTCATAATTGTGCTCTGCATTTGCGATTGCAGATTTTAAAACTTTTTCTACAACTGGAGAAGCAGTTTTTGGTGTGTGGTTAAGGATAGCAATCGCTTCACCCACTTGCTTACCTCGGATTAAGTCTACAACTAAACGAACTTTACGAGGAGCAATACGAACTGTTCTCGCTACTGCTTTAGCTTGCATTGAAGTGCCTCCTCTCATTATCTTCTAGTTTTCTTATCGTCAGCATCATGACCTTTATACGTACGAGTTGGTGCGAATTCACCTAACTTGTGGCCTACCATGTCTTCAGTAACATATACAGGTACATGTTTACGACCGTCATATACAGCGATTGTGTGACCGATGAACTGAGGGAAGATCGTTGAACGACGAGACCAAGTTTTAACAACTTGCTTTTGCTCAGTTTCATTTAGCTTTGCAATTTTACTCATTAAATGATCATCGACAAATGGTCCTTTTTTCAAGCTACGAGCCATTTTGGTGCCTCCCTTCGTGATTGCCGTACGGTTCTCAAAGTGAACCGTACTACAATCCCATTATTTTTTACGACGACGAACGATGAATTTGTCAGACGCTTTGTTTTTCTTACGAGTTTTGAATCCAAGAGTTGGTTTACCCCATGGAGACATTGGAGACTTACGTCCGATTGGTGAACGTCCTTCACCACCACCGTGTGGGTGATCAACTGGGTTCATTACAGAACCACGAACAGTTGGGCGCTTACCTAACCAGCGAGAGCGACCAGCTTTACCGATCTTGATAAGTTCGTGTGACTCGTTACCAACTTGACCTACAGTTGCACGGCAAGCAGATAATACAAGACGCACTTCACCAGAAGTTAAACGTACAAGAACGTATTTACCTTCTTTACCAAGTACTTGTGCAGATGTACCAGCAGAACGAACTAATTGTCCACCACGACCTGGTTTAAGCTCGATGTTATGAACAACAGTACCTACTGGAATGTTGATTAATGGTAATGCGTTACCGATTTTAATGTCAGCTTCAGCGCCAGACATAATTTCCATACCTACTTCTAAGTTCTTAGGAGCAAGAATGTAACGTTTTTCACCGTCAACGTAGTTAATTAATGCGATATTCGCAGAGCGGTTTGGATCGTATTCGATCGTAGCAACGCGTCCTGGAATTCCATCTTTGTTACGTTTGAAGTCGATGATACGGTATTGACGCTTATGTCCGCCACCTTGATGACGTACAGTGATTTTACCTTGGTTATTACGACCAGCCTTTTTGCTTAAAGGAGCAAGTAAAGACTTTTCGGGTCTGTCAGTCGTGATTTCAGCGAAATCATTCGTAGTCATGTTACGACGACCGTTAGTAGTTGGATTATACTTTTTAATTCCCATCTCAATTTCCCTCCTTCTTTAGTAAGAATTAAACGCCTTGGAAGATTTCGATTTCTTTGCTGTCAGCAGTTAGCTTAACGATTGCTTTACGACGACGGCTAGTAAAACCAGCGTGACGACCAACGCGTTTTGCTTTCGGCTTGTAGTTCATGATGTTCACTTTTTCTACTTTAACACCAAAGATCGCTTCTAGAGCATCTTTAACTTCTGTTTTATTAGATTTAACGTCCACATCGAACGTGTATTTTTTTTCAGCCATCATTTCCATAGAACGTTCAGTGATAACTGGGCGCTTAATGATATCACGAGGATCTCTCATTATGCAAGCACCTCCTCTACTTTTTCCACTGCCGCTTTTGTCATGATTAGCTTATCATGATGAAGCACGTCTAAAACGTTTACGCCATCAGCAGTGATTACTGTTACTCCAGGGATATTGCGAGCAGATAACTCTACAGATTCGTTTGCATCAGCAGTTACGATAAGAGCTTTCTTCTCAACAGTTAATCCTTTAAGTACTGCTAGCATATCTTTTGTTTTTGGTGCATTTAACACTAGGTCTTCAAGAACTACAATGTTGTTCTCAACTACTTTAGTAGCTAATGCAGATTTGATTGCTAAACGACGAACTTTCTTAGGAAGTTTGTACGCATAGCTTCTTGGTGTAGGTCCGAATACCGTACCACCACCACGCCATTGAGGAGAGCGGATAGACCCTTGACGAGCACGTCCAGTTCCTTTTTGACGCCATGGTTTACGACCACCACCGCGAACTTCAGAGCGAGTTTTTACTTTGTGTGTACCTTGACGTAAAGATGCACGTTGCATCATTACAGCTTCGAAAAGTACAGCTTCATTTGGTTCGATACCGAAAATAGCTTCAGCTAATTCGATTTCACCAACCTGTGAACCAGTTTGGTTATATACAGTAACTTTTGGCATTGGAATTCCTCCTTCCTATTGTGAATTATTTGCTAACCTTCACAGCGCCTTGAACAACTACAAGAGATTTCTTAGCACCTGGAACGTTACCTTTTACTAGTAATAAGTTGCGCTCAGTGTCAACTTGAACGATTTCTAAGTTTTGGATAGTAACTTGGTCTCCACCCATACGTCCAGCAAGTTTTTTGCCTTTGAATACACGGTTCGGAGCAACTGGGCCCATTGAACCTGGACGACGGTGATAGCGAGAACCATGAGACATAGGTCCGCGAGATTGTCCGTGGCGTTTGATAACACCTTGGAAACCTTTACCTTTAGAAATTCCTGTTACATCAACGATTTCACCTGTAGCGAATACGTCAACTTTTACCTCTTGACCAACCTCTAATCCGTCCACGTCTGCATCGCGGATTTCGCGAATGAAGCGCTTAGGAGTTGTAGATGCTTTAGCAGTGTGGCCTTGTTCAGGTTTGTTAGTTAACTTTTCACGCTTATCTTCAAATCCTAACTGAATTGCGTTGTAGCCATCAGTTTCAGTTGTTTTCTTTTGAAGAACAACGTTTGGATTAGCAGCGATAACTGTTACTGGGATTAACTCACCGTTCTCAGCAAATACTTGAGTCATACCGATCTTTCTTCCTAAGATTCCTTTGGTCATGAGTTACACCTCCTACATTTTTAAGTTATATAAATTATAGTTTGATTTCGATATCTACACCAGATGGTAAGTCTAAACGCATTAATGAATCTACTGTTTGTGGAGTAGGACTCACGATGTCGATTAGACGTTTGTGCGTGCGCATTTCGAATTGCTCACGAGAATCTTTGTACTTATGAACAGCACGAAGAATTGTGTAAACAGTTTTTTCAGTTGGTAATGGGATCGGACCAGAAACTGTTGCCCCAGAACGCTTAGCTGTTTCTACAATTTTCTCAGCTGACTGATCAAGAATACGGTGATCGTAAGCTTTTAAACGGATACGAATTTTTTCTTTTGCCATTATTTTCCCTCCTTCGTTCGCCTATTTCTAAAATAGACCTTCTCCATGGAAATTTCCTCACACCATGCCATGGCAAAGCGGCCGGGTGTGTCAGCAACCTTCCACTTCATCGCAGTCAAAGACCAACATTGTCTATTATACAATGTTATTCGTCTAGATGCAAGCATCTTTTTGTTTGCATCTGCTTTTCTCTACTTTTGCTATTATACATGGCACTTTAAAGAATTTCAAGTTTTCATCTAGCAGAATTCATTTTACAGTTTCTGGATTTCAGTTTTAATGATTTCACATTATTATAGAAGAAACTCGTCAAAACATGAAACAATCATTTTGTTCATTATATAAATGCAAACAAAAACCCCAAGGGAAAATCCCTCGGGGTTTTTTATATCAGTTAAGATTACTCAACGATAGTAGCAACTACGCCGTAACCTACTGTACGTCCACCTTCACGAATAGAGAATTTAGTTCCCTCTTCGATAGCGATTGGAGCGATAAGTTCGATAGTCATTTCTACGTTGTCACCAGGCATTACCATTTCAGTACCTTCTGGTAATTGGATGATACCAGTTACGTCAGTTGTACGGAAGTAGAACTGTGGACGGTAGTTAGCGAAGAATGGAGTGTGACGTCCAC
This sequence comes from Bacillus cereus group sp. Bc061, assembly GCF_027715825.1. Taxonomy (NCBI): domain Bacteria; kingdom Bacillati; phylum Bacillota; class Bacilli; order Caryophanales; family Bacillaceae; genus Bacillus; species Bacillus cereus group sp. Bc061. The sequence goes on from NZ_JAQFTZ010000016.1 coordinate 25,180, forward strand.
CTTCTTCTTTAGATAATACGAAAACTTCAGCTTTGAATTTAGCGTGAGCTTTTACAGAACCGCTTTTTGCAAGTACTTGTCCACGTTGGATGTCTTCACGAGCAACCCCACGAAGTAAAGCACCGATGTTGTCACCAGCTTGAGCTTGGTCAAGAAGTTTACGGAACATTTCTACACCAGTTACAGTTGTAGAAGCATTTTCTTCAGCAAGACCGATGATTTCTACAACGTCACCAACTTTAACGATACCGCGCTCAACACGACCAGTAGCAACTGTACCACGACCTGTGATAGAGAATACATCCTCTACAGGCATTAAGAATGGTTTGTCAGTTTCACGTTCTGGAGTTGGGATGTAAGCATCAACTTCAGCCATTAATTCAATGATTTTTGCTTCCCAATCAGCTTCTCCTTGAAGAGCTTTAAGAGCAGAACCTTTGATTACAGGAATGTCATCGCCTGGGAATCCGTATTCAGATAATAGGTCGCGAACTTCCATTTCTACTAATTCTAATAATTCTTCGTCGTCTACCATGTCGCATTTGTTTAAGAATACAACGATGTAAGGTACACCTACTTGACGAGAAAGAAGGATGTGCTCACGAGTTTGAGGCATTGGGCCATCAGCAGCAGATACTACTAAGATACCGCCGTCCATTTGAGCAGCACCAGTGATCATGTTTTTAACATAGTCAGCGTGACCTGGGCAGTCAACGTGTGCATAGTGACGAGTTTCAGTTTCGTACTCAACGTGTGCAGTTGAGATTGTGATACCGCGCTCTCTTTCTTCTGGAGCAGCATCGATTTGATCGTATCCGCGTGCTTCAGCACCACCAGCTTTTGCAAGTACTGTAGTGATCGCAGCAGTTAATGTAGTTTTACCATGGTCAACGTGGCCGATTGTACCGATGTTAACATGGGGTTTAGAACGTTCGAATTTAGCTTTAGCCATTCTAAATTCCTCCTTAGTTTATATAGGTTATTTTATATTTAGGCTAGAAAGCGAAACTTGCGTCCCACTTTCTAAGCTTACATAAGTAGTTATACGTGAAGAATCGATAAAAATCAATTATTCACCTTTATTTTTTTTGATAATTTCTTCAGAAACAGACTTTGGTACTTCTTCATAGTGATCAAACACCATAGAGAATGTTCCGCGTCCTTGAGTGTTAGAACGTAATGACGTTGCATAACCGAACATTTCAGAAAGTGGAACCATAGCGCGAACAACTTGAGCGTTACCGCGAGCTTCCATACCTTCTACACGTCCACGACGAGATGTTACGTCACCCATAATGTCACCCATGTACTCTTCAGGAATTACAACTTCAACTTTCATCATTGGCTCAAGAATTACTGGGTTACATTTAGAAACCGCAGCTTTAAGTGCCATAGATGCAGCGATTTTGAACGCCATCTCAGATGAATCGACATCATGGTAAGATCCGTCAACTAATGCAGCTTTAATGTCTACTACTGGATATCCAGCAAGTACACCATTTTTAAGTGCATCTTCAAGACCTGCGCCTACAGCTGGGATGTATTCACGTGGAACAACACCACCGACGATCTTGTTTTCGAATTCGAATCCTTTACCTTCTTCATTAGGTTCAAACTCAATCCAAACGTGACCGAATTGTCCACGTCCACCAGATTGACGAGCGAACTTACCTTCAACTTTCGCAGCAGAGCGGAAAGTCTCACGGTATGCTACCTGAGGAGCACCAACGTTTGCTTCAACTTTGAACTCACGGCGCATACGGTCAACGATGATATCAAGGTGAAGTTCACCCATACCAGCGATGATTGTTTGGCCAGTTTCTTGGTCAGTGTGAGCACGGAATGTTGGATCTTCTTCAGAAAGCTTAGATAATGCTGTACCCATTTTATCTTGGTCAGCTTTTGATTTTGGTTCGATAGCTACAGAGATAACTGGCTCTGGGAATTCCATAGACTCAAGGATAACAAGGCTCTTCTCGTCACAAAGAGTATCACCAGTAGTAGTATCTTTTAAACCTACAGCAGCAGCGATATCACCAGCGTAAACTGTTGAGATCTCTTCACGGCTGTTAGCGTGCATTTGTAGGATACGACCTACACGCTCACGCTTACCTTTAGTTGAGTTTTTCACGTATGATCCAGAGTTTAACACACCAGAGTACACACGGAAGAATGTTAACTTACCAACATAAGGGTCAGTCATGATTTTGAATGCTAGAGCTGAGAAAGGCTCTTCATCGCTAGACTTACGTTCTACTTCTTCATCTGTATCCGGAAGAGTACCTTTGATTGCAGGTACATCTAATGGAGATGGTAGGTAGTCGATAACTGCGTCTAACAGAATTTGAACACCTTTGTTTTTGAATGCAGAACCACAGATTACTGGGAAGAATTCTACAGAAGTTGTAGCCTTACGGATACCAGCTTTAAGCTCTTCTACAGTGATTTCTTCACCTTCTAGGTACTTCATCATCATTTCTTCATCAAGCTCAGCTACCGCTTCAATAAGTTTTCCACGGTATTCTTCAGCTAGTTCTTTATGCTCTTCAGGAATTTCAACACGTTGAATGTCTGTTCCTAAATCGTTACCGTACATGTAAGCACATTCTTCAACAAGGTCAATGATACCATTGAACTCATCTTCAGCACCGATTGGTAACTGAATTGGGTGTGCGTTTGCTTGTAAACGATCGTGGATTGTTCCTACAGAGTATAAGAAATCTGCACCGATTTTATCCATTTTGTTAACGAATACGATACGAGGTACGCCGTAAGTAGTAGCCTGACGCCAAACAGTTTCTGTTTGTGGTTCTACACCAGATTGTGCATCAAGTACTGCTACTGCGCCATCAAGTACGCGTAAAGAACGTTCTACTTCTACTGTGAAATCTACGTGACCTGGAGTGTCAATGATGTTTACACGGTGACCTTTCCATTGTGCTGTAGTTGCAGCAGAAGTAATTGTGATACCACGCTCTTGCTCTTGCTCCATCCAGTCCATCTGAGATGCACCTTCGTGAGTTTCACCGATTTTGTGAATACGTCCTGTGTAGTACAGAATACGCTCAGTAGCTGTTGTTTTACCAGCATCGATGTGAGCCATGATACCAATATTACGAGTGTTTTCTAAAGAGAACTCTCTTGCCATTTGGTGTCTTGCTCCTTCCATATATGGATTGGATTTTTTATTTTAAGTAGCAAAAAAGCCACTTTATATTGTTACACATGTCAGTATGTCCAGTACCCTCATTATGTAAAACGAGCGCCCAACGAAAGGGAGAGGCATTCTCCCTCTCCACACTTCCATAAGCGACAAATAAAGCGGTTTATGCTTACATTTATTTTACGTTGAATCCTACCAACGGTAATGAGCAAATGCTTTGTTAGCTTCTGCCATTTTATGAGTGTCTTCACGTTTCTTAACAGATGCACCAGCGTTGTTAGCTGCATCTAAGATTTCGTTAGCAAGACGCTCTTCCATAGTTTTTTCACCACGAAGACGAGCGTAGTTTACTAACCAACGAAGACCTAAAGTTGTACGGCGTTCTGGACGAACCTCAACTGGAACTTGGTAGTTAGCACCACCAACACGACGAGCGCGTACTTCAAGAACAGGCATAATGTTCTTAAGAGCTTGCTCGAATACTTCCATTGGCTCTTTACCAGTACGTTCGCTTACGATATCGAACGCATTATAAAGAATTGTTTGAGATTTACCTTTTTTACCGTCAACCATCATTTTGTTGATAAGGCGTGTTACTAGCTTCGAATTGTACATTGGATCTGGTAACACGTCACGTTTTGCAACAGGTCCTTTACGAGGCATATTGAGTTCCTCCTTTCATTAAAAAGTTATTATTTCTTAGCCGCTTTAGGCTTTTTAGTACCGTATTTAGAACGGCCTTGCATACGCTTGTCAACACCAGCTGTATCAAGCGCACCACGAACGATGTGGTAACGTACCCCTGGTAAGTCTTTTACACGACCACCGCGAATTAATACTACGCTGTGCTCTTGTAAGTTGTGACCGATACCTGGGATGTATGCTGTTACCTCAATACCATTTGTTAAACGAACACGAGCATATTTACGTAACGCTGAGTTAGGTTTCTTTGGAGTCATTGTACCAACACGAGTACATACACCACGTTTTTGAGGTGCAGAGATATCAGTTGATTTTTTCTTTAAAGAGTTAAAACCTTTGTTTAACGCAGGTGATTTAGATTTCCATACTTTATCAGTACGACCATTTCTCACTAATTGGTTAATAGTAGGCATTTGATTATCCTCCCTTCGCATGTTTGTATGACCACATATCCAGGTGGTTCATTATTAGTTGAAAACAAAGTTTTTGCAAGGGAGAGCAAATGCTCTCTCCTCACAAAAACAGTTTTAACTTATTATTCCTATTGCTGAAGCTCCCACTTGAATCCCCGCAACTTTTCCAAGTTTACGAACTGATTCAACTTTGGTTATGGGTATGTTATGTTGCAATGCAGTGCGAATGATAACATGGGTTAACCGCATATCAGCATCTTCTGCAATGACAACTTCTTTAACTATACCATTTTTGATTGCTTCCAATGTACGTTTATGACCAACGACTACATTTTCAGCATTTGACACTTTTTGATAAGACATATAAATATCCTCCAAAGCATCGTTCAGGAGCAACCTTGCTTATAGTAACATTTTGACTCATACAATGTCAACTAGGATTAACTGTTTTTATACAAAATTTACGACGGAAAATTTTACTGTTCCACATAAACTTCATCGTTTTCTACATTCATGTCATCTTGTGTTGTTTTAACAAGATCCACTTTGCGATAACGATTCATACCTGTTCCAGCAGGAACAAGTTTACCGATAATAACATTTTCTTTCAATCCTAGAAGCTCATCGCGTTTACCCTTAATCGCTGCATCAGTTAAGACACGAGTTGTTTCTTGGAACGATGCTGCAGATAAGAATGAATCTGTTTCAAGTGAAGCTTTTGTAATACCAAGTAGAACTGGTCTAGCTGTTGCTGGTTGTTTACCTTGCAGTAACACCTTCGCATTCGCATCAGTAAACTGATGGATATCTAGTAATGTTCCTGGTAATACATCTGTTTCACCTGCATCACTCACACGTACTTTACGTAACATTTGGCGTACCATTACTTCTACGTGTTTGTCACCAATTTCTACCCCTTGCATACGGTATACTTTTTGAACTTCACGTAATAAGTATTCTTGAACTGCCGTAATGTCCGTTACTTTTAGTAATTCTTTCGGATCGATAGAACCTTCTGTTAACTCTTTACCGTGGCTAATTTTCTGTCCTGGAATTACTTTCAGACGAGCACCGTAAGGAATAGCATACGTACGAGCTTCAACTTCACCCTGTACAACTACTTCTTGGCGATCTTTAACATCGTTGATCGCTGCGATAACACCGTCGATTTCACTGATAACAGCCTGACCTTTCGGATTACGAGCTTCGAAGATCTCTTGGATACGAGGTAAACCTTGAGTGATATCATCTCCGGCAACCCCACCTGTATGGAACGTACGCATCGTTAACTGTGTACCTGGCTCACCGATAGATTGAGCTGCGATAATACCTACCGCTTCCCCTACTTCTACGTCTGTTCCAGTTGCTAAGTTACGACCGTAACACTTCTTACATACACCATGGCGAGTGTTACACGTAAACGCTGAACGAATGTTTACAGTTTCAACACCCGAATTTTCAACGATATGAGCGATATCTTCAGTAATTAATTGATTTTCAGCAACTAATACTTCACCTGTTTCAGGATGTTTTACAGTTTTTCTTGCAAAACGTCCAACAAGACGATCATATAATGACTCAATAACTTCATTACCCTCTTTAATCGCACCAATTAATAAACCGCGATCTGTTCCACAATCATCTTCACGAACGATTACATCTTGTGCAACGTCAACAAGACGACGTGTTAAGTAACCAGAATCGGCAGTTTTCAGTGCTGTATCGGCAAGACCTTTACGCGCACCATGCGTAGAGATGAAGTACTCAAGTACTGTTAAACCTTCACGGAAACTTGATTTGATTGGAAGTTCGATGATACGACCAGATGGATTGGCCATCAGACCACGCATACCAGCAAGCTGAGTAAAGTTCGATGCGTTACCACGGGCACCGGAATCACTCATCATGAAGATTGGGTTGCGTTTATTCAAGGACTTCATCAGTTTTCCTTGGATAACATCTTTTGCATTACTCCAAATAGAGATAACGCGATCGTAACGTTCTTCTTCCGTGATTAAACCGCGACGGAATTGTTTAATTACATTATCTACTTTTGCTTGTGCTTCGTGGAGAATTTCATCTTTTTCACCTAATACAAGAATGTCAGATACCCCAACTGTAATACCAGCTTTTGTAGAGTACTTGAATCCTAAGTTTTTCATACGGTCAAGCATGCGAGACGTTTCTGTAATTTTGAAACGTTTAAACACTTCCGCAATGATGTTACCAAGGATTTTCTTGCTGAATGGCGCCACTTCTTCGCGACTAGCAATAATCTCTTTAATGTTCGCACCTTTTTCAACGAAATATTTCGCTGGTGTTTCTTTTTCAAGGTTTGAATTTGTTGGTTCATTAATATAAGGGAACGACTCTGGTAAGATTTCGTTAAATATTAATTTACCAACTGTTGTTAATAGAAGCATACTCTTTTGCTCTTCAGTAAATGTTGCGTTGTTTACTGCACTTGCAGCTACTGCAACACGCGTATGAAGATGTACATATCCATTTTGATATGCAAGTAATGCTTCGTTCGCATCTTTGAAGACCATACCTTCACCGATTGCACCTTCACGCTCAAGTGTTAAGTAGTAGTTACCTAATACCATATCCTGAGATGGAGTAACAACTGGTTTACCGTCTTTCGGGTTCAAGATGTTTTGTGCCGCTAACATAAGAAGACGAGCTTCTGCTTGTGCTTCTGATGATAAAGGTACGTGAACGGCCATTTGGTCACCGTCAAAGTCCGCGTTGTATGCAGTACATACAAGTGGGTGAAGACGGATTGCGCGACCTTCTACTAATGTAGGTTCAAACGCCTGAATACCAAGACGGTGAAGTGTTGGTGCGCGGTTTAGAAGTACTGGATGTTCTTTAATCACAGATTCTAAAACGTCCCAAACTTCAGGTTGTACACGCTCGATTTTACGTTTCGCACTCTTAATGTTGTGTGCTAATCCTTTTTCAACTAACTCTTTCATTACGAAAGGTTTGAACAGTTCAAGTGCCATCTCTTTCGGTAATCCACATTGATACATCTTTAAGTTCGGTCCTACAACGATTACAGAACGACCAGAGTAGTCAACACGTTTACCTAATAAGTTTTGACGGAAACGTCCTTGTTTACCTTTAAGCATGTGAGATAGAGATTTTAATGGACGGTTACCTGGTCCAGTAACTGGACGGCCACGACGACCATTATCGATTAATGCGTCTACAGCTTCTTGTAACATACGTTTTTCGTTTTGAACGATAATGCTTGGTGCACCTAAGTCCAATAGACGTTTTAAACGGTTATTACGGTTAATTACACGACGGTATAAGTCGTTTAAGTCAGAAGTAGCAAAACGTCCACCATCTAACTGTACCATTGGGCGTAGTTCTGGTGGGATTACTGGTAGAACATCTAAGATCATCCAAGATGGCTCATTTCCAGAGTTACGGAATGCTTCTAATACTTCTAGACGTTTAATAGCACGAGTACGGCGTTGTCCTTGTGCTGTTTTTAATTCTTCTTTTAAGAAGTCTACTTCTTTATCTAAATCGATGTCTTGTAATAGCTTTTTAATCGCTTCTGCACCCATAGCAGCTTGGAATGTGCTACCATATCGATCACGATATGCACGGTATTCTTTTTCAGAAAGTAATTGCTTCTTATCAAGTGGTGTATCTCCACTTTCTGTTACAACATAAGAAGCGAAATAAATTACTTCTTCAAGCGCGCGAGGGGACATGTCTAAGACAAGTCCCATGCGGCTCGGGATACCTTTGAAATACCAAATATGAGATACAGGAGCAGCTAATTCGATATGACCCATACGTTCACGACGTACTTTCGCACGCGTTACTTCAACGCCACATCGATCACAAACTACACCTTTATAACGTACACGTTTGTATTTTCCGCAATGACATTCCCAGTCCTTTTGTGGTCCGAAAATACGCTCACAGAACAAGCCATCTTTTTCAGGCTTTAACGTACGATAGTTAATTGTTTCTGGTTTCTTAACTTCACCGTATGACCAAGAACGAATCTTGTCAGGTGAAGCAAGTCCAATCTTCATATATTCAAAGTTATTTACATCTATCAAGGGGCCTACCTCCCTTTTAGTCTACAGGTTATCCCAATTATTCCTTAGTTGTCTCAACTTCGACATTCAATTTGTCTGCTGATTGATGATCATCGTCATCTTCCGTATCACGCATTTCAATTTCTGTATCGTCGCTAGACATCATTTTAACGTCCATACCTAAACTTTGCAGCTCTTTAATCAATACTTTGAATGATTCAGGAACGCCTGGTTCTGGAACATTTTCGCCTTTAACAATTGCTTCATACGTCTTAACACGTCCAACAACATCATCAGACTTCACTGTTAAGATTTCTTGAAGAGTATAAGCAGCACCGTAAGCTTCAAGTGCCCAAACCTCCATCTCACCGAAACGCTGTCCACCGAACTGAGCTTTACCTCCAAGAGGCTGCTGCGTTACAAGTGAGTATGGTCCAGTAGAACGAGCATGAAGTTTATCGTCAACCATGTGCGCAAGTTTGATCATATACATGACACCAACAGATACACGGTTATCGAATGGTTCACCAGTACGTCCGTCATACAGGATTGTTTTCGCGTCATTTGCCATACCAGCTTCTTCAATTGTGCCCCAAACATCTTCCTCACGAGCACCATCGAATACTGGTGTTGCAATGTGAATGCCAAGGTATCTTGCTGCCATACCAAGATGAAGCTCTAATACCTGACCGATATTCATACGAGATGGTACCCCTAATGGGTTTAACATGATATCGATTGGCGTACCGTCTGGTAAGTAAGGCATATCTTCTTCTGGTAAAATACGAGAGATAACACCTTTGTTACCGTGACGTCCGGCCATCTTGTCACCTTCAGAGATTTTACGTTTTTGAACGATATATGCACGCACAAGTTGATTCACGCCTGGTGGCAATTCGTCGCCATCTTCACGGTTGAATACTTTTACGTCTAAGATAATACCGCCACCACCGTGTGGTACACGTAGTGATGTATCACGTACTTCACGCGCTTTTTCTCCAAAGATAGCATGTAATAGACGTTCTTCAGCTGTTAATTCTGTTACACCTTTAGGTGTTACTTTACCAACAAGTAAATCTCCATCTTTTACTTCCGCACCAACGCGAATGATACCGCGCTCGTCAAGGTTACGTAATGCATCTTCCCCAACGTTTGGAATATCACGTGTGATTTCTTCTGGTCCAAGCTTCGTATCACGAGCTTCTGACTCATATTCTTCAATATGAATAGAAGTATACACATCATCTTTTACAAGGCGCTCACTCATAATGATCGCATCCTCGTAGTTATAACCGTCCCAAGTCATGAAGCCAACAAGCACGTTACGTCCAAGTGCTAGTTCACCTAATTCCATAGAAGGACCATCCGCAAGGATTTCACCTTTTACAACTTCATTTCCAACACTTACGATTGGACGTTGGTTGTAGCAAGTTCCTTGGTTAGAACGAATGAATTTTTGCATTTTGTAGCGATCTAAGTCGCCTTTTACTGTTTGACCGTCAACTTCTACATAGCGACGTACCCAAACTTCACGTGCTTCTACGCGCTCAACAATACCAGGGTGTTTACAGATTACTGCAGCACCTGAGTCTTTTGCTGATACGTACTCCATACCTGTACCTACAATCGGTGATTCCGGATTCATTAACGGAACCGCCTGACGTTGCATGTTCGCTCCCATAAGTGCGCGGTTAGAGTCATCGTTTTCTAAGAACGGAATACAAGCTGTCGCTGCCGACACTACTTGTTTTGGTGATACATCCATGTAGTCGATGCGTTCTTTATTTGTGACAATGTTTTCACCACGGAAACGAGCTACGATATCTTCATCAAGGAATTCTCCTTCTTCAGATAATTTCATATTCGCTTGGGCTACAACATAATTATCTTCTTCATCTGCTGTTAAATAATCAACATGCCCTGTTACAAGACCAGTTTCTGGGTCAACACGACGGTATGGTGTTTCAATGAAACCAAACTCATTTACTTTCGCGAATGAAGATAATGAGTTAATCAAACCGATGTTTGGTCCCTCTGGTGTTTCAATCGGACACATACGACCATAGTGAGAGTAGTGAACGTCACGTACTTCAAAGCCTGCGCGCTCACGCGTTAAACCACCAGGTCCTAATGCAGATAGTCTTCGTTTGTGAGTTAACTCTGCTAATGGGTTTGTTTGGTCCATGAACTGAGATAACTGAGAACTTCCGAAGAACTCTTTAATAGATGCAATAACAGGACGAATATTAATTAATGCCTGTGGTGTAATTGCATTTGTATCTTGGATCGACATTCTCTCACGAACAACACGTTCCATACGAGAAAGACCGATACGGAATTGATTTTGTAATAGTTCTCCAACAGAACGCAGACGACGGTTTCCTAAGTGGTCGATATCATCTGTATCCCCTACTTTGTATAGTAGGTTGAAGAAGTAACTGATAGAAGCAAGAATATCACCTGGTGTGATGTGTTTTACATCGCGAGTAATATTTGCATTACCAATTACGTTAATTACGCGCTCGCCTTCTGACTCAGGAGCATAAATCTTAATAGATTGCAGCTCAACATCGCCTTCTACCACTCCACCCATTGGTTTCGCTGTTTTGAATCCAATGTTTTTCTCTAAGTAAGGTAAAATGCGATCAAGTGTACGACGATCTAAGATTGTTCCTTCTGCCGCTAAAATTTCACCAGTTTCTGGATCCACTAATGTTTCAGCTAAACGTTGATTAAACAATCTGTTTTTAATGTGTAACTTTTTGTTGATCTTGTAGCGACCTACATTTGCTAAATCGTAGCGCTTTGGATCAAAGAAACGAGACACAAGTAAGCTCTTAGCATTTTCTACTGTTGGTGGCTCACCAGGACGTAGACGCTCATAAATTTCAAGCAATGCTTTTTCTGTGCTATCTGTGTTGTCTTTTTCTAATGTGTTGCTTAAGTATTCGTTATCACCTAAAAGCTCGGTGATTTCTTGATCAGAGCCAAACCCTAATGCGCGTAACAAAACAGTTACAGGAAGTTTACGCGTACGGTCAATACGCACATATACAACATCCTTAGCATCTGTCTCATACTCTAACCAAGCTCCGCGGTTTGGAATTACAGTAGCAGTAAAACCACGTTTTCCGTTTTTATCCACTTTGCCACTATAGTATACGCTTGGAGAGCGAACTAACTGGGAAACGATAACACGTTCTGCACCGTTAATTACGAATGTTCCAGTCTCTGTCATGAGTGGGAAATCTCCCATGAACACATCTTGTTCTTTTACTTCACCAGTTTCCTTGTTGATTAGACGCACTTTTACACGAAGTGGTGCTGCATACGTCACATCACGCTCTTTGCATTCGTCTACAGAGTATTTAGGTTCACCTAAGCTGTAGTCGATAAATTCAAGCGATAGATTTCCCGTAAAGTCTTCAATCGGAGAAATGTCTTGGAACATTTCTCGCAAACCCTCATCAAGAAACCACTGATAAGAAGAGGTTTGAATTTCGATAAGATTTGGTAACTCTAATACTTCACTAATACGGGCATAACTTCTTCGTTGGCGGTGGCGTCCGTATTGAACTAGTTGACCTGTCAACTGCTTCACCCCTCAAATCATGAGTATTATAAATGCACAAAAAAATTTGTGCAAAATCACAAATAAATACAACTACTGCTATTTAGCGTAGTCTTTTTCTCTTAAAGATAAATACGTTGAGTCTTTCTACCTGTTCAAAAAAGAAAAATGGCTTCTATAAGAAAACCATCATTCTGTTTCATAATCTGCTGATTTTACTATCTTTTCCAAGAGAAACAAAAATATACATCTTTCTCAACGCAGAAAATCATATATTGGCATTGTATAATGTTAACATAGCCAAAAATAACCGTCAACGTTTTTTTGATTTTATGATATAATATCCTTTTTTCTTTTCTACAACTTCGACTTCAGAAAATACTTCTTCTAGTTTCTTCAGCGCAGATGGTGCACCTTGTTTCTTTTGAATAACAATCCACAACTCCCCACCTGGAACTAAATGTTCTATAGCTTTTTCTAAAATCTCATGCACGATATCTTTACCTGCACGAATTGGAGGATTAGATAGAATAGCAGCATACATACCATCTACATTTTCATAGACGCTACTTTGAAAAATGTGCACATTTCCAATTCTATTGTTAGCAGCATTTTCTTTCGCAAGCTCAAGTGCCCTTTCATTCACATCCACCATGTGAACTTTACGGTCTTGAAACTCTTTCGCCAACGATAAACCAATTGGTCCATATCCACAACCTACGTCTAATATGTCACCTTTAATATCTGGCACTTGAAACGCTTCAATTAAAAGACGAGAACCAAAGTCCACTTCGTTTTTCGAGAACACCCCACGGTCAGATAAGAAAGTAAATTGAGATCCACGAAGCGTAAATTCCCATCGCTTACGATCACTTTTACTAGAAGGGTCATTAGAAAAATAATGGTCTGCCATATGGCCACCTCTTTTCTCTACAGTTAAAAAAAAAGCTCGCATGAGAGCGAGCTTTTTTTAAAGCATCAAAAGTTAATTACTTAACTTCTACAGCAGCGCCAACTTCTTCAAGTTTAGCTTTGATTTCTTCAGCTTCTTCTTTAGCAGCAGCTTCTTTGATTACTTTTGGAGTGTTGTCAACTAATTCTTTAGCTTCTTTTAAGCCAAGACCAGTGATTTCACGAACAACTTTGATAACTTTGATTTTTTGTGCACCAGCGCTAGTTAGTTCCACATCAAATTCAGTTTTCTCAGCAGCAGCTTCTCCAGCGCCACCAGCAACAGCTACAGGAGCAGCAGCAGTTACGCCGAATTCTTCCTCGATAGCTTTTACTAAGTCGTTAAGTTCTAATACAGTCATAGATTTAACTGCTTCAATGATTTGTTCTTTAGTCATTGTAAATATCCTCCCTTAAATAGGTTTGTATTGTTTTATCGATAATACGTAATTATCTTTTAAAAAATTAAGCGCCTTGCTCTTCCTTTTGGTCTGCAACTGCTTTAGTAGCAAGTGCAAGGTTACGGATTGGAGCTTGAAGAACGCTAAGAAGCATAGAAAGTAAGCCTTCACGTGATGGAAGAGTAGCGATAGCTTTAACCTCATCAAGTGTTACAAGTTTACCTTCGATTACGCCTGCTTTAATTTCTAAAGCTTCATGATCTTTAGCGAAGTCGTTTAATACTTTCGCAGGAGCAACTACATCCTCGTTACTGAACGCGATTGCGTTTGGTCCTGTTAAGAATTCATTTAACTCAGCCATTTCAGCAGATTCTGCAGCACGACGAGTTAGAGAGTTTTTGTAAACTTTGAACTCAACGCCAGCTTCACGTAATTGCTTACGTAATTCTGTTGCTTCAGAAACTGTTAAACCACGGTAGTCAACAACGATTGTAGATTTACTAGCGCGAAGTTTGTCCGCGATTTCAGTTACAACTTGTTGTTTAGTTTCGATTACTTTGCTCATGTTATTACACCTCCTGTAGATTATATAGAAGATGTACCGAAAGTGCACTAAAAACCTCCATGCCCAACTTGTAGACATGGAGGCATATAGTCACAGAAAAAAATTCCGCTTCGTATATTAACACCTAGGTAGGAAATTAAGTCTATTGACACCTACTGTCTACGGTACACTAATTAAATTCACAACATAAATGATTATATTAAAACTTCTTTATGAAGTCAACTTCCAAAATTTACGCTAATGTAGAAACGTCTACACGTACGCCAGGTCCCATTGTAGAAGCAACTGTTACGTTCTTCATGTAAGTACCTTTTGCAGCAGCTGGCTTAACTTTTTGTAAAGTGTCAGCGATTGTTCTGAAGTTTTCTACTAATTTAGCATCTTCGAAAGATACTTTCCCGATTGGAACGTGGATGTTACCAGCTTTATCAACGCGGTATTCAACTTTACCAGCTTTGATTTCGTTAACAGCTTTAGTTACATCGAAAGTAACTGTTCCAGTTTTAGGGTTTGGCATTAAACCTTTAGGTCCTAATACGCGACCAAGTTTACCAACTTCACCCATCATGTCAGGAGTTGCTACTACTACATCGAAATCGAACCAACCTTGTTGGATTTTACCGATGTAATCAGCATCGCCTACGAAGTCAGCTCCAGCAGCTTCAGCTTCTTTAGCTTTTTCACCTTTAGCGAACACTAATACACGTTGTACTTTACCAGTACCGTGTGGAAGAACAACTGCACCACGGATTTGTTGGTCAGCTTTCTTAGGGTCAACACCTAAACGGAATGCAGCTTCTACAGTTGCATCAAATTTAGCTGTGTTTGTTTTCTTTACTAATTCTACTGCTTCTGTTGCAGAGTAAGCAGCTGCACGATCAACAAGCTTTGCAGCTTCTACGTACTTTTTACCTCTTTTAGCCATTTTTATTTCCTCCTCGAATGTGGTTTTAGCGGAATAACCTCCCACGTTTACGCTTATTTTCAGGTATAACCTGAGGATGCGCGCCACCCATTTATTTAAAAACGATAATCATTTACGATAATAAAGGTTGCGAATTGGAATTCCAGACCCGCAACCTTTTTTAAAAAACAAATCGAATTAGTCTTCGATAACGATGCCCATACTGCGTGCAGTACCTTCAACCATACGCATTGCAGCTTCTACGCTAGCAGCGTTTAGGTCAGGCATTTTAGTTTCAGCGATTTCGCGTACTTTATCACGCTTAACAGTTGCCACTTTATTACGGTTTGGTTCACCAGAACCAGACTCAATACCAGCTACTTTCTTAAGAAGAACAGCAGCAGGAGGAGTTTTAGTAATGAAAGTGAATGAACGGTCCTCAAATACCGTAATTTCAACAGGGATGATAAGACCAGCTTGATCTGCTGTACGAGCGTTAAACTCTTTACAGAAGCCCATGATGTTAACACCTGCTTGTCCTAATGCTGGACCAACTGGTGGAGCTGGGTTAGCTTTACCTGCAGGAATTTGAAGCTTTACCATTTTAATTACCTTTTTAGCCACGAGACACACCTCCTTAAGTCCGTGATGTGGTCAATTGGACAGTGATTTGCCCTCCCACGTCATATTTTATCTCTAAGGATAAAATCTTTCAAAAAACGTCTCCGATAACGAAGACGTA
This sequence comes from Bacillus cereus group sp. Bc061, assembly GCF_027715825.1. Taxonomy (NCBI): domain Bacteria; kingdom Bacillati; phylum Bacillota; class Bacilli; order Caryophanales; family Bacillaceae; genus Bacillus; species Bacillus cereus group sp. Bc061. The sequence continues at coordinate 40,659 of NZ_JAQFTZ010000016.1, forward strand.
CTGACTTAAAAGATATTATCACTTTTTACAATTCATTTCAAGTTTCATTTTATAATTTTTCAATTTGATGGAAGTCAAGTTCAACTGGAGTCTCGCGACCAAACATGTCCACAAGCACACTAACCTTCTTCTTCTCCACATCAATTTCTTCGATAGCACCTGTATAATCTGCGAATGGTCCCTCATTTACACGTACTGTCTCATGAAGTTCAAAGTCGAAATCAACCACTTCGTTGTCCATCCCCATATGTTTCATAATGGTAACAACTTCCTCTTCTAATAGAGGTGATGGTTTAGATCCAGAACCAGAAGAACCAACGAACCCAGTTACACCTGGCGTGTTACGTACAACATACCAAGAGTCATCAGTCATGATTAATTCTACTAATACATAACCTGGGAACACTTTTCTTTTCATTAATTTTTCTTTACCGTTTTTCATTTCTACTTCTACTTCTTCCGGGACAACAACACGGAAAATTTTATCTTGCATACCCATTGATTCTACACGTTTCTCTAGGTTTGCTTTTACTTTATTTTCATATCCAGAATAAGTATGGACAACATACCAACTTTTTTCCATTCATTTAGGACGAGCGTCCTTCCCTCCCTGACGTACATTTTTTTGCGCAAATGAAAAAACCCGTTCACCGGGCTTTTACACAGTTCTTATAAATAACATTATATCATGGATAAGTGCTTCTTATTCAAGAATTAACCAAGAATTAACCGAATTAAAGAAGAAATGCCCATATCAACTACTGCGAAGAAAATCGCAAAGAAGACAACTGTAGCGATAACAGTCGCTGTTGAACGGAGTAATTCATCTTTTTTAGGCCAACTTACTTTTTTCATTTCGCGACCTACATCGCCGAAAAAGTTCGTTAAACGCATCTACGGGACCTCCAGTGTATTATTTCAATTATTTATTTTGTTTCCTTGTGAACTGTATGCTGATTGCATGTTTTACAAAATTTCTTTATTTCAAGTCGCTCTACTGAGCTCGTATCTTTCATCGTAGAGTAGTTTCGATTTTTACACTCTTCACATGAGAGTACAACTTTTTTCCTCATTAGTTACACCAACCTTGTAACATTATGTCCCTAAAAATGTATCATACAATAAAAGACAATGTCAATGACATGCCTTTTGTACTCGCTACAAAAAGAAAACAGGTGATTTTTTACACCTGTAGCTCTTGTTATTAATTTGAAGTGGTACTCTCTCTCATTTCCATATATCGTTCCAATTTCCGCTTCACTCTCTGTAAAGCGTTATCAATAGATTTCACATGTCTATTTAACTGTTCCGAAATCTCTTGATAAGAACGACCGTCTAGATATAAAGAAAGCACTTTTCTTTCTAAATCGCTTAATAATTCAGATATTTTAGATTCTATGTCGGTATATTCTTCCTGACTTATAATCATTTCTTCAGGATCAGTTACCTTCGCTTCCGAAATAACATCTAATAATGTCCGATCAGATTCCTCGTCATAAATCGGTTTATCTAAAGACACATATGAATTTAACGGAATATGTTTTTGCCTGGTTGCTGTTTTAATAGCGGTAATAATTTGTCGAGTGATACACAGTTCAGCAAATGCTTTGAATGAAGACAGCTTGTCCTCTTTATAATCACGAATCGCTTTAAACAATCCAATCATACCTTCTTGAACAATATCTTCTCGATCGGCACCCACTAAGAAATAAGATCTCGATTTCGCGCGAACAAAGTTCTTATATTTGTGAATCAAATATTCTAGAGCGTCAGTATTACCTTTTCGAACTAACTCAACGATTGCCTCATCTTCTAAATCACGAAATGTAACGTCGCCTACACTTACGAAGCCTGCTTCCACCTTGATCCCTCCGACCGCTATTTATTTAGAAATATTATACAGTAAAAAGACAAAGAGCGTCAATGCTTCAACGCTCTCCTCTTCTTAATTTTTCTAACTTTTCTGTAATATCTTTACTAAATATCTTTCGCATAGCAGGTTGCTTTTCTTTTGTGTCTTGTGTACGCCTTCTTACTTGTTGCTCCATCGCTTGTACTTCCAACTCTAATTCCCGCGCAGATTTCCGGAGCGCACCTTGAGCAAATATAACCCATTGTTCCGTATAATCAGAAGTCGCAACATATATTTGCGTATTTATATTTCTAAGCTCAATTGCAAGTTGCTCTATCTTTTCATCTGCAGTTTGATTCTTCCTCGTGAATATAACTTCCACACGTGATTGTTTCATCTTTTTTTCAATACCGTGGACTGTATAAGCATCAAAAACGATCATTACCTTTGTACCTGTGTAACCTTGGTAATCCGCCATCTTATCAATCAGTGCATCTCTTGATGATTGCAAATCTACATCCCGTAGTTTTTTCAAGTCTCCCCAAGCTCCAATAATGTTGTAACCGTCAACGATTAAAATATCGTTCATTTTTTATTTACCAATTTCGTTACGTTTACGATATACCTCATACATTAACAAACTTGCGGCCACTGAAGCATTTAAGGATGTAACTTTACCAACCATCGGTAAAGTAATTAAGAAATCACATTTTTCACCAATAATACGACTCATACCTTTTCCTTCACTTCCAATTACTAATCCAATTGGCATTTTACCATCTAAATTACGGTAATCCGTTTTTCCTTTTGCATCTGTACCAGCAATCCAAAGTCCACGTTCTTTTAATTCATCGATTGTACGAGATAAATTCGTTACACGTGCAACAGGAATATATTCAATTGCCCCAGTAGATGCTTTCGCAACTGATGCAGTAAGTCCCACAGCTCTTCTTTTCGGAATTATAATTCCATGAGCTCCTGTCGCGTCCGCAGTACGCATAATAGAACCGAGGTTATGCGGGTCTTCAATTTCATCTAAAATTAAGAAGAATGGATCTTCATTACGCTTCTCTGCTACTTTGAATAGATCTTCTAGCTCAGCATATTGATATGCGGCCACTTGAGCAATTACACCTTGATGGTTCCCCTCAACTAATTGATCTAACTTCTTTTTTGGTGCATGTTGCAAAATAATTTTATTTTCTTTCGCTAGTGCTAGTACAATTTGTACTTGTCCTTTGGCAGCACCTTCTGCAATCCAAATTTTATTAATATCTCTCCCTGATCGTAACGCTTCAATTACAGGGTTACGTCCGATAATATATTCACTACTCATGATGATGTGCCCCCTTCCTTTTCTTCTAGAACAGCAATTGCCTTATATACAATTTCGTCTAATCTTTCACGATTATTTAATAAGTGATGATAGCCAATTAACGCTTCAAAGGCTGTACTATGTCGATATGTTTGTACATCTGTATTTTTCGGAACAGTACCTGAATTTGCATTACGCCCTCTTCTTAGTACTGCCTCTTCTTCCTCAGTTAAAAACGCTGTCTCTAATAAATGATAAACAACTTTCGCCTGTGCTTTTGCCGAAACAAAGCTTGTCCCTAATCGATGCAACTGATTAGGACGAACCTTCCCTTTTTGAAGTAGGTGATAGCGGATATATTGTTCATATACCGCATCACCCATATATGCTAACGCTAAGCTGTTTAATTGCTTTGCATCAATCATTCTTATCCTCTTTTCCATCTTGTACCTTGAGCGGTATCTTCTAAAATAATATTACGATCTTTTAAATCATCACGAATTTGATCTGATAATGCAAAATCACGATTTTTACGAGCTTCAATACGTTTTTGAATAAGCGCTTCAATTTCTTCATCTAGTAACTCTTCTTGCGCTAATTCTAACCCTAGAATATCAAATAATGTTTCAAGTTGTTTTACGTATGCTTCAATTACCACTGTAGACGTATGTTCTTCCAGTAAATATTGATTTGCATGATTTGCTACATTATATAACTCAGTGATTGCATTGGCAGTATTGAAGTCATCATTCATCGCTTCTTCAAATGCAGTTTGGAATTTTTTCAGGTCAGCTAACCACTTCTCATCATGATCTGTTAAATCCGTACTACTTTCCATACGGTGTTTTAAATTACCGTAAGCTGTTTTAATTCTTTCCAGTCCGTTATTTGTGCTTCGTAATAACTCTTCACTGAAATTAATTGGGTGACGGTAGTGTACTGATAGCATAAAGAATCTAATTAACTGCGGATCATATTGCTTAATGATATCGTGAACTAAAATGAAGTTCCCAAGTGACTTAGACATTTTCTCATTATTAATATTAATATATCCATTGTGCATCCAATAACGTGCAAATGTTTTTCCTGTTAACGCCTCAGACTGCGCGATTTCATTCTCGTGATGAGGAAATGCCAAGTCTTGACCACCAGCGTGAATATCAATTGTATCCCCTAAGTATTTACGCGCCATTGCCGAGCACTCGATATGCCAGCCTGGGCGACCTTGACCCCAAGGGCTTTCCCAGAAGATTTCTCCTTCTTTCGCAGCTTTCCATAGTGCAAAATCAAGAGGGTCTTGTTTCTTTTCTCCTACTTCAATACGCGCACCGTGACGTAAGTCCGCAATCGGTTGATGTGATAACTTACCGTACCCTTCGAATTCCTTCGTTCTAAAGTACACATCCCCTTCTGATTCATATGCATATCCTTTATTCACAAGTTCTTGAATAAATTCAATAATGATATCCATATTTTCTGTTACACGCGGATGAACTGTTGCATGTTTGCAACCTAGTGCCGTTACATCTTCAAAGTACGCTTCCACGAAACGGTCCGCAATTGTCGGCACATCTTCGCCTAACTCATTTGCCGCTTTAATTAATTTATCATCTACGTCAGTAAAGTTAGATACATACTGCACATCGTATCCTTTATATTCTAAATAACGGCGCACTGTATCAAATACCATAGGTGGTCTTGCGTTCCCGATGTGAATATAGTTATAAACTGTAGGTCCGCATACATACATCTTTACCTTATTTTCTTCTAATGGAATAAACTCTTCCTTTTGACGTGTTAACGTATTATAAATGTGAATAGTCATTTTTATCCTTCCTTTCTACCTTTACTTCAAGTTGTTTTTTCAATTTATCAAGTTCTACTTCCATGACCTTTAATTTATCAAAAATTGGGTCTGGAAGATCGGAATGATTCAATTCTTGACCAATCTTTACGCCATTTTGAATAACGACTCGGCCTGGTATACCTACAACTGTAGAATGTGCAGGGACTTCTTTTAATACGACAGAACCTGCTCCAATTTTAGAATTCTCTCCAACTGTAATAGAACCCAGTACTTTAGCACCTGTGGCAATTAATACATTATCCTGAATTGTAGGGTGCCTCTTTCCCTTTTCTTTACCCGTACCACCTAATGTAACTCCTTGATAGATCGTTACATTATCACCAATTTCGCACGTTTCTCCAATTACAACTCCCATTCCATGGTCAATGAAAAAACGACGACCAATTGTTGCTCCTGGATGAATCTCAATGCCAGTAAAGAAACGACTAACTTGTGAGATCCAACGTGCAATAAAGAAGAAATTCTTTTTATAAAAAGCATGTGCAATTCGATGGGCCCAAACTGCATGTAATCCAGAGTAAGTCAAAATGACTTCGAAATAACTTCTTGCCGCTGGATCCTGTTCAAAAACGACTTCAATATCTTCCCGAAGCCTCTTAAACATCGACGTTCCCTCCCCTTTATGGGCTGCTTTTTCGAGTGAACTAACTCCCTACTTATCCCCCTAAATCTTTATACACGTGGATAAAACTTATACTCATACCCAATTTTACGGTATAAAAAAAGGCGTCTCTGTCATATTGACAGAGACGCCTTATAAGCGCGGTTCCACTCTGTTTAGGCTAAAAAAAGCCTCAAACTCATCTCTGATAACGGTGTACACCGCTTCTGCTTACTTTACGTCCTAAGACGTTTCGCAAAACAATTTGCTGTTCAGCAGAAGACTCGAAGGGGCATTTCAAAAATCCGCTTATAAACCACTTCCAGCCTAAGGTGGTTCTCTCTGTAAAAAGCCTGATTTTCTACTTCTCCTTCTCGTCGCTTTTCCTTATTAGGTTTTAAGTATACTTATTATATTTCTAAACCTAGAAAATGTTAACCAATTACTTTTTGAAGACGATTTAAAACTTTTTCTTTTCCAAGAAGTGCAATAGCATTAGGAAGCTCTGGACCGTGTGTTTGACCAGTAGTTGCAACACGGATTGGCATAAATAAGTTTTTACCTTTATGACCTGTTTCCTTTTGAACTGCTTTAATAGCCGCCTTAATTGCTGCCGGTTCCATAGCTTCTAGTGCTTCTACTTGACCAGCAAATGCACGAAGTACTTCTGGTACTTGTTCACCTTTTAATACTTCTTGTCCTTCTTCTTCATAATCAACATGATCTTTGAAGAACATTTCAGAAAGCTCTACAATTTCAGCTCCAAAGCTCATTTGTTCATGATATAACGCAATTACATCACGAATCCAAGCTTGTTCTTGTTCACTTAAAGTTTCACCTATACGTCCAGCCTTCACTAAATGCGGTAAGCTTAATTCTACCACCGTATCTAAATCTTGCTTTTTCATATATTGGTTGTTCATCCATTTTAGTTTTTGAGAATCAAATAATGCAGGTGATTTTGATAAACGAGCTGCATCAAACATTTTGATAAACTCTTCTTGAGAGAAGATTTCTTCTTCTCCTACTGGCGACCAACCTAGTAGTGCAATAAAGTTAAAGATTGCTTCTGGAAGATATCCAAGCTCTTTATATTGCTCAATAAATTGAATAATAGATTCATCACGCTTACTTAATTTTTTACGGCTTTCATTTACAATTAAAGTCATATGACCGAATTGCGGAATATCCCAACCGAAAGCTTCATAAATCATCATTTGTTTTGGCGTGTTTGAAATATGGTCATCACCACGAAGTACGTGTGTAATTTCCATTAAGTGATCATCTACTGCTACTGCAAAGTTATAAGTTGGAATTCCATCTTTTTTCACGATAACGAAATCACCGAAATCATTTGAATGGAATGCAACTTCATCTTTTACAATATCTTTAAATGTGTAATCACGGTCAGCCGGTACGCGGAAACGAATACTTGGAATACGTCCCTCAGCTTCAAATTCTTTCACTTGCGCTTCAGTTAAATCACGGTGGTTACCTGCGTAACGAGGTGTTTCACCACGAGCAATTTGCCCTTCGCGTTCTGCTTCTAGCTCTTCTTCTGTCATATAACATTTGTAAGCTAAACCACGCTCTAATAAATCTTCATATAACTTTTTATAAATATCTAAACGCTCTGTTTGACGATATGGTCCAAATTCACCACCAACATCAACACCTTCATCCCAGTCCATACCGAGCCATTTCAAGTATTTTAATTGGCTTTCTTCTCCACCAGCAACATTACGTTTTACATCAGTATCTTCAATACGAATAATAAACTTACCATCTTGATGACGAGCAAATAAATAATTAAATAATGCCGTACGCGCATTTCCGATATGTAAGTGTCCTGTTGGACTTGGCGCATAGCGCACTCTCACTTGCTTTTCCATAATTGGTACACCTTCCATTCTTAATGTCAACACATTCTATAATTGTACACCAAAAAAATGTGATTATCCATCTTACGAATTAAAAACCATTATTTTTTCTGTAATAAAACAACTGCTTGAGAAGCAATTCCTTCTTCTCTACCTGTAAATCCTAATTTTTCTGTTGTTGTTGCCTTTACATTGATATTATCGATAGACGTTTCTAATAGCTCACTAATGCGTTTGCGCATACTTTCAATATGTGGTGCCATTTTTGGCTTTTGAGCAATAATTGTACAATCTAAATTCCCTAATTCATAACCTTGTTCACGCACAAACTCCCAAACCTTTTGCAATAATACAGCTGAATCAGCATCTTTAAAGGCAGGGTCTGTATCAGGAAAATGTTTCCCAATATCTCCTGCTGCAATTGCACCTAAACACGCATCCGCGATTGTATGTAACAATACATCTGCATCAGAGTGACCGATTAATCCTTTCTCATGTGGAATTGTAATTCCGCCAATAATTAACGGTCTACCTTCCGCGAATTCATGCACATCAAAACCTTGTCCAATTCGAAACATTTTTTACATCCTCCTCGAGCTAAACTACTGAGCTTTATGATTCTATATTATATCGCTATCCTTATAAAGAAAAGCCCGGCCTTTGCCGAGCTTCTCTTCGCTATAATCATTGCTATCATTTCTTTTGAACGTGAAGAAAACTTTCAGCAATTAGTAAATCCTCTGGGGTCGTCACTTTAATATTATAGTAACTCCCCTCTACTACACCTACTTGCTTCCCGATACGTTCTACGAGACTTGCATCATCTGTACCAAGGAAACAACTCTGCTTCGCACTTCTATGAGCTTCTAACAAAAGAGAAACAGAGAACCCTTGCGGTGTTTGAACAGCTTTAAGTTGAGATCTTTCTACCGTTTCGACAACAACACCCTGCTCTACTTTCTTAACAGTATCTTTCACTGGCACCGCACAAATGGAAGCTCCATATTTTTCTGCTGCAGTTAATACATCTTGGATCACTTTATTCGTTACGAACGGGCGCGCACCGTCATGTACAAGAACATACTCAACATCACTCGTATGCTGAATCGCATTATATACACTATCTTGTCTTTCAGCTCCACCTTGAATAAATTGTACTGGCTTTGCAACCGGATACTTTTGCATTAACTCTTCAAAATACGGACGCTCTTCTTCGTTAATTGCCATAATAATATTTTTACATGCTTTATCCTGTTCGAAAGCACGTAACGTATGCACAATAATCGGTACTTCATTAATAAGTAAGAACAACTTATTTTTGCCAGCACCCATCCGCTTTCCTTGACCAGCTGCTGGAATAATTAATGTATACATATTAATAATCCTCTACTTATAATGCTTTTTCTAATAATTTACGTTTGGCAAAAATCATGCGCCCAGCCGACGTTTGTAACACACTCGTAACGAGTACATCGAGTTGTGAGCCTACATATTCTCTACCATCTTCTACTACAATCATCGTGCCGTCATCTAAATATGCTACACCTTGATTTTGTTCTTTTCCATCTTTTACAACATACACACTTAATTCTTCACCTGGGAGTACAACAGGTTTAATTGCATTAGCTAAATCATTAATGTTTAACACCGTTACCCCTTGTAATTCAGAGACTTTGTTTAAGTTGAAGTCATTCGTTACTACCGTTCCACCAGTGATTTTCGCCAACTTTACAAGTTTGCTATCCACTTCCTGAATATCATCGAAATCGCCTTCATAAATTTCTACCGGGATCGGCATCTCTTTTTGAATACGATTTAAAATATCTAATCCTCTGCGACCACGATTACGTTTTAAAGCATCAGAAGAATCGGCAATGTGCTGAAGTTCTTCTAACACGAATTGCGGAATGACAATTGTTCCTTCTAAAAACTTTGTTTGGCAAATATCAGCAATACGTCCATCGATAATTACACTTGTATCGAGAATTTTCCAATGCGCTAAAGATTCTTCTACCTCATTTTCTGGTTCTTCATTCTCACTATTATTATTTTTCTTCTTCCCACGTTGTGGTAATGTAAATAATCCTAGCAATTCATTCCTCTTTTTAAACCCTACTTGGAATCCTAAATATCCTAGTAAAAGAGTAAAGAACACTTGCAACACTGTACTAATAACTGGAATTGTAAATTCACGAATTGGTATTAAAATTAAATACGCAACAATAAGCCCAGAGATTAAACCTAATGTACCAAACAAAACATCTGCTACAGGCGCTTTTACAAGAGCCTCTTCAATATGCTTAATAAGTTGAACAATATAATCTACAAGCCAAAATGTTGTTAAAAATAAAATAATTGCACCAATAATTGCACGAACATACGATCCTTCCAATAAAGGAACGGCACCGATGTCTAATACATTAATAACTTTTGGGATTAAGTAAATCCCTAACGCTCCCCCGATTACTAAAAAGAAGAGCTGTACAATCCGTTTTAACATCCAACCACCTCCTACTCATTATTAACCATTGTTTCGCTAATCAAAACGCCGAATGCAAAAGCGGACGTGTTTTTTTATAAATAGTTTTATTTACCAATATATCATATCATATACCAAAAATGTTCTAGTGTCGTTATATTATGGAATCAATGTAATATTCTTAATTGTGTCTACTCATATAGAGATGCTCTTGAATTCTTTTTAGGCCTTCTCGTATTTTCTTCGCCCTGACTTCTCCAATTCCTTCCACATCATCTAATTCATTAATAGTTGCACGACAAACACCTTGCAAAGTTTTAAATCGATTAATTAAATTTTCAATGATAAGTGGTGGAACACGCGAAATTTTGCTTGTGATTCGGTATCCTCTCGGCGTCACACTTTCTTCTAAACTCGTTTGTCCTGGGTATCCAAGCAATTTAACTAAATCACTGTCCTCTAGAAGTTGTGTATTCGCAAGTTCTTGTAACTTTTTCAAAATTTGATGATGGTCTTGTGTTTTTTCTTGATAGTAATCTTTAATTAATAGCGCTGCCTCTGCTTCTAAGTCGGCTAATAGTTCCGTAAGTTGTAAACGAATTAACCTACCTTCTGTTCCCAATTCATGAATATAGCTCAATATTTCATTTTTAATACGTAGTACCATTTCAACACTATGTAAAACATGGACTACCTCGGACATTGTAACAACCTCTTCAAATTCTAGAATGCCCAAATTCGTAATCCCATCATTCCATACAGCCTTATATTTTTCTAACGTTTGGATAGCTTGATTCGCCTTTGTTAAAATAACGCCTATATCTTTTAGTGTATAACGTAAATTCCCTTGATATAGCGTAATTACGTTACGTCTTTGTGAAATAGCCACAACAAGGCTGCCTGTCTGCTTTGCTACACGCTCCGCCGTTCGGTGGCGCATACCTGTCTCAATAGAGTCAATAGATGACTCTGGAACTAACTGTGCGTTCGAAATCAAAATTTTACTTCCCGTTTCATTTAAAATAAGTGCCCCATCCATTTTTGCTAATTCATATAAACTAGCTGGAGAGAATGCACAATTAATATGAAAACCTCCATCAACAATACTTTTAATCTGCTCATTATATCCAAGAACAATTAATCCCCCTGTTTGTGCGCGAAGTACATTATCTATCCCTTCGCGCAGTGGTGTTCCCGGGGCCACAAGTTGTAAAATATTAATCATACTTTTGACACGTTGCTTGTTTTCTTCCATAGCCTAGCCTCCTAATGTCAAACGAAGTGCTTCTCCTAAATTAGATACACCAACTACCTCAATCCCATCTGGAATTGTCCATCCTCCCAAATTTTTTCTAGGAATAATAGCGCGTTGAAATCCTAATTTAGCTGCTTCTTGTACACGTTGTTCAATTCTTGATACTCTTCTTATTTCTCCAGTTAATCCTACTTCTCCTATTACTGCATCGGTTGGTGCCGTAGATTTATCTCTAAAACTTGAAGCTATACTTAAAGCGACAGCTAAATCAATTGCTGGTTCATCTAACTTCAAACCACCTGCTACTTTTAAATATGCATCCTGATTTTGCAATAATAAGCCTGTTCTTTTTTCTAGCACTGCCATAATAAGCGATACACGGTTATGATCAATTCCCGTTGCCATTCTTCGAGGGTTTCCAAAACTAGTAGGGGAAATTAATGCTTGTATTTCTACTAAAACTGGTCTTGTTCCTTCCATTGAGGCAACCACTGTTGATCCTGCAACCCCAACTGGTCTTTCCTCAAGAAAAATTTCAGAAGGGTTTAATACTTCTGCAAGGCCAAGCTCTTTCATTTCAAAAATACCCATTTCATTCGTAGAACCAAAACGATTCTTTACTGCTCGCAAAATGCGGTATGTATGATGACGGTCTCCTTCAAAGTAAAGAACTGCATCGACCATATGTTCTAACATACGAGGTCCTGCAATCGCTCCCTCTTTTGTCACATGTCCAACGATAAAAATAGGGATTCCTTTCGTTTTTGCAAGTTTCATTAATTCCGCTGTACATTCACGAACTTGTGCCACACTTCCCGGTGCTGATGTTACTTCAGGTAGATGTATTGTTTGAATAGAATCAATAACAACAAAGGCTGGGTTCACCTCTTCAATATGTGTTGCAATTCGCTGTAAGTCCGTCTCTGATACAACAAATAGATTACTACCATTTACATGTAAACGATCCGCACGCAGTTTAATCTGTTTTGCTGATTCTTCACCCGATATATATAGGACATCATATGAAGAATCCGCTAATTGTGATGATATTTGTAATAGTAACGTTGATTTTCCAATCCCGGGGTCTCCACCAATCAGTACTAAGGATCCATCTACAATCCCGCCACCAAGTACACGGTTAAATTCTTGAAATTTTGTTTCAATACGCGCCTCAGACTTTGTTTCCACTTCTGTTAGACGTCTTGGTTTTGTTACTTCTGTTTGAATTGCATTCGCATAATTAAGGCGCCTTGATGATACAACCGGTTCCATCTCTTCAACAAGCGTATTCCATTGACCACATCCAGGGCATTTCCCCATATATTTTGGTGACTGATACCCACACTCTTGACATGTGAATTTTGTTTTCTTTTTAGCCATATCGTTTTATATCTCACTTCACTTTCATCTATAAACAATTTATCCTTATCGTACAAGAAAGAGGGCTATCTCGTAGCCCTCTTAGTTTGTCTATACTTATTTTACCTTTTCAGCACTATGAATGACAAATGATTCTCCTTCAACATCAAAGATAACTTTTTGTCCTTTCTCAATAGCACCTTTTAAAAGTTCTTCCGATAGTCTATCTTCTACATGTTTCTGAATTGCTCTACGAAGCGGACGAGCACCGTACTCTCGGTCAAACCCTTTATCAGCAATAGCCGAAATCGCTCCTTCTGTTAAATGCAATTCAATTTCTTGCTCTTTTAAGCGATTTACTAACTGATTTACCATAAGTGTTACAATCTCTTGAATATGTTTTTTCTCAAGCATATGGAACACGATAATTTCATCAATACGGTTTAAGAATTCTGGACGGAATGCCTTTTTCAGTTCATCCATTACTTTACCTTTCATATCTGAATAATCGCGGCTCTCATCTTGTACGTTAAATCCAAGATGTTTATTACGTTTTAACGCTTCTGCACCAACGTTAGATGTCATAATAACAATTGTATTACGGAAATCAACTGTACGCCCTTTAGAATCTGTTAAGCGACCATCTTCTAATACTTGTAGTAAAATGTTAAACACATCAGGATGAGCTTTCTCTACTTCATCTAATAAGACAACTGAATATGGCTTACGGCGAACCTTTTCTGTTAATTGTCCACCTTCTTCATATCCAACATATCCTGGAGGAGATCCAACTAAACGAGAAGTAGAATGCTTCTCCATGTACTCAGACATATCGATGCGAATCATTGCATCCTCATCACCGAACATAGATTCTGCCAACGCTCTTGCTAGCTCCGTTTTACCTACACCTGTTGGTCCTAAGAAAATAAATGAACCAATCGGACGTTTCGGATCTTTCAAACCTGCTCTAGCACGACGAACAGCTTTCGCCACAGCTACTACCGCTTCATCTTGACCAATAACACGATCGTGAAGAATCGATTCTAAGTTTAATAATTTATCAGTCTCTGTTTGTGCAAGCTTAGAAACCGGGATACGAGTCCACGTAGAAACAACATTTGCAATATCTTCTACTGTCACTTCTGAGTTTTCTTTTCCTTGTTGCTCTTTCCATTGACGCTTCGTATCTTCTAACTTCTCACGTAAACGTTGTTCCATATCACGTAAGGAAGCAGCTTTTTCAAACTCTTGACTTTGTACAGCTGCATCTTTTTCTTTTCTAATTTCCTCAAGCTTCACTTCAAGCTCTTTTAGATTTGGTGGTGTTGTATAAGAGCGTAAGCGAACCTTTGAAGCAGCTTCATCAATTAAATCAATTGCTTTATCTGGTAAGAAACGATCTGTAATATAACGATCTGAAAGCTTTACAGCTGCATCAATTGCATCATCTGTAATAGATACGCGGTGATGTGCCTCATAACGATCGCGTAAACCTTTCAAAATTTGAGTTGATTCATCTAAACTTGGCTCATCAACGTGAATTGGTTGGAAACGTCTCTCTAAAGCTGCATCTTTTTCAATATATTTGCGATATTCATCTAACGTTGTCGCTCCAATACATTGTAATTCCCCACGAGCTAAAGATGGTTTTAAAATGTTCGATGCGTCAATAGCACCTTCTGCTCCACCTGCACCAATTAATGTATGAAGTTCATCAATAAATAGAATGATATTTCCTGCTTGGCGGATTTCATCCATTACTTTCTTCAAACGGTCTTCAAATTCACCACGGTATTTCGTTCCGGCTACCACTGTACCCATATCTAGTGTCATAACACGCTTATCTCTTAAAGTTTCAGGAACTTCATTATTTACGATTTGTTGTGCTAATCCTTCTGCAATTGCCGTTTTACCTACACCAGGCTCCCCAATTAATACAGGATTGTTTTTCGTTCTACGGCTTAAAACTTCAATTACACGTTGAATTTCTTTACCACGTCCAATAACAGGGTCTAAACGATTTTCACGTGCAACAACTGTTAAATCACGTGCTAAGCTATCAAGTGTTGGTGTATTTGCATTTGTTGAAGAACCACCTTGATGACCTGAACTTGCTTCATTACTTCCAAGAAGTTGCAATACTTGTTGTCTTGCCTTATTTAAGCTAACACCTAAGTTATTTAAAACACGTGCTGCTACCCCTTCACCCTCGCGGATTAAACCAAGTAAAATATGTTCTGTTCCAACGTAAGAATGACCTAATTTACGAGCTTCATCCATAGACAGCTCAATAACCTTTTTAGCACGCGGTGTATAATGTACGGTTTGAGAAGCTTCTGTTCCGCGTCCAATTAACGCTTCTACTTCTTTTTGAACTTTCTCCGGGCTTAATCCAAGAGCAATCAACGCTTTTGCTGCAATTCCTTCACCTTCGCGTACAAGCCCAAGTAAAATATGTTCTGTTCCAATATTGTTATGCCCAATACGAATCGCTTCCTCTTGAGATAAAGCTAATACTTTCTGTGCTCTTTCTGTAAATCTTCCAAACATCATAGAAATCGCCTCCTACTTGCGCTTAGTTTTTTTCAATACGTAATCGCTCACGGATTAAGGTTGCTCTTCGATAATCTCTTTCTTCTGGCCCTAAAGGTCCTCCCGCATATTGTTGTAAAATGCCTGGTTGTGTAAGAACCATTAGCTCAGTCAAAATATTTCTCGATATACCTTTTATATATCCTAAATCAATACCAAGTCGTAAATCTGATAAGCAATTGGCTGCTTCCGCAGATTGAATTAAACGACTGTTGGCTAGTATGCCATAAGAGCGATAAACTTTATCTTCAAGCTCAATACTTGAATTTTGTACAATTAATTCTCTAGCCATCTTTTCTTGCTGTATGATTTGTTGAATGACACTCTTTAAATCTGCAATAATATCTTCTTCAGATTTTCCTAGCGTCATTTGGTTTGACACTTGAAATATATTACCTAACGCTTCGCTACCTTCACCGTATATTCCTCTTACTACTAACCCTAATTTTTGAATTACTTGTATAATACGGCTAATTCTTTTCGTTAAAACGAGCCCTGGTAAATGGATCATTACGGAAGCCCTAAGTCCTGTACCAACGTTAGTAGGGCAGCTCGTAATATATCCAAGTGATTCATCAAAAGCATATTCAACCTCTTTCTCAATCCAATTATCTATTTGATTAGCACTTTGAAGTGCCTCTGATAACTGCAATCCTGAAAATAAGCACTGAATCCGAATATGGTCTTCTTCATTCAGCATAACACTAATATGTTCGTTTTCTGACAATAGACACGCTCCATATTCTGTTCCTGCAAGGTTGGGACTAATTAAATGCTTTTCAACTAATACTCTCCTTTGAAGAGGCGTTAATTCATTCATTTTTAATAGTTCAAACTCTCCAAAAGGTTCTACTGTTTTATTTATAAATTCCTTTTTAAATAATTCTTGAATCTGTTTAGCTTCTTCTTCGTTTTGCATAGTAGAGAATTGATATTTTTTAAAATTACGAGCCAAACGAATTCGACTACTTAAAACAATATCAGAATCAGGGCCATCTCCCTTCATCCATGGACTAATCGCTTCATTCATAATTTTGTCCAGTGACATAGAACTATTCCCCCTCTCTATGCTCACTAAGCTGAGTTTCAAGATTTCTAATTTTATCCCTTACTCCAGCAGCTTTCTCAAATTCCTCTTTCTGTACGTATTGTTTCAGAATGAGTTTTAGTTCATCTAATTCTTTCTTTAAGTGAATATTTCCTTCTATACGCTTCGGAATTTTTCCACAATGATCTGTATGCCCGCCGTGAAGACGTTTTAATAACGGCTTTAAATGTTCCTTAAATGTATCGTAACAAGAAGCACATCCAAAGCGTCCTACCTTTGTAAGTTGCTCATATGTCATTTTACAATTTGGACATCTTAATATATTTGTGTTCGAAAATCCGCTTTTTTCTTCTTCAAACATTGTTGATTCACCGTGTAATAACCCAGCAAATAAATCATGGAATGAAAAGTTAGACTGCGATGATTGAAAGAAAGACGTATAGCCACTTTGTTCTGCACATTGCTCACAAAGATGAACTTCCGCCTTCTTTTCGTTAATTACTTTTGTATAATGTAAAGTTGCTGGTCTTATATTACAGTTTTGACAAGTCATCACTATCCCCACCTTTACAACAGGAACGATCTATCTCATAGTACTTTTCATACATTACTAGACTGTTCACTTTCCTTTATTCGTTTACATAAAAGTGCGTGTTCTTTTTTCAAAACTTCTACAATATTTAACTGCCTTATCTTTTAGTTATTATTCTTTTACAAAAGCTGTATTTATTTATATTTCAGTGTTCTTAACATTGCGCATAATATTCGAGCCCTAAGTTCATCTCGAGAAGGAACATCCATTGATAATACAGAACGATCTAGTACGCTTAACATAAGTTTAGCTTCACGATTCGTTATGATTCCCTCTTCTATTAAACGTATAATCATACTCTCTGCATTTCCTTGCGCAACGCTATGATCAATCATATGAAGCATTTGATCAATAATGTCTATATCGTCATGCAGTTTGACTTTTATAATGCGAATGTAACCTCCTCCACCACGTTTACTTTCTACTACAAATCCTCTTTCTAACGTAAAACGGGTATTGATCACATAATTGATTTGAGATGGTACGCACTCGAATCGATCCGCAATCTCATTTCTCTTGATTTCAATCACATTATTATTACTTAAGTCAATAACTTGCTTTAGATATTGCTCAATGATATCAGATATATTTCTCATTTATCCGCCACCTTTATTGACTTTGACTATCTTTGACTTTAATTATATACGTATTAATAAAATTTGCAACTCTTTTGCTTATTTACTATCCTAGCCACATTCCCCTGTATTTAATCAAAATAATAATTATTTAAATACATTTTTTATTACTATGGATTATAAAAGAAAACACGAAAAAACACGAGTCATTTGACTCGTGCTTAGTTGCTTGGCGACGTCCTACTCTCACAGGGACAAGGTCCCAACTACCATCGGCGCTAGAGAGCTTAACTTCCGTGTTCGGTATGGGAACGGGTGTGACCTCTCTGCCATCAT
>NZ_JAQFTZ010000017.1:0-48472 GCF_027715825.1 Bacillus cereus group sp. Bc061
TGGCAGAGAGGTCACACCCGTTCCCATACCGAACACGGAAGTTAAGCTCTCTAGCGCCGATGGTAGTTGGGACCTTGTCCCTGTGAGAGTAGGACGTCGCCAAGCAACTAAAAACACAAGTCAAAAGACTTGTGTTTTTTTGTGTTTTCAAACAGTATGCAAAAAGAAGTAATGGTAATACAAACACGTTGCCCAAGGATGAATCATATTATATAAGAGATTGATGTATATTTTTCTGTAAATTGTTAAGGAATAGAAGTATAAAATATGTCCATTTAAATAGGGAGGGAAAGATATGAAATCACAAAACGAAGTTTGTATTGTTTGTGAGACAGAAAGAAAAGAAGGGATATATGTTTATAATAATTTAATATGTTATGAATGTGAAAAGGACATGGTGAATACGGAAACAAATGATCCGAAGTATATATATTATTTAAAACAGCTTCGGAAATTAGAAGTATCATATTTTTAAATAGGCATATGCCTATTATTTTTTTTGTTCTGTATAATAGATAAAGAATGAAATAATAAGGAAGAGATATAGATGAATCAAAATCGCATACCTTTATATGAAGCATTAATAGAGTTTAAAGAAAGAAGGCCGTTATCCTTTCATGTCCCAGGTCATAAAAATGGTTTAAACTTCCCTCAGGAGGCGGTAGGAGAGTTTAAAGATATACTATCTATCGATGTAACTGAGTTGTCAGGATTAGATGATTTACATAGTCCGTTTGAATGTATAGATGAGGCACAACAATTATTAGCTGATGTATATGGAGTGAACAAAAGTTATTTTTTAATTAATGGCTCAACAGTCGGGAATCTAGCAATGATTTTGTCTTGTTGTGGGGAACATGATATTGTTCTTGTACAAAGAAATTGTCATAAATCCATTATTAATGGTTTAAAGTTAGCGGGAGCAAATCCTATTTTTTTAGATCCATGGATTGATGAGGCTTATAACGTACCAGTGGGAATTCATGATGAGATTATTAAGGAAGCAATTGAAAAATATCCGAATGCGAAAGCACTCATTTTAACGCATCCTAATTATTATGGTATGGGTATGGATTTAGAGGCAAGCATCGCTTATGCACATGCACATAAAATTCCTGTGTTAGTAGATGAAGCACATGGAGCTCATTTTTGTTTAGGCGGGGCATTTCCAAAGTCAGCGTTAGCATATGGTGCAGACATTGTAGTTCATTCTGCGCATAAAACATTACCCGCAATGACGATGGGATCCTATTTACATATAAATAGTCGCTTAGTGAAAGAAGAAAAAGTTTCTACTTATTTAAGTATGCTACAATCTAGTAGTCCATCGTATCCAATTATGACTTCTCTTGATATTGCACGCTTTACGATAGCGCGTATAAAAGAAAAGGGACATGATGAAATTGTCGAGTTTTTACGGGAATTTAAAGAAGAATTGAGTGCTATTCCACAAATAGCTATTTTACAATATCCATTACAAGACGAGCTAAAAGTTACCGTACAGACGCGTTGTCAATTATCAGGATACGAATTACAGTCTTTATTTGAAAAGGTTGGTATATATACAGAAATGGCAGATCCATATAATGTCTTATTTATTTTGCCTTTGCAAGTAAATAAGACATATATGAAGGCTATAGAGATGATCCGAGTGGCATTGCAATATTATGAGGTGAAAGACAAGACGGAATCTATTCGTTATACTTATAAAGGGGAAATTTCTCCTTTACCGTATACATATAAACAATTGGAAGAATACGAAACAAAAGTAGTATCTGTAGAAGAAGCAGTTGGGATGGTAGCAGCAGAAATGGTAATTCCGTATCCACCTGGTATTCCATTGATTATGTATGGGGAAAGAATTACTTCAGAACATAAAGAGCAAATTATGCATTTAGAGAAAGCTGGCGCTCGTTTTCAAGGCAGCACGAAATATATGAAAGTGTATGATATAGAAAGTAGGTTTTAGAATGAAGGGATTATTTGTAACAATTGAAGGTCCAGAAGGTTCGGGTAAAACAACGCTAATTCAAGGTTTATTGCCATACTTTGAACAAAAGGAACAAAAGGTAATGGCGACGAGAGAACCAGGTGGTATTGCAATTTCTGAGGATATTAGAACGATTTTGCATAAACAAGAATATACGATGATGGAAGCACGTACAGAGGCGTTGTTATATGCTGCTGCACGTAGACAGCATTTAGTAGAAAAAGTTATGCCGGCACTTAATGAGGATTACCTTGTATTATGTGATCGTTTTATAGATAGCTCTTTAGCATATCAAGGATATGCAAGAGGATTAGGTATGGATAAAGTATTTGAAATAAATCGTTTCGCAACAGAGGACTGTATGCCTAGTTTAACAATTTACTTAGATATTGAGCCAGAGGTTGGCTTAGCTCGAATTGCAAAAGATGCAGGACGTGAAGTGAATCGGTTAGATATGGAAGATATCTCTTTCCATAAACGTGTGCGTGAAGGGTATTTACAAGTTGTAGAACGTTTCTCGGATCGTATTGTATTGGTAAATGCTGATCAACCAATGGAAAAACTTATAGAAGAAGTTATTCAGGTTATAGAAGATAAATTGTTATAATAGAAGGAAAGAATGAAATAAGTGAGGTATGCATTATGATGAAGACGTGGGAGCAGCTTTCTGCTATACAACCCATCGGTGTAAAAATGTTGATGAATAGCATCGCAAAAGAGCGTATATCCCACGCTTACTTGTTAGAGGGAGGGAAAGGGACGGGAAAGTTTGCGACAGCAATTCAAATGGCAAAGAGTTTCCTCTGTTCTCAGCGGAATGGGGTAGAACCTTGTCATGTATGTACAAATTGTAAGCGAATTGATTCAGGTAACCACCCAAACTTACATATTGTAAAACCAGACGGATTATCTATTAAGAAGCAGCAAATTCATGATTTACAAGAAGAGTTTTCCAAAACAGGATTAGAAGCAAATAAAAAAGTATATGTTATTGAGCACGCAGACCGTATGACGGCAAACGCAGCGAATACACTGTTGAAATTTTTAGAAGAACCAAGTAGTGATACAACAGCTATTCTACTTACTGAACAAAGTCATCAAATTTTAAATACGATTTTATCTCGCTGTCAAGTTGTTACATTTAGACCGTTACCTACGGAATCTTTAATTAGAAGATTACAGGATGAAGGTATTACGGCATCTTTATCAACACTTGCTGCACAACTTACGAATAGTTTTGATGAAGCTTTAGCTTTATGTAGTGATGAATGGTTTGCACAAGCACGAGCTTTAGTGATAAAATTATGTGAAGCGCTCGAAAAAGATAAAGCCTCTATTTTTTTTGTACAAGAAAAATGGGGAAAACACTTTAGAGAGAAAGAGCAATTACAGCAAGGTTTAGATATGTTACTCCTTATTTATAAGGATTTATTATATGTTCAACTTGGAGAAGAAGATCGTCTTGTTTTTCATGAGCAGAAAGAGATGTTTGAATCTTTCTCCTACGCTCAGAAGCGCATTGTATCAGCTCTCTTTAATATATTAGAGGCAAAAAATAGAATCAACGCTAATGTAAATGCGCAGCTTGTGTTCGAACAGTTAGTGTTGCGGTTGCAGGAGGGATGACCGTTTTGTATGATGTAGTAGGTGTTCGCTTTAAGAAGGCCGGAAAGGTGTATTACTTTGATCCGAATCAGTTCGATATCTCTGAAAATGAGTTTGTAATTGTAGAAACGGTAAGAGGTATTGAATACGGAAAAGTAGTTATTACCAAAAAGCAAGTTGATGAAAACGACGTTGTATTACCACTAAAAAAGGTTATTCGCATTGCAAATGAAAACGATCGTACCATTGTTGAAGAGAACAAACATGCTGCAAAAGAAGCATATCAAGTTTGTCAGCAAAAGGTAGTAGAACATAATCTTGATATGAAACTTGTAGATGTAGAGTATACGTTCGATCGCAATAAAATTATTTTCTACTTTACTGCGGATGGTCGGATTGATTTTCGCGAACTAGTGAAGGACTTAGCAGCAATTTTTAGGACAAGAATTGAACTAAGACAAATCGGTGTTCGTGATGAAGCGAAAATGCTTGGTGGTATTGGTCCATGTGGTCGTATGCTTTGTTGTTCTACTTTTTTAGGGGATTTTGAACCTGTATCCATTAAGATGGCAAAGGATCAAAATTTATCATTAAATCCTGCAAAAATCTCTGGTTTATGTGGTCGCTTAATGTGTTGCTTAAAATATGAGAACGATGAATATGAGGCAGCAAAGGAACAACTTCCTGATTTAGATCAACGTATACAAACCCCGCATGGTACTGGCCGTGTTATCGGATTAAATATTTTAGAAAGATTAATTCAAGTGGAACTAGTAGACAAGGAACGGATAGTAGAATATACGTTAGATGAGTTAGTGAATAAAGGGGTCGTTTCGAGTCAAACCACAGATTAATGAGGTGGGTGCTTGTGGAGAAAAAAGATATTTTTGCATCGGTTTCTAGTATGGAAGAGCAAATTGGACATTTATACAAACAGTTGGGAGAATTAAAACAACATCTTGCAGAGTTACTGGAAGAAAACCAACATATAAAAATGGAAAATGAAAATTTGCGACACCGCTTTGAAGAAGTACAGATTAAAGAAAAACAAAAAACTCAAAAACGTAAAGAAGTGAAGCCGAAGACAGATATTGGTGAAGGCTACGATAATTTAGCAAGACTATATCAAGAAGGTTTTCATATTTGTAATCTGCATTATGGAAGTGTACGTAAAGAGGGAGATTGTTTATTCTGCCTGTCATTTTTAAATAAAAAGTGAAATTACCTTTCCAATAATAATTGGAAAGGTAATTTTTTATACATGAGAGTAGAATCGAATATGTTTTTTATTAGTAGAAGATGAAATAGGGTAGGTTAAGTGTAAGAAAAGGAGCAACATATGAATTTATATGAAGATGAACGTTTAGATTACTTATTAGCACAAGATTTGAAGATTATACAAAGCCCATCAGTATTTAATTTCTCGTTAGATGCTGTTTTACTTGCAGACTTTGCTTGGGTGCCAATTCAAAAAGGTAATTTACTTGATTTGTGTACAGGTAATGCAGTTGTGCCCCTTCTATTAAGTACAAGGACGAAAGGGAATATTACTGGTGTAGAAATTCAAGAACGCTTATATGATATGGGAATAAGAAGTGTCCAATACAATAAGTTGGAAGAAAGAATTCACTTAATACACGGGGATTTGAAAGATATGCCGGAGAAACTTGGGCGTCATCAATATGATGTTGTCACATGTAATCCGCCTTATTTCCAAACACCTGCAACTTCTGAAAAAAATATGAATGAACATTTAGCGATAGCTCGTCATGAAATTATGTGTACACTAGAGGATGTTGTATCTGCAAGTAGTCAGCTAGTAAAGCAAGGCGGGAAAGTAGCATTTGTACATCGTCCAGGTCGTTTATTAGATATTGTTACATTAATGCGTAAATACAAAATTGAACCGAAGCGTGTACGATTTGTTTATCCTAAGGCAGGGAAAGAAGCGAATACATTGTTAATTGAAGGAATTAAGGACGGAAACGCAGATTTGAAAATATTGCCACCTCTTTTTGTATATGAAGAAAATAATGAATATACAAAGGAGATTCGCTCGATTTTATATGGAGAAGAATAAGCATTGTTTTTATGTAGTGGAGTGCTCTGATGGAAGTTACTATGCTGGATATACAAATCATATAGAGAAGCGGATTGAGACCCATAATAGCGGAAAAGGGGCTAAGTATACGCGTGCTAGACTTCCTGTTGCTTTAAAATACGTAGAATTTCATGAAGATAAGCGTACAGCTATGCAAGCAGAGTATTATTTTAAGCAATTAAATAGAAAACAAAAAGAAGAATATATGCAAAAAGGAGAACGCTATGTGGCAACAAAAAAGCTTTCAACAAAGTGAAAAGGGAGTTTTATATTTAGTACCAACTCCTATTGGAAATTTAGAAGATATGACATTTCGTGCAATCCGAATTTTAAAAGAAGCGGATTTAATTGCTGCTGAAGATACGAGACAAACGAAAAAACTTTGTAATTATTTTGAAATTGAAACGCCTGTTATGAGTTACCACGAGCATAATAAAGAAGTAAGTGGAAAGAAAATATTAGAGAAGTTAGATGAAGGAAAGACTATAGCACTTGTTAGTGACGCTGGTATGCCGTGTATTTCCGATCCAGGCTATGATATTGTTGTCGAGGCAGTAGCTGAGCAATATCATGTAATCCCGCTTCCTGGGGCAAATGCAGCCCTTACAGCATTAATTGCATCAGGACTTGAAACAAAACAGTTTTATTTCTATGGGTTTTTACAAAGAAATAAAAAAGAAAGAAAAATGGAGTTAGAGAAGCTTCGTTACATACAAACTACAATGATGTTTTATGAAGCGCCTCACCGCCTGGATGATACTTTAATCTCGATGCAAGAAGTATTGGGAAATAGAGAAATCGTATTATGCCGAGAGTTAACGAAAAAATTCGAGGAATTTATTCGAGGAACAGTTGAAGAAGCAATTGAGTGGACGAAACAAAATGAAGTTCGTGGTGAGTTTTGTATTTTAGTAGCTGGTTCAACGGAAGAACCTGCTCCAGAAGAACAATGGTGGGAATCTATTTCAGTATATAATCATATTGAACATTATATAAACGAAAAAGGTATGAATTCAAAAGAGGCGATAAAAACAGTCGCTAAAGATCGAGATTTGTCGAAACGCGATGTATATCAAATCTATCATGTCGATAAAAAATAAGCTTCTCATAATTGAGAAGCTTATTTTGCTGTTTCGATATAATCTTGAAGCTCGTTTAAGATTTGCTCAGCGCCTTCTTTGCTTAAGATAATTTTACCTTCAGCTAAAGATAGGTTACCATCAGATACTTCACCAGTTACTTGGCAAGTCATGTTTGGCTTATATTTTTTTAAGATGATTTTCTCGTCATCAACATAGATTTCAAGAGCATCCTTTTCTGCAATACCTAAAGTACGGCGTAATTCGATCGGAATTACTACACGACCTAATTCATCAACTTTACGAACGATACCAGTAGATTTCATAATTCTTTTCCTCCTAAAGAAATAGTTTATAAGTTTCGAGTCTATTTTTAGATTCGTCATTTTTCGACAAAATACCCTATGGACATATGATACCAATCATTTACATTTCCGTCAATTCTTTAATTCTATATTTTTTAAAAAGATTTATAGATTTCTTACTTCTTATATATAATAGAGTTTGAGTAATTTCTACTATTATTTCACTTTATTTTCGGAAAAATCAAGAAATTATAGGTAATGACTGTATATTTTCTTGAAATATGAGTAATAGATGATAAATATAAAAATATGAACTTGTTTTTATCCTGCATTAACGAGTAGTAAGATTCTAAATTTTAAATTCGGCTGGGCCAAAGAAGTTAAGTGGAAGTCGGATTGCTCGTAAAAGTCCGATTGGTGTGGGTTGATAATCCGTGGGAATGAACAAGACCCTCACAGATTAAAGTTTCACTTTATATATAAGTTTTTGATATACTATTTATAAATACATATGAGGTTATCCGGGAGGTCCAAAACAATGACAAAGGAAAACAAATCCTTTTATATTACTACCCCAATTTATTATCCAAGTGGAAAATTACACATTGGACATGCTTATACAACAGTAGCAGGAGATGCGATGGCACGATATAAGCGTATGCAAGGATATAATGTTCATTATTTAACAGGAACTGATGAGCATGGACAGAAGATCCAAAAGAAAGCAGAAGAATTAAATGTTACACCACAAGCATATGTGGATAACATCGTTGCAGGAATTAAAGAACTTTGGGAGAAGATGGATATCTCCTATGATGACTTTATCCGTACAACGGAAGATCGTCATAAAGATGTTGTCGAAAAAATCTTCAAGCAACTAGTAGATCAAGGTGATATTTATCTTGATGAATATGAAGGTTGGTATTCTGTACAAGATGAGACATTCTATACAGAGCATCAATTAGTAGATCCAATTATGGAAGGTGACAAAGTAGTTGGGGGAAAAAGTCCGGACAGTGGTCATGATGTAGAACTTGTTCGTGAAGAATCATATTTCTTTAGAATGGGTAAATATGTTGACAGACTATTAAAGTTCTATGAAGAGAATCCACATTTCATTCAGCCAGAGTCTCGTAAGAATGAAATGATTAATAACTTTATTAAACCAGGATTGGAAGATTTAGCAGTTTCCCGTACTTCATTTGACTGGGGAGTTCGTGTTCCAGGTAATCCGAAACACGTTATTTACGTATGGGTTGACGCATTATCTAACTACATTACAGCATTAGGTTATGGAACAGAAAATGAAGAGATGTATAAGAAGTTCTGGCCAGCAGATGTGCATTTAGTTGGAAAAGAAATCGTTCGTTTCCATACGATTTATTGGCCAATCATTTTAATGGCATTAGATTTACCTCTTCCGAAAAAAGTCTTTGCTCACGGTTGGATTTTAATGAAGGATGGAAAGATGAGTAAGTCAAAAGGAAATGTAGTAGATCCAGTTACATTAATTGATCGTTACGGATTAGATGCATTACGTTATTACTTACTTCGTGAAGTTCCATTTGGATCTGATGGCGTATTCACACCAGAAGGATTTGTGGAGCGTATTAATTTCGATTTAGCAAATGACTTAGGTAACTTATTAAATCGTACAGTAGCTATGATTGATAAGTACTTTAACGGAGAAATCCCTGCATTTAAAGAAAATGTAACGGAATTTGATGAAACGTTAGTAACATTTGCGAAAGATACATTGAAAAAAGTTGAAGAAGCAATGGAGAATATGGAATTCTCTGTAGCTCTAAGCTCAATTTGGCAATTGGTTAGCCGTACGAATAAATATATTGACGAAACACAACCGTGGGTATTAGCGAAAGATGAGAATGATCGCGAAAAGTTAGCCTCTGTAATGGCTCACTTAGCAGAAGTACTTCGTCAAACGGGTATTATGCTTATGCCATTCTTAACAGTAGCACCAAGCAAAATGTTTGCTCAGCTTGGCCTTACTGATGAAGCACATATATCTTGGGGAAGCCTATCTACAATCGGCTGTATTCCAGCTGGAACAAAAGTAGAAAAAGGACAACCAATTTTCCCTCGTTTAGAAATGGACGTGGAAGTGGCGTACATTAAAGAACAAATGAAAGCCTCTGCTCCTAAAGTAGAAGAGAAAAAAGAAGAAGAACCGAAGGCAGAAGAAATTACAATTGATGATTTCTTTAAAGTAGAATTGCGTGTAGCTGAAGTTCTATCTGCGGAACCTGTGAAAAAAGCAGACAAGTTGTTAAAAATTCAACTAGACTTAGGTACAGAAAAGCGTCAAGTTGTTTCTGGAATTGCAAAATTCTATTCGCCAGAAGACCTAAAAGGTAAAAAGGTTATTTGTGTAACAAATTTAAAACCTGTAAAATTACGCGGTGAATTATCGCAAGGTATGATTTTAGCGGGTGAAGAGAATGGCGTATTGTCATTAGCATCTATTGACCAAAATCTACCAAATGGTACAAAAATTAAGTAATTAAGACAAGAAAAGAGATGTTTCACGTGTAACATGTGTGAAGCGTCTTTTTTCTTTTTACACTCTCAATTTTTGCATTAAGATTGTAGTATTGTTATCGTTAAGTTATAAAAGAGCTTATTTGCGTAGAATAAATTTGATTTCAATATAAAAGGAGTTATGTATTATGTTGTTTGATACACATTCACATTTGAATGCAGAGCAATTTGAAGAAGACTTACAAGAAGTTATTGCCCGAATGAAAGAAGCGGGGGTTACTTATACAGTTGTTGTTGGTTTTGATGAAGTAACGATAAAAAAGGCGATTGAATTAGCTGAAGCCTATGATTTTATTTATGCCGCGGTTGGATGGCATCCAGTTGATGCAATCGACATGACAGAAGAGCATTTAGCTTGGTTAGAAGAACTTGCTTCTCATCCTAAAGTCGTTGCACTTGGAGAAATGGGCTTAGATTATCACTG
Source organism: Bacillus cereus group sp. Bc061 (assembly GCF_027715825.1). Classification (NCBI taxonomy): domain Bacteria; kingdom Bacillati; phylum Bacillota; class Bacilli; order Caryophanales; family Bacillaceae; genus Bacillus; species Bacillus cereus group sp. Bc061. Next base: position 10,064 of record NZ_JAQFTZ010000017.1, read on the forward strand.
GGATAAGTCTCCAAAAGAAATACAGAAAGAAGTATTCCGTAAACAAATTGCATTAGCGAAAAAAGTAAAATTGCCGATTATTATACATAACCGCGATGCAACCCAAGATATTGTTGATATTCTAGAAGAAGAGAATGCAGCTGAAGTAGGAGGCATTATGCATTGCTTTAGCGGCAGCGTAGAGGTAGCAGAGCGATGTGTTGATATGAACTTTTTAATTTCGTTAGGTGGACCAGTTACATTTAAAAATGCTAAGAAGCCGAAAGAAGTTGCTACTGAGATTCCATTAGAAAAATTGTTAATAGAGACGGATTGTCCGTATTTAACACCACATCCATTTCGAGGAAAACGAAATGAACCAAGTTATGTAAAACTCGTAGCAGAAGAAATTGCAAACTTAAAAGGAATTTCTTATGAAGAGGTAGCGGAAGTAACAACTAAGAATGCAAAAGCTTTATTTGGTGTCGAATAAAAAGAATGGGGGAGCCCATTCTTTTTATTTTTTGAGAAACAGAATAGTAGAAGTGGTAGAGAAACCGAGGGTGAATGAGTAAGTGTTACAATAAGGAGAGAGAACAAAGTTTTGGACATTCTATTTTTTAAAATGTAACAATGGGGAAAATAATAATGGAAAAGTCGTCATTTTTTTGTTTTACTAAGTAGAGACGAAACGAGTGTGGAGGCAAGCATGAAAATTAAAGAGATTATCGTTGTAGAAGGTAAAGATGATACAGTTGCGATTAAGCGTGCTGTTGATGCGGATACAATTGAAACGAACGGTTCAGCAATCGGTGATCATGTTATTGAACAAGTAAAATTAGCGCTGCAAAAACGAGGCGTTATTATTTTCACAGATCCGGATTATCCTGGAGAGCGTATTCGAAAAATTATTTCTGATAAGGTGCCTGGATGTAAACATGCTTTTTTACCGAAGGAAGAAGCACTTGCTAAGAGGAAAAAAGGTGTCGGGATTGAACATGCTTCTAATGAATCAATTCGCCGTGCTTTAGAGAATATACATGAAGAAATGGAAGCTTACACAAGTGAAATTAGTTGGAGCGATTTAGTCGATGCAGGTTTAGTGGGCGGAGAAATGGCAAAGAGTCGCAGAGAAAGAATGGGTAAGCTATTAAAGATTGGTTATACAAACGCAAAACAGTTACATAAACGTTTACAAATGTTTCAAGTTTCAAAAGAATCATTTGCAGAAGCTTATAAGCAAGTCATACAGGAGGAAAGAAAATGAAGGATATCGCAACGCCAAATCGTACGAAAGATATTGTTGAAAAGTATGGATTTTCATTCAAAAAAAGTTTAGGACAAAATTTTTTAATTGATACGAATGTATTAAATCGTATCGTTGATCACGCTGAAATTGGTTCAGAAAGTGGTGCAATTGAAATTGGACCAGGTATCGGTGCATTAACAGAACAATTAGCGAAGCGTGCTAAAAAAGTAGTGGCTTTTGAAATTGATCAAAGGTTATTACCGATTTTAGATGAGACGTTAGCTCCATATGGCAACGTTACTGTTATCAATAAAGATGTACTAAAGGCAGATGTACATGAGGTGTTTAGTGAGCAATTTGAAGAAGGGCAAGATGTAATGGTAGTAGCTAACTTACCATACTATATTACGACGCCAATTTTATTTAAATTGCTGGAAGAGAAATTACCGGTTCGTGGATTCGTTGTTATGATGCAAAAAGAAGTTGGGGATCGTTTAGCAGCTAAGCCTGGAACGAAAGAGTATGGTTCTTTATCCATTGCTATTCAGTATTATACAGAGGTAGAAACAGTTATGACTGTACCGCGTACAGTGTTTGTGCCACAACCGAATGTTGATTCTGCAATTATTCGCCTCCTAAAGCGTCCTAAACCAGTGGTAGAGGTAACAGATGAGACATTCTTCTTTGAAGTAGTACGAGCAAGTTTTGCACAGCGTCGTAAAACTTTAATGAATAATTTATCAAATAATTTAAATGGTTTCCCGAAAGATAAAGAGCTGTTGGATCGGATTTTAACAGAAGTAGGAATTGATCCAAAACGAAGAGGCGAAACGCTATCTATCGAAGAGTTTGCGACATTAAGTAATGCATTAGTTCTTCATAAGTTATCATAAGGGTACAAAAGGGACAGTTCAATTTGAACTGTCCCTTTTGTCACCTTTCTCCTCCTAAATTCATACTTTAAAAACAGGTAAGATGGCCTAACGAGTTTGGAGGTAGGAGAATGGCTTTACATGTTGGAGAATTAGTGGAACGATATTCTCATAATAGGGATATCCTTTTTCGTATTATAGAAATAAAAGGTGAGATAGCTATATTGTTTGGAGAGGAAATTAGATTAGTGGCAGATGCGCCACTTGAAGATTTAATTAGTATAGATCAACGAGAACATAAAAAGAGAGCAAAGCGTGAGAAAGAAACAATGGAGCGGACGTATCGTTTGTTTCAACAAGATTACGTATTAATGAAACAAAGGCATGAACACACTTCAACTGGTGGATATACAAGTGAAGTGAATTATTTTCAAATGCCAGGGCGTGTCTTGCATATAGATGGAGACCCGTTATATTTGCGCAAGTGCCTAGATTTATATAATAAAATTGGTGTTCCTGTACAAGGTATTCATTGTAAAGAAACGGAGATGCATGAAAAGGTAGTAGATTTAATAGATCATTTTCGTCCGGACATTTTAGTTATTACAGGGCACGATGCGTATACAAAATCAAAAGGCGTAAAGGGAGATTTAGCAGCATATAGGCATTCAAGGCATTTTGTACAGGCTGTTCGAGAAGTGCGAAAAAAATATCCATCGTTGGATCAACTCGTTATTTTTGCTGGGGCATGTCAATCACACTTTGAAGCATTAATCCGAGCAGGTGCTAATTTTGCTAGTTCTCCATCTAGAATTAATATTCACGCACTAGATCCTGTATATGTGGTTGGCAAAATTAGTTTTACGTCATTTATGGAAAGGGTTAATGTATGGGATGTTGTACGTAATACGATTACTGGTGAAAAGGGGCTTGGCGGGATTGAGACGAGGGGGATTTTACGAACTGGATTACCTTTTCAACATTATGAAGAATAAGCAAGGTACATATGTATCTTGCTTTTTTATTTGGAGAGGATTTAAATCAGTTTGGATAAAAAGAGACAAGAACGCACAGACTACATAATGATACTTTTACAATATAGTATTTCTTCTATCTATTCGAACGCATGATGCTTTTATAATGATATTGTCTGTGAGTTGCGGTTAATAATTGGGATAGATATATCGTGTTTTAAGTGTTCAATCTAAATTACAGCGAGGTGTAACGAAGTATATGTCAAAACGTTTAGATGAAATTAAAAGCGAATTAGATCACCATCTTGGACAGAGACTGATGTTAAAGGCGAACAGTGGGAGAAGAAAAACTGTAGAACAATCGGGTGTACTTGCAGAAACGTACCGTTCTGTTTTTGTTGTACAACTGGATCAACAAGAAGATGCGTTACAACGTGTATCGTATAGTTATGCGGATGTTTTAACAGAGACAGTAGAGTTAACATTTTATGGTGAACCTCATAATGAAGTGATTTTATAATTCATGTATCGTTACATATATTCCCACAAATGAAAAGCTATATTATTTTGCATACTAATGATACCGTAGCAAAATAAGGAGGGACTCTGCATTGAGTAGACGAAGAGGTGTCATGTCGAATCAATTTAAAGAAGAGCTTGCAAAAGAGTTGGGCTTTTATGATGTTGTTCAGAAAGAAGGATGGGGCGGAATTCGTGCGAAAGATGCTGGTAACATGGTGAAACGTGCTATAGAAATTGCAGAACAGCAATTAATGAAACAAAACCAGTAGTTGTAAGATACTTTCTATGCTACGGTAGCCGAGGAGTGATTCCTCGGCTTTTTGTACTATAAAAGGTGCCATCATTTTACATAAGTAGTTTCATTCTGAATGCTTTTCGTTATAATTAGGGAAGTGTCATCGTCTTACTATAAATTTATGGTAAAATAAACGATAAAAGATTGAGTACATAGAGTGGGTGAATAGATTGAAGCTACTAGTGAAAGCACCAGCAAAGATTAATCTGTCGTTAGATGTACTGGGAAAAAGACAAGACGGATATCATGAAGTGAAAATGATTATGACAACAATTGATTTAGCGGATCGTTTAGAACTAATGGAATTAGCAGAAGACCGTATTGAAATTTTATCCCATAATCGGTATGTCCCAGACGACCAAAGAAATCTGGCTTATCAAGCAGCGAAATTATTAAAAGAGAAGTTTAATGTGAAAAAAGGTGTATCTATTACTATTGAAAAAACGATTCCAGTAGCAGCTGGATTAGCGGGTGGAAGTAGTGATGCAGCAGCGACATTACGTGGTCTTAATAAATTATGGAATTTAGGGCTTACAATTGATCAGTTAGCAGAGCTTGGCGCAGAAATTGGGTCAGACGTATCGTTTTGCGTATATGGTGGGACAGCAATTGCCACTGGAAGAGGGGAGCAGATTGAGCACATAAAAACTCCACCTTCTTGTTGGGTTATTTTAGCAAAACCCCATATTGGTGTATCTACTGCTGATGTGTATGGAAATTTAAAGTTAAATCGAGTTACACATCCAAATGTAGATAAAATGGTGGATGTCATAAATGCTGGAGACTACAAAGGGATTTGTGATACTGTCGGTAACGTTTTAGAAGATGTAACGTTTGCGATGCATCCTGAAGTTGCACGTATTAAGGCACAGATGAAGCGATTTGGAGCAGATGCCGTATTAATGAGTGGTAGTGGTCCAACTGTATTCGGTCTTGTGCACCATGATTCGCGAATGCATCGTATATATAACGGATTAAAAGGATTTTGTGAACAAGTATACGCAGTACGTTTATTAGGAGAGCGAGAAACGCTTGAATAAAGACGTATAATACGTTATGATTTGTTTAGAATATTCGTGATTTGAGGTGAGAGTATGAAAATTAGACGAAGTACAAGATTGGTCGATATGACTTATTATTTGTTACAAAACCCTCGTCAGCTAGTTTCTCTCACTTTTTTTGCTGAAAGGTATCAATCAGCTAAGTCTTCTATTAGTGAAGATTTAGTTATTATTAAGCAAACGTTTGAACAACAAGGGGTCGGCACATTGCAAACGATACCAGGAGCAGCAGGAGGAGTGAAATATATACCATATATAAGTGAAGAAGAGGCAGATCTAATTATTGGTGAGCTGTGTAGCTTATTTGAAAATCCAGATCGTATTTTGCCTGGTGGTTACTTATATATGACAGATCTTTTAAGTAATCCTCGTCATATTAATGGCGCAGGTCGTTTGTTTGCTTCTGTTTTTGCTAGGCAACCAATTGATGCAGTTATGACGGTGGCAACGAAGGGGATCCCACTTGCATATGCAGTGGCGAACTACTTAGATGTACCGGTAGTGATTGCAAGAAAAGATAATAAGGTAACAGAAGGCCCCACTGTTAGTATTAACTATGTATCAGGTTCTTCTAAGCGAATTCAAACAATGACGTTAGCGAAGCGTAGCCTTCCAGAAGGATCCAATGTTTTAATTATTGATGACTTCATGAAAGCTGGCGGAACCATTCAAGGTATGATGAGTATGTTAGAAGAGTTTAAAGCTAATGTTGTTGGTATTGGTGTATTAGTAGAGTCTACGGATATTGAAGAAAGACTAATTAATAATTTTGTATCATTAATTCGTCTATCGGAAGTTGATGTGAAAGAAAAAGCGATTCAAGTGGAAAAGGGAAATTATTCACTGGCACCATTTGATGAAGGGCTTGTAGAGGCTGAGTAAAAAGGTAAAGCAAATAGCTTTATCTTTTTTTATTCTATTTATAAGTTATAAAATAGATGGACAAACTGCTTTTCGTGCACTATTTTTAAAGAGTAAAAATAAATAATAAAAGGGTGAAAAGTATGAAAGTTGTTCAAACAAACAATGCACCACAAGCGATTGGACCATATTCACAAGGGATTATTGTAAATAATATGTTTTACAGTTCAGGACAAATTCCGTTGACTGCAAGTGGAGAGCTTGTAGCAGGAGACGTAACAGTACAAACAGAGCAAGTATTTCAAAATTTACAAGCAGTATTAGAAGAAGCAGGTGCTTCATTTGATACGGTAGTAAAAACAACAGTATTCTTAAAAGACATGGATGATTTTAATGCTGTTAATGAAGTATATGGATCTTATTTCTCTGCTCATAAGCCAGCTCGTTCTTGCGTACAAGTAGCAAAATTACCGAAAGATGTTTCAGTTGAAATTGAAGTAATTGCCCTAGTTAAGTAATTCTTTGTAAGCGATAACCTCCACTAATCTCTATATTCAATTACACTAAAAATTTTTATCTTAAAAATTTTTAAAAAATTAAAGGGAAAATAGAAATTTTGTGGAATTTATACAAATATATCGCTTATTTAGAAAAGGGTGGTGAACACAAGATGGAAGTGACTGACGTAAGATTACGCCGCGTAAACACAGAAGGCCGCATGAGAGCAATTGCCTCTATTACTCTAGACCATGAATTTGTTGTTCATGATATTCGTGTAATTGATGGTAATAATGGATTATTTGTAGCAATGCCAAGTAAACGTACTCCAGATGGAGAATTCCGTGACATTGCACATCCAATTAATTCTGGTACACGCTCTAAAATTCAAGATGCGGTTTTAACAGAGTATCATCGTTTAGGCGAGTTAGAAGAGGTTGAGTTTGAAGAAGCGGGCGCTTCGTAAAATTCGAATGAAAAGGGCTTTTTAAAGGAAGCCCTATAATTTTGCAACAAACTCCTGTAAGCATTTACAGGGGTTTGTTTTTTTGTGTTTATACATATATCTCGTTTAGAAAATTCCGAATTAAATAAAATAAAGAGGGGAACTTCTAATTTTTTCAAAATCATTTTAAATAGTATAGCTTATTTCTTAAAAAAGATACTAAAGAGTAAAACATCTTATAAGAATTATGGTAAAATTTAATAGTTAAAATGTGTTTCTTGAAATATATGATGATTTAGGATAATATCGTTAATGGATAAATAGGTTGCGATGGAGGGTCTATATGTCAAACAGATTTGCAGTGATTCTAGCGGCAGGTAAAGGCACACGTATGAAGTCTAAGCTATACAAGGTGCTTCATCCTGTATGTGGAAAACCTATGGTACAACATGTTGTCGATCAAGTATCTCAATTAGGATTGCAGAAACTTGTAACAGTCGTAGGACATGGTGCTGAAATGGTACAAGAACAGCTAGGAAACGTAAGTGAGTTTGCATTACAAGCAGAACAACTTGGTACAGCGCATGCTGTAGATCAAGCTGCAAGTGTACTTGCAAACGAAGAAGGAACAACTTTAGTTATTTGTGGTGATACACCGCTAATAACTGCTGAAACGATGGAAGCATTACTTCAGCAACATAAAGAAGCAGGGGCAATGGCAACGGTATTAACAGCTTACATAGAAGAACCTGCTGGATATGGTCGTATCGTTCGTAATGAGAATGGTCATGTTGAAAAGATTGTTGAGCATAAGGATGCAAATGAGAAAGAATTAGCTATTAAAGAAATCAATACAGGTACGTATTGTTTTGATAATAAAGCTTTATTCGCTTCACTTTCTAAAGTTTCAAATGATAACGTACAAGGTGAATATTACCTGCCAGATGTTATTGAAATTTTAAAAAATGAAGGTCATATTGTATCAGCTTATCAAACAGAGCACTTCGATGAAACGTTAGGTGTTAACGACAGAGTCGCTCTATCGCAAGCGGAAATTATTATGAAAAACCGTATCAACCGAAAGAACATGGTAAATGGTGTTACTATTATTGATCCAAGTAACACGTATATTTCTGCTGATGCAATTATCGGTAGTGATACAGTTCTTCATCCAGGAACAATTATTGAGGGGAACACTGTAATTGGTTCTGATTGTGAGATTGGACCGCATACAGTAATTCGCGATAGTGAAATTGGAGATCGTACGACAATTCGTCAATCTACTGTACATGATAGTAAGCTTGGTACAGAAGTATCGGTTGGCCCATTTGCACATATTCGCCCAGATTCAGTTATTGGAGATGAAGTACGCGTTGGAAACTTCGTGGAAATCAAAAAAACTGTTTTTGGTAATAGAAGTAAAGCTTCACACTTAAGTTATATCGGGGATGCACAAGTTGGAGAAGACGTGAATCTTGGTTGTGGTTCAATTACGGTGAACTATGACGGTAAGAATAAATTTAAAACTGTGATTGGTAACGGGGTATTTATTGGATGTAATTCAAACCTTGTTGCTCCTGTAACAGTTGAAGATGGTGCTTATGTGGCAGCAGGCTCTACAATTACAGAGAATGTTCCATCAAAAGCATTATCTGTAGCACGTGCACGTCAAGTTAACAAAGAAGACTATGTTGATCAATTGCTGAATAAGAAAAAATCATAATGTGGAGGGTTAATCTAGATGTCGACTCAATATCTAAATTCTAATTTGAAAGTATTCTCTTTAAACTCTAATAAGGAACTTGCTGAGCAAATTGCAAAGCACATTGGAGTAGGACTAGGAAAATGTTCTGTTGATCGTTTTAGTGATGGAGAAGTTCAAATTAACATTGAAGAAAGTATCCGTGGTTGCGATGTATTCATTATTCAATCTACAAGCTTCCCAGTAAACGAACATATCATGGAATTACTTATTATGATCGATGCATTAAAGCGTGCATCTGCAAAAACAATTAATATTGTTATTCCTTACTATGGTTATGCGCGTCAAGACCGTAAAGCGCGTTCTCGTGAACCAATTACATCGAAACTTGTAGCAAACTTGCTTGAAACAGCAGGTGCAACTCGTGTAATCACTCTAGATTTACATGCTCCACAAATTCAAGGGTTCTTTGATATCCCAATCGACCACCTAATGGGTGTACCGATTCTTTCAGATTACTTTGAAACAAAAGGTCTTAAAGATATCGTAATCGTGTCACCTGACCACGGTGGAGTAACTCGTGCTAGAAAAATGGCAGATCGCCTAAAAGCACCAATCGCTATTATTGATAAGCGTCGCCCTCGTCCGAACGTATCTGAGGTAATGAACATTATCGGTAATATTGAAGGTAAAACGGCAATTTTAATTGATGACATCATTGATACAGCTGGTACAATTACATTAGCAGCAAACGCTCTTGTTGAGAACGGTGCTTCTGAAGTATATGCTTGCTGTACACACCCAGTATTATCTGGTCCAGCAATTGAGCGTATCCAAAACTCAAATATTAAAGAGTTAGTTGTAACGAACTCTATCGTATTACCAGAAGAGAAGAAAATCGACAAAGTACATGAACTTTCAGTTGCTCCGCTAATCGGAGAAGCAATCATTCGTGTATACGAAGAAGAATCTGTAAGTGTATTATTCAATTAATTGGATAGAATGAGACGTAACCAAGATTGGTTACGTCTTTTCGTATCGAAAAAAGAAAGTAGTGGTACAAGAATGAAATTGATAGTAGGACTTGGGAACCCAGGTAGAGAATATGAATTAACAAGGCATAATATTGGATTTATGGCGATTGATGAACTTGCAAAGCGTTGGAATATTTCTTTGAACGAACAAAAGTTTAAAGGAGTATTTGGTGCAGGATTTGTTAATGGAGAAAAAGTAATCTTATTAAAGCCACTTACATATATGAATTTATCTGGGGAAAGTATTCGTCCGTTAATGGATTACTATAAAATTGATGTAGAGGACTTCGTTGTTCTGTACGATGATTTAGACATCCCTGTAGGTAAATTACGCCTTCGTATGAAAGGCAGTGCGGGTGGACATAATGGTGTGAAATCAACAATTTCACATTTAGGAACACAAGAGTTTCAACGTATCCGCATGGGAATCGATCGTCCGAAAAATGGAATGAAGGTAGTAGATTACGTATTAGGACGTTTTACATCAGAAGAGATTCCTGATGTAAATCATTCTATTGAAAAAGCAGCAGATGCATGTGAAGAATGGTTAAATAAACCTTTTCTTCAAATTATGAATACTTTCAATAGTTAAGAGTACGATTGGGAATATTTTATTTTATTTTTACCCATACTAGCAGTAATTGGATTTTTAGGAGGCTAGTATGGAAGGGTATTATTATTGCAGACATTGCGGGAGTAATGTAGGCTCCGTTACCGCAGAAAAAGTATATAGCGACGTTTTATTTCAACTAACAGAGCAAGAAGTAGTAGAAATGATTCATTTTCATGAGAATGGAAATATATATATAAAAACGATTTGTGAATTGTGTCAAGAAACGCTCGCATCTTATCCTGAGTATTATGAATATGAAAAATTTCTGCAATAAAATGTTGTCGCTTTGGCATGTCCAAAGCATTTTTCTGTTTTCTTTTTCCGAAATATTTGCATAAAATATAGTGGCTTGCTCTTTATGTTGAGAGGGGTTTTGAAAATGATAGGTTTATTAGAGCAATTTTATAAAAATGAAGAGATCCAATCGGTCATTAATGGATTAGAAGATGGTTTAAAAGAGCAACTTGTATCAGGTATGGCAACCTCTTCTCGTTCGTTATTAATGGCGGCCTTATATAAAAAAACAAAAAAATCACAACTTATTGTGACGCATAATTTATATCAAGCACAAAAAGTACATGAAGATTTAGTGGCGTTACTTGGTGAAAAAGATGTATGGCTATATCCAGTAAATGAATTGATAGCATCAGAACTTGGTGTTGCAAGCCCAGAATTGAAGGCGCAACGTATTGAAGTGTTAAATCGCTTAGCTGCAGGAGAGCATGGGATTATTGTAGCACCAGTTGCAGGACTACGCAGATTTTTACCAATGAAAGAGTTGTGGAAGCAAAGGCAAATCGAAATCAGTCTAGGGCAAGAGATTGATTTAGATACATTTTTGCATACCTTACATCATATTGGCTATGAGCGTAAGTCTATGGTAGAAGCTCCTGGAGAATTTAGTTTGCGTGGGGGAATATTAGATATATATCCACTAACTGAAGAGTTACCATTTCGTATTGAATTTTTCGATACAGAAGTCGATTCTATTCGATTATTTGATGTGGATGAACAGCGCTCTCAAGATAAAAAAGAAAGTGTTAGATTTGGTCCAGCAACAGAGTTTTTATTTTCGCAGGAAGAATTGAAATCAGGAATTAAACATCTTGAAGAAGGTCTGACTAAGACGATGCAAAAACTTTCTGATGATAAGTTGAAGACTACAGTGCTTGAGACGGTAAGTCATGAAATTGAGATGTTAAAAAACGGGCAAAGTATAGAACAGATGTTTAAATATTTATCTATTTTCTATAATGAACCTGCTAGTCTGATAGATTATTTACCAGAAGATGGTGTTGTGATTCTAGATGAGATTTCACGTATTCAAGAAACAGCATCACATCTTGAAACGGAAGAGGCGGAATGGTATATATCCCTTCTCGGTGAGGGAACAATCATTCAAGATTTATCTTTCTCTCATTCGTTTGAAGAATTTCTTCATCATAAAAAAAGAAGTTTTGTATATTTAACGTTATTCTTACGTCATATAGCACATACACATCCGCAAAACATTGTGAATGTGACATGTAAAACAATGCAAGATTTCCATGGGCAGATGCAGTTGTTGAAAACTGAAATTGATAGATGGAACGAAGGGCATTTTACGACTGTTGTGCTAGGTACAGATGATGAACGTGTGAAAAAACTACAACATATTTTAAGTGATTATGATATTGAGGCAGATATTGTAGAGGGCACAGATATATTGTTGCCTGGAAGGTTACAAATTGCTGTAGGTGATTTGCATGCAGGATTTGAAATGCCGATGCAAAAGCTTGTTGTCATTACTGAAAAAGAGCTTTTTCATAAGAAAGTTAAAAAATCACAACGTAAGCAAAAGTTATCGAATGCTGAACGTATTAAAAGTTATTCGGAATTAAAAGTTGGGGATTATGTAGTTCATGTAAATCATGGTATAGGTAAATTCTTAGGTATTGAGACATTAGAGATTAACGGTGTTCATAAAGATTATCTAAACATTAAATATCAAGGTAATGATAAGTTATACGTTCCAATTGAACAAATTGACCAAGTGCAAAAATATGTAGGATCTGAAGGTAAGGATCCGAAAGTTTATAAACTGGGTGGAAATGATTGGAAGAAGGTCAAAACGAAAGTTGAAAAATCTGTACAAGACATTGCGGATGACCTAATTAAACTATATGCTGAGCGCGAAGCTTCAAAGGGTTATGCATATACACCAGATACAGCAGAACAGCAAGAATTTGAGTCGTCTTTCCCGTATCAAGAGACAGAGGATCAATTGCGTTCTATTGAAGAGATTAAAAAGGATATGGAACGCGGACGTCCAATGGATAGGCTTCTTTGTGGTGATGTAGGATATGGAAAGACGGAAGTAGCTATTCGTGCGGCGTTTAAAGCAATTATGGATGAAAAACAAGTTGCAATTTTAGTGCCGACAACGATCCTTGCACAACAACACTATGAAACAATTCGAGAGCGTTTTCAAGATTATCCAATCAATATAGGGTTATTAAGTAGATTCCGTACGAGAAAGCAGCAAAATGAAACCATTAAAGGTTTAAAAGATGGCACGGTAGATATTGTAATCGGAACGCATCGTATTTTATCTAAAGATGTTACTTATAAAGATTTAGGTCTTCTCATTATTGATGAAGAACAAAGATTTGGCGTAACGCATAAAGAAAAAATTAAACAATTAAAAGCAAATGTTGACGTATTAACATTAACGGCAACTCCGATTCCGCGTACGCTCCATATGTCTATGCTTGGTGTGCGTGATTTATCCGTTATTGAGACGCCGCCGGAAAATCGTTTCCCGGTTCAAACATATGTAGTAGAGTATAATCCAGCATTAATGCGAGAAGCGATAGAACGGGAGCTTGCAAGAGGTGGTCAAGTTTACTTCCTATATAATCGTGTAGAGGATATCGAACGAAAAGCAGATGAAATTTCGATGTTAGTTCCAGATGCGCGTGTAACTTATGCACATGGGAAAATGAACGAGAGTGAATTAGAGTCTGTTATGCTATCGTTTTTAGAAGGACAGCATGATGTTCTTGTAAGTACAACGATTATTGAGACGGGTGTAGATATTCCAAATGTAAATACATTAATTGTATTTGATGCAGATCGTATGGGATTATCGCAGTTGTATCAGCTTCGTGGGCGTGTTGGACGTTCTAATCGTGTTGCATATGCTTACTTTGCATACAAACGGGATAAAGTGTTATCGGAAGTTGCGGAGAAGCGCCTGCAAGCCATTAAGGAGTTCACAGAGCTTGGATCTGGTTTCAAAATTGCGATGCGAGATTTATCAATTCGTGGTGCTGGTAACTTGTTAGGAGCCGAACAACATGGATTTATTGATTCTGTCGGATTTGATTTATATTCTCAAATGTTAAAAGATGCAATTGAACAGCGTAGAGGAACAGACGGAGTTGAAAATACAGTTAATGTTGAAATTGATTTAGAAGTAGATGCATATTTACCGGATGCTTATATTTCTGATAGTAAACAAAAAATTATGATGTATAAACAGTTTAGAGGTGTTTCTGCAATTGAGGATATTGAAGAGTTGCAGGAAGAGATGATAGATAGATTTGGTGATTACCCGCAAGAAGTTGGTTACTTATTGCAAATCGCAAATATTAAAGTATTAGCAATGAAAGAACAAATTGAATTAATTAAGCAAAATAAATTTGAAGTAACAATTCTGTTCTCAGAACAAGCGAGTCAAAACATTGATGGCGGAAAATTATTCATGCTTGGAAATAGTTTTGGACGAATGATCGGTCTAGGAATGGAAGGATCACAATTGAAAATCGTCATGAAAACAAATGGCTTAGAGACATCGAAGTGGTTAACAATTGCTGAAAATTTATTAAAAGGCTTGCCAGATGTAAAAAAAGAAGTCATAAATGCCTAATATTAGATAAAAAAATGCAATTCGACGTGCATAGAAGAACTAATGTGTAAAATACTATGTCTAACAGTTGGTGATTTTTACATGAACAGGTAAATTCACCACTTTCATCATCAGTAGAAAGTGAGGCAGCATTAGAATGAAAGCAACTGGAATCGTACGTCGAATTGATGATTTAGGTAGGGTAGTAATCCCGAAGGAAATTCGTAGAACTTTACGTATTCGAGAAGGGGACCCACTAGAAATATTTGTAGATCGCGATGGAGAAGTAATTTTAAAGAAATATTCTCCAATTAGCGAGCTAGGTGATTTTGCAAAAGAATATGCAGATGCTTTATATGATAGCTTAGGACATAATGTGCTTGTATGTGATCGAGATTCTATTATCGCAGTATCAGGTGTATCAAAAAAAGAATACTTAAATAAAAGCGTTGGCGATCTAATTGAAAAAACGATGGAAGAAAGAAAGTCTGTTATTATGACGGACGAAAGTGATATTTCCATTATTGATGGTGTAACAGAAAAGGTTCATTCTTATACAGTTGGGCCGATTGTTGCAAATGGAGACCCAATTGGGGCTGTCATTATTTTTTCAAAAGAAGCGATTATAAGCGAAATAGAGCACAAGGCGGTCAATACTGCTGCCAGTTTCTTAGCGAAACAAATGGAACAGTAAAGGTGTATGATTTTAGAAGTAGCAATCTTTCCTAATTATGATATTTCTTCTTGAGAAATCAATTATTTGGAGATATATGTATATTGAATGAAGGTAGCGCTTTGCTACCTTTTTTCATTGAATATTTCTAACGTTGCACGAACGTATTCTTACTTGTGTAGGTAAGGAAGCTTGTCCTTTTCTTTATGATATAATACGAGGGGTGAGAATAGAAAAAGGAGTTTTCTTGCATGGAATCGAAGAAGTATCAAGCCTTTTGGCGTGGGGCTATTATATTAACAATCGCAAGTTTTGTTACAAAGGTATTAAGCGCCTTTTACCGTATTCCATATCAAAATATAGCGGGTGACGTTGGTTTTTATATTTACCAACAAATTTATCCATTTTATGGATTTTGTTTAATTTTAGCTACTTATGGGTTCCCTATTATAATTTCAAAAATGGTTGCGGAACGATTAGAGCGAGGGAAAAAACAAGAAGCAGAGGAAATTATTTGTGTATCTTTTTGGTTTTTATTAGGGATTGGTTTCATAGGATTTTTTACATTGTTCTTTGGTGCCGAAGCAATTGCGATAGCTATGGGCGATATACACTTAGATAAGCTATTACGCGTTATTTCCTTTTCATTCATATTGATGCCGTTTTTATCTGTAGCAAGAGGATATTTCCAGGGATTCAATAATATGATGCCAACAGCTGTTTCGCAAGTGATAGAACAAACGATTCGTGTTTCTATTATTGTATTTTTATCTCTATTCCTAATTGCTCACGAATTTGATTTATATACAGTTGGTGCAGGTGCTATGCTCGGTTCAATCGCAGGTGGATTGATTGGGATTATCGTACTTATACTTTATATGCGTCATGACTTTCGTTCTATATTCTTCAAAAGTGTAAAGAGGATTAAAGGGAAAAAGAAGATTATAAAAATCCTGTTTTGGCAGGGGTTAGCGATTTGTGTTAGTAACTTAGTGCTTATTTTTATACAAATGGCTGATTCTATTTCTTTCTATTCTCTACTTATTGGAGCGGGAGAGCCAGTTGAAAGTGCAAAGGTGTTAAAAGGTGTTTATGACAGAAGTATCCCGCTTATGCAATTGGGTACTGTCGTGACAACTTCCTTCTCGTTGTCGCTTATTCCAATTATTACAGCAGCGAAGGAAAGAGGGGATCTTACCTTTATTCGAGAAAAGGTAAGGTTAGCGATGAAAATAACATTTGTTATCGGATTTGCAGCAGCCATTGGATTAACTTGTATTATCCAACCTACGAATATTATGTTGTTTGAAAATAGTGATGGGTCAGATGTTTTATCTATTTTATCTTTATCTATTTTATTTAGTTCATTGTCGATTACAACTGCTTCTATTTTGCAAGGGTTAGGACAAACATTAAAACCAGCAATATTCGTTATATTTGGCGGTTGTTTAAAGTTAGCTTTAAATTATATATTAATGCCATATTTTAGTGTGAAGGGAGCTGCAATTGCGACGCTAGTTGCGTTAATTGTAATTTCTATACTAAATAGTGTATTACTTATGCGAGCTGTATCCGAATCGCTTATCGACAAACGGAATATGTTAGGTATAGTTATTAGTGGTATCGGTATGGGATTTGTACTAATAATGTTTATGCGTGTATTGCAAATGTCTGGATTAGTAATGGATACAAGTCATAGAGGTGTTGCAACACTTGAGGCGTTGTTAGGTGTAGCCATCGGCGGATTGGCATATATGTTTTTCATTTTAAAATTACGTGTATTTACAAAAACAGAAATAGGAACTGTTATGAAAAAAGAGAAAAAAGAAGGTTCATTGAAGAAGAGTGGATAGAGGTGACAGGTTGTGAGTGGAATCATTACTATTTTAGGATTAGGTGCTGGTGAATTAGATCAGTTAACGATGGGTGTATATAGAAAAATAAAAGAAGCAGATCACATGTTTGTTAGAACGAAGGAACATCCCGTTATAGAAGAGTTAGAGAAAGAAGGTATACGATATACTGCTTTTGACAATGTATATGAAGCACATGATACATTTGAAATTGTATATGAAACAATTGCGAATACATTGCTAAAACAAGCTGAAGGTGCAGAAATCATCTATGCTGTTCCAGGGCATCCACTTGTAGCGGAAAGAACGGTTCAGCTACTATTGGAAAAAAGTGAAGTAGCGAATATTGAAGTGCGAATTGAAGGTGGGCAAAGTTTCCTTGATCCTATGTTTGCAAGTCTTAAGATTGATCCGATTGAAGGATTCCAATTAATTGACGCTACATCATTTGAAAGAGGACAATTAGAATTACGTCAACACTTAATCTTTTGCCAGGTATATGACGCATTCGTTGCATCAGATGTGAAATTAACATTAATGGAGATGCTGCCAGATGATTATGAAGTGTATATCGTAACAGCTGCAGGGACTTCATTTGAGCAAGTGAAAAAGGTGCCGTTGTACATGTTAGATCATGAAACGGAGTTGAATAATTTAACGAGTGTGTACATACCACCAGTTCAGGAACGTGCATCCTTGTATCAACAGTTTGATGTGCTTAGAGAAATTATTGCAGATCTTCGTGGCCCGAATGGCTGTCCATGGGATAAAAAGCAAACACATCAATCTTTAAAGAAATATTTAATTGAGGAAGCTTATGAAGTATTAGAAGCAATTGATGAAGAGGATGATGATCACTTAGTAGAAGAACTGGGTGATGTATTATTACAAGTTATGCTTCATGCCCAAATCGGAGAGGACGAAGGTTGGTTCTCTATAGATGATATTATTCGAACTTTATCTGAGAAAATGGTTCGTCGTCATCCGCATGTATTTGGGAATACGGATGTAAATAATGCCGATGAAGTAATTGCCAATTGGGAAGAAATTAAAAAACAAGAAAAAGGGTTTGTAAAAGAATCTGTTTTAAATGGGGTTCCAAAAAGTTTGCCGCAGTTACTACGCGCTTATGAAATCCAGAAAAAAGCTGGTAAGGTTGGTTTCGATTGGGTTGATGTACAGCCGATGATAGAGAAAGCCTTAGAAGAATGGCAAGAGTTCCAACAAGAAGTTACAAACATGGATGAGGCGAAGATGTTAAGTGAATTTGGCGATTTACTATTTGCGTTTGTTAATATAGCTCGTCATTATAAAATAGATCCAGAAGAAGCGTTACGTTCAACAAATGAGAAATTCGTCAGTCGTTTTTTATACATGGAAGCAAAGGTAGCTGAAATGAAGAAAGAGATGCAAGATTTATCATTAGAGCAGTTAGATATTTTCTGGGAAGAGGCAAAACAAACAGAGCGTTAATAGGGGGATTTAATATGCGTCTAGATAAGTTTTTAAAAGTATCACGTTTAATTAAAAGAAGAACATTGGCGAAAGAAGTAGCTGATCAAGGAAGAATATCCATTAATGGTCAAGTGGCAAAAGCAAGTTCAGATGTAAAAGTAGCTGATGAATTAACAATTCGTTTTGGTCAAAAAATAGTAACTGTAAAAATAAATGAATTGAAAGAAACGACTAAAAAAGAAGATGCAGCAAATATGTATAGCTTAGTTCGTGAAGAAAAAGTAAAGGCCGAAGAAGGCTTGTTCTAAAATTGATTATCCCTTCATACATTACTATTAGCTAGTATAAATGTATGGGGGGATTTACGTGAATAATGGTTACTCACCTATGTCTTCTAATCAACAAAATGTTTCTGTAGAGCATGATATTATTATGCGTGGCAGACGTGTAATTGATATTACCGGTGTAAAGCAGGTAGAGAGTTTTGATAGCGAAGAGTTTTTACTTGAGACCGTAATGGGCTTTTTAACAATTCGCGGTCAAAATTTGCAAATGAAAAATTTAGATGTAGAAAAAGGTGTTGTATCGATTAAAGGGAAAGTTCATGAGATGCTGTATATTGATGAGAATCAAGGGGAGAAAACTAAAGGCTTCTTTAGTAAGTTGTTTAAATGAGTCTAACAATTCAGTTGTATACGATGCTCTCAATGATCGGAATGGGTGCTTGGATTGGAGCGTCTTTAGATACATACCAACGATTTTTAAAACGTCAAGAACGTAAGCGTTGGATTGTATTTATACATGATATACTATTTTGGATTGTCCAAGCATTATTCGTTTTTTACGTATTACTTCTTGTAAATGAAGCTGAACTACGTATATATGTATTTTTAGCATTATTATGTGGTTTTGCGGCATATCAAAGCATGTTGAAAGCAATATACATGAGACTGTTAAATTTTCTCATCTATATTTTTGTGCAAACAACACACTTTTTTGTTCAAATTATACAGCTACTCATGATAAAACCTGTTATTATTATAGCGCAGCTATTTATTGCATTTATATTATTCTTATTTCGTATACTGCTTTCAATTGGACATGTGTTATGGAAAATGGTGATTTGGATATTACTTTTCATATGGAAAGTTTTTTTCTGGCCTGTTCGATTTATTGCTTTGCTCATATGGAAACTTCTCCCTAATCGTGTTAAACTTTTTATAATGAAGCATGTAGGGTTCCTGCAATATATAGCAAAATTGAAGGGACATATCTTCCAATTATGGGAGCGTATAAAAAAGAAGTTAGGGGGACCTCGGAAATGAGGGAACTGAGACAAAGAACAATCGAAAAACAGAGTCCAAATCCTGTTAAAGAGCATATAATACAAACGGATGAGAACAGGAAGCGACTTTATCGCCGTTTAGCGGTTTTTCTTGTCTTTGCTTTTACAATTATTGCGAGTATTAGTGTAACGTTTTATCAACAAAACAGTTCCATTAAAGCAAAAGAAGCAAAAGTTAAGGACATGAAAAAAGAACTGGATTCATTAACGAACAAAGAAAAGAGTCTAAAAGACGAAGTTCAAAAGTTAAATGATGAAGAGTACGTATTAAAGATTGCTAGAAGGGATTATTTCTTCTCTGGAAAAGGGGAGATAATTTTTCCTGTTTCTAAGTAGAGTATGTCTTATTGACACTATATTTTAGGATTATATATAATAAAGTAAAATTTGACTTTTTAACCACTAAGGAGGAGCATTTTTTTTATGTCAATCGAGGTAGGCAGCAAGTTACAGGGTAAAGTAACAGGTATTACAAATTTTGGGGCTTTTGTGGAGCTGCCAGAAGGCTTAACGGGTCTTGTTCATATTAGTGAAGTTGCTGATAATTATGTGAAAGATATTAACGATCACTTAAAAGTGGGCGACCAAGTAGAAGTAAAAGTTATTAACGTTGAAAAAGATGGTAAGATTGGTCTATCTATTAAAAAAGCGAAAGAGCGTGAAAAAACAGAAGGAGATCGTCCACGTGGTGAATACCAACGCGGTGGTGATCAACAACGTTCTGGACGTCCACAACGTAATCGTTCTTTCAACAGAGATAACCGTGGTGGCGGTAACGACCGTGCTCCAAAAGAAACATTCGAGCAAAAGATGGCACGTTTCTTAAAGGATAGCGAAGATCGTTTAACTTCTTTAAAGCGTAACACTGAATCTAAACGTGGTGGCCGTGGCGCACGTCGCGGATAATAAGAACGTTTAATTCTTAGAATATAGAGAGGTGCCCAGGGCGATTGCTCAGGGTGCTTTTTTATATGTGAAAATATATTTTTAAAAAAGTTTTCAAGATGTGTTGACTTTAAATTATATCTGAGGTAAGATACTAATTGTCCGTTAAATAAGACGACATGGCGGTGTAGCTCAGCTGGCTAGAGCGTACGGTTCATACCCGTGAGGTCGGGGGTTCGATCCCCTCCGCCGCTATATTTAATTTAACGGCCCGTTGGTCAAGTGGTTAAGACACCGCCCTTTCACGGCGGTAACACGGGTTCGAATCCCGTACGGGTCATCTAAAAAGATCATGCAAATGCGCATGATCTTTTTTTGTTAAATAAATTAAGACATACAACACTTCTACAAAATCACCCTATATTTTCTGAATGTTCGATTAAAATGTTAAAAATAAAATACATACTGTGTATATATGTAGAGTTATTTCGAATAAAAAGTCGAACGATTATAAAAGTGAAAACTGTTGTTTTGACAAAAATCCCAATAATCATCTTTTATAATGACAGTAATTAAACTATGCAGGTGGTGTTAAAAATATGCCTAAAGCAGGAAGGAATACTATGAATACAAGTGCATTGGCAATGAATGAAGGTCAGCTTGGAGGAGTAAAGTGGACGAGTAAGTTGCGAATGAAGTTTGAGCAAGTTTTCTTTAGATGGGGATTCATTATTGTTGTTATTGGTTTTCTTTTGGGACGAGCATATATATTAACAAACATTTTACCGTTTGCACTACCGTTTTTTGCTGCTGTTTATGTTATGAAGCGGGATAAAATGCCGCTCGCATTCTTGGCCCTAATGGGGGGCGCACTTTCAGTTTCGATAGATAATTTATTCTTTACCTTTGCATCTATTTTTACTTTCTTCATTTATAATATCTTCTTTAGTCGGTTTACACGTAAAACTGTTGGACTTGTACCATTCCAAGTATTTATCTCCGCATTAACTGCACATTTAGTTGTCGTATATTTTGCACAACAAACTATTACCATGTACGATTTACTCGTTAGTACGATTGAGGCAGGGCTTAGCTTCGTATTAACTATGATATTTTTACAAAGTGTCCCGCTTTTAGTAGAAAGAAAAGGGAAACAACAAGCGTTAGAGACAGAAGAAATTGTTTGTTTAATTATATTACTAGCATCTGTTTTAACTGGTACAACAGATTGGTTCATATATGACGCTTCTATTCAACATATTTTTACTAGGTATTTAGTGCTTGTGTTTGCGTTTATCGCAGGAGCGGCTACAGGATCTACAGTAGGGGTCGTCACTGGGTTAATATTAAGCTTAGCAAATGTCTCTAGTTTGTCCCAACTTAGTCTGCTTGCTTTTTCTGGATTGCTTGGTGGTTTGTTAAAAGAAGGGAAACGCTTAGGTGTTAGTTTAGGTTTATTAATTGGGACAAGCTTGATTACGCTATATGTAGACAAGCAAACAAACATTGTGACAACTTTAATTGAATCTGGTGTGGCGATTGCTTTCTTTTTATTAA
The DNA here is from genome assembly GCF_027715825.1 of Bacillus cereus group sp. Bc061. NCBI lineage: Bacteria > Bacillati > Bacillota > Bacilli > Caryophanales > Bacillaceae > Bacillus > Bacillus cereus group sp. Bc061. The sequence continues at coordinate 31,826 of NZ_JAQFTZ010000017.1, forward strand.
CACCGAAACTTGTTATGGATCGTATTGCTAAATTTATGCCAGGCACACAGGAGCATTCGCAAGATCAACAACAGTATTTAAGAAGAATGCGTGATGTTACAGCGAATAAAATCAATCAATTTGCCAATGTATTTGCTGCTTTATCTAATAGCTTTTCTGTATATGGATATGTGGAGGAGGAAGATAAAGAGACAGAGGCAGATTTGTTCTTAAGTACAATTACTGCAAAAACATGTCAAACATGCTTTAAAAAGGACCAATGCTGGGTAGTTAATTTCGATAAAACGTATGATTATATGAAACAAATAATGAGTGAAACGGAAGAAGGAACTCTGCAGCATAATCGGAAGTTAGTTCGTGAATGGGACAAGCATTGCGTAAGAGGCAAGAAAGTGACGGATTTAGTAGCGGGTGAATTAGATCACTTCTATGAGGGACAAAAATTACGAAAACAAATGAAAGAAAATCGTAGAATAGTAGCGGAGCAATTGTTAGGTGTATCAAAAGTTATGGAGGATTTTGCTAAGGAGATACAAAGAGAAAGGGAAAATCATCAAGTACAGGAAGAACAGATTCTGCAAGCGTTTCGTGATTTTGGTGTAGAAATAGAGCATGTTGATATTTATTGTTTAGATAGAGGAAGTATTGATATTGAAATGTTGATTCCAGTTGCATCTAATGAACATGGAGAGTGTGAAAAATTAGTTGCACCAATGCTTTCTGATATCCTGAAGGAAAACATAGTTGTGAAACATGAAGAAAAATCTTCTTATCCGAATGGGCACAGTTTAATATCATTTGGTTCAGCAAAAACGTATTCCCTTGATACCGGCTTGGCCACAGCCGCGAAAGGCGGTGGGTTTGTTTCGGGTGATTCTTATGCGATGATGGATTTAAGTGTTGGGAAATATGCCCTTGCAATTAGTGATGGTATGGGAAATGGGCAAAGAGCTCATATGGAGAGTAAAGAAACGGTGAAATTATTACAAAAAATACTTCAATCAGGTATTGATGAAGAAATAGCGATTAAGTCTATTAACTCTATTCTTTCTTTAAGAACAACAGAAGAGATGTTTACGACGTTAGATTTAGCTATGGTAGATTTACGGGATGCGAGTGCGAAGTTTTTAAAGATTGGATCGACGCCGAGTTTTGTTAAACGCGCAAATAATATTTTGAAAATTGAAGCAAGTAATTTACCAATGGGAATTATCGAGGATGTTGAAGTTGATGTAGTGGGTGAGCAATTAAAAACAGGTGATATTCTTATTATGATGAGTGATGGGATTTTTGAGGGCGCGCAGCATGTGGAGAATCACGAGTTATGGATGAAGCGGAAAATTAAAGAGTTACAAACTGAAGATCCGCAAGAAATTGCTGATATCATTATGGAAGAGGTGATTCGATCTGGCGATGGTTATATAAATGATGATATGACTATTGTAGTAGCGAAAGTGAAGAAAAATATGCCGAAGTGGGCTACCATTCCAATTGTAGGAATGCAAGCGCAATAAAGTGAAACTTGAAGTGTAATGTTTCTTTCTAAAAACCTAGGTGAATACCTAGGTTTTTTTGCTTTAAAAGATAATGTTATTATTTTTGTGAATATATACGGATGATGTAAGATAAAAATGTAATTTTTGTATATCTTTTTTTTGCACAATGTTTGTAAAAGTTGTACCATTATAAACAAGGTAACTAACGTTGCTGTTCTTGTTTAATGAAAGGTGATTACGAAGTTGAAAGATACATTTGTTGAAAAGGTAGATGACTTTGTAAAGCAGCATGATGTATTAAAGGAACGCTCAACAATTGTTGTAGGGGTTTCTGGTGGTCCTGACTCTTTGGCTCTTCTATATTATTTGTTAGAAAAAAGAGCGGCAAAACAGTTTGAAATTGTAGTGGCGCATGTGGATCACATGTTTAGAGGTGATGAATCTCATGAGGACCTACAGTTTGTGCAGGACCTTTGTAAAGGACTGGGAGTTATTTGCGAAACGATAAGAATTAATGTGTCGCAATATCAACAGCAATACGGGATGAATGCACAGGTTGCTGCTAGAGAATGCAGATATGCATTTTTGGAAAGAATAATGAAGAAATATGATGCGAGATATGTAGCCATTGGACATCATGGTGATGACCAAGTAGAGACGATTTTAATGCGTCTTGTACGAGGGAGTACTCCGAAAGGATATGCAGGAATTGCAGTGAAGCGTCCTTTTCATAATGGATATTTAATTAGGCCGTTACTTGGAGTAACAAAGGAAGAAATTGTTGATTACTGTAATAAGCTGAAAATAATTCCTCGTATAGATCCAAGTAATAAAAAGGAAGTATATACAAGGAATCGATTACGTAAATATGTTCTTCCTCATTTGAAAGAAGAAAACCCACAAGTGCATGAGAAATTCCAAAAATTTAGCATGCAGATGCAAGAGGATGAGGCGTATTTGCAGGAATTAGCTTTTGAGAAAATGAATAAAGTAATTACAAAAAAAAGTGATAAACAAATTAGCTTATCAATTCCTGCCTTTGAATCCATGTCTATGCCTTTACAAAGAAGAGGGATTCAACTAATATTAAACTATCTTTATGAATATAAGATTCCATCTTCTCTTTCCTCTATACATATTGACAAAGTGATTGAGTTTTTTAAGCGGACACAACCTTCGGGTTCACTTGATTTCCCAGGTGATTTGAAAATTGTTCGCGCATACGAGGAGTGTAGCTTTGGATTTAAACAAGAAATTGTTTCTCCTTTCTTACAAGATTTATCAGTGCCCGGGACAATTACGCTATCGAACGGGGATAAACTTGTAACAGAGGTGAGCGAAGATATACCAAGTGACATGAATGAAACAGTATTTGTTGCTAAGTATAATGATATATCATATCCACTTCGTATTCGGTCTAGAAAAAATGGAGATCGCATGTCAATACAAGGTATGAATGGCACCAAAAAGATAAAAGCTATTTTTATCGAAGCAAAAGTACCGAGAGAAAAAAGAGAAGAATGGCCGGTCGTTTGTGATGCAAGTGGGAATGTTATTTGGTTACCCTTGTTGAAGCGATCTGCATTTGCTATCTCGAAAGAGGCAGCAAAGAAGGATAAATATATGATTATTCACTACAAAAGCAAGGAGTCTTCCGGGAGGATAATGAAATGATGAATCAAGATATCGAAAAAGTATTAATTTCTGAAGAGCAAATACAAGAAAAGGTGCTCGAATTAGGCGCAATTATTGCAGAGGACTATAAAAACACAGTACCTCTTGCGATTGGTGTACTAAAGGGTGCAATGCCATTTATGGCAGATTTATTAAAGAGAACAGATACATATCTTGAAATGGATTTTATGGCTGTATCTAGTTACGGTCACTCAACTGTTTCAACAGGCGAAGTGAAAATTTTAAAAGACCTTGATACTTCTGTAGAAGGTCGCGATATTTTAATCGTTGAAGATATTATTGATAGCGGTCTTACACTAAGTTACTTAGTAGACCTATTTAAATATCGTAAAGCGAAGTCTGTAAAAATCGTTACGTTATTAGATAAACCAACAGGCCGTAAGGTAGATTTGAAAGCGGATTATGTTGGGTTTACTGTACCGCATGAATTTGTTGTAGGATATGGATTAGATTATAAAGAGCAATACCGTAATCTTCCTTATGTAGGAGTATTAAAACCAAGCGTTTACTCAAATTAATTAAATACAGGCGTCACAATTGTATAGGAAAGTTTTTCTATGTTACGATTTACTATAGTGTTTATGCCGTGAGAGGAGGTTAGGAATGAATCGTATCTTCCGTAATACCATCTTTTATTTACTGATATTCCTAGTAGTAATTGGAATCGTGAGCTATTTTAATGGTTCGACACAAAAAACGACATCAGTTAGCTACGATAAATTCATTACTAAACTAGAAAAAGGTGAAGTGCGTAATGTGCAGCTTCAACCGAAAAATGGTGTGTTTGAAGTAAAAGGACAATTTAATAACTCTAGCCAGGGAGAACAATTTGTTACTTATGCACCAAATACTGAGGAATTACAAAAGAAAATTAATGATAAAGCGCAAGGTGCTGAAGTTAAGTATCAACCAGCAGAAGAAACAAGTGCTTGGGTAACCTTCTTTACTTCTATCATCCCGTTTGTCATTATCTTCATTTTATTCTTCTTCTTATTAAACCAAGCTCAGGGCGGCGGTAGCCGTGTTATGAACTTCGGGAAAAGTAAGGCGAAGTTATATAATGACGAAAAGAAAAAAGTTCGTTTCAGAGATGTTGCTGGAGCAGATGAAGAGAAACAAGAGCTTGTTGAGGTAGTTGAATTCTTGAAAGATCCTCGTAAGTTTGCTGAAGTTGGTGCCCGTATTCCGAAGGGTGTTCTATTAGTGGGACCTCCAGGTACAGGTAAAACTTTACTAGCACGTGCCGTTGCGGGTGAGGCAGGCGTTCCGTTCTTCTCTATCAGTGGTTCTGATTTCGTAGAGATGTTCGTCGGTGTCGGTGCATCACGTGTACGTGATTTATTCGAAAACGCAAAGAAAAATGCTCCTTGCATCATTTTCATTGATGAAATTGATGCGGTAGGACGTCAACGTGGCGCTGGTCTTGGTGGTGGCCATGATGAGCGTGAACAAACGTTAAACCAATTGCTTGTTGAAATGGATGGATTCGGTGCCAACGAAGGTATTATTATCATCGCTGCGACAAACCGTCCTGATATTCTTGACCCAGCATTATTACGTCCAGGTCGTTTTGACCGTCAAATTACAGTAGATCGTCCAGATGTAAATGGCCGTGAAGCTGTACTGAAAGTGCATGCTCGTAATAAACCGCTTGATGAGAATATCAACTTAAGAGCAATTGCAACTCGTACACCAGGATTCTCTGGTGCCGATCTTGAAAACTTATTAAACGAAGCTGCTTTAGTAGCTGCGCGTCAAGATAAGAAGAAAATTGATATGAGTGACATTGATGAAGCGACGGATCGTGTTATTGCAGGTCCGGCTAAGAAAAGTCGTGTTATCTCTGAAAAAGAACGTAATATCGTTGCTTTCCATGAAGCGGGCCACACTGTAATTGGTGTTGTCCTTGATGAAGCTGATGTCGTTCATAAAGTAACAATTGTCCCTCGTGGTCAAGCTGGTGGATATGCAGTAATGCTTCCAAAAGAAGATCGTTACTTCATGACAAAACCAGAGTTACTTGATAAAATCACTGGTTTACTTGGTGGTCGAGTAGCTGAAGAGATTGTATTTGGTGAAGTAAGTACAGGTGCTCATAATGACTTCCAACGTGCGACTGGTATTGCAAGACGTATGGTAACGGAATTTGGTATGAGTGATAAGCTTGGACCAATGCAATTTGGTAGCTCACAAGGTGGTCAAGTGTTCTTAGGAAGAGACTTCCATTCAGAACAAAACTATAGTGATGCGATTGCACACGAAATCGATATGGAAATGCAAACGATTATGAAAGAATGTTATGCTCGTGCAAAACAAATTCTTACTGACAATCGTGATAAACTAGATCTTATTGCGAAAACGTTACTTGAAGTAGAAACGTTAGATGCAGAGCAAATCAATCATTTATGTGACTATGGCAGATTGCCAGAACGTTCAACATCTTCAGCTGATGTGAAAGTAAACATCAACATGAAGAAGGACGATGAAGAATCAGAAGATAAGTAAGAAGAGATGAAGGAGTGACGATAGTCACTCCTTTTTTATTTGTAGAAGGGAACTAAGTAGAAAAAGAATTTAAATAAATCTGGTACTAAAAATTGAAATAGGGAGTAATCTTTTTGTAAAATGATGAGGATAGAAAAGCTGATTATATAAGTATGTGTGATATGATGTTTTTATAAGTTTTATACATACTGCACAAATATAGATTAAATAAGATAAGTGGTGAGAATATGATTTTTGTATTGGATGTAGGGAACACAAATGCTGTACTGGGCGTGTTTGAAGAGGGGGAACTTCGTCAACATTGGCGCATGGAAACGGATCGTCATAAGACAGAAGATGAATATGGAATGCTTGTAAAACAGTTGCTTGAGCATGAGGGTCTTTCGTTTGAAGATGTGAAAGGTATTATCGTGTCTTCAGTCGTACCACCAATTATGTTTGCTTTAGAGCGCATGTGTGAAAAGTATTTTAAAATTAAGCCGCTTGTAGTAGGTCCTGGAATAAAAACGGGGCTAAATATTAAATATGAAAATCCACGAGAAGTAGGTGCGGATCGAATCGTAAATGCAGTAGCAGGAATCCACTTATATGGAAGTCCGCTTATTATTGTCGATTTTGGTACGGCTACTACATATTGTTATATTAACGAAGAAAAGCATTATATGGGTGGAGTTATTACACCAGGAATTATGATTTCAGCAGAGGCTTTATATAGTAGAGCGGCAAAACTTCCTCGTATTGAAATTACAAAACCAAGCAGTGTAGTTGGGAAGAATACGGTAAGTGCGATGCAATCCGGTATTCTTTATGGTTATGTTGGACAAGTGGAAGGTATTGTTAAGCGCATGAAAGAGGAAGCTAAACAAGAACCAAAAGTTATTGCAACAGGTGGATTAGCGAAATTAATTTCAGAAGAATCGAATGTAATTGATGTTGTAGATCCATTCTTAACATTAAAAGGTTTGTATATGTTATACGAGCGTAATGCAAATTTACAGCATGAGAAAGGTGAATAAATAAGTATGAAAGATTATTTAGTAAAAGCGTTAGCATTTGATGGGGAAGTGCGTGCGTATAGTGTACGTACTACAAACACGGTAAGCGAGGCGCAAAGACGTCATGATACATGGAGAACAGCTTCAGCGGCACTTGGTCGTTCTTTAACTGCAGGTACAATGATGGGGGCAATGTTAAAAGGTGACCAAAAGCTAACAATTAAGGTAGAAGGAAATGGTCCGATTGGTCCTATCTTAGTAGATGCTCATGCAAATGGAGATGTACGTGGTTATGTAACGAATCCACATGTTGACTTTGAAGGAACAGAACAAGGGAAATTACGTGTATATCAAGCGGTAGGTACTGAAGGATTTGTAACGGTAATTAAAGATATTGGTATGCGTGAGCCGTTTATTGGTCAATCTCCAATTGTTTCAGGAGAATTAGGAGAAGACTTCACGTATTATTTTGCAGTTTCTGAGCAGACGCCTTCTTCTGTAGGTGTTGGTGTCCTTGTAAATGGAGACGATAGCATATTAGCGGCAGGTGGATTTATCCTTCAAATTATGCCGGGTGCACAGGAAGAGACAATTTCATTCATTGAAGAGCGTTTGCAGAAGATTCCTCCTGTATCAACATTGATCGAACAAGGGCTTTCTCCAGAAGAGTTACTGTATGCAGTCCTTGGAGAAGATAAGGTAAAAGTATTAGAAACGATGGATGTTCAATTTAATTGCACATGCTCACGCGAACGTATCGAGAGTGTGTTAATTAGTTTAGGTAAAACGGAGTTAGAGCAAGTTCGTGAAGAAGAAGAAGAAACAGAAGTTCATTGTCATTTCTGTAATGAGCGATACAAGTTCTCTAAAGAAGATATTACAAATTTAATTGAGAATTTGTAATAAGGGAATTTACCCTCTATATACATTGACAAACAGGGAATTTTCTGACAAAATCTAAATATAGACAAAACCAATAAAAATACTCGGTGTTAGGAGTGACAGGAATGCGAGTGGCACAATCAGTTTCAGAATTAATCGGGAAAACGCCGATCGTTAAGTTGAACCGCATCGTAGAATCAGACAGCGCAGATATATACTTAAAATTAGAATTTATGAATCCGGGGAGCAGCGTTAAAGATCGTATCGCATTAGCTATGATTGAAGATGCTGAGAAAAAAGGATTATTAAAAGAAGGCGATACAATCATTGAGCCGACAAGTGGTAACACAGGAATTGGTTTAGCGATGGTAGCAGCTGCTAAAGGATATAAGGCAATTTTAGTAATGCCAGAAACAATGAGCGTTGAGCGTCGCAATTTATTACGTGCTTATGGCGCTGAATTAGTATTGACTCCAGGGCCTGAAGGAATGGGCGGAGCAATTCGTCAAGCGACTGAATTAGCAAAAGAACATGGCTACTTTATACCGCAACAGTTCAAAAATCAATCAAATCCAGAAATTCATCGTTTAACAACAGGTCCAGAAATTGTTGAGCAAATGGGTGATCAATTAGATGCATTTATTGCAGGTATTGGTACAGGTGGAACGATTACTGGTGCTGGTGAAGTGCTGAAGGAAGCATATAAAGATATTAAAATTTATGCAGTAGAACCTGCGGATTCACCAGTATTATCTGGTGGAAAACCAGGTCCACATAAAATCCAAGGAATTGGGGCTGGATTTGTTCCAGAAACATTGGATGTAGAAGTATATGATGAAATCATTCAAGTGAAAACAGAGCAAGCGTTCGAATACGCAAGAAGAGTGGCTAAAGAGGAAGGTATTTTAGTTGGGATTTCTTCAGGAGCAGTTATTTATGCAGCGACAGAAGTTGCGAAAAAGTTAGGTAAAGGGAAAAAGGTACTTGTTATTATCCCAAGTAATGGTGAACGTTATTTAAGTACACCACTTTATCAATTTGAGTCTTAATTACATGTGATTGAAAAAGCATCCTTGAAAAAGGATGCTTTTTCTTTTTGGATTGGAAATAGGAAAAGAGTGAATGACTAGAAAACTTCATGTAAAATAAGAGGTAGTATCATTAATTTATTTTCACTAGCCTTCGAATATAACCGTTCTATATACATAACGAATGTAGCTTGAAGTGGTTAATATAAGAGGGTGGGATAAAAGAAGACGGGGTGTTGATATGCAACGAAGAAAATCTTTAGCGCTTTCTATTCCATATCAGTTAGATTTCTTTAAGCAATATAAATTTCTTTCTAAGGATAAACCGCAACATATTTTGTTAGAGAGTGGACGTGGCGGTCGTTATAACATCGTGGGATTAAACCCAGTAGCGGTAATCCGAGGGAAGGGTGAAACGTTACATATAAGTGAAAGTGGTAAGGAAACAATAAAGCAAGGAAACCCATTAGATTTAATGCAGGAATATATGGAGCGATGGAAAACGGATTATAATCCGGAATACCCGCCTTTTCAAGGTGGTGCAATTGGTTACTTTAGTTATGATTGCATCCGTTATATTGAAAAACTTCCTTCTCTTGCGGAAGATGATATTAATATACCTGATATATTCTTTTTATTATTTGATGATGTGTTTGTGTATGATCAAAAAGAAAAAGTATTATGGATTATTACACATTATGTAGATAAGCACGAAGAGGCAAAAGAGCGATTAAATGAATGGAAGATTCTTTGGGCAACAGAAGCGCCGGAAGTGACTATACCGTTTGCGTGCCCTGAAAAGAAAAATGAAGCAGTTGCTTTTACTGAAGAAAGCTTTATGAAGGCGGTTGAATGTATTCAAGAATATATTGGGGCTGGTGATGTGTTCCAAGTAAACTTGTCGACAAGACAAGAAAGAACGTTACAAACACACCCACTAGAAATATATACAAGTCTTCGTGAAATTAATCCATCTCCATATATGGGTTACTTGGAGCTCGGGGATTTTCAAATTGTAAGTGGATCGCCAGAGTTGCTAATTAAGAAACAGGGAACTGAAGTAAGTACAAGACCAATTGCTGGAACGAGATCTAGAGGGGCAAATGAGCAAGAGGATGAAGAATTGGCAAGGGAATTAATTGAGAATGAAAAAGAAAGAGCGGAGCACGTCATGCTTGTAGATTTAGAGCGAAATGATTTAGGACGTGTTTGTAAATATGGCACTGTAGAAGTAGACGAGTTTATGGTAATTGAGAAATACTCACATGTTATGCATATTGTTTCTAATGTGCGTGGTGAGGTGGAAGAAGATAAAGATGCTTTCGATTTAGTGAAGGCTGTATTCCCTGGAGGAACAATTACGGGTGCTCCGAAAATACGTACGATGGAAATTATTGAAGAATTAGAACCTGTTCGCCGAGGGATTTATACAGGTTCAATCGGTTGGATCAGTTATTCTGGAGATACAGAATTGAATATTGTAATTAGGACACTTCTTGCTAAAGACGGAAAAGCGCATGTACAAGCTGGGGCGGGAATTGTAATTGATTCAAATCCGGAAAATGAATATAAAGAGTCGTTAAAAAAGGCGATTGCTTTATGGCGTGCAAAAGAACGTAGTGAAGAAACGGTTAGGTGAGAGAAATGATATTAATGATTGATAATTATGATTCTTTTACATTTAATTTAGTGCAGTTTCTTGGAGAACTTGGACAAGATCTTGTTGTTAAACGTAACGATGAAGTGACTATTTCAGATATTGAGAATATGAAACCAGACTTTTTAATGATTTCGCCAGGTCCATGTAGTCCGAATGAGGCAGGAATTAGTATGGAGGTTATTCGATACTTTGCTGGAAAGATTCCGATTTTTGGGGTTTGTCTTGGGCATCAATCTATTGCGCAAGTGTTTGGTGGAGAGGTTGTTCGTGCAGAGCGATTAATGCATGGGAAAACATCGCTTATGCATCATGATGAGAAGACGATTTTTTCGGATATCCCTAATCCGTTTACCGCGACACGCTATCATTCCCTTATTGTTAAGAAAGAGACGTTACCTGATTGTTTAGAGGTAACGTCTTGGACAGAAGAAGGGGAAATTATGGCGCTCCGCCATACAACATTACCAATTGAAGGGGTGCAGTTCCACCCGGAATCTATTATGACTTCTCACGGGAAAGAGTTGTTGCAGAATTTCATTCGTAAATATAGTCCAAGTGTGACATCATGTTAATTTACGTAAATGGTCAGTATGTAGAATCGAGTGAAGCGAGAATTTCTCCTTATGATCATGGTTATTTATATGGTCTTGGAGTTTTTGAGACTTTTCGTATTTATAATGGTCATCCTTTCTTATTGGATGATCATTATGACCGTTTAATAGATGCGCTGGATACATTGCAAATAAAATGGACAATGACGAAAGATGAAGTAATGCTTATTTTGAAGAATTTAATCGTTAAGAATAAATTAGAGCATGCGTATGTCCGTTTTAATGTATCGGCGGGTATAGATGAAATTGGATTGCAAACAGAAATGTATGAAGAGCCGTCTATTATTGTTTTTATAAAACCTTTAGCGGCCCCGGGAGATGTAGTGGAAAAAGAAGGGGTTATCTTAAATCAAGTGAGAAATACCCCAGAGGGTGCATCTCGCTTGAAGTCTCACCATTATTTAAATAACATTTTAGGGAAACGTGAAATTGGAAATGGTGTGAATAAGGAAGGGATTTTCCTGACTGAAGTAGGTTATGTTGCAGAGGGTATTGTTTCGAATCTCTTTTTTGTGAAAGGTGATATTTTATATACACCTTCGCTTGAAACAGGGATTTTAAATGGTATCACTCGTGCGTTTATTATAAAGGTTGCTGAAGAGATTGGTATAGAAGTAAAAGAAGGTTTCTTTACAAAAGATGAATTACTTTCAGCCGATGAAGTCTTCGTAACAAACTCGATTCAAGAAATTGTTCCGCTTAATCGTATAGAGGGACGAGATTTCCCGGGTAAAGTAGGTATGGTTACAAAAAGATTTATGAACCTTTATGAAATGCAGAGAGAGAAATTGTGGAGCAGAAATGAATTACGAAGAGGAGATGTGTAGTTTGAAGTGGGATTATGATTTGCGCTGCGGCGAATATACATTGAACTTAAATGAAAAAACGTTAATTATGGGGATTTTAAATGTAACACCAGATTCGTTTTCTGATGGTGGGAGTTACAACGAGGTAGATGCTGCAGTGCGCCATGCGAAAGAAATGCGAGATGAAGGTGCTCATATTATTGATATTGGTGGCGAATCTACTCGTCCGGGCTTTGCTAAAGTGTCAGTGGAAGAAGAAATAAAACGAGTTGTTCCAATGATTCAGGCTGTTTCAAAAGAGGTGAAATTGCCTATTTCTATCGACACATATAAAGCGGAAGTTGCAAAACAAGCAATCGAAGCTGGTGCTCATATTATTAATGATGTTTGGGGAGCGAAGGCGGAACCGAAAATCGCTGAAGTTGCGGCTCATTACGATGTACCTATTATCTTAATGCATAATCGCGATAACATGAATTATCGTAATTTAATGGCTGATATGGTTGCTGATTTATATGACAGTATTAAAATTGCTAAAGATGCTGGTGTACGAGATGAGAATATCATTTTAGACCCGGGCATCGGTTTTGCTAAAACACCTGAACAAAATTTAGAAGCGATGCGTAATTTAGAACAGTTAAACGTACTAGGTTATCCAGTTCTCTTAGGTACTTCAAGAAAGTCCTTTATTGGGCATGTGCTAGATTTACCGGTAGAAGAACGTCTTGAGGGGACGGGAGCTACCGTTTGTCTTGGTATTGAAAAGGGTTGTGAGTTTGTTCGTGTTCATGATGTGAAGGAAATGGCACGTATGGCTAAGATGATGGATGCGATGATTGGTAAGGGGGTAAAGTAATTGGATAAAATTTATATTCATGATATGGAGTTTTACGGTTATCATGGTGTATTCCCAGAGGAAAATAAATTGGGCCAGAGATTTAAAGTGGACTTAACGGTGGAATTGGATTTGAAACAAGCAGGAGAAAGTGATGACTTAGAGCATTCTGTTAATTATGGAGAGCTTTTCGAATTATGTAGGAAAGTTGTAGAAGATAGAACATATAAGCTTGTAGAGAGTATTGCTGAAAATATTGCTACAGATATATTGAAACAATATGAGAGTATTTCAAGATGTACGATAAAGGTAATTAAACCAGATCCGCCGATACCAGGACATTATCGTGCTGTAGCGGTAGAAATTACGAGAGAACGTCCATGAATAATATAGCTTACATTGCATTAGGTTCAAATATTGGAGAACGTTATACGTATTTAACTGAAGCGATTCAGTTTCTGAATAAAAATCCTTATATCAAAGTTGAGGATGTTTCGTCTGTATATGAGACGGAACCGGTTGGCTATACTGACCAAAGTTGCTTTTTAAATTTAGTTATAAAAATTTCTACCAATTTATCACCGCAAGAATTATTGAAAGTAACGCAAAAAGTAGAAAATGATCTAGGAAGAAAAAGGGAAATTAGGTGGGGACCTAGGACTATCGACCTTGACATTTTACTATATAATCAAGAAAATATTGAAGCAGAGAATCTTATTGTTCCGCATCCGCGGATGTTCGAAAGAGCTTTTGTTATCGTTCCGTTGTTAGAGATTAATCAAGATATAAAACAAAACATTTCACGTTCACAAGTAGAAGAAATGAAAAGGCGAGAGGGAGTAACGGTATGGAAGCAGAAAAATGGGGAAGACGCATTCGTGCTTTTCGAAAACTAAAAGGTTATACGCAAGAAGGTTTTGCAAAAGAATTAGGGGTATCTGTATCTGTTTTAGGTGAAGTTGAGCGAGGAAATCGATCGCCTTCCCAAGACTTTGTAGTGGAAGTTGCTAAAGCATTAAAGGTCTCGATAGATGAGCTAATGCCAAAGTGACCATGAAGGAAGGAGTAAATCGAGTGTTAAAAATCGCAAATATTGAGATGAAAAATCCGGTTGTATTAGCACCGATGGCGGGAGTGTGTAACTCTGCATTCCGTTTGACAGTAAAAGAATTCGGTGCAGGCCTAGTTTGTGCTGAAATGGTAAGTGATAAGGCGATACTACTGAACAATAAAAGAACATTAGATATGTTATATATTGATGAGAGAGAAAAGCCATTAAGTTTACAAATTTTTGGTGGCGAGAAAGAAACTCTTGTAGATGCTGCGAAATACGTAGATCAATATACGACAGCAGACATCATTGATATTAATATGGGGTGCCCAGTACCAAAAATCGTTAAGTGTGATGCAGGAGCAAAGTGGCTTTTAGACCCAAATAAAATATATGAAATGGTAGCGGCAGTTGTAGATGCTGTAAAAAAACCAGTTACAGTAAAAATGCGTATTGGTTGGGATGAGGATCATATTTTCGCAATCGAGAATGCGAAAGCTGTTGAGCGTGCTGGTGGACAAGCGGTAGCAGTTCATGGGCGCACACGAGTACAAATGTATGAAGGAAAAGCGGATTGGGATATTATTAAACAAGTAAAGCAAGCTGTAAATATCCCGGTTATCGGAAATGGTGATGTCGCAACGCCGCAAGATGCAAAGCGTATGCTTGATGAAATTGGTGTAGATGGTGTTATGATTGGCCGCGCTGCCCTTGGAGATCCATGGATGATTTATCGTACGGTAAAGTATTTAGAGACTGGTGAATTAATGCCGGAACCGACAGTACGTGAGAAAATTGACGTATGTATGTTGCATCTAGATCGTCTGATCGATTTAAAGAATGAAAATGTCGCTGTAAGAGAGATGAGAAAGCACGCAGCTTGGTATTTAAAAGGCATTCGTGGTAATGCAACTGTACGTAATGGTATCAATGCTTGTAATACGCGTGAAGACCTTGCAAATGTATTAGGTACATTTGTAGAAGAAGTAGAAGCGAAACAACAAACAATTCACGTTGGTTAATAATAGGAAGGGAAGATTGACATTCTTCTATACACTTCCTATAATTACGTGAAAGAAAGAAGAACTGCCAGTTAGTTGCTGGCAGTTTTTCTAGTTGAGTAGAAAATGCTATACTGTATATATTGTAAAAATTAATAGAGCTGGAGTGATATCAATACCATGGATAACATGAACCACGAAGAATTAAACGACCAATTGCTTGTTCGTCGTGAAAAGCTACATAACTTACGTGAGCAAGGGATCGATCCGTTCGGTAAACGTTTTGAACGTACAAATGCAACAAATGAATTATTAAGCCTATATGGAGAGTTCTCTAAAGAAGAATTAGAGGAGAAAGAAATCTCTGTTTCTATCGCTGGTCGTATTATGACAAAACGCGGTAAAGGAAAAGCTGGATTTGCACATATTCAAGATTTACATGGACAAGTTCAAATTTACGTTCGTAAAGATGCTGTTGGAGATGAAGAGTACGAATTATTTAAAACAGCAGATTTAGGTGACTTAGTAGGTATTGAAGGTAAAATTTTCAAAACGAACGTTGGAGAACTTTCAGTGAAAGCAACGGGATTTACGCTATTAACGAAATCTCTTCGTCCATTACCGGATAAATATCATGGATTAAAAGATGTTGAACAACGCTACCGTCAACGTTACTTAGACTTAATTACAAGTATGGAAAGCCGTGAAACATTCGTTACTCGCAGTAAGATCATTCGTGAAATGAGAAGATACTTAGATGACAACGGTTATCTTGAAGTGGAAACACCTATGATGCATGCAATTGCAGGTGGAGCTTCTGCGCGTCCTTTCATCACGCACCATAATGCGTTAGATATGGAATTATATATGCGTATCGCAATTGAACTTCATTTAAAACGCCTTATTGTGGGTGGATTAGAAAAAGTTTATGAAATCGGCCGTGTATTCCGTAACGAGGGTGTATCAACTCGTCATAACCCTGAGTTTACGATGATTGAATTATATGAAGCGTATGCTGATTATAAAGATATTATGAAACTAACAGAAAATATGGTTGCTCATATCGCGAAGCAAGTACTAGGTACAACAACAATCCAATATGGTGATTATGAAATTAATCTAGAACCAGAATGGACACGTCTTCATATGGTAGATGCAATTAAAGAACATTCTGGAGCAGATTTCTGGAATCCGATGAGTGTAGAAGAAGCGCGTGAACTTGCAAAAGAACATAATGTAGAAATTAAGGATACAATGGAAGTTGGTCATATTATTAATGAATTCTTCGAGCAAAAAGTAGAAGATAAATTAATCCAACCAACATTTATTTACGGTCATCCAGTAGAAATTTCGCCACTTGCGAAAAAGAATGACGAAGATCCACGATTCACAGATCGTTTCGAATTATTTATCGTTGCACGTGAACATGCAAATGCATTCACTGAATTAAATGATCCAATTGATCAGAAAGAACGTTTTGAAGCGCAATTAAAAGAACGCGAACAAGGTAATGATGAAGCTCACATGATGGATGATGATTATATCGAAGCTCTTGAGTATGGTATGCCTCCTACGGGTGGACTAGGAATTGGTATTGATCGTCTTGTTATGTTATTAACGAATGCACCATCTATTCGTGACGTACTATTATTCCCTGCTATGCGTCATAAACAAGACTAAGCTTTGGAGATTTCTCCAAAGCTTTTTTTATTTGAGTATGAGCGTCGGGCGTTAGATGTCGATGGTGGGGGAAATTATATTTATATAGAAGAAAAGTGCTGTTTTTATACTTTTTTACTAAGTTAAAAATTTTATTAGAAAAACTATTGCATTTTAATAATCAAACTGGTATATTTATATTCGTTGCCACGAAAGGTAACAAGCAAAACAAACGAAAAACAACTTTTTGAAAAAAGTTGTTGACGAAAATATAACGAAATGTTATATTAATAAAGTCGCTTCTGAGCGACGAAGTAGTTCTTTGAAAACTGAACGAAACAAACAACGTGAAACGTCAATTTTTATTTTATGATGCTAGACAAACTAACTTTATTGGAGAGTTTGATCCTGGCTCAGGATGAA
>NZ_JAQFTZ010000018.1:0-40470 GCF_027715825.1 Bacillus cereus group sp. Bc061
TCGCCTGAACAGTTATCCTACTCTTTATTGTTTTCGATGTTTCTACAATTAAGAATAGTCCTCGTTGTCGCCTATGCTCCCGCATTACTTACTCGAGAACGTCTCGCACCGTATACGATTTCTCTCCAAAATACAGGTACCATTCCTGCTAATCATATACTTGTAACTGATACAATTCCTATCGGTACTTCGTTCATCCAAAATAGTGTAACAATTAACAACGTGCCGCAACCAACTGCAAATCCATCAGCAGGCATCCCAATTTCAACACTTGCTCCTTCTGAATCCGCAACGATTTCTTTCCGTGTCCTAGTTACTTCAATTCCACCAAGCGGAGAAATTCAAAACCAAGGTAACGTTTCCTTCCAGTACCAACCCGATCCTACTAAACCACCTGTATCCGTTACTACGCCTACACCTACTACAATTACTCCTGTAAACGTTGGGACTATTAACCCGATAAAAACCGCTGATAAATCCATCGTTTCAGTAGGTGATACGATTACATTTACTATCACATTCCAAAATGAAGGTACGATTCCTGTCACTGACATTTCTGTTACAGACTCACTTCCTGTCGGCACATCATTCGTTCCAAATAGTGTCACAATTAATAACATTCCCGTTCCAAACGCAAATCCATCCACAGGCATTCCAGTCGGAACTCTTAATCCAACAGAATCCGTAACTATTTCATTCAAAGTACAGGTTATTACACTTCCAGCTAATAGAATGATTACAAATATCGCATCCATTACGTATACTTCTCAACCCGACCCTACTAGACCACCTATCACAACAACGACTACAACACCACCAATTACGATAGAAGTAAACCCTAATGAGCCAAACACATTTATTAAGACCGCAAATGTAAATAGCGCCCATCTCGGTGATTTCATCACATATACACTTACCTTTACTAACAATGGCACCATCCCAGTAAATAACGTACTCATTACCGACCCACTTCCTCCTGAAGTTACTTTCTATCCAAATTCAGTAACAGTAAATGGAGTAGCACGTCCCGGAACTAGCCCAACTATCGGTATTCTTATCAATACTGTTAATCCAAGTGAATCCGTTGTTGTTCGTTTTATCGTTCAAGTAACAGCAGAGCCACGAAATGGTCTCATTCAAAATACCGCCCGCATTCGCTATACACTCAGACCAGATCCTACTAAACCACCGACTTTCGTTGATGAAACTTCAGAGCCAAACATTATTCCGTTTATCGGTCCGTTCGTCTCACCAAATTTAAATTGTTTCTTTAATGGGGAACGTTTTATCCGGCGCGGTTGGAATAGAAGATGTTAGCAATATAAAATAAAAAGACAGCGTCAAAAAACGCTGTCTTTTTATTTTATACATATACAGTTTTTAAGTTAATTTCATATCTTTTTCATTATAAAAACCATCTTCTTTTTCCATTTCCTTCTGTAATTTTGTAAAGGAACGGTACATGGCAATTCTCCATGACACAATCATCGCAAATGCCAGCAAGAAGAACATCCCACTAAGTTGTCCTAAATCAAGCGATTGGCTTAAATATGTTTTAAATACAATACGCACGACAAGTAATCCGATTAAAATAAAGACAAATGCTTTCGAACGCTTCAAATAAATCTCTTGTCCTCTAATTTCAAATTTAGATGTTTTAATAAGAAAAATAGAGAAAAACAAACCGACGCCAATTGCTTCTAACATTTCTGCTGGAGTTAATCGAAATTCAGGAAAAACATACATCAACGCTCCCGTACTCATAAAAAATGGTGGAAGTATAATTTTTTTCAATGTTGCAGGTTTCTTAGCTGCTTTTAAACGAATAAACATCGCACCAACAGCCATACAAACAGCAACGATACTGGATAAAACAACTATGTTCATATTTTCTCATCCTTTTTTGTGGCTATATGCAAAATATACTTTCATTATATGCTTTTCCGTTAGTATTTCCAACATTTTCACAGAATAATACTAAAAACCCGTAAAACCACCAAATAAACTTGAGAAATATACGATAATTTTTGTCATCCAGTTAAAGTATAAGAAGATACCCATGATAATCATAATGTATCCCCCGATTTTCATGAACTTCATACTATTTCTTTTAATCCAAGACATTTTCGTAATAAAGAATGATAGCACGAAGAACGGAATAGCGAATCCAAGTATGTATGCAATCATATAAATCATTGCTGATTCTGGATTTGTTGCTGCTAATCCGATTACAGACACTAAAATAGGTCCTGTACAAGGCGTCCACCCTGCAGCAAATGCCAACCCAATTAAAACAGATCCAAAATAACCACTCGGACGATTTTTAAACGTGAATTTACGATCTTGCATTAAAAACTTCGGCTTAAACACACCGACAATAATAAGACCGAACACGATGATAAATATACCACCTAACTGTCTAATTAAATCTTTATAATTTGTAAAGATGCCTCCAATAAAACTTGTACCAAATCCAATTGCAATAAATATAATTGAAAATCCAAGTAAGAAAAACGCTGTATGTATCATACTTCTTTTGCGAAGCATTGCATTTTCTTCTTTCAACTCAGAAACCGACATACCTGTTATGTACGATAAAAATGCCGGATAAAGCGGTAAGCAACATGGGGAAATAAATGATAAAAACCCAGCACCAAACGCTAAAAAAATACTAATATCTTGCATTATTCCACTCCTCTCCTTACATATTGTAGCAAAAACATATAAAAATACTATGAACAATTCGTGAAATCACTTTTCCAACGTGATAATAAGAAAAACTACCCTTTCACACTTTTTCTGAAAAAACGTTTTCATTTCCTTCTATTTATATAGAAAAATCTCAATTACACTACAAAACCTCTCTAATGTTATTAACATAACAAAGGTAATATAGTTTCTCAAATGATTAGCATGTTATTCGTACGTTTATATACATATTGATTAAAAAATATTTTTTTCAAATGCTGTCTTTATACAATACAAACTTGATTTTACAATACTTCTATTATTACTAATTTCAAGATTATGCATAAATATCATACTTTTATTATTATTCTATAAAATGTCACACTTTTCTTTTATTTGACCCTTCATTTTTAATTTTGTATACTTCCCTCTAGTTATATATGTCCGTTACGGAACAATTTCATATAGATGGGAGGAATATTTCATGCTTCGTTATTCTCTTTTAGTTTTATTAGGAGCGTGTAGTTATGGAATTTTAGCTATTTTCGTTAAACTTGCATATGCAGAAGGATTTTCACTTGGAGAGGTAATTGGCAGCCAATATTTGTTCGGTTGGATTATTTTGCTTGCTATTACACTTCTATTTTCTAGACATCGTGTTCCATTAAAACAAGCTTTAATTTTATTCGTTGCAGGTACATCTGCAAGTTTCACTGGAATTTTTTATTATGCTTCATTAAAAACTGTACCAGCATCTATCGCCATTATACTTTTATTCCAATTCGTTTGGGTCGGAATTATTATTGAAGCAGTCGCAACAAAAACTTTACCTTCAAGAGAAAAAGTTATTTCTGTTATTTTCTTACTTGCAGGTACATTTTTATCAAGTGGTTTACTAGAAAAATCAGCAGGTGATTTCGATACGACTGGAATTATATTAGGCCTATTATCTGCTGTTACATTTGCAACATACATTTTCGTGAGCGGAAAAGTTGCTGTTGAAGTACCTTCATTACCACGCGGTGTTCTTTTAATGGCTGGTGCTTTAACTTTAGTAATGATCGTATTCCCTCCAACATTTATTTTTAACGGTGCAATTTCTGAAGGACTTTGGAAATACGGTTTAGGTTTAGGAACATTCAGTATCGTCATTCCTTCTATCGCCTTTACAATTGGTATTCCAAAGATTGGTTCTGGCTTAGCGACTATTCTTGGCGCTGCGGAACTACCAGTTACAACAATTATGTCTGTATTCGTTTTAAAAGAAGCTGTACTATCTTCACAATGGTTCGGTGTATCACTTATTTTAATCGGGATTGCAATCCCGCAAATTGCTTATGCAATGCGTGGACGTTATCGTAAACATCATACACACAAAAAATTGGCAGCATAAACGAGAGGGGATTTTCATTTGAGAATCCTCTCTTTTAATATTGTATACTTAATGTAAATACTTTATTTAAGAAAGAAGGCATTATAAGTGGCAGCAAATCTAGAGCAATTAACTGAGACGCTAATTTCTATTCGTCGAAATTTACATGAGCATCCAGAACTATCATACGAAGAATTTGAAACGACGAAAGCTATAAAGAATTGGTTGGAAGAGAAAAACATTACGATTATAAATTCTAATTTAGAAACGGGCGTTATTGCTGAAATTTCGGGGAATCGTAACGGACCGCTTATAGCAATCCGTGCTGATATTGATGCCCTTCCTATTCAGGAAGAAACAAATTTATCCTACGCTTCAAAAATCCATGGAAAAATGCACGCTTGTGGGCATGATTTTCATACAGCTGCTATTATAGGGGCTGCTTATTTGCTAAAAGAAAAAGAATCTTCTCTTAGCGGAACTGTACGCTTTATATTCCAGCCAGCTGAAGAAAGTAGTAATGGTGCTTGCAACGTCATCGAAGCCGGGCATTTACGTGGTGTACAAGCTATTTTCGGTATGCATAATAAACCTGATTTACCAGTAGGTACAATCGGTATTAAAGATGGTCCACTGATGGCCGGAGTTGATCGATTTGAAATTGAAATTCACGGAGTTGGTACACATGCAGCTGTACCAGATGCTGGGGTAGACCCTATTGTCGCATCTTCTCAAATTGTGATGGCACTACAAACTATTGTAAGCCGAAATATAAGTTCTTCACATAATGCCGTCGTTAGTGTCACAAACATCCACTCAGGAAATACGTGGAACGTTATTCCTGAAAAAGCAATATTAGAAGGTACTGTTCGTACTTTCCAAGCTGAAACACGCGAAAAAATTCCAGCCTTAATGGAACGTATCATTAAGGGCGTTTCTGATGCACTAGGTGTAAAAACAGAATTCCATTTTCATTCAGGTCCTCCTGCTGTCCATAATGATGAAAGTCTTACTCATTTATGTACACAAACTGCACAGGAAATGTCACTAGACGTGATTACCCCTACTCCTTCCATGGCTGGCGAAGATTTCTCTTTTTATCAACAACACATACCAGGATCATTCGTCTTTATGGGAACGAGTGGTACACATGAATGGCATCATCCAAGCTTTACAGTAGATGAGCGAGCGTTACCTATAAGTGCAGAATACTTCGCTTTGTTAGCTGAAAGGGCACTTAAACATTTTTCCTAAAAAAGGAGCCGTTAAGAAATGCTTAACGGCTCCTTTTTTTAAGTTAAATCACGTTTTAAAAATACTGTATAGGAAATGATTAAAAATACAAATAAATACAGTAATAACATACATGATGCAAACGGGAACGTTACTCCATCAATAAAGCTTCCATTCTTTGCAATACTATATAAATCTGTGTTTGCTGGCAATAAATATTTCGCCCAATCATATCTAGTTGCTGCTAGTAATGCGATGTTTCCTGATAAAGCGAGAAATAGTGAAATACCAATCGCGCCTCCGCTAGATCTTGTTAGCACAGAAATCATAAATGCAAACGCTGCGTACACAATCGTCGGCAACCACGATAAAATATAATACTTACTAGCTTCTACAAAAATATTTTGTTTTATAATATTTCCATCTTGGAAAATAAACTCGCTCCATGCAGGCTGCTGGAATTTATAAATAACAAGCCCACATAAAATGGAAAAAATCATATTAAATATAAACAATAACGCTGCAAATATGACAATTGCTAAAAACTTAGCTGTCAAAATTTTAAAGCGACTCGCTGGTCGTATTGTTAAAAATTTATATGTTCCCCAGCTATATTCATTCGCAAAAATTGTACTTGCATACACGAGGATAAACGGAAGTAATATTGGAAATACGATAAAGCCTGTATCTCTCATGAAAGAAATTGGAGAACTACTTGCCGGTGCTGTATCTGTATCTAAATGCTTCATCTTAAGCTGATATTCCTTTACAAGCTCATCCCCAGATCGTTCCGCTAAAATTGCTCCTTTTTCCATGCCTAGCTTTTTCTCAATTTCTACAGTTCGTTCTGTATAATCAGCTTTCCATCCTTTTGTTTCCGGCTCCAAATACTTTACAGTAACCCATCCTAATCCGATTATTAATACTGCAATAACTGCAAATGGAATAATCGTTCGCTTTCGCTTAAATATTTTATACAATTCGTTATACACTAAATTAAACAATATCTTTTCCCCCTGTTAATTCTAAAAATTGCTCTTCTAACGTTTTTCTCTCTTCATATACACGATACACTTGAATGTTTTTCTCAAGCAATGTACGAATAACATTTGGGATTTCTTCATCTTTTACATGAATAAGTAAATCATTACCTTTTATTAAAACATCTTGGTCTAACATTTCTGCCGCTTTATTCGCATCATCTACGCGTATACGGATTGTCTCCATCTCTTCACTTTGATTATGCTGAATATTTTGCGTCGCGACATATTCTCCGTGCTGAATAATGATAACTCTATCACACATTAATTCAACTTCCGAAAGTAAGTGACTAGATACCAGTACCGCTTTTCCTTGTTCATGTGCAATTTTCTTTATGTACATTCTCATTTCATGTATTCCACTAGGGTCTAATCCATTCGTTGGTTCGTCTAATATTAATACATCTGGATCATGAATAAGCGCTTGGGCAATTCCTAAACGTTGTCTCATGCCGAGTGAATATGCTTTTACTTTGCGATCAATGACTTGTCCCATACCTAGCAGTTTCACTACTTCATCGATACGTTCTTCTGTAACGTTACCATTCATGCGTCCGAAATATGTTAAATTCTCATAGCCACTCAAAAACGGATAAAATTCCGGTGTCTCAATTACCGCTCCAATTTTCGAGGCAGTACTTTCAAATTGCTGTTTTACAGATTGACCATCAATCCAAACTTCGCCCTCTGTCATACGAATCATGCCGACCATCATTCTCATTAAAGTCGTTTTTCCAGCACCATTTGGTCCAAGCAAACCAACTACTTCACCTTTTTTAACTTCGAAACTAATATTTTCTACAAGTGTCTTTGAACCGATTCGCTTCGTTAACCGCTCAACCTTTACAATCGATTGTTCATTTGTCATGCTATACAACCTTTCCTTCCCATTCTTTGTCAGGTCTTTACACTGTAACATGATTATTTTTATGTGTAAAATGGAAAAAGGCATGATTTCTCATACCTTTTCTTTAAACTGAAATGAATTTTCATCTTGTAAACTTTGAACAAATCGAATACATTGCACCATCGATAATAGAAGAATAACAATCATAATTATACTCACTACTACTATTGCATATATTGTAATCGGTGCACTATTTATCCCTTGTATTCCTGTTATTTTCATAAAGATAATCGTAAATAATTTTAAAAATAACATCCCATTAACTAATCCAAAAACAAACGCTGCTCCATAAATAAATAATTGCTCCTGACATAATAAACATAGTACATCATTTCTCTTCCTATTCTCTGCTACATAAGATTTAATTTCTTCTTTCCTCGCTTGCAGAAGAGAATAAGTCATTTTATATGTAATAAACGTACATATGAAAATGACTACGATAAACAACGTGTAAAAACACATTTGAAATAAAAATGTAGTCCCTAATTCCCCAGCAACTACTTCATTAAATTGTAGCGATATCATAAAAAACAAAATCATAATACTCATAGCAATCCACATAAATTGCTTCATCCTTTTGGTAGCAAATGTTCTTATATTTTTTCTCGCTAACCGACATAAAGACATAAAATTCTTCCCCTACCTTATTACATACGCATTCTATACTACTAGTGTATAAAAATATGACATTTTAAACATCGCACTACAATCGGAATTTTCTCTAAGTCTTTAGTCCTAGAAAACAAAAATGAACATGTTTATCTCTTTCGTATAGAACTAAAAAAACACTAAAGCGGAAATGCAATTACATTTCCGCTTTAGTGTTTAACGAGGTGTATTTTTCAACAACTTAATTAATCTCATCCTCAACTTCTATTCTTTTCTTCTCTCTTGCAATTTTTAAAAACTCTAAAAGCTCTGGATTGCTATTCATTTTTTTGTAAGCGACTGACATTTCTGCAACAAAATTAGAATCATATAGCTCTTTATATACAACTTCCGTTTTATATAATTTATTTGCCGATACCGGTATTACTGTAATTCCAATCCCTGCTGCTACAAGTCCCATAACTGTTTGATATTCCGTCGCTTCTTGTACGATACGCGGACTAAACCCGACGTCGCGGCAAAGTGATAAAATTGTATCGTATAACGCTGGCCATACTGGTCTCGTAATAAATACAAACGGTTCATCCCGTAAATCTTCTATATGTATTTCATCTTTCTCTGCAAGTGGATGAGCCTTCGGTAAACATAAAGTACAAGATAGTTTTTGTATTGGCTCTAACTCTAATAATTGTGTTGGGATTGGTGGACGCAAAAATCCAATATCAATTCGATTATCATGAAGTGCATGCACTTGATCTGGAGTAGATAATTCATGTAATGCAACAGATACCCTCGGAAATTTCTTTCTATACTCCCTTACGATAGATGGTAAAATATCATATATCGCCGCACCTACAAAACCAATTGAAAGTGAGCCCACTTCTCCCCTTTGGGCACTTTGTGCAATTTCTACAGCTTTTTCAATTTGTTCAAACGCTTTTTTTACTTCTTTCAAAAACATTTCTCCAGCTTCTGTTAATTCAACCTTTCTCTTCGTTCTTGAAAATAACATAACTCCCATTTCTTTTTCTAATTGCTGAATTTGTTGACTAAGCGGTGGTTGTGTCATTTGTAAACGAGCAGCCGCTCGTCCAAAGTGTAACTCCTCTGCCACTACAACAAAATATTGCAAATGCCGTAATTCCATTTTGGACACCCTTTTCCATTTCAATTAATACGTCTAATATATTAATAACATATAATTTATATATTAGACAAATTTTTCGAATGAACGTATAGTAGAAATTGTTAATTCTTTTTTACAATTTTTATGTAAAAAAAGAAAGAGGTGGTTACTGTATGAAATGGTGGAAATTAAGCGGACAAATTTTACTATTATTTTGTTTCGCTTGGACAGGTGAATGGATTGCAAAACAGGCACACCTCCCAGTTCCAGGAAGTATTATCGGTATTTTTTTATTATTAATCTCATTAAAATTTAACCTAGTGAAAAAAGAGTGGATACAAGACGGTGCAGACTTTTTATTAAAAGAACTTATTTTATTTTTCATTCCTTCTGCAGTCGCTGTCATACGCTACAAAGATACACTATCACAATATGGAATCGATCTCATCTTAATTATTATGATTAGTACGCTTTGTGTCACTCTCGTTACAGGACTCTTAACAGAATTGCTACTAAAGCGGAAAGGATCCGTGCAATGATCGGCTTTCTTTGTTTACTATTAACACTATTCACATATTGGATATCGAAGAAAATGTATCAACGCTGGAATTGGAGCTTACTTTCTCCTCTTCTCGTATGTCCTATTATTTTAATCGCGTTATTACTCGGACTAGACACATCTTATGAAACGTATGAAACTGGAGGCCACTGGTTAACAGAATTATTAAAACCTGCAACAGTTGCTTTTGCATGGCCAATCTATAAATACTTTGATTTACTTAAGAAACATGGAATGGCTATTTTACTTAATGTCATTGTCGGTTCGTTTCTATCAGTTATTACTTCAGCACTACTAGCAAATTATTTTCAAATTGATTCATCGTTAGAACATAGTTTAGCACCTCATATTGTAACGACGCCAATTGCAATGGCCATTTCAGAAATGATTGGTGGTATGTCACAATTAACAGCAGTATTTGTTGTTTTAACTGCGTTAACAGGAGCATTGCTCGGACCTTCTCTCATTCGTATATGCCGTATTAAAACAGCAATTGCAAAAGGTATTATGTTAGGAACGAGCGCAAATGGAACTGGTACATCAAAAGCATTCGAAATCGGCCCTGTAGAAGGAACGATTGCAAGTTTATCTATGCTTTTAACTGCAGGAGCTAGTTTAGTTATCGTTCCGCTTTTCTTATCGTGGATACATTGAAAAAGCAAGTGTTTACACACTTGCTTTTTTATTTATGTATTTGTTTAAAATCTCATAATCCTCCGGGAAAGATAACGTTAATTCCTTCATTTCATCTATCCTCTTCCAAGCAATTTCATGTATTAACTCATCAGGATCTTGGATTTTCATACTACCGCCTATTCTTTTTACGACATAATAATGAACGTATACAGGAACCCCATATGTAATCGCTTCTTTTTCGTATATTTTACTTACAACTTCCACATTGTAGCCTGTTTCTTCCCAAACCTCTCGGATACAACATTCCTCTAATGTTTCTCCTTTTTCAAGTCCTCCACTTGGGACGGACCACCTTTTTTCTTCATCCTTTTGTCCTTGTAATACCATTAAAACTTCATTTCTTTCATTTACACATACTGCTGCGCAACCTATCCATCTTTCCATATACACCCCTCCCGTACTACTATTCGTCTCCTTTTGTATTTTCTCCTTGAAAAAAGAGGAAAAAAGGAAAACAATGACGAAATTTTACATCAACTTCATAGGCAGTTCCTTCTTAGAAATTAAAAACGGAAGGATGAAAGCATGATTTTTAAATATGTTGTGGAATGTGTCTTTTGTGAAGAAAATCGAAAACCTCGCCAAGCTATCGTCACAGTTCCTGCTACTACTCAGCTACTAGCCATTGAAAAAGTGCGTGCAGAATGTAAACGTCGTTTCGGAAAAGCTTTATTATTACAAACTGAAATTAAAGAAGAAATAGTTTTTGAACAAAAAGAAAGCTGACCATAAATTGGTCAGCTTTCATATCCGATCATATTTTCACATGAAGATTAGGGGCATCCTCTTTAAGGATCGGGATTTTCCCATTATGTACGTTCCATTATGTACGTTCCATAATGGTCATCGAACAATATATTTCTATACAATTAAATATTGAATAGAATAGGGCAAAACTTGTTCGCATTTTTAGAAAAGGGATAGGGATATAATTCAAGTAGTACTTCGAATACTCGAACTTTACACTCATTATATTAAAGCAAATCCTTTTATATGGGAAATATGAATTACTTACATAATTCATTCGTAAAACATATTAGTTTGCTATATTATTTTTATCCCATTAATAACATACATCCAGCGAAAACTGGTGTCATAATCATTGAAAACTTCAAAAGCATACGTGGTGCATAATTTGTAAACTTCGCACCGATATAAGCTCCTAGCATCGTCCCAATTAATACTTGCAATAATAATATATAATCTAGATACCCTTCTGAACTATACCCTAACCCACCCCCAATCGCAATGGGCAATATAACAAGCATTGTTGTTCCTACAGATTGCTGAATCGTCAATCCTAATAGAACCATTAATCCAAGTTGAATAAATGGTGCAGAACCAATCCCAAATGAACCAGCCATCATTCCAGTGACTAATCCAAGACATATACATTTCATTATGTTCTCTTTCGAAAAATCTTTAATCTCTGCTAAAAGTAACTCTTCCCTATTTTGAAACTTAATTAATTTAATAAACATAAAAATTGCAGATAAAAATAGCATCCCAGCTGTAAACCAATGAAGAAGATGTCCCGGTATAAGTGAACCAATTTTTGAACCGATATAAGAACCAAGCGCTCCACATCCCCCAACAATCCCGCCTATAGTAAGTACTACATTTCCTTCACGATAATGACTTATAACCCCAGATAATGTCGTAAATGCCATAGCAGTTAAAGACGTTGCAAGTGCAACGTGAATAGGAATATGGAATACTAAAGTGAGTATCGCGATAATAAACCCGGCTCCCCCAGCTCCAACAAACCCTAATAAAATCCCCATTACTAACATCGTTATAATAATTGCCACATACTCTCCCTCCAGTAAGGCAATTATCCACCATATTCTTTCTTCTACACAAATAAAAAGCATCCATCTAGGATACTTTTTATTTCAATACTATGTACTTAATCTTGATTAATCAAAATAACCGCGGGACCAGCGACTACTACTCCAGCTACTTCGATTTTTTCAAATTCCTTTACTGTAATAGATATAACGCCTTCTCTTTCCATCAATTCTTTACTCAGGACATCAGTCGGTATAGCTTTCACCGTCTTACCTCCTTTTCATTTATACAATATGCAAAAAACAACTTAACGCATCTATATATATGCATCACCTCCGCTTTCATTCCTTATTCCCTTCAAAACCCTTCTCTCCCTTCCATAACGTATTGAAAAATAAAAAAAGCACTCGCAATCGCGAATGCTTTTTCATTATTTACTTTCTATTACTTTTAACATTCTATTAATAAATGCTGCCGATTCTCCACGCGTTGCAGAACCTTTCGGCATAAATTCATTATTTTCATTTCCTTTTACAATACCTAATCCATAAACACGTTGTACAGCTTGTTTATCATATGCTAAATCTTGATCTGAAAATGGTAACGAGACTAAGTTACCTTTAATTTTTTTATATTGCAGTGCACGGTCAATCATGATAACAGCTTCATCTCGTTTAATCGTATCGTTTGGAGCAAATATACCATTTCCTCTACCACTTATTATCCCAGCACTTGCTGCACGATTAATACCATCTATTAGCGATGGATGTGCTGTATTTAAGTCATTAAAATTCGATGATCCTTCAGGTAGCTGCAATGATCTTGATATTAAATTTGCAAATTCACCACGTGTCACAAGGCGCTCTGGCCAATAAGAACCTTTTCCATCTCCAACCATAATACCGCGCTTATCTAATTCACGAATGTCTGCTTCATACCAACCACCCGATATATCATCTTTATGGTTCGCATCATAATAAACTTTCGTTCCTTGCAAGAATGGTTCCCACCCATTATTTTTAATCATAATGGCTGGACAAATCTTCCCACTCCAAAATTGATGTTTTTTCACATTTTCTAAAGGAATATTTAATTCTCCCATTAAATAAGCTGCTAGTTTACGAGCATTTTCAACAGCTTTATTATAATCACCATCTTCGTTTACAGCAATTTCAATCGCAATTGATTCTCGATTCCCAGTTCCTTCAGCTCCATCTCCAGCATGCCAAGCATTTTCATTTAGTGGGAGATGCTGATAAATCTCTTTATCATCTACCGTAAAGTGCCACGACGCTGAACGATCTTCCGTTCCCGTTGCTTGGTTATATAAATATATCGCATGGTTTCTAGCATTTGCCCCAACATTATAATTATCGGTCTCATGAATCGTAATATACTTCGGGTTCATCGCATAACCTGGACGAATATTTTCATTTCCTTTTGGTACAATCATTTCTTTTAAAGGTACACCATAAATATCCGTTGTTTTCTCTTCTATTGGCGCAGCATACATAGCTGCTGCACGTTTTGTACGTGTTGGTGCTGCATCTTGTATAAGTGAAGCTTTTGTTCCTTCAAATTTTGCTGAAGGTGAATGAATCCATTTCATCTCATTATTTATTTTTACTTGAAACCATTCTCCCGCCTGTCCAATTGCTTGAATAGTTTGCGGCTCCAGTACATTTTCTTCTTTGTATGAAGTAAATGGTTGAGAGTAAGTAGAGCTTTCTTCATTAATAACTAACTTTTCACTTAATAACGGGTGAATTTCTTTAACCTCTACATTTCCATCACTATTTTGTATCCATCCCGTTCCCGATGAAGTTTGAACATAGTAAGCGTTTCCTTTTCTCTTCTCAGCTTTTACGACTTGATTCGAAATACGAATCCCTGTCTCTTTTTGAAAATTACTAGAATCGTATAAAGGTACTTCTTTCACTATATGTACAAGAAACTCACCTTGCACTTCACTTCTTACTCCTTTATCTTCCCCCCGACCATCTTCATCTTTCATATGGTTTTCAATACTTTTTAAAGCTTGTTCTTCAGATGAAACTGTAACAGTTTTTCCAAGTTCATTAGCATAGGAATAATTTGGAATCGTTACCATACTAAATACAATTGATGCAGCTAAAACATTATGAAATCCTTTTTTCATCATACTACTTAACACGCATATCATTAAATTCGTGTTAAAATTCCCCTCCTCAACCAAAATATAGATTATCTACTAAACTATTAAGCAACATAACCATTTACAATATAACAGACTCATTCCAATTCGTATAGATAGGAATGACTACTATTTGCCTACATTTACTATATTGGAATATAAAAAAGAAGCTATAATATATAGCTTCTCTCTACGGTTCTTTAATCGGTATGCACCTTATATTCCAAAACTTTACCATCTCTATCAAATTGTAAAACAAGATGTTCACTATCTATGGGAATAAAGCCACGTTCAGTTCCAAGATAGTACGAAGTGATAACCCCGTTTTCTTCATTTCTCGTTTCAGTAGGCATTCCTAATAATTGTGTAATTTCTTCATTTGATTTTCCTGTTAATTTATATTTTTGCAATAGATCATCTACCATATGTACCCGTTTATCTTCAGCGTGTAACCACCGATCTTGGTTAAACTTGGAAGTGTACGTATTCATACTTAATTGTGCAGTACATACTACTAACGGAATAAGTGCTACTATTAATACTCCCGACATTTGCTTCTTTTCTTCATTACGATTTTTAGCAACATATAAGATCGACTTTTGAATCATAACTAATAAAACAAATGGCATGACTATTATAAAAATGCTCGTTACACTTAATGACGTATGAGCCATACCAATAATAAACATAAGAGCAAGATACATGAGTATATACAAACAAATATAAACATACAAAATACCCCTTAATATAGCACTCAGAAAGCCCACCTCTTTTTAATTCATTATATAATTCATTCGATTAATGGTTTCTCGAAGTTTTTCTAACTCTTGACCTGTATATATTACTTTCCCCGTTAAGAATTCATTTCTGAAAAACGATACAAGTTGCTCTCTATCTTTTAATCTCGCCGTTTTTTCTTCAGAAAGATCTAACACTTCTTTCCCATTCTCATTATAAAAATATACAATCGGATTTATGTTTTCCTTTACAATATCAACTTGCATTTCTTTCAAACAATTGTATAGAATATGAGATAGTTTCTTCGCTCTATATACTGGGTTCCCTTCATTTTTCACTTGTATCGTTAATGAATCTTCACCTGTAATATATTCAAACGTCTCTTCTTTCTCTATCTCTTGTTGATACTTGCCAATTTCATCAATCATAAATGAATATGTACTAGCATTTTCTTTCGTTAAGCCATGAATTAATTTCCCTGTCCATTCTTTCGTTTCAAGTACATACATACCCGTTTTACTTAAAACAAGATGATGAATTCGAAAATCATTTCTTCCATGCTGATTTCTCATAAAAACATTCGGCATAATATGAAATTCATTATCTAGTATTATGCCTTGCTCTACGAAGCCACGCTTCATATACTGTAATGTTTCGTGTGTACTCACTTCGGCTCCATTTTTCGTATACTCTCGCAAATCTGCAATTAACTTTTGAAACATATGTATTTCGTTACTATGTTTTTCTTGCATTTCACTGCGTTCTTTACTATGTTGCACAGCTAATTGATTTTTCATCATGCGCATATTTTCAAGTTCTCTCGCTGCACTTATTTGTAAATCATTATATTTTTTCTGTTCTATATTTTTTAATGTATTTTGCTGCTCTTTATGTTCTGTAACCGTAGCTGCAATTTCATTTTCGTACGTTTCAATTGCTTGTTTTTTTTCAAATTCCGCTTGCTGACTCTCTGATTCTAACTGTTTATTTTTATAAAACAGCACGAATACTGCAGCTAATAATAATAAAATTACACCTATTAACACGTAATCCATAATTCTTCTCCTTTATTTCATTTCCTGCTTTTTTCCATTCACATTTCTACTACATTATACTATGTAATTCCTATATTTTTTGTAAAAATTTCACACGCAGTCAAAAGACCTTGTAATTCTACAAGGCCTTTTGTAAACTTCCTTTATTTTGTAGTAAGTACATATTATAATACAATCCTTGTTCACTCAGTAATTCTTGATGTGTCCCTCTCTCTACTATCTCTCCATCGTGCATAACAAAAATTTGATCTGCATCTTGTATGGTAGATAATCTGTGTGCAATCGCTATCGTAGTCCGTCCTTTTCGCATTTGCTGTAACGCTGTTTGGATTGCATCTTCAGTTTCTGTATCAATATTTGCTGTTGCTTCATCTAATACTAACACTTTCGGATTCGTTGCTATCGTTCTAGCGAAAGCAATTAATTGTCGTTGACCACTAGAAAATGCAGCTCCTCTTTCTACTACTTCCGTTTCATACTGCTCTGGTAATTTTTCAATAAACGTATTCGCTTGCACAAATTGTGCCGCTTCTTTTACTTCTTCATCCGTAATTTCTTCATTATACATACGAATATTTTGCTTTACATTTCCCGCAAATAAAAATGCATCTTGCAATACAAGTCCTATTTTCTTTCTAATTTCTTGTTCTTCAAATTTCTCTAAATCTACACCGTCTATTACAATATTTCCGGAATTAATATTATAGAATCTCAGTAATAAATTCATAATGGTACTTTTCCCGCTACCAGTGTGCCCAACGAAAGCAACCGTTTGCCCTTGTTTCACGTGAAAAGATATATTTTTTAAAACATCACGTTTTCCATCGTACGAAAAAGTAACATTTTTAAATTCAATATCTCCATTAATAACTTGAGGATTTCCATCCCCTTTTTGAACTGGCGCTAAATCTTTCTCATCCATTAAATGAAATACACGTGATGATGAAACCAGTGCCTGTTGGAAAAACGATAATTTCATCATCATCTCATTTACAGGCTGGAAGAAACGATGGATATAGTTAACAAACGCATATAAAACGCCTACTTCAACAGGACTCTTCAAAGCATCAATTCCAAATAAACCAAGTACTAACGCAATAGCTACAATATGAACTAAATCAGTTGCTGGACGTAAAAGCAATGCATCTAACTTTAATGTACGTCGCCCTGCACTATAATGTTTATTATTCACTTCTTCAAATTCTTTTCTCATGCGCTTTTCTTGTCTGAACACTTGAACAATATTCATCCCTTGAATGGACTCGTTTAACTTTGCATTTAACACACTTAATTGATTACGGACTTCTAAATAAAAAGCTGCACTTTTCCGGCGATATAATACCATAATCGCAAACATGATCGGAATTAATACGAGAGAAAATAGCGCTAATTTTACATTTAATAAAAACATCGCTACTAAAATCCCTACTAAAAATACGATATTTTTAACAAATGTTGATAATACACTGACATAAAAGTCTTTAATTGCTTCTGTATCATTCGTTATGCGCGATACGAGCGTACCAATCGGCGTACGATCAAAGAAACTTAATGACAACTTTTGAACATGCTCATATACTTCAACACGCATATCTTGAACAATTTTAAAAGCGATATTTTGAAAATATAACAAGTCTAAATAAGTAAATAATACTTTTAATAAGTGAGCAACAATATACACTACAAATAGAGTAACAAGTGCTGATTGATCAAAGTTACGTGGTACTAAGTGTTCATCAAGGAATTGTTTAATTAAAAAAGGACCCATCATTTCTGTTACAGTTGCACCAACTAGAAATAAAAATGCTAATGCTAACAGTCCTTTATATGGCCTCATATAAGACAGTAATCTTCTTAAATCACTCTGTTTTTTCTCAGCCATCATACGCCTCCTTTCTCGACTAATGCTTCTAACTGCTGGCTCTCATACATTTCTTTATACCAACCATGTTCTTTCATTAGTTGTTCATGTGTACCTCGTTGTACAATTTTACCTTCATCCACAACAAGAATAAGATTGGCATGCTGAATTGCACTTAAACGATGGGCAGTAATAATTGTCGTTTTCCCTGCTCTCTCCCTCTTTAAAGCATTTAAAATCGTTTCTTCTGTTTTTGCATCTACCGCTGATAAACAATCATCTAAAATTAATATTTCAGCATCCGTTAATAAAGCACGCGCAATAGAAATTCTCTGTTTTTGACCTCCAGATAAAGAAACGCCTCTTTCCCCAACTACTGTTTCATACCCCTCTGAAAATTGAAGGATGTCATTGTGAATACAAGCAATCTCTGCAGCACGGGTAATTTCATTATATGTAGCATCCGCCTTTCCAAAGGCAATATTCTCCCCAATACTCGCTGAAAATAAAAAATGATCTTGCGGCACATATGAAATAGCAGAACGGACACCGTAAAGTGTTACATCGCGAATATCCCGCTCTCCAACTTTTAATTCACCATTAAAATGATCATACTCACGGATTAAACATTTTAATAAAGTCGTTTTCCCTGCACCTGTACGTCCTACAATCCCTAACGTTTCCCCTTTCTTCAAATCAAAATGAATATCTGTTAAATGTAACAGTTCATTTTTCTTATACGAAAACGAATCAACCGCAAATGAAACATCACCGCTCGCTATTGTATGCACAGCATTTTCTCTATTTACTACATCTGATTTTTGTGAGAGAATTTTTTCTACACGGTCATACGAAGCACGCCCACGCTCCATAATATTAAACAGCCATCCAAACGCTAACATCGGCCAAACGAGGGTACCTAAATACGTCGTAAATGTAACGAGATCACCTACTGTTAATTCATCTCTCACAACTAATACTGACCCGTAACATACTGCGATTAAAAATGAAAATCCTACGATAAGAGCGATTGTTGGATCAAATAACGAATCAATACGTGCAACTAACATATTTTTATGTACGACATCTTCTGATTTTTTTCGGAACGCTTGCAAATCTTCTTTTTCTTGTCCAAGCGATCGAATTACCTTCATCCCACTCATACTCTCTTGCACTTTATCATTGATTTCCGAAAATGATTGCTGTGCTTTATGAAACCTTTTATGTAATAAAGTGCCGTAATAATTTGTCGATATTGCTACAATCGGCATTGGAATTAAGCTTAACAATGTTAACTTCCAACTAATTGTAAAACCCATTGCTACGAGTACACATCCTCCAACAGCCAATGAATCAACAAGTGTTAAAACACCCGCCCCAGCAGTTTGCTGAATTGCTTGAATATCGTTGGTCGCGTGCGCCATTAAATCACCTGTGCGATTTGACTGATAGAAAGATGGACTCATCTTTGTAAAATGTTCATACAAATTTTTCCGTAATTGGCGAGCTAATTTTAATGAAGATCCGAAAATCATAATACGCCACACGTAACGTAATATGTACATCGTAATACCTACGAGTACTAAGAGTACAACCCATTTTAGTAACTTATCAGTCGTTAATGTTCCCTCATTAATTTCATCTACAACAATCCCAATCACTTTTGGTGCTACAAGTTCTAAAAGTGCAACGCCAAATAATAAAATAATTCCGGTTATGTACGCTCGTTTTTCTTGTTTAAAAAACCACGCTAAATTCATAAACACTTTCATATTTTTCCCCCTCTCTTAAAATGAGCGATGTTTTCAGTTTACCAAAAATACAGAATTTTTAAAAGTTTTAAACTCTGTCCATATCAAAAAGAAAAGACACTCTTAGCGAGTGTCTTTTAGCGCTTATTTCATTTGTTGCTTATTCATCGCGCTCATCATTTGATTGATTTTCTTTTGGGAAGGTTTTTGTCCCATTTGCATCATCATCATTTTTAACATTTGTTCGTTAATTGGTGGATTTTTTTGTAAGTAATTCATCATGTATTTGCGGGCAATGAAAAATCCTAACGCCACGCCTGCTACTAGTGCTACTACGCCCACTAGAATACCTAACCAAATTGGCATATATTTTCCTCCTTCATGTTGTCTACCTTACAGTGTACTAAAACCTTTTCAATAAGACAAGATACAATTCGACATTTTTACACATATGTTCGTACTTGTTTTAGAGGATTCAGCCATCCGTACTTTGTATTTTCATAATCCATAGCTAAAAATGTTAATTCACACTTCCGAAGCACCTCAAAGAAAGTCGTTTCCATAGAAACATTTCCAGAGGTATTCATGCGAATATAGTGTGGTTTCACCATTATTTCGCCATATTCCGCCCCTGTATAAAGTGTATGTGTATGATGTGTTCGATCATATTTACCAAGAACGCGCAAAGCTTGTTCTAATTTATGATGAATTTTCATTACTTGTAATGGCATCGTTATATACATCATTTGTTTATATAACACTTTTTTCTCCGAAAGGGACCCAGATTCTGAAAATCGAGCAAATAAATCAAAAAACAAATATTCACGACCAAAGTAAGCTTTCGCAATATCCTCTTGAATTAAATACAATTCATACGTTTTCATCTTTCGCCTCCCAATCTGGACAACCTTTTCTCTTCATTATATAGAAGAAATTTTGCAATGATTGTCTGACTGCGGAGAGAGAAAAAACTTTTTCTGTCGAAAAAACTCATTTACATAGAAAAACCTCTCCATGCCGGAGAGATTTTTCTAAAATCATTAAAGCATTTCTTTTACTTTACGAACAACGTTCTCTACAGTAAATCCATACTCTTCCATAATCTTCTCACCAGGAGCAGAAGCACCGAATGTATCGATACCTAACACATCTCCTTCAAGACCTACGTAACGGTGCCATCCGAATGTAGCACCCATTTCGATTGCGAAACGTTTTGTTACTGCTTTTGGTAATACAGATTCTTTGTACTCAGCAGTTTGAGCTTCAAAGCGATCCATAGATGGCATGCTGACAACAGATGCGTCAACACCGTCTACTGCTAATGCTTTTTGAGCTTCAACAGCTAGACTTACTTCTGATCCAGTTGCAAGTAAGATTACATCAGCTGTTTCTTTCTTGCTTGCAGAAACTACATATGCACCTTTTGCTACTTTTTCATACGTATCGTCTTTTGCACCTTCTAATGTTGGAAGATCTTGACGAGTTAATACTAAAGCAGTTGGTTTGTTTGTAGATTCAAGAGCTAGTCTCCAAGCTGCAACAGATTCGTTACCATCAGCTGGACGGATAACAGATACATTTGGCATCGCACGTAGCGCTGCTAATTGCTCGATTGGTTCATGTGTTGGACCATCTTCACCAACAGCGATACTGTCGTGTGTGAATACATATGTTACCGGCAATTGCATTAATGCTGCAAGACGGATTGCTGGACGTAAGTAGTCAGAGAATACGAAGAACGTACCACCGTAAGTTTTTAAACCACCATGTAGTGCAATACCGTTCATTGCTGCACCCATTGCGAACTCACGTACACCGTACCAGATGTTTTTACCGCTGTAATCATCTCTTGTAAAGTCTTTTTCGTTATTCATGTATGTTTTGTTAGAACCAGCAAGGTCAGCAGACCCACCGAAGAATGATGGCACAGACTCTGCAATTGCATTAATTACAGCACCTGAAGAATTACGAGTTGCTGCTTTTGATCCTAATTCATAAGTTGGTAAGTTTTGCTCCCAACCTTCTGGAAGAAGACCATTCATTGCCGCTTGCAGTTCGTTTGCTAATTCTGGGTATGCTTGTGCATATTCACCTAGCATCGTGTTCCACTCAGCTTGCGCAGTTTCACCAACATCTTGTACTGTTTTACGGAAGTTGTCATATACTTCTTCTGCTACATGGAAGTCTTGCTCAGCAGTCCAAGCGTATGCTTCTTTCGTTAACTTTGTTTCTTCTACACCAAGTGGAGAACCATGTGAAGCTGATTTTCCTGATTTGTTTGGAGAACCGAAACCAATTGTCGTTCTTACTTCAATTAGCGTTGGGCGTTTTTCGTCGGCTTTCGCTTCTTCGATTGCTTTCGCGATAGCTTCAATATCATTTCCATCCTCAACACGGATTACTTGCCATCCATATGCTTTGTAACGATCTTCTACACTTTCAGAGAATGAACGATTTAAATCGCCATCTAATGAAATATCGTTTGAATCGTAAAGCACAACAAGACGACCTAATTGTAAATGAGCAGCTAATGAAGATGCTTCAGCAGAAACGCCTTCCATTAAATCTCCATCACCACAAATAGCGTATGTATAATGATCTACTACATTATACGCATCACGGTTATATTTAGCAGCTAAATGTCTTTCTGCCATTGCCATACCTACAGCAGTTGCAATACCTTGTCCAAGTGGACCAGTCGTTGCATCTACACCAGCTGTATGACCGTACTCAGGATGTCCTGGAGTTTTGCTTCCCCATTGACGGAAGTTCTTTAAGTCATCCATTGTTACATCATAACCAGATAGGTGAAGTAGGCTGTATAATAACATTGAACCATGACCTGCAGATAATACGAAACGATCACGGTTAAACCACGTTGGGTTATTTGGATTGTGTTTCATAAATTGAGTCCATAATGTATAAGCCATTGGTGCTGCACCCATTGGCATTCCTGGGTGACCAGAGTTTGCTTTTTCAATCGCATCGATGGATAATGTGCGAATCGTGTTGATAGAAAGTTGTTCGATTGAATGTGACATGCTATTCTTCCCTTCGCTTATATTAGTAAACGTTTTATACATTTATATGATAGCTTCCCACGCAAGATTATACAACATGTATCGACAAATATGTTGATGTTTTTTTGATTTTTTATAAAAAAATCAATGTTTTCGGGAATGTATGGGTATTCAATATGACATACTTTTTCATTATTTTTATTTTGAAAAGAAAGGGAATTATCTGTATATTTATACAGATATACAAAATTCTTCAATACTAACTTTTTTTAACCCACTTGTGAACTACCCCCACTTAACATGATTATTATCTACTTTCATTGTTATACCAAACTTTACCTCTTATAAGACTGATTATATCAGGGGTCAAATAAATAGGAAAACCAAATGTTTGGCTACGCCAAACCGAAATTCGTCTTTCACACGCCCCAGGAAGGAGATTTCTTTCGGATAATGCGTTAAAAATACAAAAAAGCATCTAAATTCGATGCTTTTCAAATCAGTTAAACAATCCGTTTCCGAATCGAACTTGAAATAAAATCAATGATAATGACCATTAAAATGATGCCCAATAAAATAATTCCCACACGAGACCAATTACGTGAACTCAGTGCAAAAATTAGGGGCGTACCAATACCACCTGCTCCAATAACACCTAAAATGGCAGCGGATCGTACATTAATTTCGAACCTGTATAATGTATACGATAGAAAATCTGGTAATACTTGTGGCAATACTGCATACCAAAGTATTTGGAACCGGTTTGCGCCTGTAGCTATTAACGCCTCTGTCGGCCCCTTATCTATATTTTCAATTCCTTCTGAATATAATTTCCCTAACATTCCAATAGAGTGTAATCCTAAAGCTAGGACGCCGGCAAAAGAGCCTGGTCCAACAGCCTTTATAAATAAAAGGGCCATAACTAATTCAGGAAATGTACGAACAAAACTAAGTACAAATTTCCCAGTTCCTGAAGTTAGTTTTCCACTGCTCATATTCGTCGCTGCCCAAAAAGCAAATGGAACAGATAAAAAGGCAGAAATAAATGTACCTAATATTGCTATTGCCAACGTATCAATTAAACCATGTAATAAATCTTCACCATCTGGCAAAGATACATACGCCCAATCTGGATTCAATACACCTGTCATAATTGCTTTTGTAATTTCTCCTGCCGTATCCTTAATTCCTTCTAGCGGTACTCCTGAAAAAGCCCATACGTAAACAAATATAAGTGCTATAAAAATAAACAAGCGATACACACTCGGTTTCTTCGGTTTTGGTACGATTATCGTCGTTTTACTCATTATAATTTCTCCCGCAACAATGTACTTACATGATCAATTAACAATACAACAACAAGGGTATAGATAATAATAGATGCAGTTTGCTGATATTGTAAAAATCCAAGTGTACGATCATAGTATAATCCAATACCACCTGCTCCTACTAAACCTAAAACAGCTGCTGCACGTACGTTCACCTCAAATGTATACAGAACATAAGAGACAAAATGCGCTTTCACTTGCGGAATTACTCCATAAACAATCCATTGCACTTTATTTGCTCCTACTGCTGTCATCGCCTCTAAAGGACCTGGATCAATTGATTCAATTGACTCATACAACAATTTCGCCACGAGCCCAATCGAGAAAAAAGTAAGAGCCAGAATACCTGGAAGTGGCCCGATTCCAAAAATCGCTACGAAAATTGCCGCTAATAATAAATCTGGTATCGTTCGGATAAAATTTAAAATCAATCGAGCTGGACTGTACAAAAATGCACTAGTAAACACATTGCTTGCCGCAAATAGTGCCAGCGGAATAGCTAAAATCGCACCTAAAGTCGTCCCAATAATCGCCATACGTATTGTATCTAACATCGCTGTTGTAATAACTTGAAAATAACTCCAATCTGGCGGCACCATCTCTTTTAACAAATCCATCATATTAGGAAAACCAACTACTAGTTTTGACAATGATGCATCGACCTGTACACTACTTCCCCACAACAGTAAAATGACTAGAACAGCCGTTAACATATGTTTCAACTTACTCGGTGGCTTCGGTATCGATTTCGAATATATCGTCACGTCATTCATTTAACTGCCACCTCTAACAATTCACTTTTCTGTACTACGTCACCATAAATTTCAGCAAACTTTTCATCCGTTGCCTCTTCTACTAAGCCATCAAAAACAATTTCTCCTGCATGTAATCCAATAATGCGCGTCGCATATTGCCTAGCTAAATCAATAGAATGTAAGTTTACAATTGTTGTAATTCCAAAATCTTCATTAATTTTCTTCAAATCATCTAATACTTGCTTTGTTGTTAGCGGATCTAACGATGCAACAGGTTCATCTGCCAATATGATTTTTGCTTCTTGCGCCAACGCTCTAGCAATCGATACACGTTGCTGTTGTCCTCCTGATAATTCATCAGCACGCGCATATGCTTTTTCTAAAATATTTACTCTTTTTAACGATTGAAAAGCAAGCTCCAAATCTTCTTTCGGAAATAGACCTAACGTTGTACGCAACGTCGAATGATACCCAACACGGCCAGCTAATACGTTCTTTAATACTGTTGATCGCTTTACAAGGTTAAAACTTTGAAAAATCATACCAATATCCCGGCGCATGCGGCGTAATCCTTTTCCTTTCGCAGCCGTAATAGACTCACCTTCAATCATGATTTCTCCTTCTGTAATCTCATGAAGACGATTTACCGATCTTAGAAGTGTAGACTTTCCAGCTCCGGAAAGCCCTACCATTACAACAAACTCACCTTTTTGAATTTTCAAGTTTATATTATTCAATCCTTTTGTACCATTTGGATACACTTTGGAAACATTTCGAAACTCTATCACACATCTTACCTACCTTCTATGTATTCAAAACGGCAAACTAACTGAAAACATACCTTTCCAGCTAGTTGCCATTTCCATATGTATTATTGCGTTTTTACTTTCTTTCCATATTCACGAACGATATCAAATTTACTATCATCAGATTTAACATATCCTTCATGTGAATATACTTCTTTAATGATTTTGTGACCTTCCTCATTCTTTCCAATTTCAATGAAAGCATCCTGTAATTTCTTGCTCCACTCTTCATCTAAATCAGAACGTACCGAAATCGTATCGTTTGGAATTTTCTCCGTAAATTTCACTATTTTCGTTTGATCGAATATATTCGGATAATCTTTTTTTACAATATTACGAGCATCTTGGAATACAACAGCTGCATCTACGTCACCATTTAAAAGAGCAATAAGCGACTGATCGTGACCTTTTAATGTAACAGGTTTCACATCTTTTAACGGATCAACGCCCTCTTTTAATAGTACAGCCGCAGGCCACACATATCCCGCTGATGACGTTACATCTTGATAGCCAATTTTTTTACCTTTTAAATCTTTTACACTATTAATATTTGAATCTTTCTTAACAACAAACTCAGATTTATAAAAGTCTACTAAGTCCTTTGTAGGAGCTCCCGTTTCATCATCTACGCCAAAACGTTGCGCTTGTAAAATTACGTTTGCTGCCTTTTTCTCATGTGCTAACACATACGCTGTTGGGGGTAAAAATCCCACATCTACTTGCTTAGATGCCATCGCTTCTACAATTGTATTATAATTCGTTGAAATACTAACTTTTACTGGAATATTTAACTTATCACTTAATAGCTTCTCAAGTGGTTTTGCCTTCGCCTCTAACGTATCTGCATTTTGAGAAGGAACAAATTGAACATTTAAAGTCTTCGGTACATACCCTTTTTT
Source organism: Bacillus cereus group sp. Bc061 (assembly GCF_027715825.1). NCBI lineage: Bacteria > Bacillati > Bacillota > Bacilli > Caryophanales > Bacillaceae > Bacillus > Bacillus cereus group sp. Bc061. The sequence goes on from NZ_JAQFTZ010000018.1 coordinate 26,408, forward strand.
CGTATCTTCATTTTTACTTGCGCTTGATTCCTTCGTTCCACAGCCACTTAACAAACCCGCTGCTAATACAACTGTTGTGCTCATTGCAAAAACTTTTTTCAACATGTTAATGCCTCCATTTTTCATTGTTATAAAATAACCTTTCATAAACATGAAGAAATATATCACACATTTTTACAAATAATTGATTATTTACAGAATCTTTACACATTCTATACACTCACATTAAAATTCTCTCCATATATTTGATATGCTTAATCAGTAGATAATAATAGAAAAGGTGAATGATATTGAATCAAAATCAAATTGTAACTTTAAACATCCTATTAACAAGTGATATACATGGTACTGTTTATCCAATTCACTACCAAGATAACTCTCCAGCAGAAATTGGTTTAGCTAAGATTTCTACTCTTATAAAAAAAGAACGGTCCCAAAATAAAAACGTTCTTTTAATTGATAACGGTGACTTCATACAAGGAACACCATTTACTTACCATTACGCTACATATGAAAAAGATAAGAAAAACCCAATGTCATTAATAGCAAACTATTTACGTTATGACGCTGCAGTGATTGGGAATCATGAATTTAATTATGGAATGGATGTATTAAACAATGCTATTTCTACTGCAAACTCCCCATATTTATCAGCAAATATTTTAGACAAAAGCAGTAAAAAACCTTATTTCGGGAAACCATATATAATAAAACATATTGAAGCAAATATAAAAATTGCTATTTTAGGGGTGACAACGCATTATATTCCAAATTGGGAACAACCCCATCACATTAAAGACTTGCAATTTGAAGATGCGTTAGAAACAACAAAAAATTGGGTTTCTTACATTCACGAACATGAGAAACCAGATTTACTAGTCGTAGCGTATCATGGGGGATTTGAACGCGATTTACAAACTGGAGAACCGACTGAAGTTTTAACAGGCGAAAACCAAGGGTATGCTATGTGTCATGAAATTGAGGGCATAGATATTTTATTAACAGGCCATCAGCACCGAGAAATGGCTCAAACAGTGGGTAATGATGTAACAATTTTACAGACTGGATGTAACGGACATTCAGTTGGAAAAGTAACTGTAACATTTGAAAAAATGAAACAAGAGTGGGTAAAAAAAGAGAGTTATTCCGAACTATTGACTGTGCAAGAAATCGAGGCAGATCCAGATGTTCTTTACTTGGTAACTGATTATGAAGAGAAAACACAAAAATGGCTTGATCAACCTATTGGAACCATCCACGGTGACATGCAAATTTCAGATGCTATGCAAACTCGTTTGCAAGACCATCCTTTTATTGAATTCATAAATAAAATACAGATGGATATGGCTAATGTTTCTATTTCTTGTACAAGCTTATTCCATAATACATCTCCAGGTTTCCCGACATATGTAACAATGCGTGACATCGTTTCTAATTATATTTATCCAAATACATTAAAAGTAATTAGAATAACTGGAGCTGATATAAAAGATGCTCTCGAACTCTCTGCTTCTTATTTCACATTAAAAGAAGATGGAACCATCATCGTAAACCCTAGCTACATAGAACCAAAACCGCAACACTATAATTACGATATGTGGGAAGGAATTTCGTACGCATTAAACATTTCCAAACCAATTGGCGACAGAGTAGAATCTTTACAGCATAAAGGCACTCCTCTTAATATGAGTGAAGAATATGATGTCGTTATGAATAATTATCGCGCGAGCGGCGGAGGGAACTTCTTTATGTTTCAAAATAAGCCCGTAATAAAAGATATACCAACAGATATGTCTGAACTTATCGCTAACTATATATTGAAGCATAAAAAGATAGAAGCAACAGTTAATAACAACTGGAAAGTTATTAAATAAATAAAAAAAGATGGGCTTCGCCCATCTTTTAGTTTAATTTTGCATTATCTTGCTTTTTTAAAGCTTTTAATTTCGCCGGTGTAACATCAGTACCTTGTTCGTTAACGACTTTAATTCCTTTTAGTTCGTTTAACATATTTTGACGAAATCCTTTTAAATATTGTTCACGTAGCGATTGACGCTCACGTTGTTCTTCTTCAGTTAAACCTTCAGCTTTTGCTTTTTTCGCTAAGAAGTTAATGCGTTCAACGAGTTCGTGACTAAGCATCTCGAATCCCCCTTCTACTCAAAACTGATTATTATCATACAATAGTTACTCTTCTTTATCAAGCAATTGCTTTGTATACTCTACATATCTACGATGTACCGTCGCTTTTGAAACATTATGACCAAAGCCACGTAGTGTTGCTGCAATTTCTTCGAAAGTAAGTTCACTCTTACGTAAACGTACAATTTCCTCAATTGGCACTTCTTTCTTCTCTCGTCCTACACTTAAATGACGATTCTTTAAATTATTTTCTGGACGATAGCCTTTTTCTACTGCTCGTTGCATACCACGTTTAATTTTTAAATTATGAATCTTTCTTTGATACTCTTCAACAATACCAATAATATCTAATACCATTGAATCAGAATCCGACAATTGCAATTCACCATTATGTGTATGCGTATATACTTTTATTCCTTCTTTATGTAAACAGTGCATTAACGCAATCTTTGCATTCCCCCTACCAAGGCGCGTTTCATCTTGTATAAGTAGCACATCAATTTGTTCATCTCGAATTGTATCTAGCACTTCTAATATGCCATCACGTTCAATTGTATAGCCACTAGCCTGCTCTTCAATCACCTTAGTAACATTCATTTGATAGCGCTCCGCTAAATGCAATAATTCATCTTTTTGACGTAATAATGATGTTTCTTGCGCTTCTTTTGTTGTACTCACACGCGCATAAATAATTGCATTCATTATGAACCCCTCTTTCTCACTATAATTTCCCTTTAGTGTAACATAAATTCGCCTTTTGTTCGAACTTATGTTTGTAGAATGTTTTTTCACATGTTATACTTATTAATAAGAAAAATGAAAGAAAACGAGGTGTTAGAAAACATGGAAAAGTTAACGAAACGCCAGCAAGACATTCTCGACTTTATTAAGCTAAAAGTACAAGAAAAAGGATATCCACCTTCCGTACGTGAAATTGGCCAAGCAGTCGGCCTCGCTTCTAGTTCTACAGTGCACGGACATTTATCAAGATTAGAAGAAAAAGGATACATTCGACGCGATCCAACAAAACCACGCGCAATTGAAATTTTAGGTGAAGACCGAATGGATACAGAAACACAATCTGTTATTCAAGTTCCAATTGTCGGGAAAGTTACTGCTGGATTACCAATTACAGCAGTCGAAAGCGTTGAGGAACACTTCCCTCTTCCAGCTAGCATTGTCGCAGGAGCAGATCAAGTGTTTATGTTACGTATTTCTGGAGATAGTATGATTGAAGCTGGTATTTTCGATGGAGATTTAGTTGTTGTTCGCCAACAACAGTCTGCATATAATGGTGAAATTGTAGTCGCTTTAACAGAAGATAATGAAGCAACTGTTAAACGTTTCTATAAAGAAAAAGACCATTTCCGTCTACAACCGGAAAACTCTTCATTAGAACCTATTATTTTAAAGCAAGTGTCAGTTATCGGTAAAGTAATTGGCGTATATCGTGATTTACATTAAGAATAAAAAAGAAGATAATTACCTTATTTATATAAGGTAATTATCTTCTTTTTTGTATTTTGATAGATTTTCACACATTCTATTTCTTACGAACGCGTTTCAATCGTCACATCGCCCGCAGCTGTTTTACCGCTAATCTTTTTACTCCCATTACCAATCGTTACGTCTTTATTTTCTTCATTAAAAATTGTTACATCCCCGGCAGCACTTTGCCCAGTAATTACCGCATCTTTTGGTTTTTCCGATAAAGTAATATTTACATCTCCCGCAGTTGAACTTGCTTCTAGATTGTACTTAGAATCATGATCTAGAATATTTATTTCCCCACTGGTCGTTTTTGCAGTCACTTTCCCTATTACTTTTTTAAAGTTTACTTCACCAGCTTTTGTAGATCCCTCCACATTCTTAGCCGTTACATGTTTCAAATCCACTTCTCCAGTAAGTGTTCTAGCACTTACACGGTCACTTTTCACATCACTTATTTCAATTTGTCCAGCAGATGAATTTACTTTTACATCTTGGTAAGAGCGTTCAGGCACAAGGAGAGTCAATGTAGACGTTTGAAACCTAAAATCGTAAAAAGAAAAATCAAATGAAGCACCTTTTTCTCTTTCCCCAATGATTTTTAATGTGTCACCATCTTCAGTAATATGAATCTCTTGTTTACGCGCATCTCCTAATTGCTTTACATAAAAAGAAGCGTCAGGAGATTTTTGGACAACAATATCCCCGACATCTAACTTAACTTCTATATTTTTTAGTGTTTCGTTTTTAATTATATCTTCTTTGTTTCCTTTTTCTGCAGTTTGCACTGCTTTTTCATATGTTTGTGAAATTCCTATTACTCCAATAATGATACAAGCGATCGCTACTAACAATATTTTTTTCATCATCTACTCCCCTTTTATCATTTTGAAGTTCCATATGACATAACGTACACATAACCTTTTAAACCACTTCGTACTATAATAAGCGATAATACATAACAACAAACCTATCCCAACAAATGTTATACTTACGAATACATCTAACCATATAAATGTACCCATAAATACTTTTCCAATAACGAAAAATGGTGTAACTACACTAACAATCCCACCGACCCAAAAAGAGAATATAAAAGCGATAATTGCAACTAACGGGCCTAATACAATAATGAAATTAAACAAACTAAGTCCAATCGCTGCCATGACAGCTCTTGTCACATTTGAAGTTGACGGATCTTTTTTCATTTCATCAAATCGATACATCGCAAGTAATTCTTTTGCAATTACTTTCGGAGAGCCAAGACCCTTTATTATTTCCGATTCAGTTTTCCCCTCTTCTATCCCAAACTGAAAATGCTCTTCATAATCAAATAAAATATCTTTCCTCTCTTCGTCCGGTAACTTTCTAAGATGACTTGATAATTCATTAAGAAACTGTTCTTTACTCATCCCATTCCACCCCTTCAATAATTTCTTGTACACCTTTCGCAAAATCACGCCACTCTGTTACTAACAAATTCAGTTGCGTTTCCCCTTGCTCAGTTAGTTGATAATATTTGCGAGGTGGTCCTTCCGTAGATTCTTTTAAATACGTTTGAAAATATCCTTCCTTCGTTAAACGGCGTAATAAAGGATATACTGACCCTTCCGATATTAAAAATTTATTTGAGATTTGCTGAACAAGTTCATAGCCGTAACAATCCTTACGTTTCACAAGTGCCAGTACACATAGTTCTAACACACCTTTTTTAAACTGAACGTTCAAGGACAATCCCCCTTTCTCATTTCAGTACTGTTCAATACACAGTACCTTCCTTATCCATAATATACCACTTAGTATTGTTTATTGCAAGGTACTATATTTTTAAACACTCGAACTTTAGTATGAAACATATCCAATACCGAACACAACATATCATTCAATTTTTTATATCCATAGATATTACGCATGTTACTTTTACTTATCCACCCTTTTGGAACACAAAACAATTCGAATTTCACCACGTTACATTAAAGATATGGAATAGAAATTTAAATACCGTCATAATTTTTTCAGACATCTATTCAATTCATTTCAACTAACACCTATATTGCCAACAAATAAAAAAGCCCTGATACCGTAGTATCAGGGCTCCTCACCTCTTAGTAAAGAGACATATATTGATCGCGTTCCCATTGGTGAACTTGCGTACGGAAGATATCCCACTCAATTTCTTTCGCTTCGATGAAGTGCTCAAGTAAGTGATCTCCTAATGCGTTACTAATTACTTCGTTAGATTGTAATGTAACTAAAGCTTGCGCTAATGTTGCTGGTAAGTCAACGATACCTGCTTCTTCGCGCTCTTCTTTTGTCATTACGTAGATGTTACGATCTACTGCAGCTGGTGGAGTTAATTTGTTTTTAATTCCATCAAGACCTGCTGCTAATAATGTAGCCATTACTAAATATGGGTTTGCAGCTGGGTCAACACTACGTACTTCTACGCGTGTACTAATACCACGAGATGCAGGGATACGTACTAATGGACTACGGTTTTGTGCAGACCATGCTACGTAACAAGGAGCTTCGTATCCAGGTACTAAACGCTTGTAAGAGTTTACAGTTGGGTTTGCCACCGCTGTAAATGCTGGTGCGTGTTTTAAAATACCTGCGATGAAGTGACGAGCATCATCACTTAATTGTAAGTCACCGTTTTGATCATAGAATACGTTCTCACCATTTTTGAATAGTGATAAGTTACAGTGCATACCTGAACCGTTCACACCGTATAATGGTTTTGGCATAAATGTTGCGTGTAAACCGTGTTTACGAGCAATTGTTTTTACAACAAGTTTGAATGTTTGAATGTCATCACATGAACGAATTGCATTTGCATATTTGAAGTCAATTTCGTGCTGCCCTGGAGCAACCTCATGGTGAGACGCTTCAATTTCAAAGCCCATTTCTTCAAGTTCAAGAACGATATCACGACGACAGTTTTCCCCTAGATCCATCGGCGCAAGGTCGAAGTATCCACCGTTATCGTTTAATTCTAATGTTGGATTTCCTTTTTCATCTACTTTGAATAGGAAGAATTCTGGCTCTGGTCCAAGATTGAAATCTGAGAATCCTAAAGCTTCCATTTCTTTTAATACACGTTTTAAATTGTTACGTGGATCCCCTTCAAATGGAGTGCCATCTGCATTGTAAATATCACAGATCAATCGAGCTACTTTACCTTTTTCAGCTGTCCAAGGGAAAATCACCCAAGTATCTAAGTCTGGATATAAGTACATATCAGATTCTTCAATACGTACGAAACCTTCAATAGAAGATCCATCAAACATCATTTTGTTATCAAGAGCTTTTGTTAATTGGCTCACTGGAATTTCTACGTTTTTAATTACTCCTAAAAGGTCCGTAAATTGTAAACGTATATACTTTACATTCTCTTCTTTCGCCAAACGGAAAATATCTTCTTTTGTGTACCTAGCCATTATAAATTCCTCCTTAGTCCCTCTAAACACCTTCAGAATCAGTTCTCTTTAGTGAAAAAACCTTGAAATATCACCTTGTCGCAATGAAGTTCGATTAAATCTACCTGTATGTTGTAGTTCGTCTCGAAGTATTTTGCGAAGCTCAGTTTTTGAAATTTCTTTCGTTTCTTCTTTTACTTTCACTGCTTCTGTTTGATTTTCTTTCATTAGTAACACTTGTTTAATACCAGCCATATTCAAGCCTTGATCTAATAAATCTTTAATCTCTAACAACTTATCTACATCGTTAAATGAAAATAATCTACGATTCCCCTTTGTACGGGTTGGAGAAACAAGATTATGCTCTTCATAGTAGCGAATTTGACGTGCAGATAATTGTGTTAAATCCATAACAATACCAATAGGAAACAGCGGGGCAGAACGTCTATCTTCTTTCATCGTTTCAGTTCCTCCTTCGCCTTAACTGCTTCTCATTTTATACCATGTTATGTTTGATGTCAATAGATGTTAGCTTTTCTTACATGATTTTTTTTAAAAGTTTTTTCATTCTTTTTTCTAATGAAATAAATCATTACTTTCACGCGAAAAAAGCTGTCGAAATCGACAGCTTCCCTTTAAGAAATTGTTAATAATTCTTTTTCAATTAATGCATCAATTGCAGAACAAATCGCAATCTTCACATGCGAATAAGTTAGCCCACCTTGTACGTAAGCAACATAAGGCGGACGAATTGGACCATCAGCCGACAATTCAATACTTGCACCTTGAATAAACGTTCCCGCAGCCATAATTACATCATCTTCATACCCCGGCATATAGTTGGCATATGGAGTGAAGTGAGAGTTAATCGGGGATGCATATTGAATTGCTTGGCAGAATGCAATCATGCGATCTTTGTCATCAAATTGAACAGATTGAATTAAATCTGTTCTTGGTGCATTCCACGCTGGTGATGTATTCATTCCTAACTTTTCTAAAAATGCAGCTGTAAAAATCGCACCTTTTAGCGCTTGCCCTGCTACATGCGGCGCTAAGAAGAAACCTTGATACATTTCTTGCAGACTGTATAAAGATGCCCCTGCTTCCGCACCGATTCCTGGAGATGTTAAACGATATGCACACGCTTCAACATACTGTTCTTTACCAACAATGTAACCACCAGTTTTAACAATTCCCCCACCCGGGTTTTTAATAAGCGAACCTGCCATTAAATCTGCACCAACATGACATGGCTCTTGCTCTTCAATAAACTCACCATAACAGTTATCTACAAACACGACAACATCCGGTTTAATTTCTTTAACAAACGCTATCATTTCTTTAATTTGAGAAATAGTAAACGACGGACGAGTAGCATAACCTTTTGAGCGCTGAATACCGATCATTTTCGTATTACTATGAATGGCAGCCGCAACAGCTCCAAAATCAACAAGCCCCTCTTCAGTAAGCGGAACTGCATTATAACCAATATTATATTCTTTGAATGACCCTACACCTTTTCCGCGTACACCAACAATTTCCTCTAACGTATCATACGGCTTACCAGTGATGTACAATAACTCATCTCCCGGACGTAAAATACCGAATAGCGCTGTTGAAATTGCGTGAGTACCTGAAATAATTTGCGGACGAACAAGACCAGCTTCCGCTCCAAATACATCTGCATACACTTTTTCTAACGTATCACGACCAATATCGTCATAACCGTAACCTGTCGTTGGAATAAAATGTGAATCGCTAATTTTATGTTTACGAAAACTTTCTAACACACGAAACTGATTACTTTCAATTACTTCATCCGCACGTTTATGTACTTCTGTAATTTGGCTCTCTACTTCTTTTACGATTGGAGCAATTTTTTCTCCATTTTTCAAACGATCAAACATTTTTATTTTCTCCTTCTTCCACTAAAAATCTCTTTAATTGTACATTAAGCGATGAATGAGCAAAAATATACCCCGCGCAATCATATACAAATTTATCTTCCAAAAACTCCATTTTTGTTAATAGCGTCTCCGTCTTTAATAGAGTTAATAACTTACCTTCACTCGGAGGAATCTCCACTTGATAACGATTCATTTCTTCCTTCATTTTCGTTTCTATCGCTTCTTTTATATGTAATAGATCCTTTTCTTCAAAAGCACTAGTCATTAAGAAGTCATTTTTCGGAAACGGAATAAAGTTTTGATGTAATTCATCTTTTTTATTATATAACGTAATAATAGGAATATGATTTATTTCGAGTTCTGATAATAATTGTTTTACTGTTTTCTCATGCCCTACATAATTAGGATCTGCAGAATCCACAACATGCAAAATAACATCCGCTTCACCAGCTTCTTCTAACGTCGAACGGAATGCAGCAATTAATGACGTAGGTAAATCTTGTATAAAACCAACTGTATCAGTTAGTAATACTGTATAACCAGAAGGTAGCGGCATCTTCCTTGTTGTCGGGTCTAGTGTTGCAAACAACAAGTTTTCTTCAAACGTATCAGCTTCCGTTAATCTATTAAACAGTGTAGATTTTCCCGCATTCGTATATCCTATTAACGAAACTTGAAATACTTTATTATCTTTTCTTCTCTCACGATATCTTTTTCGATGTTCCACAACAACTGCAAGTTGCTTCTTTATTTCATCAACGCGCGCTCGAATATGACGACGATCAGTCTCAAGTTTCGTTTCACCTGGCCCTCTCGTTCCAATACCACCACCAAGACGTGATAAAGACAATCCTTGCCCCATAAGACGCGGCATTGTATATTGCAACTGAGCTAATTCTACTTGAAGCTTCCCTTCTCTCGACTTCGCACGTTGCGCAAAAATATCTAATATGAGTTGCGTTCGATCAATTACCCTCGCATCTAATACTGCGGATAAATTCCGAATTTGACTCGGTGTTAATTCGTTATTAAATACGATAACATCCGGTTCTAGTTCTTCAGTTAACATTGTAAGCTCTTCTAATTTACCTTTACCTATATAAGTCGCCGGATGAAACTTCGGTCGTTTTTGCGTTGTAGACACTAACAATTCTGCTCGTGCAGTTTTCGCTAATGATGCAAGTTCTTTCATGGAATGCATAAATTTTTCATCATCATCTTGCGGCAATTGACAGCCCACTAATATGACTTTCTCTTTTTCTTCCATCAAATATGTTCACTCATCCTTTTCGAAATTTAAACCTTCTAATATAATAGCAGAGGAAGCACATTTCATCTAGTTAGCGGGGGAGAAAATTCATGGCATGGGAGATTTTTAGCATCATAGGCACAATTGCTTTCGCATTAAGCGGGGCTATTGTTGCAATGGAAGAGGATTATGATATTTTCGGGGTGTATATTTTAGGAATGGCAACCGCATTTGGGGGAGGTGCCCTTCGTAATTTATTAATTGGTTATCCGATTGTCGCATTTTGGCAACAAGACATGTTATTCCAAATCGCACTTTTATCAATGACGATTATTTTTCTTTTTCCAAATAAATTAATTAGACACTGGAAAAAGTGGGAAAACATCACTGATGCTATCGGCTTATCAGCATTTGCCGTACAAGGGGCATTATACGCTCAAAAATTAAATTTACCAATTAGCGCTACAATCGTAGCAGCCGTTTTAACTGGCATTGGAGGCGGTATTATCCGCGATCTTTTAGCCCGTAGAAAACCTCTCGTTCTTCGAGCTGATGTATATGCTTTTTGGACGATTCTGGCAGGTTTCTTAATCGGCGCTCAAATTATTGTTAGCGATTGGGCTCTATACACCTTATTCATTTTAATTGTTTGCTTCCGCATGGTTTCTATTCATTACAAATGGCATTTACCGCATAGACGCATCGACACAAACGAACGTTCAATGCATAAATAGCAATCCAACCTCTTTACAGATCGTAAAGAGGTTTTTCTTTTCTAACGAGTTTTTCCTTACATAATGTTTATACTAATTCTCAAAGCGAGGTGAACACAAATGACAAACCATGTGAATAAAGGGGCTCAAAAAAGCTCAGTAGGTCAAATTGGACATGATCCTAATTCTGCACACGAAAAAAGCGCTAAAATGGAACGTTTCCATAAATCTTATCAAGAAAAAGCAAAAAAATAGTAGAGCACTTATATAAAAAAACAGACGCACAGTTTACGTACTGTGCGTCTCCTCTTCAAGCATCAAATCACTACTTGATATTCCAATCAAATCATATTTATCATACGCATCCTCTTGTAACAACCGCATAGCTTGTGTACGAATTGATTTTTCAACAATATTCCGAACATATCGTCCATTACTAAAGGATGTAATTTGCGATGAGTACTTTACAGCATGTAAATGATCTCTAAATTTCCATTCAGCCTCTTTCGATAACTGATATTCACGTTCTTCATACATCCTCTTCCCTATTTCTAACAGCTGATTTACTGAGTAATCCGCAAACTCAATTATAAACGGAAAACGAGATTGCAGTCCTGGATTCAATGAAAGAAAGTGATTCATCTCTCTGGAATATCCAGCTAAAATCAATACAAAACCGTGTTGTTTATCTTCCATATGTTTTACGAGCGTATCAATTGCTTCTTTTCCAAAATCTTTTTCTCCCCCTCGTGCTAATGAATAAGCCTCATCAATAAACAAAATTCCCCCCATTGCTTTTTTTATTAAATCTCTTGTTTTTTGAGCCGTATGACCGATGTACTCTCCTACAAGATCTGCACGTTCAGCTTCAACTAAGTGCCCTTTTGATAGAATATTCATCTCAAATAACAATTTTCCTATCATTCTAGCAACAGTTGTCTTGCCTGTACCCGGATTGCCTTTAAACAACATATGGAGTACTTGCTTCTCAGACTTCAATCCTATTTCTTGTCTTTTTTTATTCACATAAATCCAAGCATATATTTCTTTTATTATCTTTTTTATATCATCCATCCCAACGAGTTTTCCCATCTCTTCTTCAATTCTTTGCAGCATCTCATGTTTCGTAGTAGTTTCATTTGAAATTACTGTTTTATTTTCTGCAGCCGGTAAAGAAATTTTCTTTCGATGATTTAACACAATGTTAATTTGATTATTATTTTTCTTTCGCATCGATTGTTCCATACAATCACCTCATTTTATCCACTCACCAAATATTATTATTCTTGTCTCCTTTGCAAATGACTATTTTCAGAAAAGTTTGCTATAATAAAAGAAATAATGAAGGTGGTGGGACTATGGAGACAACGGAATTCCATGATACAATACAAGCCTTTTCTATTTTTTTATTGAATAAAGGCCGAAAACCTTCAACCATTAAACGTTATGTTTATGACATTGAAGATTTCGGACATTGGTTAGAAAAAAACAAAAAGCTCCCTTCCAGTAATATATGGGCTACACTTTGTACAAAAGACTACGAAGATTACTTTTCCGACTTAAAAAAGAATCGACATTACTCAGAGAAAACGATGCACCGTGTATTCATTGTATTAAATCGAATGCATCACTTTCTAAATATTCCCAACCCATTAAAGAACATGGAAATTTCTATTCAACCAGACCGCACACTCCGCAATGAAGATTTCATTTCATCTGATGAAGAAAAAAGATTAAAACATATAGTCACTTCATTAGAAGGACTTTCAGAAAAACAACGTCCTGTACGCCCTTTATTGATGGATCGTAATATCGCTATTTTAAATTTATTAATTGACTATGGATTATCCTTACAGGAACTTACAGCATTAACTATGCATCACGTCCACTTTGAAACTAACACATTATCTATACCTGCAACCGCAGGAGTAGAAAGAACAATTACTTTAACTAGCGAAGACAAAAAACAACTATATACTTATTACAAAAGCATCCCCGAACCCGTTCGTCCAAAATATCATAGTAATGACCCATTATTTGTCGCATTCGATTTTAATCGCGGAACATATAGATGGGTATACGAAAATGATGCACCGAAGGGATTAACAGAAATCGCTATCCAAAAAATGATTCGCCTTGAAGTATCCAGAGCTAATTTACGCAAAGGAATCTCAGGACAACACTTTCGTAACACCTATATTTTAAACTTAATAAAAAAAGAAACTCCGGAGTCAGAAATTATAAAGCTAGCTGGCTTCAAATCAAAGATTTCACTAAAACGATATTATCAATACGCAGAAAATAGAAAAAACGCCTTATTATAAGGCGTTTTTTCTATTTTTTCTTCAAACAAACGATTTTACTATGACCATTTAACTAATTTTTGCATCTACTATGATGAGTTTCGTTCATATCCTCATTAGAAAGGAGAGATTTAATGTCTCATTATAACGACAGTCAGAACAAATTCTCCAAACCATGCTTTCCAAGTAGCGCTGGACGAATTCCAAATACTCCATCAATCCCAGTTACTAAGGCACAACTTAGAACATTCCGCGCAATCATTATCGATTTAACAAAAATAATCCCAAAACTTTTCGCAAATCCATCTCCCCAAAATATTGAAGATCTAATTGATACATTGAACCTACTAAGTAAATTTATTTGTTCACTAGATGCTACTTCCTCCCTGAAAGCACAAGGGTTAGCTATTATTAAAAACTTAATAACTATATTAAAAAATCCAACTTTCGTAGCAAGCGCTGTATTTATCGAGCTTCAAAATCTAATTAATTATTTACTATCCATTACAAAACTATTCCGAATTGACCCTTGCACACTTCAAGAGCTTCTTAAATTAATCGCAGCATTACAAACCGCTCTAGTTAATTCTGCTTCATTCATTCAAGGACCTACTGGACCTACTGGGCCAGCAGGGGCTACCGGTGCTACTGGCGCTACCGGACCTCGGGGTAATACGGGGGCTACTGGTGCTACTGGACCTCAAGGTAATACGGGGGCTACTGGTGCTACTGGACCTCGAGGTAACACGGGCGCTACTGGCGCCACTGGACCTCAAGGTAACACGGGCGCTACTGGCGCCACTGGACCTCAAGGTAACACAGGCGCTACTGGTGCTACCGGA
>NZ_JAQFTZ010000019.1:0-28489 GCF_027715825.1 Bacillus cereus group sp. Bc061
CTCCAGCGGCTAGAACAGTCGGTTGTTTCACGCCTTCATTCGAGGCAAAAAGCGCCTCGTAATCAGGAGTTCCAACACCCTCCTGTTCTGAACGAGCCGCTTCCGCTTTTAATGATATCCAGCTCCGGTGACTAGAACAGTCGGTCATTTCGCGCCTTCCTGTGAGGCAAAAAACGCCTCTTCGTCAGGAGCTCCAATGCCCTCCTGTTCTGAGCAAGTCACCTCCGCTTTAAAGTCTATTATTGATTCAAGAACGCACGTAGCATCCAAGCGTGTTTTTCTAGTTCTGTGTAGATGCCTAGTAGTAGGTCAGATGTCATTTCGTCGTCAGAGTTTTGAGCGATTTCCATGCCTTTTTTCAGTTCGACTAGCATCATTTCGTAGTCTTTCATGATTGCTTCGACCATCCCTTCTGCAGTTTCTCCGTATGCTGCTTCTTGAATAGAAGATATTTCTAGGTACTCTTTCATTGTTGCTACTGGTTTGCCGCCAATTGCTAAAATACGTTCTGCAATTTCATCGATGTGAGTAGCTGATTCTGTGTAAAGTTCTTCGAATTTCTCATGTAATGTGAAGAATTGAGGTCCTTTTACGTACCAATGGAAGTTGTGTAGTTTTGTGAATAAAACGCTCCAGTCTGCTACTTGTTTGTTTAATACTTCGATTACTTGTTTGTTCATTATGATCAATCTCCTTTTGAGTTGTTATGTGATATCAATTACTAATTTATAATTATTATAATCTAGTAATTCGTATAAATCAACCCTTTTGCTGGAATTAATTTGAACAAATTATGAACTGTGTAAATAAAAATCCCTATTACTGTAGAGTAATAGGGATTTTGTTTGATATATAGCTCTTGTTCTGAACGAGCCGCTTCCGCTTTTAGCTGTTATACAGCTTTTTTATTCTCTTCTACATCCTGTCCATCCCAGCACTCTGTATTTTGTAAGCCAGGGATAGAACTTGCAACGAAAACAGGATCTTTTCCTTGTTTCTTTTGCTTCATATAGTCTACTAATGCTGCGTAGGCGAATTTGCTTAGGAATGAGATGGCAATTAAGTTTGTCAATACCATTAGTCCCATGAATAAATCAGCTAAGCTCCAAACTGTTTGAAGGGCAGCGATCGATCCGAAGAATACCATTCCGACAACTGCAACGCGATAAATCATTAACCAAGTTTTGCTTTCTTTAATAAATGCGATGTTTGTTTCACCATAATAGTAGTTTCCTAGTAAAGAACTGAACGCGAATAGGAAAATAATAATTGCTAAGAAAGTACTTGCCCATGGTCCGATTTGTGAACTTAATGCATTTTGTGTTAATTCGATACCTTGTAAGTTTGTTCCTTTGTAAAGGCCCGAACATAATACGATAAATGCTGTTGATGTACATACTAAGAACGTGTCTACGAAAACACCTAACGCTTGAACAAGTCCTTGTTTGACAGGGTGAGATACATCTGATGTTGCGGCTGCGTTAGGGGAGCTACCCATACCTGCTTCTGTTGCGAATAGACCGCGCTGAATTCCGAACTTAATTGCTGCTCCAATACCACCAGCGATGGCTTGGTCTAAACCGAATGCGCCATTAAATATTTCCATAAAAATGCTTGGTAACATAGTAAAGTTGTTAATAACAACAAAAATAGCCACACCAATATAAATGATTGCCATTGGAGGAACAATCATTTCCGTAATACGTGAAATGCTCTTAATACCACCGAAAATAATAACTGCAACTAATAAAGCTAATAGAGCTCCTACGATCGTTCGCTCTAGTCCAAAAGCATTTTCAAATGCTATTGTTACTGTGTTTGCTTGTACAGAGTTGAAAATTAATCCGTACGCAACTGTAATAAGAAGTGAGAACCAAACACCCATCCAGCGTTTGTTTAATCCTTTTTCCATATAATATGCTGGGCCACCACGGAATCTGCTTCCATCTTTTACTTTATAAATTTGCGCGAGCGTACATTCTACGAAACTAGTAGCTGCTCCAAGGATAGCGATAAACCACATCCAAAATACTGCGCCAGGTCCGCCCATTGAGATAGCTAATGCTACACCAGCTAAGTTTCCGATACCGATACGTGCAGCTGCACTTAAGCAAAATGCTTGGAACGGGGAGATGCTATCTTTCTTTTTTTCTTTTCGATTAAATCCTTTACTAATTAAACCGACCATCTCACCGAAATGAGTAATTTGGACAAATTTTAATTTAAAAGAGAAATAAAGACCGAAGCCGATTAGCATTGCAATAAGAATATATGACCATAAAATATTATTCGTTACCTCAAGGAATCTGCTAAAGATATCAACCATATAATACACTTCCTTTTTTCCGTAATAAGAAAATTATATGCAAAAAATATACGAGAATCAATTTTTCTAAAAAATCATGTTACTTAAATGTATTTTATGTTATGATTATGTTACATAATAATATTTTTAGAATTATTTACATTTTAAAAAACTAAATGTAAAGCGAGAAAGAGGGGATGATTTGAAAGAAGAATCTTTATGGAAAGTAAGCCTTGAGAGTTTGAAAATGAGAAGTAATATATGTTTTATCATTACATCTTTTAGTATCTTTTTAGGAGCCACTTATTATTACAATAAAAGATTTCCAAATCACAGGTATCCTGAATGGTTAGAATTTCTAAAATGGATTGGATGAAAAAAAGACAGAAAAACAGAAAATTTAAATAAAATTCGAGGAGGAGCTAAAGATGAATATTAGAGAAAGTGAACTTCCGGGTATTGGCTATAAATTTCAAATCGTTACGAAAGGTAATGAAAAGATGGTAATTGTTATTCATGATGACGGACGTAGAGAAATGTATCATTTTGATTCAGACCATGAAGAAAGTATCTCAAGTATTTCATTACGCGACTCAGAGGCAAGACAAATTGCAGCAATATTAGGTGGAATGGTGTATAAACCTAGAGCATTAGAAAATGTTGAAATGGTCTTTGAAGGTTTAGCGATTGAGTGGTTTAAAGTAGAGAATGCTGCGCCAGCAATCGGAAAAACAATCGGCGATCTGGAAATAAGAAAAACATATAGCGTAACGATTATTGCAGTTATGAAAAAGAATATGAAAAAGCTATTTAATCCAGGACCAGACACGGTAATTGAAGAAGGCGATATGCTTGTAGTTTCAGGCGAGAGAGAAGAAATTAAAAAAATTATTAATGAGTTACTTTCGAATAGGGGGACTGACTAGATGGATACGTTAATTTTTGAAGTTGGTACAGCGTTAGTATTAGTTGCAATTGCGGCAGTAATTGCTGGAAAGTTTAAATTCTCAGTCATTCCGTTTCTAATTGTTCTTGGGATGCTAGTGGGACCACATGCGCCGACAATAGGTGTGATCGATTTCAAATTTATTGAAAGTGCAAATGTAATTTCGTTTCTTGGACGGATTGGCGTTCTGTTTCTTCTGTTCTATCTAGGACTAGAGTTTTCAATGAAAAAACTAATTAAATCTGGACGTTCTATTGCGATTGGTGGAACGATCTATATTTTAATTAACTTTTCACTTGGGTTATTATACGGATTTATCATGGGATTCCCTTTACTAGAAATCTTAATTATTGCGGGGATTATTACGATTTCTTCTAGTGCTATCGTTGCAAAGGTGTTAGTGGATTTAAGAAGAACTGGTAATAATGAGACCGAATTAATTTTAGGAATTATCATGTTCGAAGATATATTCCTGGCTGTATATTTATCAGTCGTTTCTGGATTAGTTCTAGGGGATCACGCTTCATTCTTAGGTGCCCTTACTTCAATCGGAATTGCTTTAGGATATATGCTTCTATTCTTTATTGTAGCTAGAAAGGCGACGCCGTTATTAAATAAATTGCTCAATATTAGTTCAGATGAAATTTTCATTATTGTAGTATTTGCTTCATTATTCTTTATTGCAGGATTCTCGGAAACAATTCACGTTGCTGAAGCAATTGGAGCACTTCTTTTAGGGTTAGTTTTCTCTGAGACAGAGCATAGTGACAGAATTGAACATCTCGTTGTTCCATTTAGAGACTTTTTCGGAGCTATTTTCTTCTTCAGTTTCGGATTAAGCATTGATCCGTTCTCACTGGGCGGAGCGATATGGTTAACGTTAGGTGCTGTCCTTCTTACAATCATCGGAAACTTTATAGCAGGGATGATTGCTGGGAGACAAGCTGGATTATCTCATAAAGCATCAACAAATATTGGATTAACAATCGTTTCAAGAGGAGAATTCTCCATCATTATGGCCAATATTGGTATCGCGGGTGGTTTAATGTCAGTCTTGAAGCCATTTTCAGCACTATACGTGCTTATACTATCTATCTTAGGTCCACTTCTGACGAAAGAGTCAAAGAATGTATATAAATTTTTAAATAAAGTCTTTAAGTGGGATACGAAGACTAACTAAATTAAAAAAATAAAAGTAAAAGATATGTATGAAAAATTGATTACGGAAAAGGAATCTATGTCGATATAGATTCCTTTTTGATTGGCATTTTTTCAAGGATGAAAGAATACGTTTAATATTTACTATATTGTGGCATACATATAGAAAAAGGATGCTTGGAAAGGGGAATAAAGAGAAATGGAACTCCAGTTTCAAAATGTATATCAACAGGTGGAGAATTGGTATGTGTTGGATTCGGAGCTTCCTTGGGATGTCAAAAGGCTTAGAGACGATTTATTTTCACTGATTGAAGTATGTAAAACACCGGTTATTTTTTGTGATACGTGTGATGCGAATCATGTCCTTTTATCATTAGGAGAAGAAGAAGAGGAATTTTTATTCCCGGTAGGTGGTTTTTATCATAAAGAAAAACAATTAATTTTTGTTTGTATGTGGGAAGAGTATGAGCAAGTCCTTAAAACACTACTGCATGAATTTCGTCATGCAATGCAGCATAAGAGCGAAGTATTATATGTGGGAAGTGAATTGTACGAAGATAGATGGATTGAGAAAGATGCGAGAAAGTTCGCGGAGAGGAAGTTAGATGAATATAAAAATAGAAAGCTAATGTAAAGCATAGTGGAGAAATGACGCTGTGCTTTCTTTGTTTCTTACTAAAAATAAGTAATTGACTTTTATAAAGTTTAGTTCTAAACTAATGGTATGAAACGAGCGAGGTGATGAAATGAAAACAGAAGATAGACTAGGTTTACTACTATGGTTTCGTTTATCACGTTTTTATAACAAAAGTATTCGTGAGACGAATCAGCATTTGAAAGAATGGAATGTATCTGCCGCTCAGTTTGATGTACTAGCTCAAGTTGGAGGGCATGATCGTTTAACGCAGCAAGAGCTTGGAAATAAGCTATTTGTTACGAAAGGAAATATTACGCAGCTTTTAAATAAAATGGAGCAGCTTGAGTGGATTCGTCGTGAACAAGAAGGTACTACAAAATATATTTCATTAACAGAAAAGGGAAGAGCTTTATATGAAGAAATCGTCCCGCCTCAAGAAACATTCCAAGCGGAGCAGTTTCAAAATTTAAATGTAGAAGAACAACATCAATTATTACAATTACTAAAAAAGTTACAGTGAGAAAAATTTTAAAATAAATCTTGAATTCGAGATAATATGAGGTGAACGGTATGTTTAGAAAAGTTGATCATAAAAATATGGGAAGAGCAAATCACGGTTGGTTAAATACACATTTTCATTTTTCCTTTGCCAATTACTATAATCCTAATAACATGAACTTTGGTGCATTACGTGTAATTAATGATGACTTAGTAGCACCGCAAACTGGTTTTGATATGCATCCACACCGCGATATGGAAATCATTTCGTACGTTGTAGATGGTGCTTTAACACATGAAGATAGCATGGGGAATCGTGGAACAATTGAGCGAGGACATGTTCAATATATGAGTGCTGGCACAGGTGTATTTCATAGTGAGCATAATTTAGGAAATGAAACACTACGTTTATTACAAATTTGGATTTTACCAGACCGTGAGGATCATAAGCCAAACTATGGTGAGTTTACATTTGATTGGAGCAAGCGTGAAAATGAATGGTTTCATATGGTATCTCAAGTAGAAGGCGGGGCACCAATTCAAATTCATCAAGATGCGAATTTATATTCTTTATCGTTAGAAGCAGGAAAAGAAATTCATTTTCCAGTGAAAGAAGGCCGTCAATTGTATGTTGTACAAATTGAAGGTAGTAGTGTAATCAATGGTGAGACACTTGTTATGCGTGATGCAGCAGAAGCGATTGAAGAAGATATTCATATTGAAGCGAAAGAGCAATCACACTATTTAGCAATTGAATTGAAAAAGCAATAAAATGTTTATAAAAAAGAGGACGTCCGATAGGATGTCCTCTTTTTTTGAGTAGAATTGTCAGAAAAAACTTTCTCAAATTTTAGGTAAAGGTATCCACTTGAAAACCAAGAACTGTATAAAAGTGTCAAAAATCTTTAGGGAATGGGGAATGTTATAGTGAAAAAGCAAGTCATTTCATCAGCATTAGCGTTAACTGTTATCGCCGGGGGATTTGGAACATTTGGAGCAACGACAACGAAAGCGGAAGAACAAAAAATTCAATACCATCAAGAATTTAAAACGCCTGCATACATAGGTGAAGAATGGAAAGCACCGGAAGGACTAGATAAAAAAGAAACGGTCTTTCAATATTTAGAGAGTAAGAAAGATATGTTCAAATTAGCAGGAAATATTGATAAACATTTTAATGTCGTTGGGGAAGAAAAAGATGCTGAATCCGGTACAACACACGTGAAGCTAGTTGAGAAACATAATAACATTCCTGTGTACGGTTCAGATCAAACAGTTACACTAGATAAAGAAAATAATGTAAAAGCATTCTTCGGACAAGTTATTCCGAATTTAGAGGATAAAAATATTCCTGAGTTTGCAAAGATTAGTGCAGAGCAAGCAGAAACAATTGCAAAGGCAGATATTGAAAAAGAAGTGGGTAAAGTAAAGAATTATGACGGTGTGAAAAAAGATTTATTTGTGTATGAAAAAGATGGAAATTACTATCTTGCATATTTAGTGAAAGCATCGATTTCAAAGCCAGCTCCAGGATATTGGCATTATTTTGTTGATGCAACGAATGGAAATGTGATTGAGAAATATAATGCTGTAGATCACATTACAGGATTTGGTTACGGAGTACTAGGAGCTAGACAATCATTTGAAATTGCTCAAGATGAGAAAACAGGACAATTCAACTTGTTTGATGGTAAACGAGGACAAGGTATTCATACATTTGATGCAGAAAATATGGATGAAAACTTGTTTAATTTATTCTCACAATGGCTTGGATATACAGGAGAAGAAGTTGAAAGTAAATCTAAGTTCTTCGAAGATAAAGCTGCAGTTGATGCGCATGTAAATGCAGGAAAAGTGTATGATTACTACAAAAAGACATTTAATCGTAACTCTTTCGATGATAAAGGTGCAAAGCTTATTTCCTCTGTTCACGTAGGTGAAAGCTGGAATAACGCAGCTTGGAATGGTGTACAAATGATGTATGGTGATGGCGATGGTACGACATTTATTCCATTATCTGCTGGACTAGATGTTATCGGTCACGAATTAACGCATGCTGTAACGGAACATACAGCAAATCTTGTTTATAAAAATGAGTCAGGTGCGTTAAATGAATCGTTATCTGATATTATGGGTGTCATGGTTGAGAAGAAGAGCTGGGATTTAGGTGCTGACATTTATACACCTGGAAAACCTGGTGATGCACTTCGTTCTCTGAAAGATCCAGCGTCTATTCCAAATCCATTAAAACCAGGTGAAGGTTACCCAGATCATTATAATAAACGCTACACTGGAACAGCTGATAACGGCGGCGTTCATATTAACAGTAGTATTAACAATAAAGCTGCATACTTAGTATCTGAAGGTGGGGAGCATTACGGCGTGAAAGTAACAGGAGTAGGCCGTGAAGCGACAGAAAAAATTTACTACCGTGCTCTTACGAAATATTTAACTGCAAACTCTGACTTTAAGATGATGCGTCAAGCAGCACTTCAGTCAGCTGAAGATTTATATGGTAAAAACTCTAAAGCTGTACAAGCTGTAACGAAAGCTTATGATGCAGTAGGCGTAAAATAATAAGAGAAAAAGACCTGACTAGGATGTCAGGTCTTTCTGTATTTAGTCGCGAATACCTAATGCGATTTTCGCCATACGTGACATGCGTTCTTTAGACCAGGGCGGATTCCATACGACATTTACTTCTATTTCATTGACTTCAGGTACGTTCGTTGATAATACTTTTTTTACGTCTGATACAATTTGCCCAGCCATTGGACAACCGATAGAAGTCATAGTCATCGTAATGACAGCATTATTATTTTCATCTGCTGTAACGTCATAAACTAATCCAAGATTAATAATATCAACACCGAGTTCAGGGTCAATAACAGCTTCTAAGTTTGCATATAACTTTTCTTCAAATGCTTGTTGTGACATGTGTAGCACCCCCTACATATTAATGATATCGATTCTCATTATAACGGATATATACATAAAGTGCAGGAAATGAGCTCAAAAAAATATTCCTCTTGGAAGAGGAATATTTTTGGAATGGCTATTCAGTTTTAAAATGAGATACGAGTTGATCTAATTCTTCAACTGTTTGTTTCATTTGTTTAGCTGTTTGTGTCATCTCATTCATCGTAACGACTTTTTTCTCAGCAGATTGTGCTGTTGCCGCTGTTTCACTAGATACTTCAGTCGAAATAGAAGCGATGTTATTCAGTGAAGCGTTCATTTCTTCAGCACTTGCAGCCATTTCTTCAGCAGTTGCTGAGATGTCTTGCATTTGAGTAGATACTTTATTTACTTGCTCCACAATTGTTGTGAAAGAATTGCCAGCTTCACGAATGACATGAATGCCTTCAGATGCTTCCGAACGGCCTTGTGACATCATAGAGCTCGCAGTTTCAGTGTCTTGTTGAATTTGATGTAGTAATTGGTTAATATCTGTTGCAGCAGTTTTAGATTGTTCAGCAAGTTTTCTAACTTCGTCAGCTACGACAGCGAAGCCTTTTCCTTGTTCGCCAGCACGAGCTGCTTCGATAGATGCATTTAAAGCAAGTAAGTTTGTTTGTTCCGCGATATTAGAAATAGATTGTACAGCTGTATCAATATATTTCGTGTGGGTGATTAGACGTTCGACCACTTCTGACGTAGCATTTACAGCGTCGTGTATCGTTGTCATTTGTGAAACGGATTTTTGAATAACAGTATTTCCATCGTTAGCTTGTTCAGATGTAGCTACAGCAAGTTCAGTTACAGATGTGGCAGATTCAGCAATGCGCTGAACACTTACTGCCATATCGTCCATTGCAGTTGAGCTTTCTTCCATGCTAGCGGCTTGTGATTGAATACTCTCATTTAAGTTGGACATTGTGCTTTGAACTTTTATCGTTGCCTCGCGTGATATATTCGTCTTTTCTAGCATGTTTTCAGAAGCGTTTTGTACTTCTACAGATGTTTTTTGAACACGATTAATGATATGTTGTAGGTTTTCTAACATTTTATTAAATGATGTTGCGATCGTACCAATTTCATCATTACTGTTTACTTGTAGGCGGGCTGTTAAGTCACCTTCTTGAGATGATAATTCTTTTAGTTTACTATCAATTTGTTGAATTGGTTTTACAAGTTTACCTGAGAACCACCATGCAAGAATCATAGCTACAATAATACAAATAACAAGTGATAAGAAAACAACATATTCAATTTGTAGTGAAGATTGATCAATTTTTTTAATAGATTGATCACGTAACTTAGCTTGTTCATTACTGTAATTTGTGAAGTCACCAATTACTTTATAAACAGTACCATTTTCTGCATAAGCTACTTGCAGGGCCTCTTCCCACTTTTGTTCTTTTGCAAGAGGGAAAACTTTTTCTTCAATAAATTTTCTCCAAGCCAATCCTGATTCCATTGTGCTTTTCACAGATTGAGAAAGATTAGGATTTGAAAGAAGCTCATCCTTCTTATCTTCAAGAAGTTTACTCATTTCGTTAAATTTGTCAAATTCAACTTGATCATGTTGTAATAAATAACCTCTTAAAGCAGAGAGCTGTACTTGATAAGCATCCCCGCGCTCTTTTAATTGTGTTGCTAGAGGAGAAATTTCTTTTTGTAATGCTTCAGCTTGACGAGATTGATCAATGGCAAAAAATAAAATAAAAGCTAAGGCGATTCCAAATAAAGCGCAAATCGTTCCCATCATGAACATTAGTTTTTTTCGAATGCTAATAAAACTCATATAATAAAATCCTCCTTTGTGAAATCATAGTATTAGAATTAATTAATGTGAAAAATTGAAAGAAAGCTTTACTCCGTCTGGAATAAAGCTTTCTTCTTTCCTTTAGGAATTATAGCAGACGGAATGAGAGATAGAAAGAGATATTTTAAAGTGAAAAAAGAGAGATTGTAAATCTCTCTTTTTTCACCTTAAGCATTTGTTTTAAAATGAGAAACGAGAACTTCAAGTTCTTGTACAGTCGTTTTCATTTCAGATGCTTTTTTAGCAACGACACTCATTTTGTTTACTTGGTCACCAGCTGAAGTTGCTGTTTGTGATGTTTCGGCGGCAACTTCATTTGAAATAGAAGCGATGTTATTTAAAGCTGCGTTCATTTCTTCAGAACTTGCGGCCATTTCTTCAGCAGTTGCAGACACCTCCTGCATTTGTGTAGAAACTTTGTTAATGTGGTTAACAATTTCTGAGAATGAAGATCCAGCAGTACGAATGACTGTAATGCCTTCAGAAGCCTCTGATTGACCTTGCGTCATCATTTCATTTGCTATTTTTGTATCTGCTTGAATTTGATGAAGTAAATGGTTAATATCAGTTGCTGCTAGCTGAGATTGTTCAGCAAGCTTTCGTACTTCATCGGCAACAACAGCGAAGCCTTTTCCATGTTCACCAGCACGAGCCGCTTCAATGGAAGCATTTAAAGCGAGTAAATTCGTTTGTTCCGCGATATTAGAAATAGATTGAAGTGCAGTATCAATATGATTTGTATGTGTAATGAGTCGTTCTACTACTTGTGACGTAGCGTTCACAGCTTCATTAATGGTATGCATTTGTGTAATAGATTTCTCAATGACTTTATTCCCACTATCAGCTTTTTCTGAAGTAGTAACAGCTAGGCTAGCAACAGAAGAGGCGGATTCTGCAATACGCTGAACACTTGTTGCCATATCGTCCATTGCAGTTGAACTTTCTTCGATGCTGGAAACTTGTGAACGAATATTATGCTCAAGAGCATTCATAGTCTCTTCAGTCTTGGCGGTATTTTCCATAGAAGCAGTTGTTTCGATAAACACATTTTCAGATGCTTCTTTTACACTTGTTGATGTTTGTTGCACTTGTTTTATTATACGTTGTAAATTAGCGAGCATTTGATTAAAGGAATTGGCGATATCACCGATTTCATCTTTACTCGTTACATGCAATCTAGCAGTTAAATCACCATCTTGCGAAGCTAATTCTTTTAATTTCTCATCAATTTGTCGTATCGGTTTAACGAGCTTACCAGAGAACCACCATGCTAATAAAATAGATGTTATTGTACATGTAATAAGTGAGAAGAAAATAATATATTGAATAAGAGATGAAGAAGATTCTACGTCAGCAATTAATGCGTCACGTTTATCATTTTCTTCATTTGCATATTTCGTAAAACGACTTAAAAGGTCGTTTACGTAATCAGTTTGAGCTAAAGCGATTTTAGATGCTTCGTCCCATTTTCCTTCGCGAGCGAGAGGGAGGACTTCATTATCTATGACGCTTCGCCATTTTCCGCCCATTAAAATGGCTTCTTTCATTCCTTCCGAAAGTTTTTTATCACTGGTTACTTTTTCTCTCGTATCAGCTAGTTTTTTTCCTTCTCGGTTGAATTTATCCAATCCTTTTTGATCATGTGACAGTAAATATTCTTGTAAACCAGCAACTTGTGCTTGGAACCAATCGCCACGTTCTTTTAAAATGGTTGCTCTTTTGGAAACATCATTTTTTAACGTTTCAATTTCGCTCGCTTGGCTTATAGCGAATGAAAGAATAACAATAAGAGCAATGCTAAATAAAGAAGAAATGCTTAAGAGTGTGAACAGTAGTTTTTTTCGAATACTAACATATTTCATCGTTACCCCTGCCTTTTAAAAACTATTTATTATAATTTATAAATGTTTAGAGCAGAATTAATAAAAACATCATTATGAAGTTATTAATCTGTTCAATAAAAATTATAGCAGATAATGGAATATGGCAGATTCATATGAGTAAATGTTCTTAAAATGTATACATTTGCATATCAAAAAATTCATCAATAAAAATGAGAAATGCTATTGTAATTTGAAATAACATCATGTATACTTCTAATTAGTTGATAACGATTATCAGTATCAACTAAGACATTACTCTTCGTTATGTTGGTCATACCCCTTTTTGACGACGTAAGTCAGAGACGAAATGTTGAAATATCTTGTGTCCTATTCTACAGAATTATGGTAATCTCCAACCTCAACTTATATGCGTGAGCATGCAAAAAGGATCCTATCCGTGAAGGGATCCTTTTTTGCATGCTGTCGCAATTAATGTATAGAGACCCGGTACACGCTCTTCCATTCCTTCCGGTGCAGTAGAAGGGAAGACCCATCTTTGATGAGGCCCGTGTTCTTCAACTAGTTTTTCAATTTTAAAATGTTCTTCTGCAAGTGTTGTAACAATTTCTCCTAGCGTCCAGCGACGGATGGTTGTTTTAGGTAACGATTCTTTCTGCGCTTCTGTAAGAAGGATGCTATAAGCAACATCATCTTCAATCAATTCTTCATCAAAATAATTTCCATTTGCTCGAAATGATGGGTGGTCGACTCCTAATAATTTAGTATAAACAGGGTGATAGTCACGAAGGATTAGCATTCCATCTTCTTTAAGTAAAGTAGCAATTTTTTGAAAGAGCGGTTTTAAATCTAAAAAATAATGGAGTACACCGAGTTCCAGCAATACGATATCAAATGATTCGGAGAGCTGCACATGTAATACATCAGAAACGACATATTCGATAGAGACACCGGCTGCGTCCGCAAGTTCATTTGCATATTTTGCATTACTTGCTGAAATATCAACAACTGTTACGTCAGCTCCTAAAAGAGCGAGAGCAACAGCTTTATTTCCTTTTGACCCGAGTAAATTAATAATACGTTTTCCTTTCGGAGATTGTATGTAAGGTAAATAGTGATCTACCTCACGCATAGGGTCCTCTATGATTTTTTTCGCATAATCAGCTGGTGCCCCGTGACGATTCGTCCAAGCTTCATAAGCAGCTGCATTCCAGCTTTTTTCATTACGTGTGCTTAGTTGTTTTTGATTCAATCGTATCACTCCTTTTGTGAACGTATAGGTATTCGGCGAGAGGATGGGATTTCCTTTTCTTTTTGGATAAAAGTTTGATTTTTCTGTTATTACTTCGTGAAATACGTTGCCGAATAAAATTGATAATGTACAGCCACTATTTGAACGAATCGATGTAAAACAAATTGAGCGTGAGTTAGAAAAGCTATATGGAGCGGTAAAGTGAGATAGAGAAAAAGACCTTTCAAATAAATGAAAGGTCTTTTGTTATGCAGTAGGATTCTCCTTCTTATCCTTTAAGAAGAACAGCACAGCAAGGATTACGAGAATAATAGCTGCAATATCATATGTTATTTTGAATGTGGTATTAAAGTTTAAGTACTCCACCAAAGGGGTTTTGACTGCTCCAGCATATATGCAAATAGGAATGATGAGCACATCGTAAAATTTCTTTTCTTTCATATATCTTATTAGGAAGAAGATACACATAATGGCAAAAAAGGCTACGCTTAAAATAGTCATTTATACCTCCAAATAGATTTGAAATTATACCAAATTGTAACTTTATTTCCATTTATACGCAAGTTAATATTTTTAAGCACTATACACGCGATTACGTTTTTTTTCTTTCCTAGCTGTAAGAAGTTGAGGAGTGAAAATCCCAAGTAATATAACGATAATCCCAATCCACTGCATGAACGTTACGACTTCATGTACAAGTGTAATAGAAGCAATAATGGCTGTTGGTAATTCAGCTGCACCTAGTATTGTACCAAGTCCTGTTCCTACTTTCGGTACGCCAATCGAAAAACAAATGACAGGTACGACAACGCCGAATAATCCGAGGAAGAAAGCATATTTCCATAGGCCAGCTTGCAAAGCACCGTCTGTTAAAAAGGTTGGTGGGAAGAATAGGCATACGATAAGCGTAGCGCTTGTTGTCATAAGAAAGCTTTTCGTATAAGGCGGAACTTCTGTAGCAACACGCCCACTGGCGAAAACATAGAATGAAAAAGAGACAGCGGCTAATAGACCAAAGATCATACCTTTCGTGGAAAAGTTTTGTCCGAGACCTTCAAAGACACCGCCTGCAAACAATGTTCCAGCAAATAAAATAATGATAGATATAACTTTCTCACGGCTTGGAAATGTTCGGTTTGCAATTGCTTCAATAACGACACCAATCCATGTGAACTGGAAAAGTAGAACGACAGCGATAGATGCTGGTAGTTCTTCTACAGAAATAGCGTAGAAGATACCGGTCATACTCATCGTTGAGCCAACTGTTAGTAAGGAAAAGAATTGCTTTTTTGTTACTTTATGACGTGAAACGAAAAGAACGAGCAGGAGAAGACCAATCCATCCGAAGACATATTGTCCTCCTAATAGTTGATGTGCTGAAAATCCATTAATGAATCCGAGTTTGAAAATAGTTGAAAGTACGCCGTAGCTACAAGCTCCGAATAAAACGAGTAATGAATACTTAAATTTCTCCATGAAAATCCTCCTTTTACATAATAAAAAACGCCCGCTATCCAAATAAGGATAACGGGCGAACGAAACAGAGTCATATACTCTACAAAATTCCGCCACTCATACGAAGTATGAATTTGGGATATGAAATTGTAGTAGGTTTTTACATTGCTTTTGGGAATACAATAGAACATTTTACACCTTGAGGCGTGTTTTGTATACCATAAGGAAATTGATGTTTATCTAGTATTTGTTTTACAATGTATAACCCAAGACCACTACCTTGTACTAAGCCGTGTTTGTCAGGGTTTGCGCGATAGAATGGCTCAAATAAATGAGCAAGTTTATCCTCATCTATTTGTGAACCTGTATTTAATACTTCTAATGCGTAACCGTTTGGCTTTTCATAAAGCTTTATATATACATGCTGATGGTCAATTGTATAATGAATTGCATTTGAAATAATGTTAAAAATGGCAGTTTGAATAAATTTAGGATCAGCTAAAACTTGTACATCTTGTTTAATGTTAGATTGAACATTTAACTGCTTTACAGATACGAAATAATCTACTTTCTTCATAACATCCTCAATAATATTAGTTAATGAGATAACTTTTAAATCAGGTTTAAATTGAGGGTTTTGTATTTTGGATAATTCCGACATTTTTTCCGTTAATATGTTAATGTCTTGCATCATTTCATAGGAACGTTTTAAATATTTATCTCTATCTTTATAAGCTCCAATTCCGTGAATCATGCCATCTAGTTGTCCCATAACGGCTGCGATTGGTGTTTTTAATTCATGGGAAACCATAGACATAAATTCTTTACGAGATTGTTCTAATTGTTGTTCCTTTTTGAGTTCATTTCTTAAATCTTGATTGCTTGCATGTAAATTCTTCACTATATTTGGTACTTGTGAAGCAGCTACTTGTAAATTAAAATCTGTTTGATCCGTATTTTTGTTGAGTAGCTTTTTATCTGAGAAATCAAGATTCATAATATCTTTTAAAGCATCACTCATATATTGAAAAGGTTTAGCAATTAGTTTTGCATAAATTAAAGATCCGAGCAGAGAGAGTGCAAGCATTGTTGCGCCAATATGTGGAGCTAATTGCTGCAGTACATCTGTTAATTTTGGATTATCTTGTGCATCATTTGCTTTACTTGCTGTATTTTGTTTATGTAAGGCATCATTAGTAGCGACTTGCTTTTCCATTTCTGTAGATGGAGCAGAAGCGCTATTTTCCCCCGAAATATTTTGAGCATGTTCTTTTGCTTTTGCAGTTTGGCTAGGCTGCAAAAGGTGATTGATAGCTGTAGAGAGAGAATTATAATCTATAATAGCAGATTGGAAATTAAACATGTCCCCCTGTGATACAGCTTTATTTTGATTCGTTTTACTTTGATCGTTTTGTTTATCTGAATCCGCTTGTTCTGTAGTATGCGTTCCATTTTCTTTCGCAAAACGTTCTTTATCGTAGTTTGAAGCTAAGAAGTAAATAACTTGATAAAGACAAAGTGATAAAAGAATACAAAATAATAAGGTTTTGATGAAAATATTTTTGGTGATGTTGTCTTTGCTACGATTCGATTTTGTAGCCAATGCCTTTCACCGTTTTAATATAAGGAATTCCTAATTTTTTTCGTAAGTTTTTAATATGTGTATCTATAACTCTTACATCACCATAATGTTCATAGCCCCATACCTTATTCAACAAATCACTTCTTGATAATACTTTTCCTCGATTTTGCAGTAAAGTATAAATAATTTCAAATTCTTTTGTTGTCAATTCAATTTGATTACCATGAACATAAGCGGCGTATGCTGTAGAATTTAACATCAATTCATGGAATTGTAGTATAGTCGCAGCTTCGGCTTCCTTCGTTGCTGCCCTTCTTAATACAGCTTCTACACGTTTAATAAATACGGTGTAATGGAACGGTTTCGTAATATAGTCATCAATACCTAATTCAAATCCTTTAATTTCACTTTCTTCATTATGTAAGCCTGTTAACATAATGATTGGTACATCAGATTGTCCTCGCATAATTTTACAAATACTATAGCCATCTATATCTGGTAACATCACATCAAGGAGGACAAGATCGTATGAATTTTTTTGGAAAAGAAGTATACCTTCTGTCCCAGCACCAACGACATCAACAGTAAAGTTTTGTGCCATTAGAAATTCACGAATTAGTTCTTGTATATCTGGGTTGTCTTCAATCACCAGTATATGCGTCATAGTAACACCTCCTAAATAACGCTTTTAACTGCAATATTCGAATTCATCATTTTTTCGATGACTCAGATTGTTTATACATATAATAAGCCCCCGCCATAAAATAATCATGAAAGTAGCAAGGGGAGTTGTTTAGTGAAACTGAATATTTAAGAATTACAGTAATTCTATTATAGTATGTATTATAAAATTTATAAAATATTATAACTGTATAATTTTAATATCCATGTTTATCAATGTTTGGATGTTACCTAACACAATCTATTCCTATTATATATGTAAATACAGTTGTTTTGCTACTGTAAATGAAGAAATAAAATAAGCCAAGACATAAAATTCTTGGCTACACGTAAATCGCGCTTTGAGGTTATTTTACAGTGACAGTAGCTTGCTGGGGAATACGCTCAAATAACCAGTGTATATCATTGTTATACATACGAATACAACCTAGTGTTGTCCACTTACCAATTGCCTGGTTATTGTTCGTACCATGAATCGCATAAGTTGTTCCGTAAGTTCCTGCCATGTTTAGTCCGAGCCAACGGTCACCAAGTGGATTACGTGGATCGCCGCCTTTAATTTTGCCTGTGTAATAAGGACGATTTTTAATTTTATTTACGATTTGAAAAGTACCTTTAGGTGTAGGAGTAGCTGCTTTTCCAGTAGCGACAGTAAAACTTTTTATGAATTTTCCGTTTTGATAATAATCCATTTTATTTAACTGCGTGTTTACAATCAGTTGATCTTTCGTTGTAGCTGCCTCAGCATTTGTGAATGGAATAGTTAAAACTCCTAATGATAATAGTACGCTTAATAATAGTTTTTTCATTTTATTCTCCTTTTTACTATTGTAATAGTCTTACATACAATGAATTTGCAATCCTCGTAATACTTTATTTACATTTTCATCTAATGTTTCAAAGAAAGTAGTAATTTTGGCATTGTGTTTGTTGTTTTTATCAATAAGTAATCTTTCATTTAATAAAAGTTCGCCATGTAGTCCAAAACTTTGAACTTGAATATTTAATTCATCTTCCGTTTCAGAAATAATTGGTAAGAAGTAGTGAAAAGCTTTCGTTGGAATGATGTAGCTTTTGCCAATCATGCTTTCTTGATTTGAATTAATCCATTTTTTCGTAACAATCTTAATGTTCTTTTTTGAAACGATAAAAGACAGTGTTGTAGACTTTGTTAAACTTACGTCAAATTCATTTGTTTCACATATGTGTAAATTAAAAACGGTTTCATTTTGGTGAGATTCAACATTTGTATTAATAAAATCGTGCATCTTATAAGCTTCCATTTCGTATTCACCCTTTTTTCAATTTCGAAAAGCGATTAATATTTATTCAAATTAATGTTTAGTCATATATTAGTTAAATTTTTAAACAAATTCCGATATAATCTTACAATACGTATATGAAGCTAATATGAAGTTCGTATGAGTTTGTAGTGGTTTTTTATTAAGAACAAAATATAACGATTTTTAAGTGTTAAAAAATGGATAAAAAATGCATATTAAGGCCTTGGTTTCTCACGTTATATACTTGTTAAGTTGTCTGAAAATGAAAGTAAATAAAGAACGGAAAAGTTTAGTGAGAGCCTTACAAAAATGTAATAAAAATGTAAGCTATTGTGATAGTTATTTCGACAATTTTTTTATACAATATTAGTAAGAAGTTGCACGTGATTGAAAGGAGAGATGACATGGAATGGATTCATGAATTATTTCAGCAATACGGGTACTATGTTGTACTTGTCGGCTTGCTGTTAGAATATATTGCACTTCCGTTTCCGGGAGAGCCAACGTTAGCATATGCGGGATTTTTAGCACATAAGGGTGATTTAAGTTTACCGATTTTAATTATCCTATCCTTCATTGGGACAAGTGTAGGAATGACGATCCAATACTTTTTAGGAAATAAATTAGGAATGCCCTTTGTTCAAAAGTATGGGAAATACGTATTTTTAACACAAAGAAAAATCGACTTAACAAGAATGTGGTTTGATAAGTATGGATACTTCTTGATTTTTATCGGTTTCTTTATTCCTGGTGTACGTCACTTTACAGGATACTTTGCGGGAATTATTAACTTACCGTTCCGCCGTTTTGCAATTACAATTTACTCAGGTGCTCTATTTTGGGTATCATTCTTCTTAATCGGTGGTTACTGGCTAGGTGGCAATTTACATGATATTTTTGGAGCGCTAGAAGGTCATATCGGTAAAATTATTTTTGGAGTGATTGCGATTGTAGCAATTACGTTAGGAGTTCGTTTCCGTAAACAGTTAAAACGAGCATTATTACAAAACGCAAGTTAATATGGAATCCATTCTATGTCAGAATTTAGGAAGGCAGTGCAGATGCACTGCCTTTTTTATTTTAATAAGTTTTTGTTTACCTGTTTAAAAATTTATAGATTATATTGTCAATTATTAACGTCAAAATGACAATTATAATTGACAAAAATAAGGATATTATTTACAATTTTAATTAAATAAATGAAAAAGAGGGAAGATATGAAGCTTCAAAATCGAGTGAGGGAATTGCGAGCAAAGCATCGTTTATCACAAGGGGATTTGGGGAAAGCGATTGGATCATCGCGGCAAACGATTAGTTTAATTGAGCGCGGGGATTATGCACCATCTATCGTATTGTCGTTAAAAATCGCACAAATTTTCAATGTACCGGTGGAGGAAATATTTACGTTAGTGGAGGGGGAAGATGATGGTGAAGGGTAAAGTAAAGGGGAAAATGTTGGCTATACTGAAGCTGTTAGCAGGAGTGATATGTGGCGGGTTCATAGGGTATGTAGTAGGGGATAGTGCAACAGAGGGAACTAGTAAAATATCCCCTGTTATTAGCATTGGCATGATGAGTTTATTTGGCGTAATAGCTATATATTATATTTGGAAGCGTACAAGAGTACTCGCACAAACGAAAGATGAAGAAGAAAATGTTAAGGGACGAAGGTTAGGGATAGTGCTTATTTATTTTCGAGTAATGGAAATTATTATTCCATCATGGTTTGTTTGCTCAGTTATTGCGTTTTATAGAACGTATACAAAAGAAGGGAGCTTGCTCTTTGTTAGTGTAAGTATTGTGGTATCTACAGTGTGCTTTATTGCTATAACTTGGTTAGGGTCTGTAATGAGGAAAAGGTATAACGCTTTATATCCAGAACAGAGTGTTACGTATTCTCAGTCAATGGAAATGTGGGCAAAGAATGCAGATGAAGGACAAAAACAAATTGTTCATGAGGCGGGATATAAGGTATATCAATATACAAATATGACACTTGCCTGTGCATGGTTAGTGGCAATTGCTTATGTACTTTTAGATGGGAAAGATTATTTTATGGTCATTATGATTTCGTTCGTTTGGGTTTTACATGTTGGAACATATATGTACGAAATGCATAGAAAAATGATTTATTAAGGGGAGAAAAAGGTGGATATTTTAAGAAGGCCAGCTGGTACTATGACGGCGGCGTTAGTTTTGTCCATTTTATACGGAGTAATCCGAACTGGGAAATTAGAAGTAATTTTGAACCTATGGGCAATAGTTGGAATTTCATTGTTAGTATTAGCCATTCATGAACTAGGGCATGTAGTATTCGGTGTAATAGGTGGTTTGAATTTTAAATTTATGACAGTAGGACCCATTACTGTTCAAAAAGAGAAGGGGAAAGTACGCATTCGAGAAAATAAATTATGGGCGTACTTTGGAGGCGTTGCAACACTAGTACCACCTTCTATAGAGACACCGAACCTTTCGAAAAAGTGGGCATGGCTTACTTTAGGTGGACCGATTACGAGTTTATTATTTGGTATTACTTCAGGTTACATATATATGGTGAGTTATTATCAATATCTTTTATATTTTTCCTTTTTCCATTTTGCAATCTTTGCGGTTACAATTGTGCCGATAAAAGGAACGCTTATGAGTGATGGTATGCAATTTCTTATTTTAATTAAAGATGATGAAAGAGCTAGAAATCATTTATATGAGATTCAAATATCGAGTGAGTTATTTAGTTATAAAAGACCGAGAGATTGGGATGAAAGATTGGTAGAACTGAGTGAGGAAAAAATAAAAGAGAATAAAGGGATAAAAGAGATAATGAGTAGACTTATGCTCGTCTTTTTGGCTCGTGCGGATCAAGAGGGAATGGAAAGAGCTGTACCGTATATAAAACAAATTGTTCAACTACCTGTAACGAAAGAAAATAAGTTTTTCGTTAGTAGTTTTCATAGTTGGTACCTTTTATATAAAGCCCTTTATGAGATGGATAGTCTTTCTTTAGAAGAAGCGAGGGAACATGGGAAGGCTATTACAAAAATGGATCTAAACGGATATTATCGCACACAAGGAATTATTAAATATTTAGAGGGCGATATGGAAGCATCTCGTACTTATATGAGGAAAGCTGATAAAGAATTGAAGAGCGCTGAGAAGAGTGGAATGGGATATTTACAATTAGAGAGAGAATGGTTTGAGCAGCTAAAGAAGAGGGTATCTTACGATGGGTGAGGTAACCTCTTTTTTCTATGTCTTCTTATGCCGTTCCATAAAAAGTGTGGGGCGAGTAAAATAAGATAAGAAGAGCAAAGCTTGGAGGAATTCTAGATGGAAATTTTAACGATTATTTTAATCGTCTTGCTCATTTATGTTGTTTTTAAAGTGGCATATGTAGCATTAAAAATACTCGCGATCTTATTAATTATCTTTTTAATCGTAGAGTTCGGCAGTAAATTGCTTGGGGGATAGGGTATGTTGAGCGTCTTGATTGTCGAAGAATGTCGGTAAGTCGATATCCTGTGTCGAATCGTCGATATAATGAAAAAATCGCTGATATAAGTGTAGAAATCGTCGATATATTTGAAAAATCGCTGATATAATCTGGTTGGTACTGGATGGGGTATATGGAAAAGAAGTTGCCGTGAGGGTAACTTCTTTTTATTGTAGTGGCGGGGTATAGAGTATAAATAGATTGCCGAAAATTGTCGGTAAGTCGATATCCTGTGTCGAACCGTCGATATAATGAAAAAATCGCTGATATAAGTGTAGAAATCGTCGATATATTTGAAAAATCGCTGATATAATCTGGTAAATACCAATCAGGGTATGCAAACCAACATAAAAAAAGCTGGAAGAACATCTTCCAGCTTACGAGTTACTTTCAATTTGGCGACCGTTTTCTTCTTCGTTGTCTTGTAATAGGTTGAATACATCTGCTAGACAGAATGCAATGAACCAAGTCCATAGACCGTGGAAGAAAGCTGAGCTTAATTGAAGTGGTAATGTATAGTTAGTCATTGAGTAGGAAATGCATCCGCCGACAATTCCGATCATTGTTAATAACATTGTTTTTTGCGCATTTTCTTCTGGATTAAAGAGGAAGAAAATGTATCCACCTAAAATTGAAGCGCTTACAAGTGTTTCGATTCCATTAAAAATGATATTCTCTCCAAGCTGAGTGTTTGTCCAGAAGCAGATTGTTCCGCCGAT
This sequence comes from Bacillus cereus group sp. Bc061, assembly GCF_027715825.1. NCBI lineage: Bacteria > Bacillati > Bacillota > Bacilli > Caryophanales > Bacillaceae > Bacillus > Bacillus cereus group sp. Bc061. The sequence continues at coordinate 22,616 of NZ_JAQFTZ010000019.1, forward strand.
AATAGCAAACAGGACAGCTATTGTATATCGTATATATTGATTCATATGTTCATCTCCTTATGTAATAAGATGATTTGGAAGTCAAAAAGGTAGGTATAGTATATTGAAGTGAGTTTTAATTGTACGTATCTTTTTATAAAAAGATCATTGAAGAGTAACTAAGATGATCGGTTATTTAAACCGTTACGTGTATGGTGTCTGAAATATACCTGACTGCTCGTTTCTTTTTGTTTGTAAAATATGAGAAACTTCCAAGTCTATATACTCTTTTTTGTGAGTCTGTTTTCATTATAACACATTTAGAGACATAATAATAGAATTATCTGATTTTGTAATAAGTGTAAAAAATAAAAAATGCAAGGAAATACCATTAACGGTGCGGTTTAGTAGAAGAAGGAGTTTCATTTATTTTGATGAAATATGTAATCAAGGTGAGATCTAAGAAGGCTTAAATACGATAAAAAGTGTTTTATGGCATGCATGTAATGTAAGGGAGGAGAGCTAACTTGGAGTTCACAACAGAAAGATTAATAATTAGACCTTTTAAAAGTACTGATTTACAGGATGTATTTGCTATTTATAATAGTGAGGATACATGTAAGTTCCTATTACATAATAAGTGGACTCATGAAGACATGCAGGAAAGATTTAATAAGAAGCTAGCAAACAATGCACTTACTAAAGACTCAATATTAAGTTTGGCGGTTATATACAAAACTAAGGTAGTTGGTGATTTATCCGTATGGTACACAAATATGAGAGACACTGTTGAGATTGGCTATAGTTTTTCAAATGAAGTAGCTGGGAGAGGTTTGGCAACAGAAGCAGTAAGTCGTTTGGTATTTAAATTATTTCATGAATGTAATGTACATCGTATACAAGCTAATCTTGATGCACGTAATACAGCTTCACAAAAATTGTGTGAACGAATAGGTATGAGAAAGGAAGCACATTTCATACAAGATTTCTGGAATAAAGATGAATGGACAGACAGTATTGTATATGGAATGCTATCCTCCGATTTGTAGTAATAAACGTAGTGATTGTATTATGCTAAAAGGTGCGTGAGTTGAATAACAAAGGGCATCACATATAATATGTGATGCCCTTTCATGTATTGACTTTTTTTATATACGTTTGAAACGGCCGACAATTTCAACTGTTTCAGTAATATTCATAAATGCTTTGTTATCCACTTGACGGATAATACGTTTCATTTCGCCTAACTCATAGCGAGTCACGACAGTGTAAATCATTTTTTTCTTATGGTTTGTATAGCCGCCGACAGCATCTACCATTGTCACGCCACGTATGCCGTGATGTAGTAGGGCGCTTTTTATTTCCTCGCCTTTTTCTGTAATTGTCATTATCGTTAATTTAATATGTTTCGTATGCACAGCATCGATCACTTTGCTGACTACAAATCGACTAATTAACGTATAAAGTGTAATATCCCATCCGAAAATAAATCCTGCTACAACAAGTAAGATTAAGTTGAATACAAATATGATTGCTCCAATTGAAACATCTCGATATTTCGCTACAATCAATCCAACAACATCAAAACCACCTGTTGAAGAAGCAAATCGGAATATGATTCCTGAAGCTGCTCCGCAGATTACACCGCCGAATACAGAAGATAGTAAAATATCGTCTGAAACTTGGTGTACAGGGATAATGTTCATCGCTAACGATGATACAGCTACAAAGTACGCTGTTAAAAAGGTTGTCTTCTTGCCTAAGTAAAAGTGACTTAAAATAAGAAGAGGAATGTTTAGTAAAAAGATAAGTGCACCGATATTGTAGTGCATTAAATAACCGATAATCATCCCTACCCCAGCGAATCCACCGCTAATCATGTTATGCGGGATAAAGAACATATTCATAGAAATTGCATACAAAATAGAAGCTACGAAAATAACAACCAACTGTATGATAAATTCTAAGTGAAATGTTTTAGCTGCTGGGAAGGATAAAAAGGCGGTGTCGGGAACGTAATCGGCGTCTCCTAGTTGACCCATAGTATGTTTCATCTCCATATTCATTTTTGATTACAAGAAGAGAATAAAGGTTTTTTCAAAAACTGGCAATAGTTTTATTATAATGCAAAAATTTTATAAATTTCTAATAAATCAAGCCTATTCATTGATGTGTGTGAATATACTAAAGAAAGCGAATACAATGTTTCTTAATTATTATTTTCTTGAGAAAATATGCAAAATACTTTTTTTGACGATAAAAGGAAATAGAGAATGTTTGCCGAATGTGCTAAAATGACCTTATTAAGGATGTGAAGCGATGGAATTTTTATTGCAGGATGCAATTCTATATATATCGTTTGTAACGACAGCACTTTGTTTATTAGAAGTTTTCTTCCTTGCTAACGTTTCTCGCTTTGTGCGTCAGCAAGCATCGAGCGGTAGACAAAGAGCATTTGCGTTAGTTGATACATGTGAAGATAGTGCGGGGAATGTACCGCTATTTTCTATTTTTTATAAATATGGAATGATTCGTTCTGTACGCAGACAAGAATCAAGTGAAGAGAATGACGAGGTCGGTCCGTATACACCAATGTTTCGCTAAATAATTACGAAACATTGGAGGAATGAACATGTTAAAATCATACCGAGCTGTGCTCGTTAGTTTATCATTATTACTTGTTTTTGTTTTATCTGGTTGCAGTAATGCAGCACCAATTGATGCACATAGTACGGGAATTTGGGATCATTATTTTGTATATCCAATCTCGTTTATGATTCAATTTGTTGCTCATCATATACCGGGAGCTAGCTTTGGGATTGCTATCATTATTATGACGCTCGTTATTCGTTCAGCAATGATTCCATTAGCTGTTTCGCAATATCGTAGCCAAGCGAAAATGAAGAAAATGCAACCTGAATTGCAGAAGTTAAAGCAGAAATACGGTGATGTAAGCAAAGATCTAGAAAAACAAAAACAGTATCAAAAAGAAATGTCAGAACTAATGAAATCAGGCGGTTGGAATCCACTTGCTGGTTGTTGGCCAATCTTTATACAAATGCCGATTTTCTCTGCTTTGTATTATGCGATTAGCCGAACAGAAGAGATTCGTACATCTTCGTTTTTATGGGTGAACTTAGGACATGCAGATCCTTATCATATATTACCGATTATTGCAGCATTAACGACATTTATTCAAATGAAGGTTTTCCAATCGAATATTACACCTGGAGAACAAGTACAAATGCTAAAGATGCAGCAAATTATGATGCCCGCAATGATTTTATTTATGGGATTTGCGGCACCATCAGGACTTGTGTTGTACTGGATAACAGGTAACTTATTTACAATGACACAAACAATCGTATTAAGAAAAATAATGGAACGTGAAGAATTACAATTACAAAAAGCTTAGAAAAACACCGCTCGGGATGAGCGGTGTTTTTTTGTTAAGTCGTTAAGGAAATGTTAAGAAACCAACATTACTATAGGCGTTGTATACGAAAGTGTACATGCATTAGAAATATGAAGGAGGAAATTTCCTATGAAGAAGAAAACAGTTGGGTATTTAGCGATTGCAGGTGCTTTATCATTCGGAATCATTGGAGGAGTCGGTATTCCGGCATTCGCGGCAACGAATACTCAAGCAGTGGATCAGTCTGCAAAAACGGCGAAAAAAGATTTAGATGATGCTACAAAACAAAAAGTAAAAACAATTATGGACGATACAAAGAAACAGTTGGAGGAGTTAGGTGTAAAGCTTCCAGAGAAAGAAAAACGTAAAGAAATGTTTGCGGGATTAGATGATCAAACGAAAGAAAAAGCGAAATCAATTTTAGAGCAAGAAAAGTCTGGAAAATTAACAAGAGAACAAGCAAAAGAAGAATTGACAAAACTAGGAGTGAAGTTGCCGGAAAAGGGTAAACACAAAGAAATGTTTGCGGGATTAGATGATCAAACGAAAGAAAAAGCGAAATCAATTTTAGAGCAAGAGAAATCCGGAAAATTAACACGTGAACAAGCGCAAGAAGAATTAACGAAATTAGGCGTGAAAATGCCGGAGAAGGGTAAGCGTAAAGATATGCTTGCTAACTTAGATGAACAGGCGAAAGAAAAAGTGAAATCAATTTTTGAACAAGTTAAGTCCGGCAAATTAACGCATGAGCAAGCAAAAGAAGAATTAACGAAGTTAGGCGTGAAACTCCCAGAGAAAGAGAAGCATGAAGATATCTTTGCGGGATTAGATGAGGCAACAAAAACAAAGGCAAAAGAGATTTTAGACAATGAAAAGAAACAATTAGAGGCATTAAATGTGGATCTTCCGCATCATAAGTTTTTTATGAACAAAGAAGATAAATAAGCGAATTACGTAGCTTTCGTGTGGGCAACCGGAAGGTACGTGCGAGGACCGATTTCTGTCAGCAGAAATCGGTCCTTTTTAACGATTCAATAAAATTCTTTTTATTGTTAGTATGTATCCAAAGACGCAGTAGAAGATTGCAAAACCGATAAATACTTCCGTATATTGATATTTACCTAATACATAGAAGGAAACAGCTGGTATAATAGCTACCGCTAAAATGCTATAACCAGGATATTTGTGCCGATGCATGATAGCGAATAGAACAGAAAGAAATGTAGCGATGATACAAAAAACAGCAATCATTATTGGTGCACCTCCTATATGAATTATACCGTTTTTAGGGAATTAGAGAAGTGTCGTAAATTCTGTTATAATATAAGAAGAGAAAAATTTCGTATGTTATATAAAAAATATATTGATTTTTTCTAACAATTCAATATAATGAACAATAACTACAAAATTCGACATCAAGAAGTGATGATGAGGACACGATCAATTTTTTACGATTCTCAGAGAGGGAAGCCTTTGGCTGTGAGCTTCCTAATACGAAAAAATAGATTACCACCTCTGAACTGCAGCAGTGAACGAACATTTAGTAATTGCTTGCCGGCAAAAACCGTTATTTTAGACTTGAGAAATTGGTGAAGTGTGTTACTTTGCGAATTGAAACAAGGGTGGAACCACGAATAAAACACTCGTCCCTTTTTTAGGGAGGAGTGTTTTTTTATTTCATTTTTGCATCACACTAGAATTGGAAGGAGGTAATAACAGTAAATAAGAATCTATAAAAAACTATAAAAATTTACAATTACAGGTTTTATATTTTACAGAATTCAACCTATAATATTTTCAGGTGATGAAAAGGGGGGGGAAGGATGAAAACAACACGTACTTGTAAAATCAATTCTATTACAAAAGAACAAATGGAAGATTTAATTACTTTGATCCGTACGTTCGAAAGTGCAAAACGATATAGTTTTAATCGTTTGATTGAGGGCGAAAACGAGAAAGAATTGATAAAAAAACTACAACCTAAATATTTGTTAAATAAACGTTTTTGTGAAGATGCAATTTTACAAGCGCAAACGATCCTTTTCTCTCAAAAAGAACTTCTTCCTGTTTACCTAGAAAACAATCAAAAAAAGTTAGAAAAGACATTACAAAAAATAGATGATTATGAACGCGGCAAAAAAAGACCTAAACAAGTTGCATTAGAAACTTGTCTAATTGGATTAAGAAAACGAAAACAAAAATTAGAACAAAAAATTGAAACGTATGCAAAACATATTAAAAATAAAACATTACCTCCTATTATTTTTGGTGGACGGAAAAATTTCTATGAAAGAATGAAAAACAAGATATCCAATCAAGAATGGAAAGATTTGCGGACAAGACAATTATATTCTCGCGGAGATAAAAGCAAAAAAGGGAATTTGAACATGCGCATTACAGTTGATGATTGTGGGCAAGGATGGTTAGAAATTGCAAATCCATTAGGACGAACAAATGGAAAAACAAAAAGCCCACGAATC
>NZ_JAQFTZ010000020.1:0-27050 GCF_027715825.1 Bacillus cereus group sp. Bc061
GATTCGTGGGCTTTTTGTTTTTCCATTTGTTCGTCCTAATGGATTTGCAATTTCTAACCATCCTTGCCCACAATCATCAACTGTAATGCGCATGTTCAAATTCCCTTTTTTACTTTTATCTCCGCGAGAATATAATTGCCTTGTACGTAAATCTTTCCATTCTTGATTGGATATCTTATCTTTCATTCTTTCATAGAAATTTTTCCGTCCACCAAAAATAATAGGAGGTAATGTTCCATTTTTAATATGTGTTTCATACATTTCAATTTTTTGTTCTAATTTTTGTTGTCTTTTTCTTAATCCAATTAGACACATTTCTAATGAAACTTTTTTTGGGTTTTTCCTGCCACTTTCATAATCATCTTTTTTTTGTAATGTTTTTTCTAATTTTTTTTGATTGTTTTCTAGGTAAACAGGAAGAAGTTCTTTTTGGGAGGAAAGGATGGTTTGTGCTTGCAAAACTGCATCTTCACAAAAGCGTTTGTTTAACAAATATTTAAGTTGTAGTTTTTTAATCAATTCTTTCTCGTTTTCTCCTTCAATTAAACGATTAAAACTATATCGTTTTGCACTTTCGAAGGTGCGAATTAAAGAAATTAAATCTTCTATTTGTTCTTTTGTAATAGAATTGATCTTACAAGTCCGCGTTGTTTTCATCCTTTTCACCCTTTTCTAATACGGATTTTATTGCATTTTCTAATTTTCTACCTCCTCTTTTCCCATGAATTTTTGCAGAAAAAGAGGTCGTGATTGCTATAAGATCTTCCACTAATTCGGATTCTTCGTTTTTTTCAATGTGTTCTATCCGCAATAAAAACACCTTCTTTATCCCAATTCCGTAAAGTTTGTTGTGTTTTACCTAATATGTTTGCAGCTTTCCCAATTGAAATATAATTCTTCATTTTCGTCACCTAAAAATATTGTATGTTAAATTCTGTAAAATACGCAACCCGTAATTATAAAATTTTAGAGTGTTTTATAAATTTTTGTTTACTGTTATTTCCTCCTATGTTTAATAGCAGCCGAGCTCTGCCTTATAAAATAACCACTCTTTTTTCACACAAGCACTTAACATATCAATTCCTGATCCGTGTGCCCTTACTGCCGGAAAGAAATAATGCTCTGGTTCTTCTTTCTTATCGCCATATAAGGTTTGGTACTCATCAGGAATCGCCTCTTTTTTCACATCCCGTTCTTTCTCCACTTCACCTGAGAAAGCAACAATTGGATGCCCTTCAAAGAATAGTGCAGTTCGTACCGCAAGAGATGGTGTACTATGCAAAGCATAATAAGTAAGTAAAATAATAACGATAACACCAATAATTTTCTTCATATATTACTCCTAAAAAAAGTGCTAACACAATTATACTAAAATGTGTTAGCACTTTCTCCCCTTTACCTTAAATTAACCGTTAGTAAAACTATTACTACACTTTATTCTCCTTTAAATGCCGGCAAACGTTTTTCTAAAAATGCAGCAATACCTTCTTTATGATCCGCAGTTTGTCTCATCGCATATTGACCGCGTTTTTCAAGCTGCAGCGTTTGTTCTAAATTAGAACGGTTTACTTCACATAAAATTTGCTTCGTTTGAATCATCGCTTTGATCGGCTTTTGTGACCATTCACTAATTTTTTGCTTCACAGCCGTTTGGAAATCCTCGCCGATTACTTCATCAATTAAACCGATTTCAAGCGCTTCGCTCGCCGATAATTTCTTTCCTTCCCAAATAATTTGCTTCGTCATATTTTCACCGACGCGTTTTTGAAGGAAGAAATGGCCGCCACCATCTGGAATTAAAGCGATTCCAATAAAGTTCATCGCAATAATGGATGATATATCTGCCATCACATAGTCAGCTGTTAGTGCAATACTTAATCCAAGACCAGCAGTTGGTCCATGAATCGCACTAATAACAAGCTTCGGCATCGTATATAAAGTCACAACGACTTCAGAAATAGTATTCATAATACCATCAAACTTACTTTCATCATTACTTGAAAGCATCGATTTAATATCTCCACCCGCAGAAAAACCACGGCCGTTCCCACATAACACAACAATGTGTGCAGAACTCTCCGCTACTTCTTTCAATTTTTGTAATAGCTCTTTTAACGTTGGCTCATCTAATGCATTTAACACCTCTGGGCGATTGACCATAACCGTTGCAACGTGCCCTTCATATTTCACAATGACAGATTCTGTTTTACTTGTTACTTCCATTATATATACCCCTCTTTTCTACACAAAGATTATACTTATATAATTATAGAAAGGATGTGAAAAACCCTTCTTTTTTCTTAATTTTCTGTCTAATAATCTCGTAATTTGTATATCGCCTTGCATAAAACATACAATTTCGTTGAAAAATATAGAAATTAAAGTCGGTTTATCCCGGCTCTTCATCTATTTACCATTACAATGAAATGGTGTATTCTTAAGTCTGATATAAAAATTAAATATAGAAATTCATTCCCCTTCCTATTATATAGAGGGGTGCTGAAATAAAGGAATGAAGAAATGGAGGAACATATGGTTACTAAGTTAAAACAGACGGATAACTACTTCCCGCATTTCCTACTGCTATTCATCGTGTTTCAACCAATTTTAGATTTATTAACGTCTTTTTCAATCTATATATTACACATGAGCGCAACAGTCGGAATCGTAGTCCGTTTCACCTTTATGCTTCTTGCATTAGGTTATCTACTTCTTCATCATAAACAACAAGGCGCGAAAAAGTACATTCTCTATTTATGTTTACTCGGCATTGCACTGGCAATCGGTCTTGTAAATAATATGATGGTTAAATCTCCAGTTTCATTTGGAGAAGAAGTTAAATTTATTTTAAAGAGCATATATCCAATTGTGCTACTGTTTGGATATATTATCGTCTTTAAAGAGCTAAAAAATAAAGAATATGTGTTTCATAAAATCATTACATATTTCTTATATGCAACTTTAATTTTAAGCATCACAATGATTATCGCAATGCAAACTGGCACTGATTTCCCAAGCTATCCTCACTCAAAAATTGGCTCAAGAGGTTGGTTCTTTGCTGGAAATGATTTAAGTGCTCTCTTCGCGATTATGTTCCCAATCGTTGTCTTATATTCGATTTATAAAACAACTTCTTTCTCGAAAATATATTACTGGATTCCAACAATACTTGCGATGTATGCAAGTATTATGGTCGGAACAAAAGTTGGATATGGTGCAATTGTGCTAACATTAGGCGTAGCACTTTTCTTCTCGTTCATTGAATATATACTAAACCGTAAAAAAGAAAAAAAAGGATTCACATATCTTGTAAACACCATCGTTGCAGCAGTTGTACTAGGAGGTTTAATTGTTCTTACACCGCATACTCCTATCGCAAAAAATATGGGAATCCACATGCAAATATACGAATACAAAAAATCAGTACAAGAAGAACAGGATAAAAAAGAAGGAAAAGTAATTAAAGAAAATCCAGAGGATGCAAAAAAACACGCAAAAGGTGAACTAACAGACTCTGAAGTGAAGAGTTTAATTTATAGTGATCGGGACAAATTCTTAAAAGTATACAAACAATACTATAAAGAAGCACCGCTCTCACAAAAACTTTTTGGAATGGGTTACGCTGGTAACTACACAGTTAAAATTAAATTAATTGAAATGGACTTCCATGACCTATTTTTCGCCTTTGGAATTATCGGTTTCCTTATTTACTTAATACCACTTCTATACTTCGGTATTAAACTATTCATCCTTATGATCACAAACTTTAAGAAAATTATAACTGTAAAATATATGCTATTATCTAGTACACTCATCCTATCACTTGGCATTGGCTTTATGTCTGGTCACGTATTAACAGCGCCATCTGTTAGCATTTTTTTCATCGTTATACTTGCCTACTTAATTGTTGATTTAGAAATAGAATAGAAAGAAGCAGCATCTATTTGGATGCTGCTTCTTTCTACTCCAGTCATAATTGCTTTTTCTCGCTTAATTAAATTTTTTGTGGACTACTAAAAAAGATCGAATCACATGAAGATTCGATCTTTGAAACAAAACTATTTCTTTCTATTGAAACGATGCATGAATCTGCTCCAGCACCTCATCAATATTATCCTTCGTAATAACAATCCCAAAATCTTTCGGCACATTACGATCTTCTTCATTTACAACTTTATGTGCAATTATCTTTCCGACTTCTGGTCTGAAATGATGTCCATCCATATAGTTATCTAAGTTCTTTGTTACTGAATTTAAATACATGAAATGATGTACTTCTCCAAATACATCGACAGTATCATGGAGCCACCTTTTATAATCTTCCCAACGTCCTGATTGAATCATCGCACGGAACAATGGCTCTGAAACAGGAGTTGTAAAAATATAAAACTTTGTATTCGGATTATGAGATTTTACACTTCCTAATATTTCCTTCATATTTTGATACTCATAATTCCCGCCATAAATCTCTCTACTAAATTTATCTACTTGCGCAGCAATTTGTGTGTCACGCTCTTCTTTCGTATACTCACGCATCGATTTTATGTTATCGCGATTATATACATCAATAGTCTTATTGTGATGAATGGAGTTTTGAATTGTATTTCGGGAATATGTAATCCCATCCATACTCACATACGATTTAATTGGATATAGTAAGCTTTGTGCCTCATTAATATATACTTCTGGCTTTTCAAAACCGATTTCTCTATTTTTGTTCGTTCCAAGGAAATCTAAACCAATCACAATAGAAGATAATTCACTACCTTTTCTCTCTTTTGCATATTCAATGTACGCATCGTACTCACGCGGATCTGTACTACTTACCGCATAATTAAATGCGTTTAATCCAGTAAAATCATTCTCATTGATAAACGTTGTTCTACTACTTCCAAGTATAACGCCATCATAAGTAAACGGACGATATGTTATATAATTCGTTTTTTGTTGTCTCTCATTAAACCCAAACTGAACATTATTCCACTTATTTTTATGAGAGAATAACCAAAGTGAATCTGCATAGCCATTAAATATTCCAACACCTGCAAGTGGAACAAAAACACATACAAAAACGAAAATAAGCCACTGTTTGTTTTTCATATTCTCCACCTAGAAATTAAAGTATAAAAACTCACTAATACTCGTTAAATGCAATACACTATACACAAGTAATATTGCAGTAAATAACGCCGTCCATACTGTCGGACGGAATGAGTCTTTTAACTGAATTGAATTTTTTAAGAAGAAACTAATACATAATGCTCCGAAAATATACGCTACTATTTCCGTATTTAATAATGAAACATGGTATGCTTCAGTAAATGAAACACCGTACCCTTTTAAAAATTGTAGCTTCTCAATAACAAATACCGGGAATACGCTATTGGCTAGTTCGAATCCATTAAATCCAAACATTCCTTTTAACACTTTCACCGCATCATGCATCGATGTTGCTCTAAAGAATACCCACGTTATATTAATGAAGAAAAACGTCACGAGCCATCCCGCCCAGGCCGGCATGCACCCTCCTGCTTTGTTCCACAAACGATGAACGACCGAAGCTAATCCGTGCAGAAATCCCCAGAAAATAAATGTCCAACCAGCCCCATGCCAAAGTCCACTTATTAAGAAGACAATCATAATATTGACGTATGTACGCGTAATACCTTTTCGATTTCCTCCAAGAGAAATATACACATATTTCGTTAAAAACTGGCTTAATGTCATATGCCAACGATGCCAAAAGTCTTGTATACTCACCGCTTTATAAGGTGAGTTAAAGTTTTGAGGCAATTTAATGTTGAACATTAACGCAATTCCAATTGCCATATCGCTATATCCACTGAAATCAAAGTATAACTGAAATGTAAACGCTAATGATGAAAGCCAAGCTTCAACAAAGGTTAGCGACTGCTGTACATCAAACCCTTCCCGTACGACAGGAGATAAAACGTCTGCAATCCCTACTTTCTTGAAAATACCGATGGCAAATACAAAAATACCGAGAACGATATAATTTGATTGCCAACGCTTTTTACTACGATCCGCAAATTGCGGCATAATTTGCGCATGGTGTACAATTGGTCCTGCAATAAGTTGCGGGAAAAATGTTACAAACAGAGCGTAATCAAGAAAATGACATGCCTCCGTTTCCCCGCGATATGTATCTACTAAAAACGCAATCTTTTGGAATGTATAGAAACTAATCGCAAGCGGTAACGTTAATGATAATAATGTAAAATGAGTTCCAAATAACGAATTTACATTTTGCAAAAAGAAATCATAGTACTTGAAATAACTAAGCATTCCTATATTAAATAGTAAGCCTACTGTTAAAAGAAGTTTACTCTTATGCTTCACGAGCCTCATTCCGATAAAGTAGTTCACAATGAGCGATACTAACATAAGCGGCAAATACTTTATGTTCCAATAACTATAGAAAAATAAAGATGCTGCCACAAGCCAAGCTTTCGCTAAAGTAGTTTGTCCAAATTTATTTAATAAAAAATATAAAAGAAATGCTATCGGTAAAAATAAAAAAATAAACTCAAACGAGTTAAATAACACACCATCTCTTCCCTTCTAAACAAATCACACCTTATTCATCTTATCTTATCCAGATAGTGGGTGTCAAAAGGATTCCATACCGCTTTTCTTCTATTATATAGAATAATTATTTTAATCGAATTATTAACATGCTAAAATATTAAAGGCACTATTATAAAAAAGAATATATAATAGATATGTCGTTTTTTTTACGAAATGTATTTCGAAAAAGTGAGGAGAGTCCTTTGGTATTTAGTAGTTCGATTTTCTTATTTATCTTTTTACCTCTCGTATTATTTCTCTATTTTATAGTGCGTGCCGAGCTACGTAATTTCGTATTACTTGCATTTAGTTTAATTTTCTATGCATGGGGCGAACCACGTTTCGTTCTTTTAATGCTCTTTTCCATCGTATTAAACTACTGCTTCGGCCTACTCGTGCATCATTATGATAAACGAAAAAATATGAAAGTCACATTTTTAATTATGGCTGTAGTCGGAAATATACTATTACTTTCTTATTTTAAGTATATTTCATTTTTCACAGACATTTTAAACAACATATTGCACTTATCTATTCATGTGGAACCTATTCCACTACCAATTGGAATTTCATTTTATACATTCCAAGCGATGTCCTATGTCATCGATATATACCGTAAAGATGGGGATGTTCAAAAAAATCCACTTAACTTAGCGCTATATATCTCTATTTTCCCTCAGCTTATTGCCGGACCAATTGTTCGTTACAATATCGTCGCTGAGCAAATTAAAACGCGCATCCATTCTTTTGAACGATTCACAGAAGGTATTCAAATTTTCGTTCTCGGACTAGCAAAAAAGATATTAATCGCTAACCAAGTTGGATTCGTCGCTGATAAAATCTTTGCCTTACCACCATCTGAAATGAGTGTTGGAACGGCATGGATTGGTATTATCGCCTATACCCTGCAAATTTATTTCGATTTCTCAGGGTACTCTGATATGGCAATCGGACTTGGAAAAATGTTCGGCTTTGATTTCCCGAAAAACTTCAACTATCCGTACATCTCTAAATCTATTTCAGAGTTTTGGAGAAGATGGCATATTACACTCGGCTCTTGGTTCCGCGATTACATATATATCCCGCTCGGCGGAAACCGCGTTTCAAAACTAGCGAATTATCGTAACCTCTTCATCGTATGGGGGTTAACTGGTTTATGGCACGGGGCGAGCTGGACATTTATCGCCTGGGGCTTATATTACGGCTTTATTATTTCAATTGAAAAAGCTGGATTCGAAAAAATATTAAACAAACTATGGAAGCCACTGCAACATGCATACGTATTACTAATCGTTATGATCGGTTGGGTCTTCTTCCGAGCTGACAATTTCGCTTACTCGTTCCAATATTTAAAAGCGATGTTCGGCATAGGTGGCCAATCTTTCATCGATGACAATACGATGTTATACGTACATGAATACATTATCGTATTTCTCATTGCCTTTATCGCAGCGACACCAATTTTAAAACGAATGAAAAACATACTAGAACTTGCGCCAAAAACGTATATGTTCACAATGCAATTTGTACGTCCTATATTATTACTAACATTATTTATGATTTCGGTTATGTACTTGATTAACTCAACATATAATCCATTTATTTATTTCAGGTTTTAACTGATGTAGGAAGGAAACGTTATTATGAAAAAATTGGGGAACCTCATCCTGTTTATCGGTTTTCTCACCATTATCTTTTCATTTGGCATATTATCGTTACTCAAAACAGACCGAGACATTTCACCAGTTGAAAATCGGCCGCTCGCTCAAAAACCAGCACTTACGAAAGAAGCTCTCCTAACTGGTAGCTTCTTTAAAGATGTCGAAACATACACAAATGATCAACTAATCGGACGAGATGAGCTTATTAAAAACTATACAATTGCTCAAATTAATATGGGCAAATCTCTCATTAACGACATTATTTTAACTGATGATAAATGGCTCCTGAAAAACCCGGCGTGGACAAAAAAATATAATGAAATTGACCAATCCATGCCCGCTATAAACGATTTATCTCAGTTTTTAAAAGAACAAAACGTTGAGTTTTACTTTGCTTTACCACCGTCAAAAACGAATGCATTATCATTTAAATTACCTTCTCATATTCATACATATGCACAGGAAAATTTAAATTACTTTCTAAAGAAGCTTCCAGCAGACGTAAAGCCAATAAAACTGATGGAACACTTTAAACAGAACTATACAAACGAAGAAATACAAGACATGTATTTCAAAACAGATCATCATTGGAATATGGACGGTGCCTTCTTAGGTTACCAATATATAATGAACACAATCGGGCAACAATCTTCTATATATAAAGGAAAAGAAATAAAAAAAGAAGACTACACTCGGACATGTGCGCAAAATAAACATTTAGTTGGAAGTTTTAACAACCAACTATACCAACTCATCGATGCCAATGGTGAAAAATTATGCTACTACACACCGAAAGACGGTTTCAACTTCACAAGCGTAACCGCAAAAGATGTGCAAGGTACTATTCACCAAAACTTAGATGAAATATACGGCGTAGAAAAACAAAAAGATACAACATCATACGCAGGTTATTACACAGATGACTATCCAGAAATCGTCATCGAAAATAACAATGCACAAAATGAAGTACGCGCCCTAGTCCTAAAAGACTCATTCGCAAACGCAATCGTGCCACACTTAGCACAAAGTTTCAAACACACATCTATCCTCGACCTGCGTCACTATCACGAAAAAGATGTATATCAATACATTCAAGACAACAACATTAACATGGTATTGTTCGTGTATAGTGATTCGAATTTGAGTGGGGATATGTTTAAGTTTAAGAAATAGAAAGAAGGCTCTTGTAAATTTACAAGAGCCTTCTTTCTATTAAAAAATCAGCGGGGATGAATCCCCACTGATTTTTTACTTTATCTATAATCGACTTATAGATTTGGATTGTTAAGAACGTTCACTTGTACTGCTTGTGAACCAATTTCACTTGTTACAACATTCTTATCGCCTAATACTTTGAATACTAATGTACCTTTGTCAGTGTACTTAGTAGTTAAAGCATCATAAATATCTGCTTTAAAGTTGTTGAATACTGAATCACTTGATGCTGTTACTGTTACATCGCCAAGTTTTTGGTCAAAGATGTCATAATGAGCATTACCATTTGTATCAAGGTAAAGAGTTCCTTTATCTTTGCCAGACTTCACAACACGTACTTTATGTTGTGTTTCTTTTGTTAAGTTAATACCTTTTACGATATCATCAAGGTTACTCTTCTCAAGTTCTAATACAGTACCGATGTTAATTTTCTTCTCAACGAAGTTTTCTGTTTGAACTGGTTTGAAGTCTACAGATTTAATAGCGATTTTCTCTTGAACGATTTCTAATGTCGCTTTACCAGCAGTTGCACCATTTTTCGTTAAGTGGATATCAACTTTACCTGGTTTTAAACCTTTAACAACAACTTTATTTCCAACAATTTCAGCTGTAGCTACTGCTGGATTTTTAGACTCAACTTCATAACCTTCTAAGTTTTCAGGATCAGAATATACGCGATCTGAAGTGTACTTAGATAATTGATACTCAACTGTGTTAGCCACATTTAAGTCAAGTTTTGAATCAGGTGATTCACCGTATTTACCTACTTTAGATACAAGTTCGAAGTTTTTGAATGCAACGTTACCTTCTGTTACGTTCACATATAATGAACCTAAAGTTTCACCGTTAGCATTTTGGAAGTGAACTGTACCTTCGCCTACTTCATTACCTGTAACACCAATTGTTTTTGTACCGATTGAGCCAGCATCAGTTGTTGTTACATCCAATTTTTTCACTACGCCAGTTTTTGGAAGAACCTCTTTAATTGCAGCTGTGTTAGCACCAAATGGATCGCCATATTGGTCAGTTGTTACGAAAGTAACAGGTAACTCTTTATTTTGAACAACTTGTAATTTATCTGGATTAGCTTTTACTGATTTTAACGTACGAGAACCAGTCGTTACTTTGAATTTAACGTCTTTTGTAACGTCGCCTACTTTAATAGTAAGTGTAGCTTCACCAGCAGCTTCAGCTGTAATGTAGTTGTTTACTACAGAGATAATACCGCTGTTTGAAGATTTAATGCTAATTGAGTTTGGATCAACTACTTTATCTTCTCCAGCGATTGTAGCAACTACGTTATGGATTTGTGCTTTTTCACCAACCACTAACGTTTGGCTGTTTAGTTTGAAGTCTTTTCCAGTCAATGTATTACCGTATACTACACCGTTTTTATCTGCATCTACCGCAAATACAGTACTCTTAATTGCAGAAGCTGGTGTATCAAGGTTTTTCACTGAAATAATACCAGTGTTAGAAACAGTTAAACCACCGCGTTTTGTAACTTGAACCTCTACTTTGTAATCACCGTGAGAAAGGCCAACACCAAGTTTACCTGTAGAAGAAGTTGACTTTCCACCCTCAAAAATGTTTGCTGGTGAACCGTCTAAGTTATTTGCTACAAATTTGACGTCATGGTTTGCTAAGTTTAAGTACTCAACATCAGCGTTACCTTTTTCGTCGTTTAATTTGAAGACAATTGCTTGACCAGCACGATCATCATCAAATGTAAGTTTTTCTACAGCTAATTTTTTCACTTCGTATACGAATTTCGCTACGAATGATTGATTTTTAACTTTAATGCTTAAGTCTTTATTAGGAGCTACTTTGCCACCAAGTGTTACTACAGCAGAAGTACCATCAGCACTTGCTTCAATCGCAACAGCTTTATCTCCTTCAAGAGTTACATCATCACCAGAAAGTTTATCTAAACCAGTACCTGTTAATGTTAATTTCGCTGGTTCAGAAATTTTCACATCTGTTACATATGCTTGTGCATTATCTTTTTTACCATACTTTTTATCTGTTAATGCGATAAATTGAGCTGCTTCTGCACGAGTTACAGTTTTATTTGGCTCCCATTTCGTACCAGTACCTACAGAGATTCCAAGGTTAATTAGGATGTTTGCTTTTTCTTCACCCCAATGTTTTCTTAAATCATCAAATGTTGTAACTAACTCGCCATTAACTTTATCTTTTAAGTTATAAGCACTTACTAACATAGAAGCAAATGAAGCACGGTCAATCTTTCCTTCTGGATAGAAGTTTTCTTTGCCGTCACCTTTAACGATACCAGCTTTTTCAACTGCTGCGATATATTTAGCAGCCCATGTATTTTTAGCATCTTTGAAAGAAGGTTGAGCATTTTCATCAACTGGTAAATTTAAAATTTTAGTGAAGATTACCGCTGCAGAAGCACGATCGATTGATTCGGTTGGACCATATGTACCGTCTGGCTTACCTACAATTGCACCTTTATCTACTAAGTAGTTAATAGATTCTTCTGCCCAATGTCCAGCTGGAACGTCTGGGAATGATTTACCTGCTGCTGCTACTGGAGATACAACACCTGCTACCATTGCTGCTGTCATTGTACCTGCGATTACTTTTTTGTAAGAGTTAGTCTTTGCCATTTTATAAATTTCCTCCTTCAGGAATATGCTACTAGTTTCACATCATATTAAATTTGAAAACTAGCTAGTTAGAAAAGCCATAAAACAATAAAAACATAAACAAAAACACTATAATGAAAAGTAGTTCACATAAAAAATGATACAAACCGCTAGATGTAAATATAAGGTTTAAATACCATTTTCTGAAACAAGTTCATCATACTATACAAAACCATTCGTTATCAAGAACTTTCTCAAAAGAAAATTCGACACATTCTGATAATTCTGTCTTTTTATCGTACTATTAAGATATCAATAATACTTAAATATAGAAATGAATAAACTGTTTTCCTATAAACCACTCTCAATGCGCTTCGTATATTTTTCATATCGAATACACAATTGGAATTATAGCACATATTTCCACTTCAGCATCTAAATATTTTTTACAATAAATACAATTTTCAGACTACATTCGACTGAAACTATTTCATTTCGACATTATTTTCTTCTTTTCGAATGTTTTTTTAACAGAAAAAGGTGTTAATTTACAAAAAATTTACATATCAATGAGGTATTCTTCTATTTTTGAAAGCGCTTTTGATTTGTTTCTCAATATAGCTAACTACTAATCTGCAAAATATGATTTATTTTGCAGAGCTCATTTTATATAAAAAAAGAGCCCACATGTTGTGGGCTCTTTCTATTGAAATAAATTTCAATTAGCGAGTTACTGTTACTGGTTTGAAAGCAACAAGTACATTTTTGTTAGCAGAAGTATCAGTTGTGTTTAAAACTACTTTACCATTAACTTCATTAGCTTTAACAGTTAATGTACCATTTCCTAAGTTAACTGCTTCATTAACTGTTAGAACTACTTCTTTAGAAGCTTCTTTTTTAGGATCAGCTACAGTTAATACTACACCATTTAAGTCAAGTACGAAATCAGCTTTATCAACTGTTACAGCTTCAGAGAAAGTAAGAGTTACTTCTTTTTTGTCTACATTTGTAATTTTAGCTGATTTGAATTCAGGAGCTGTATTATCAGCAACTGTAACTAATAAATCAGTATTATTGATTTTAACATTTTCTGTGCTTTCAACGTTAGCTACTGTAAATACAACAGTTTTTGTTGCATCGAATTTAGTTGATGCTGGTAACTCAATTGTTGCTTTTGTACCAGTTTCATCTAATACAATAATTGTACCTTCTGGTAATTTATTACCATCTAATGTGTAGTTATTTACGTTAGATGCTGAAGTCGCACCTTGGCCACCTTTAACAGCTTTATCAAATTCAACTACAATTTTGTTAGCTTCGAATTTTGCAGTAGCTTTTGGAGCTTCTTTACCTACTACATCTTTTGGTGCAACTTTAACAGTTGTTTCAAAAGCAGCTGATTTATTACCAGAAGCATCTGCTACAAATTCTTTATTAGCAAATACTTTGTAGTTTCCTTTTTCAGCGAACTTAACAGTTACTTCTTTTTCATTTGCAGTAACATTTGCTGCTGGAACTGCTACTTCTTTACTTGTATCAAGGTTGATAACACGTAATTGTTTTGCATCTACTATGTTAACTTTTTTGTCAAATACTAATTTAGCATCTAATCCATCAGTTTCTACTTTAGTAAACTTAGGTGCTACTACATCTTTTGAAACTTGAACAGCTTTTGTTGTTTTTGTTCCAACGTTACCTGCAAGGTCTGTGTGTCCAACAAATTCTACAGATAAGTTAGCTGTGTTTTCTTTATCTCCAAACACTCCGTCAACAGTGAACGTAGCTTTTGTTTTATCAGTATTTTCATTGCGTACTACAGAAAGAGCTTTTTCACCTTTTTTAACACTTACTGTATTTAAAGATGCAAGTTCTTCAGAGAATGTTGCTTCTAAAGTTACTTTTCCATCTGCAGCAATATCAGTTACTTTAACTTCTTTTACTTCAGGTGCAGTAGTATCTTTTTCTACTTTGTATGTCGCTTTACCTTGGTACATAGACATTGCATTATTAGAAAAATCTTTAGCACCATTTACAATTAAGTTAAATTCTTCGCCGTTTTTAACAAGATTTTTAACTTGATCTTTTGATAGTGTAACTGTATTGTCTACAGGCGTAATACCTTTAAATTCTGTACCGTTAATAACAACAGTAACCTTCGCATCTTCTTTTGTACTTAATTTCTCACTAAATACAACTTTAACATCTCCACCTGGAGTAGTTACTGTAGATACAGTTGGAGCTACCTCATCGTTAAAGAAGATAACCTCGTATTTTTTTGGAACATCTTTACCATCAACAGTTTTAACATTTTGAACAGTTACAACGTACGCTTCTTTGTTCTCAAGCTTTTTGTCGCCAGCTACTGTTAAGATTACAGATTTTTTATCTTTACTTAACTTTGGAGCATCAAATGTCATGCCTTCTTGTGAAATTGCAAAGTTTGCAGCAGTCACATCTTGAACTTCAGCACCGAATTTAACTTCAATTTCTTTAGCATTTACTGCTTTAATAGACTCAACTTTAGCTTCTTCTTTTTGCCCACCGAACTGCTTGTCAGTCATAGCAATAAATTGAGCTGCTTCTGCTTTCGTTACAGATTTATTTGGCTCCCATTTGTCGCCAGTACCTACAGAGATTCCTAATTTAACTAGGATGTTAGCTTTGTCTTTACCCCAGCTATCTTTTAAATCATCGAATTTAGTTTCTAGAGGACCGTTTACTTTAGTATCTAATTTGTAAGCTTCTACAAGAAGAGATGCCATAGAAACGCGGTCGATTTTTCCGCTTGGATCAAATACGCCTTCGCCTTTACCTTTAACAACGCCAGCTTTTTCTACAGCTGCGATGAATGGAGTATACCATTGGCCTTGAGAATCACCGAATGATGGTTTAGCATCTTTATCGATTGGTAAGTTTAAGATTTGAGCCATCATTGTAGCTGCTTCTGCACGAGTTAATTCTTTTCCAGGCTCGAACATTCCT
The DNA here is from genome assembly GCF_027715825.1 of Bacillus cereus group sp. Bc061. NCBI lineage: Bacteria > Bacillati > Bacillota > Bacilli > Caryophanales > Bacillaceae > Bacillus > Bacillus cereus group sp. Bc061. The sequence continues at coordinate 15,059 of NZ_JAQFTZ010000020.1, forward strand.
TTGTCGTTACCTGTAACTGCACCTTTTTCTGCTAAGTAGTTAATAGAATCAATTCCCCAGTGATCAGCTGGAACGTCTGGGAATGTTTTACCTGCTGCTGCTACTGGAGAAACAACACCTGCTACCATTGCTGCTGTCATTGTGCCAGCGATTACTTTTTTGTAAGAGTTAGTCTTTGCCATTTTATATATTTCCTCCTTAGGAATGTAATACTAGTTCCATACTGTTTTAAATAGATATTCTATTTATTTTTGAAACTAGTAGATATAAATGTGGTTAAAGTATTCTTTGTACAGAATAATAGAATATCCTGTATTACAGAATCATAAAGAAATCATACACCCTTTTCATCTAATTTAAAACCTTAAATTCGACAAAAAAGTGAATTTTCACAATTCAAAACGATCGTTTTTTCGACTTTCATTTTAAAGGATCCAGATCTAAAAATCAGAATATTTTAAATGAATAGAAAAACGCGTCAGAATTACATTTATAACAAACTTCTTATAACCATTTACAACTATAACAGAAAAAGCTTTCCAATTACAACATCTAACTATAGAGATATTACGACATTAATCGACAACTTATTTTTCTATGATTCGACATTTTTATTACCATCAGATTTTCCAAAATTACCATACCTATTTTTTATCATTTACTAAATAAAACGCTAAATACCAACATTCAATATATATTAATGTTAAGATTTTTAAACATACATCTTATCTCTCAAACTTCTTTTTTTATGAGCATACGTTTACAATCACTTACGTAATTCGACATTTTTCTACAAATTTATTTTTTCTTTCGACATTTTCTTTTTTCAAAAAATAAAAAAGAGGATGTCCTCTTAAATTAAGATCCCATTCCTCTTTTTTTGAACTCTTTTGAATTCAAGTCACTTATGATGTATCGAGACGCTGTTGAAATTTGCTCTCGTAATTCTTCTACTCTTTGTTCCAATGTTTCTTGTACATATTCTTTTTGTTCTAATTGCTTCGTTGCGACATTATACAAAGTTTCAGACGTCCAATCACCATCTACGTTTCCGATAATCGGCTGATTTACTTGTTGTAAAAATGAATCGATCTTTGGATCATATGAAATACCGACCATAGGAATATTAGCAACCGCAGATAGTATGAGTGCATGCAGTCTCATACCGATTAGAAGCGAACATTCCGACAAAATTGAAATTTTCTCATGAATATCGAGCTTATACGGAAGCATATGAGCTTCTTCTCCCATTAAATTAATAATATCGCGTGATGCATTTTGATCAAATGGTCCATGCATTGGTACGAATAAAATATGGTATCCATCACGCTTAAATTTTTTCAGCGTATCTGCTAGCTTCTTCATATAATCTTCTTTCGCGTCCCAATACCTCACACTAACTGCAATTACTTTCCCTTGAATCGCATGTTTTTGCAACCACTCCGACTTCATTCCTTCTGGTTGACATGCCAATACTGGATCTGGAACTAGTTCGATATCCTTCTTAATACCAATTTCTTTTAAATACAAAAATGAATCTTCATCACGAACTGATATATATTCCGCTTTTGATACTTGCCATTTCACTAATAAACGATTTTGTCTTTTCGTAATTGGACCAATTCCTTGCGCATAAATATAATACGGCTTCTTCAAAAAACGAGCAATTCGCATAATACCCGTATAGTACAAAATACTTTTAATACTCGTTTTATCTTGAAGGAGGCTTCCTCCTCCGCTAATTAAGCCATTACTTCTCTTTATTTCCTTATAAATTGCTCTTATATCCCAGCGATTTACTGCCTCTACACCGTACATTTTTCTTGTATAGTCGGGGTCATTCGAAAGTACAACAAGCTCAAGAGTAGGATCCTCTTCATGTAGCGCTTTAATAATTGATTGCAAAATTGCTTCGTCCCCAACATTATAAAAACCATAATATCCTGATAAAACTAACCGCACTCTTAATCTCCTCCAACATTTCGCAATCAACTTTTTGTCATTCAACAAATCGCTATCAACTCTTTAATAAGAAAAGTTGGATAACTTTAAATTGATTTCTTTCCCAAACATATAAATAGCCATACTCATTTATGGATAAATTTACTTACGTAAAAATGGAATTTGCTTTTTGGATATCCAGTTCAACTTTAATGCGCATATGCCATATATAAACAAGGCCATACAAAACGCTACACCGCTATATATTATTGCAATAAGTCTAGAATCTACCACATTTATGAACGTAGATGTGAAATATAATCCTATACCTACTATACTCGATACTCCAATTACAGCAAAAAATCTACCCATTCGAATCGAATAAGCCAATTCTTTTCGAATGTATATATAATTTACGATACAAATCATGATATATATGATAAGTGTACTATAAGCCGCACCAGTTATGCCAAATTGACTTACAAGTACTATATTTAATATGACTTTTACAAAACTCGCTCCAACAACTATCCACGCCGCTTGCTTAGAACGGTTAATTCCTTGCAAAATTCCTATTGATAATACCATAAGTGATGTGAAATACGAACTACCAATTAAAATAGCTAACATTCCGCTCCCTTTCGCATCTGTAAACAATCCAACATTTAACGGGACTGCAAGTGCCATGAGCCAGATTGTTATCGGCGTTGTTAAAACATGGGCAAGCTCATTTGTTCGTTCAATTGTTTGTTTTGCTAACGCTACATCCTTCTTTGTTAATGCAGCCGTTAACAACGGGATTAACGGAAATACCATCGCACTTGCAAACACGACAATTAATTGTGTAAACGCAAATCCACGACTATATATACCAAATTGTTCTTGAATCGTTGTAGTGGATTCATGCAACATATGTGGAATCGTTACAGAATCAACTAAATTTAACACCGGCATCGATAATGCTCCAACTGCAATTGGAATCGAGACCTGAAGTATCTTTTTTGCATTATCTTTAAAATCTTGTAGTGAATATGTATTACTTTTATAACGATATATACTTTTTACATACTTCATTCTCAAATAGATAAGTGACGTAATTACTCCAAGGCAAGAACCAATCATTGCGCCGCCTGTTACAACATCACTCTCTTTATTCCAATATACAAATAAAAATGCAATTGCTAACATAAAGAAAACACGAATGAACTGCTCAATTACTTGTGACACCCCGGTAGGAATCATATCTCCAAAACCTTGGAAATATCCTCGATATACCGCCATATATGGTGCGATTAATAACGCAAACGAAGTTACGATTAATGGAAGTCTTGTATCTTGTCCACCAAGCATATTTGCAAACATACTTGATCCAATCATAATAACTGAAAATCCAAGCACTCCAAATATTACTCCAATAATAGATGCTGAAGTAAATAGTTTGGCAATTCCGTTCTCGTCATTCTTCTCATGAAGTTCAGCGATTAATTTTGATATAGCTAGCGGTACTCCCGCTACTGATAAAGTTAAAGCTATCATATACACAGGAAAAACAAGGCGAAAAATCCCCAGTACTTCATCTCCTGCTATATTTTGTAATGGGATTTGAAAAAAACTTCCCAACACTTTCGATAGAAACGTTGTAATCGTTAAAATCGCAGCGCCTTTCACAAACTTATTATTCATCTTCTAGCTCTTTTCTTTCAATATATAATTTCCATACATATTACAACATAAAACGAGATAGCTATATTCTTCTCTTTTTTGAAAAATTTCACTTTATCTCATTTAGCTATCATACCAAATTTCTTATACATTGAATACTCTCTTTCTTTCTATGTTTTAAATATAGTATGTACACTAACGCCTTATTTATATCCAGTTATTTCTTCAATTTACTACTTCTACTTATTCGGGATAAACATGTGCTATAATGTAGCTATTGTCAGTAAGAGGAGTGTTTACAACATGCTGAATTCGGTAAAAAAGCTGTTAGGAGATTCTCAGAAGAGAAAACTAAAAAAGTATGAACAACTTGTTCAAGAAATTAATAATCTGGAAGAAAAACTATCTGATTTATCTGATGAAGAATTGCGTCATAAAACGATCACATTTAAAAACATGCTTCGTGACGGAAAAACAGTGGATGATATAAAAGTTGAAGCGTTCGCTGTTGTACGTGAAGCAGCAAAACGTGTACTTGGATTACGTCACTACGATGTACAGTTAATTGGTGGCCTTGTACTATTAGAAGGTAATATTGCAGAGATGCCAACTGGTGAAGGAAAAACATTAGTTTCTTCTCTTCCAACATACGTACGTGCTCTTGAAGGAAAAGGCGTTCACGTTATTACTGTAAACGACTATTTAGCAAAACGAGATAAAGAATTAATTGGCCAAGTTCATGAATTTCTAGGTTTAAAGGTTGGATTAAATATTCCTCAAATCGATCCTACCGAAAAGAAACTTGCTTACGAAGCTGATATTACATACGGTATTGGAACAGAATTTGGCTTTGACTATCTACGTGATAATATGGCTGCTTCAAAAGATGAGCAGGTGCAACGTCCTTATCATTTTGCTATTATCGATGAGATTGATAGCGTTTTAATTGATGAAGCGAAGACGCCTCTTATTATCGCCGGTAAAAAATCAAGCAGCTCTGATTTACATTATTTATGTGCAAAAGTTATTAAATCATTCCAAGATACTCTTCATTACACGTACGATGCAGAAACGAAATCTGCTAGTTTTACAGAAGACGGTATTACAAAAATAGAAGATTTATTTGATATCGATAACCTATATGATTTAGAGCATCAAACTTTATATCATTATATGATTCAAGCATTACGAGCTCATGTCGCTTTCCAATGTGATGTTGACTATATTGTACACGATGAAAAAATCCTACTTGTAGATATTTTCACGGGCCGCGTTATGGATGGTCGCTCTTTAAGTGATGGTTTACACCAAGCTCTTGAAGCAAAAGAAGGCTTAGAAATCACAGAAGAAAATCAAACACAAGCATCCATTACAATTCAAAACTTCTTCCGTATGTATCCAGCACTATCTGGTATGACAGGTACAGCAAAAACGGAAGAAAAAGAATTTAACCGTGTATATAACATGGAAGTTATGCCGATTCCGACAAATCGTCCAATCATTCGTGAAGACAAAAAAGACGTCGTATACGTAACAGCCGATGCAAAATATAAAGCTGTACGTGAAGATGTTCTAAAGCACAATAAACAAGGACGCCCGATTTTAATTGGGACAATGTCTATTTTACAATCAGAAACCGTTGCCCGTTACTTAGATGAAGCAAATATTACATATCAATTATTAAATGCAAAAAGCGCAGAACAAGAAGCTGATTTAATCGCAACTGCTGGACAAAAAGGGCAAATTACAATTGCGACGAATATGGCCGGACGAGGTACTGATATTTTACTAGGTGAGGGTGTTCACGAACTTGGTGGATTACATGTAATCGGGACAGAACGCCATGAATCGCGACGCGTTGACAATCAGCTAAAAGGTCGTGCTGGTCGCCAAGGTGACCCAGGTAGCTCTCAATTCTTCCTTTCTTTAGAAGATGAAATGCTAAAACGTTTCGCACAAGAAGAAGTCGAGAAATTAATGAAATCACTGAAAACAGATGAAACAGGACTTATTCTAACTTCTAAAGTCCATGATTTTGTAAACCGTACACAATTAATTTGTGAAGGTAGCCATTTCTCCATGCGTGAGTACAATTTAAAGTTAGACGATGTAATAAATGACCAACGTAACGTTATTTATAAATTACGTAATAACTTATTACAAGAAGATACAAATATGATTGAAATTATTATTCCAATGATTGATCATGCTGTAGAAGCCATTTCTAAGCAATATCTTGTAGAAGGTATGCTTCCAGAAGAATGGGATTTTGCTAGTTTAACAGCAAGTCTAAACGAAATTTTATCAGTAGAAAATATGCCATCATTATCAGCAAATAATGTACATTCACCGGAAGATTTACAATCCGTTTTGAAAGAAACATTATCTCTTTATAAAGAGCGCGTAAATGAGCTAGATAGCCATACTGATTTACAACAGTCGCTACGATATGTTGCCCTTCATTTCCTAGATCAGAACTGGGTCAATCACTTAGATGCAATGACCCACTTAAAAGAAGGCATCGGACTAAGACAATATCAACAAGAAGACCCTACTCGTCTTTATCAAAAAGAAGCTTTAGATATCTTTTTATACACATATGGTAATTTCGAAAAAGAAATGTGCCGCTATGTTGCAAGACATTTAGGTGTTCCTGAAAACGTACAATAACGAGGTGAAAGATTATGTTATCATTCCTAAAAAAAGCTAAGAAAAACGGAAAAGATACGACTGTCTCTAGTAATCAACTATTCGGACAAGAAAGCACACATACTGAAAATAAAACTGTAAAACCAACGCTTTACTTCCACCCTAGCTGGGGTGCAGTAGGACAAGAACAAAAATACATTTATCAATTTTTACATAAAGAACTACCGCGTTTAGAAGAATATCAAATTTCTTTATCTGGAATTGAGATTGAAAAGCGTGATAACGGTTATGACGTAGCTGTATTTATTCGCAGCACTGTTCCGAAACCAATTTCTTTCGAAGAAGTTACATTAATTCTTCTAAATAAAGAGAAAAAATTATGCGCACGAAAAACATTCAACCTTTCTGCATTAGGAGATATTCCTGCAAATGTAAATATGCCGTTTATCTTTACATTTGAGCAAGAAACAATTACAGATGCTGAATTATCGCAAACGGATTGGGAATTAGCGTTCGAACTTGAAAGTAAGCATGTATTAGATTTAGATCCATCTTGGGAAGCTCAGTTACCTGAAGCAAGCAAAGAAGCTTTACGTAATTTCGTAGACAATTTAACACCTCCAAATGATGGTGAAATTAACTTCCTAGGTCTGCAAGCTGCACGAAAAGAAAACGGCGATTTACATACAACGCTTCTTATTCGTAACGGTTGTAAAGACAACATTCAACTAGAGCAACTTCCTCTTCATATTGAAGATGCCACAGGTGCAGTTGTTGTTAAAGGCGCTTTCACATTACCGAACCTTGAAATTAAAGCGAACACTACAAAACCGTGGTCATTTGTCTTCCCTGCTTCATCTATATTAAAAGAAGATATGGACCTATCTTCTTGGAAGGCACTTGTACCACAGGACTAATCATAGAGAAGCTCGCCTCTCTTACTTTTTTTCATACAAAAAGCCTGCTCAAAAAGATGGTCATCACACCTCTTTGGACAGGCTTTTTCTTTATGTAAAATTTATTTCGTTACGAATAAACGTTCAATATGATATTCAGCTTCTAATTTGCACATTTCATCTGCATGCTTTACTTTATTTCTTTTTAATTGCTCCACTTGTTCTTCGCTCGGTTTTTCATTAATAAGCTCGTTAATTTTTTCATTTACTTTCATTGCTAACGCTTGATGGAAATCTGGATGTCCTTTCAACTCGTCATCTACTTTATTGATCCAAGTTGATTTTGTGTATAAATACTGTTTCCACTGTTCAACAAATTGTTGCATATCAAACTTTTCTTCGTTCCATTCAATTTCTTTCATATACTTCTCAAAAGAAACAACAATTGAGCGTGTAATCCCAATCTTCACTCCGTGTGGTAACTGTTTGTACATCAATTATTCCCTCCAGCTTAAAGCTCTTCCTTCTGACAAAAAAGGAATCTCAAAATTCATATACATTACTATAATATCACATACCTAATCTAGAATGTTACTATACTGCTAAGAGGAATAAATGTCAACAGACACATAACATCTTGATATACAGATGTTACAAACAACAAAAACACCCTTATATAAGGGTGTTTCTTCATATAGTTTCCGTTTTTACAAATAGTAATTTATCTTTCTGCTCATTACTCGCCATCACTACTAACGTCTTTTTAATATGAGCAGGTACTTGCTCTAGCGTTACACTCAATCCTGATTTATCCGACTGCTCAATGAAATTCAATAACGCCATAGCTCCTGATACATCCATATAGCGTGCATCTTTCATACGTAAAACAACCGGAGATTTTACGTCTTGTAAAGCATAAAAAACACGATCCACTGTTAAAAACGAAAGTGGGCCTTTAATTTTATATGTCGCTTCTTTTTCTTTTACAATAGAAGATTTACGTTCTTTACATTTCACCATGTATATAATGAAGGAAAGAAGAATTCCGAAGCCAACAGCGATCATTAAATCAAACTTCACTGTGACAATCATCGTTACGAGCATAACAACGACATCACCCTTTGGCGCTACATGCATTTTCTTCATGCTTTCCCAATCAAACATGCCAATACCAGTTAAAATTAAAATACCTGATAATACAGCAAGCGGAATGTATTGCACGACTGATCCAAGTCCCATAATGAAAATAAATAATATAACACTATGCATACTTGCTGAAAGCGCCGTTTTACCGCCACTTCTTATATTAACGATAGATCGTACAGTCGCACCTGCCCCTGCTAATCCGCCAAACAATCCGCTCATCATATTACCGATACCTTGTCCGACAAGTTCTTTATTACTTTTATGACGTGTCCCCGTCACGTTATCCATTACGACCGATGTTAACAACGAGTCAATCGATCCTAATAAAGCAATACTAAGCGCTGGTAAAACAAGTTCTGCTACGCCTGTTCCACTTAAAGATGGAATATGAAGCGTTGGCATCGCTTCTGGAATCGTCCCAATCTTTTCAATCACCTTATTTAATGACAAATTTCCGATAACCGGTAACCTCACTGTAAGCCCTTCTAACGCAGAAGAAAATAAAGGAAGCATAGCTGTCACACCTACTAATGCGACTAAACTAGATGGGATTGCCTTAATCCACTTTCCTGAAACAATCATGACAATAATCGTTAATACGACGAGTAGAAAACTATTTTGCACATGCTTCATTTCACCTAAAATAATAATTAATGCGATTCCGTTCATAAATCCTGAAACGACAGGATACGGAATGTAACGAACGTACGAGCCAAGCTTACATACACCGAATAAAATTTGAAATAGTCCCGCCATCATAAATGCTATAAAACTCGCCTCTAATCCGTGCGTCGCAATAACCCCTGTTGCGATAACCGTAATTGGTCCAGTTGGCCCTGTAACCTGCCCAGGTGTACCACCAAATAACGCCGCAAATAAACCTGCAAAAATTGCACCATACAATCCGACTAGTGCTCCCTCAGATGTTCCCGTTGCAGCAATACCAAATGCAATGGCAAGTGGCAACGCAACAATTGCAACAGTAAAACCAGCTAAACATTCCTTTGCTATTTTTTGAAACATATAAATAACCACCTTCACATTAAGTCCACGTTCCATTGTACACCTAAAAAGATACATTCGTTAGTCCACTTTTTACAGTATCGTGACGTAAACGCATTCAATTATAAGTACCTATCGCATCTTTGGAAACCATTATAACTATGCTATAATGGATAAATTAAATCTTTTATTATATATTTGGAGGCACTATGCTAACTTTTGAAGAAAAATTATCAATTATTGAATCTTTCCCAGAATTAGAAAGAAAAAACGTATCATTAAAACGCGTGAACTTTCACTTTGAAGAAAGTCGTTTAGATAAAAAGAACGTTGTTTACCACTTACATCCAAATGGAAACGGCTTTGTATATGCAAGTGGCATTAAAGGTTACAAAACGGATGATAAAGGTATGGTTAACATCCGCGAATTTTCAGCAGATGAATTACGCTCAGTAATCGAGCAATCAATTGAATTACTTTCACAAGAAGAAGTAGTAATTCCTGCAGAACCTGCGAAAGAAGAAGAATGGCAGAACGAAGACGGTCATATCCTTACTCTTATCTCAGAGGACGATATGTGGAACGTGTACGCTGGTGTAAATTTAGACGGTACATTTAACTCTTATCCAGAAGCTGCGGAATACCTTGATGAAGAAGGGTTTTCACGTAAATAATATAAAAAGCGGAGACTTATCGTCTCCGCTTTTTTCTATCCATCTGTTTCCGAACTAAAAACATAAGTACCTTATTTATACTCTGACGTTCATTATTTTTTTGAGCGTCTAAACACCCTCGCTCCTAAAATTAATGCGAGCATACCTGCAAGGATAGAAGTAGATTCAGTTGCTGTTCCACCTGTTTGAGGAAGTAATTTTGATTGCTTATCACTTTCTTTACTAGATGGTACTTCTAATTCACCTTGAGCATCAGATTTGTTTGAAACTTCTTGTTGCTCTTTTACTTCTCGTTTTTCTAGTACATTCAGATCTTCTGCCGTTTCTTCTTTATTTTTTTCTTCCTCTAGATTCTCCCAAGTTTCCGGTTTTTCTGTTACCTCCGGCTTCTCTAACACATTTGGCTCTTCTGTCACATTTGGTTCTTCCGGTTTTATTAAATCTTCTATTTCTTCGGTTGTTTCTTCTGTTGTTCCTTCTTTATTTTCTTCTTCCTCTAGGTTTACCCAGATCTCCGGCTTTTCTTTTACCTCTGGTTTCTCTAGCACATTTAGCTCTTCTGTCACCTTTGGCTCTTCCGGTTTTATTAAATCTTCTATTTCTTCGGTTGTTTCTTCTGTTGTTCCTTCTTTATTTTCTTCTTCCTCTAGGTTTACCCAGATCTCCGGCTTTTCTGTTACCTCTGGCTTCTCTAGCACATTCGGCTCTTCCGTTACCTTTGGTTCTTCCGGTTTTTCTAAGTCTTCTAGTTCCTCTGTTGTTTCTTCTTTATTTTCTTCCTCAATCGGTTTCACCCAGATCTCCGGCTTCTCTTTTACCTCTGGCTTCTCTAGCACATTCGGCTCTTCCGTTACCTTTGGCTCTTCCGGTTTTTCTAACTCTTCTAGTTCCTCCGTTGTTTCTTCTTTATTTTCTTCTTCAATCGGTTTCACCCAGATTTCCGGCTTTTCTTTTACCTCTGGTTTTTCTAGCACATTCGGCTCTTCCGTTACCTTTGGTTCTTCCGGTTTTTCTAAGTCTTCTAGTTCTTCTGTTGTTTCTTCTTTATTTTCTTCCTCAATCGGTTTTACCCAGATTTCCGGCTTTTCTTTTACCTCTGGTTTTTCTAGCACATTCGGCTCTTCCGTTACCTTTGGTTCTTCCGGTTTTTCTAAGTCTTCTAGTTCCTCTGTTGTTTCTTCTTCAACTTCTTCTTCAATCGGTTTTACCCAGATCTCCGGCTTTTCTTTTACCTCTGGTTTCTCTAACACATTCGGCTCTTCCGTTACCTTTGGCTCTTCCGGTTTTTCTAACTCTTCTAGTTCCTCTGTTGTTTCTTCTTTATTTTCTTCTTCCACTGGTTTTACCCAGATCTCCGGTTTTTCTGTTACCTCTGGTTTCTCTAGCACATTCGGCTCTTCCGTTACCTTTGGTTCTTCCGGTTTTTCTAACTCTTTCAAGTCTTCTGTTGTTTCTTCTTCAACTTCTTCTTCAATCGGTTTCACCCAGATCTCCGGCTTTTCTTTTACCTCTGGCTTCTCTAGCACATTCGGCTCTTCCGTTACCTTTGGCTCTTCCGGTTTTTCTAAGTCTTCTAGTTCCTCTGTTGTTTCTTCTTTATTTTCTTCTTCCACTGGTTTTACCCAGATCTCCGGCTTTTCTTTTACCTCTGGCTTCTCTAGCACATTTGGCTCTTCTGTTACCTTTGGTTCTTCCGGTTTTTCTAACTCTTTCAAGTCTTCTGTTGTTTCTTCTTCAACTTCTTCTTCCACTGGTTTTACCCAGATCTCCGGTTTTTCTGTTACCTCTGGTTTTTCTAATACATTCGGCTCTTCCGTTACCTTTGACTCTTCCGGTTTTTCTAAGTCTTCTAGTTCCTCTGTTGTTTCTTCTTTATTTTCTTCTTCCACTGGTTTTACCCAGATCTCCGGTTTTTCTGTTACCTCTGGCTTCTCTAGCACATTTGGCTCTTCTGTTACCTTTGGTTCTTCCGGTTTTTCTAACTCTTTCAAGTCTTCTGTTGTTTCTTCTTTATTTTCTTCT
>NZ_JAQFTZ010000021.1:0-18505 GCF_027715825.1 Bacillus cereus group sp. Bc061
CAGGTTCAAATCCTGTCCCCGCAACCAAATGGTCCCGTGGTGTAGTGGTTAACATGCCTGCCTGTCACGCAGGAGATCGCCGGTTCGACCCCGGTCGGGACCGCCATTTTATATAAAGAAAAGAACGAAACATGTTGTTTCGTATTTTTTTATTTGTTTTAACAAAAAACTAATAAAGACAGTCAAACTATCCTTAGGAAAACTCCTAAGGACTTTTTTATATATTCAAAACCTGTATAATAAATAGCAGAGAACATTGTGAGTAAAGTAGGTGAAGTCTGTGAGTAAATATGAAATAACAACAAAATCATCTGAGGAAACACAAAGATTATCAGAAAAACTTGGTGAACTTGCTCAGGCACAAGATGTAATTATTTTAGAAGGAGATCTAGGGGCTGGTAAGACGACTTTTACAAAGGGACTAGCAAAAGGTCTTGGAGTGAAAAGAGTTGTAAATAGTCCTACCTTTAATATTATTAAAGAATATAAAGGGAGATTACCGCTATATCATATGGACGTGTATCGCTTAGCTGAAAGTGAAGAAGACTTAGGTTTTGATGAGTATTTCTACGGTGAAGGAATTACGGTAGTAGAATGGGCTCATTTAATAGAAGCATATTTACCAAATGAGAAGCTACAAATTAGTTTATTCCATGCTGGAGATGACACAAGAAACATTGTACTCGAGCCAATTGGAGATCGCTATATTAGATTATGTGAGGAGCTATTACAAGATGAAAGTACTAGCAATTGATACTTCAAATTATGTAATGGGTGTATCCCTTATTGAAGAAGGAAACGTAATTGGGGAAATCATTACAAATTTAACAAAAAATCATTCTGTGCGTCTTATGCCAGCTGTAGAACAACTGTTAAAAGAATGCGGTGTAAAACCAAAAGAATTAACTAAAATAGTTGTAGCTGCTGGACCAGGATCATATACAGGTGTTCGTATAGGTGTGACAGCTGCCAAAACATTAGCTTGGTCACTTCAAATACCAATTGTGGGTGTATCAAGTTTAGAAGTAGTGGCTGCAAACGGAGCTAATTTTGATGGATTAATCTGTCCTTTATTCGATGGAAGACGTGGACAAATTTATACTGGCTTATATACATATGAAGGAGAGGATTTAACTTCTATAGAGGAAGACCGAATCATCCTTATTGTAGACTGGTTGCAAATGTTAAAAGATAAAGGAAAGCCTGTTTTATTTATTGGTAACGATGTGAAACTACACAAAGAAACAATTATCGAACATTTAGGAAATCAAGCTGTCTTTGCTCCTTTCACTAAAAATAACCCAAGACCAAGTGAGCTAGCGTTCTTAGGATTACAAAAAGAAGAACAAGATGTACATTCATTTGTTCCTAGTTACCTTCGTTTAGCTGAAGCTGAAACAAAGTGGTTAGAAAGTCAAAACAAGTAGGAGCTTGCAGAGGATGGATATGATATTTAGAAAGATGGAACTTGATGATATTGCTCAAATTGTAGCCATTGAAGAAGCATCTTTTTCAACTCCTTGGACTGCAGATGCCTTTCACCGTGAGTTAACGATGAATGAACATGCACATTATGTTGTGCTAGAAAAAGATGGTCGTGTAATTGGGTATTGTGGATTGTGGATAATTATTGATGAATCGCATATAACAAATATAGCTATTTTGCCAGAATACAGAGGTCAAAAGCTAGGAGATGCTTTATTAAAAGAAGTTATTTCCGAAGCGAAAACTCTAGGTGTAAAAACGATGACACTTGAAGTACGTGTATCAAATGAAGTAGCAAAACAGTTATACAGAAAATACGGATTTCAAAATGGTGGAATTCGTAAACGATACTATGCAGACAATCAGGAAGATGGTCTCGTAATGTGGGTGAATATATAATGGAAAAAAATACGATTATACTTGGTATTGAAACAAGTTGTGATGAAACAGCAGTAGCGGTTGTTAAAAATGGAACGGAAATTATTGCAAATGTTGTTGCATCACAAATTGAAAGTCATAAACGTTTTGGCGGAGTTGTACCAGAGATTGCGTCCCGTCATCATGTAGAAGAAATTACAGTTGTATTAGAAGAAGCGTTAAAAGAAGCGAATATCACATTTGATGATATTGATGCAATTGCTGTCACAGAAGGACCTGGTTTAGTAGGAGCGCTTCTAATAGGGGTGAACGCAGCGAAAGCAGTGGCATTTGCACATGATATCCCCCTAGTTGGTGTTCATCATATCGCTGGTCACATTTATGCGAACCGCTTAGTAAAAGAAGTTCAATTCCCATTACTATCACTTGTTGTCTCTGGTGGGCATACAGAGCTTGTTTATATGAAAGAACATGGTTCATTTGAAGTAATTGGTGAAACGCGAGATGACGCAGCAGGAGAGGCATATGATAAAGTAGCTCGTACGTTATCTATGCCATATCCAGGTGGTCCTCATATTGATCGACTTGCACATGAAGGAGAACCAACAATTGATTTACCTCGTGCATGGCTAGAACCGGATTCGTATGATTTCAGTTTTAGCGGATTGAAATCAGCAGTTATCAACACTGTGCATAACGCAAAACAACGCGGGATAGAAATTGCACCGGAAGATTTAGCAGCAAGTTTCCAAGAGAGTGTAATTGACGTATTAGTAACGAAAGCATCTCGTGCGGCGGATGCTTATAACGTAAAGCAAGTGCTTCTTGCTGGTGGAGTAGCTGCGAATAAAGGACTGCGTGCACGTTTAGAAGCGGAATTTGCACAAAAAGAAAATGTAGAGCTAATTATTCCTCCTCTATCTTTATGTACAGATAATGCAGCAATGATTGCAGCGGCAGGTACAATTGCATATGAACAAGGAAAACGTGCTACATTAGCTTTAAATGCAAATCCAGGATTAGATATTGAAGCATAGTTATGCACAAAATTAACCACAGCTTGTGGATAAAACCCATATTATCTGTTGATAATATGGGTTTTATTGTGTATATAAAATGTTGATAACTTTTTTGTTGATTGTGGATAATGTGGAAAAGTTATTTTTTTGTTTATTTTATAAAGGTGGATATGTGTATAAGGTTGTGGATAAAATAGGTGAAGTCTGACCTTTAGATGTATTTTTCTCGGGAAATAAAAAACAAGAAGATATCTTTAAAAAACATTTTGAAATATGCTCTTATTATAGGAGTCGCTAATATTGTCAAACTTTGTCGTTGAAATTATGCCTCATGTCGAATATTTTATACAATATGACGTTAATTCAAACTAGAAGATAAAAAGGATGCCGCATAGTCTAAAATCCCGACTTATGAGACATCCCTCTTATTTAAGACTCTTATAAATGTAATTCTTCCCATTCTGCCATACAAGCATCAAGTTGCTCTTGTAGTGTTTGCTTTTTCGTTGTAATTTCACTAGCCTTTTCATAATCTGCATATATTTCTGGTAAGCAAAGTTGATCTTCTAACGTAGCAATTTCTTCTTCAAATTGTACAATGTTTTGTTCTAGTTCCTCAATTTTTCGAGTACGTTGACGCTCCAACTTTTTGCGCTCTTTTTCTTCGAGATAATTTAATTTTTCTGGAGCTACAGTTTTTTGAACAGGTGCATGATTTTCTTGCTGTTCTTGTTGTTCAAACTCAGCACGTTCAATCATCTCATTTTTCTTTTCAACGTAGTAATCGTAGTCCCCTAAATATTCCTGTGCACCTTCTGTTGATAACTCAACAACGGTCGTCGTTACACGATTAATAAAGTAGCGGTCATGAGATACAAAGAGAAGGGTACCAGGATAATCAATTAAAGCATTCTCCAAAATCTCTTTACTATTTAAATCAAGATGGTTTGTAGGCTCATCGAGAATTAATAAATTCGATTTTTGCATCATAAGTTTGGCAAGAGCTAAACGAGCTTTTTGTCCACCGCTAAGAGAAGATACTGGCTTTAATACATCATCTCCTGTGAATAAGAAGTTACCTAATATCGTGCGAATTTCTTTTTCAGGTTGCAGTGGGTATTCATCCCATAGCTCATTTAAAACGCGCTTAGAAGATGTTAAATTAGCTTGTTCCTGATCATAATAACCAACAGAGACATTAGATCCGAAAGAAACCTCACCATGTAATAGTGGTAACTTATTCACAATGGATTTTAATAATGTGGATTTCCCAATTCCATTTGGACCAACTAAAGCAACACTATCTCCGCGTGTTAAGCGCATTGTTACATGTTCAATAATTGGATCCTTATCATAGCCGATAGTTGCGTCCTTTACTTGTAAAACATCATTTCCACTTTGTTTTTCAATATCGAAGTGGAAGGAAGCTGACTTAGAATCCCCTAATGGTCTTGTTAATAATTCCATACGGTCTAATTGTTTTCGACGACTTTGCGCACGTTTTGTCGTAGATGCACGAGCTATATTTTTTTGAACGAAGTCCTCTAGCTTAGCAATCTCATCTTGTTGTTTTTCATAACGTTTCATTTCTTGCTCGTATAGTGCTGATTTTAAGTCTAAATATTTACTGTAGTTACCAACAAATCGTCTACTTTCTTTATTCGAAATTTCATATACTTGTGTAACAAGTTTATCTAAGAAATAACGGTCATGGGAGACGATTAGTATTGCGCCAGGATAACCTTGTAAATATTGTTCAAGCCATGTTAATGTTTCGATGTCTAAATGGTTTGTAGGCTCGTCCAAAATAAGTAAGTCTGGTTTCGTTAATAATAATTTACCGAGAGCTAATCGTGTTTTTTGTCCACCGCTTAATGTCGAAATCGTCGTCTGGTGCGTTTCAACTGGGAAGCCAAGACCACTTAAAATCGAACGGATATCTGCTTCGTACTGATAGCCACCTTGATCTTTATAATCTAATTGTAATTGGTCATAATCAGCTAATAATCTTTCATACGTAGCCTCGTTTGAAAAGTTTTCTTCTTTTCCCATCTCTTGCTCTAGCCTTCGAAGTTTTGTCTCCATTTGCTGCAAGTGTGTAAAGACGGTTAACATTTCATCCCAAATTGTTAAAGATGTTTCTAAACCGGTATTTTGAGCTAAATATCCAATTGAGACATCTTTCGGTTTTATAATTTCTCCACCATCATGAGATAGCTCACCCGCTATTATTTTTAATAATGTAGATTTTCCAGCGCCATTTCGTCCGACTAATGCGATACGATCTTTCGTTTGAACTTCTAATTTTATATTTGAAAGAATCGTTTCTGCACCGTATAATTTCGAAAGCGCGTTTACTTGTAATAAAATCAATGTTTTCACCTCAAATAATTTCTTAACTTTGCCATGTTTATATTTCTCAATCATACTAAAAATAGTGTATAGTTTAAAATACAGAGAGAATACTTCTTCTTTCTATTATACAAGGAATTTAATAAGTGCTAAACTTCTGTATTTAATTAAAGCATATGAATAAAGATAGGAAGAGAGGAGAGGTTATATGGAGCAGCAGAAAATTCCACAAGCCACTGCTAAGAGATTGCCTCTATACTATCGATTTATCCAAAACTTATCTTTGTCTGGTAAGCAACGTGTTTCATCAGCTGAATTAAGTGAAGCGGTAAAGGTTGATTCCGCAACGATTCGAAGAGATTTCTCATACTTTGGAGCATTAGGAAAAAAAGGATATGGATATAACGTAAATTATTTATTATCATTTTTCCGTGAAACACTCGACCAAGATGATATAACACGTGTAGCGCTTATTGGAGTAGGTAATTTAGGGACCGCTTTCTTACATTATAATTTCACGAAAAACAATAATACAAAGATTGAAATGGCGTTTGATATTAGTGAAGAGAAAGTTGGAACAGAAATCGGAGGCATTCCTGTATATCACTTAGATGAATTAGAAGAACGTTTATCATCTGATATACAAGTGGCAATATTAACAGTACCCGCTACAGTAGCACAATCTGTAGCTGATAGATTGGCAGAAACAAACGTGCATGGTATTTTGAATTTCACACCAGCACGATTAAATGTGTCAGACAATATAAGAATTCATCATATTGATTTAGCAGTAGAGTTACAAACATTAGTTTACTTTTTGAAGAATTATCCACAATAAAACGCAGAGGGAGCGACCTCTGCGTTTTATTATTGTTTTTTCTTTGTGAATTTAACTAAGATGAGGCGAAGTGCCAAATTAAAATCAATCGTCGCCATAACTGCAAATAGTATTGTCCACATATTCCAAATTGTATCTGTTACATTCCTAATGGCTAGATGCGTAAAGATACATCCTAGAAGGAAGTACAATATAGCCATGAACAATGGTGAGTTTCTCATACTAAAAATCCTCCGATAAAGCCTTGCATTTTTTCAGCTTCTTTAATCATTTCTTGAATTTGTTCGTTACTCACTAAAACTTGGGCAATTGCAACTAATGTATTCATTGCAACATGAGCTGCAATGGGAACGATAATACGCTTCGTTTTTACATATAAGAAGGCGAATACGAGCCCCATAGCAGTGTATACCAATAAGTGAGTAAAATCAAAATGAATCGCCGCAAATACAAGGGAACTAATGATAGCGGCAATAAAGAAGTTAAACTTCTTATAAAGTGTACCAAATAAAATTTTTCTAAATACGATTTCTTCCAAAATAGGTCCTATTATAGAGATGACGATAAGGAACCAAGGTGTCGTTCTTGCGATATCCATAAGTCTCGCTGTATTTTCAGATCCAGGTTTAATACCTAATACATACATTTCAATCATACCAGCAATACTTTGCGAGAAAAATGCTAAGAAGAACCCGATAAAAATCCAACCAATCGTAGCTGGAACAGTAGAACGCTTTGTATCTAAATGTCTGTCGCGAATATCTGTTCTAAGTAACCAAAGTACGATACATAATGCAATAAAGAAGCTAATGATCGCCCAGTGACCAGTTATGAGTTGAAATTTCTCTTCCCTAGTGAATCCCCTGTTATCATAAAGCCCAGTTTTCAGAAGAAGTGGTAATCCAGCAATTGATGATAACTGCATTAAAATGTATGTAACGATAACCCACCAATATTGTTTTTTCAAATGGTTTAACCATCCTTTCTAACTCTAGTGTATGAGATAAGGTAGGATAACATGTAAATATGCTACCTACGATATAAACCTTACTTACATTATGTTTTTTTTGTAAATCCTTATTTGAAATTATAATAGAAGACAGGAGAAAGTTGTGTGTGTAGCGAAAACAACTTAGGGTGTCCTTTCATATTGTAACATACGAGTAGTGGAAACAACGATTCATATAGTAAAGGTAGAAGAAGAGGAACTCTATATAGAAAAATTTATAGCGTAATTTGCGAAAAAATTATGATTTTTTTACTTGCAAAAGAAATTGAGATTATTTATTATTATAAGTGTGTTAGCACTCGGGTGACTTGAGTGCTAATAAATAAAATTTACATAACAAAATGAGGAGGTTATTGTTCATGCTAAAGCCATTAGGTGATCGCGTTGTAATTGAGCTTGTTCAAGCGGAAGAAAAAACAGCAAGTGGTATTGTATTACCAGACACAGCAAAAGAAAAACCACAAGAGGGTAAAGTTATTGCAGTAGGTACTGGTCGAGTGCTTGAAAATGGTGAGCGTGTTGCTTTAGAGGTAGCAGCAGGTGATCTTATCATCTTCTCAAAATATGCAGGTACTGAAGTGAAATATGAAGGTACAGACTACTTGATTTTACGTGAAAGTGACATTTTAGCAGTTATCGGTTAATTATATAAATCTTAAAAAATCCAAGGGGGTCAATTATTATGGCAAAAGATATTAAATTTAGTGAAGAAGCACGTCGTTCGATGCTTCGCGGTGTCGACACTCTTGCAAATGCAGTAAAAGTAACGCTTGGACCAAAAGGTCGTAACGTTGTTCTTGAGAAAAAATTCGGTTCACCACTTATTACAAATGACGGTGTAACAATCGCAAAAGAAATTGAATTAGAAGATGCATTCGAAAACATGGGTGCGAAATTAGTAGCAGAAGTTGCTAGCAAAACAAATGATGTAGCTGGTGACGGAACAACAACTGCAACTGTATTAGCACAAGCTATGATTCGTGAAGGTCTTAAAAACGTAACAGCTGGTGCGAACCCAATGGGTCTTCGTAAAGGTATCGAAAAAGCTGTAGTTGCTGCAGTAGAAGAATTAAAAACGATTTCTAAACCAATCGAAGGTAAATCTTCTATCGCACAAGTAGCTGCTATTTCTGCTGCTGACGAAGAAGTAGGTCAATTAATCGCTGAAGCAATGGAGCGCGTTGGTAACGACGGCGTTATTACTTTAGAAGAATCTAAAGGTTTCACAACAGAATTAGACGTAGTAGAAGGTATGCAATTTGATCGTGGATATGCATCTCCTTACATGATTACTGATTCTGACAAAATGGAAGCAGTTCTTGATAACCCATACATCTTAATCACTGACAAAAAGATTTCTAACATTCAAGAAATCTTACCAGTATTAGAGCAAGTGGTACAACAAGGTAAACCGCTTCTTATCATTGCTGAAGATGTAGAAGGCGAAGCGTTAGCTACATTAGTAGTGAACAAACTTCGTGGTACATTCAATGTAGTAGCTGTTAAAGCTCCTGGATTTGGTGACCGTCGTAAAGCAATGCTAGAAGATATCGCAATTTTAACTGGTGGCGAAGTAATCACTGAAGAATTAGGCCGTGACTTAAAATCTGCTACAGTTGAATCTTTAGGACGCGCTGGTAAAGTTGTTGTAACGAAAGAAAACACAACTGTAGTTGAAGGTGTAGGAAGCACAGAACAAATCGAAGCTCGCATCGGTCAAATCCGTGCGCAATTAGAAGAAACGACTTCTGAATTCGATCGTGAAAAATTACAAGAGCGTCTTGCAAAACTTGCAGGTGGCGTAGCAGTAATTAAAGTAGGTGCAGCAACTGAAACTGAGTTAAAAGAGCGCAAACTTCGCATTGAAGATGCACTTAACTCAACTCGTGCAGCAGTAGAAGAAGGTATCGTTGCAGGTGGTGGTACTTCACTTATGAACGTATACACGAAAGTAGCTTCTATCGTAGCTGAAGGCGACGAAGCAACAGGTATCAACATCGTACTTCGTGCACTAGAAGAGCCAGTTCGCCAAATCGCAATCAACGCTGGTCTAGAAGGATCTGTAGTTGTAGAGCGTCTAAAAGGCGAAAAAGTAGGCGTTGGTTTCAACGCAGCTACTGGCGAATGGGTTAACATGCTTGAAACTGGTATCGTAGATCCAGCTAAAGTAACTCGCTCTGCACTTCAAAACGCAGCATCTGTTGCAGCTATGTTCTTAACAACTGAAGCTGTAGTAGCTGACAAGCCAGAACCAAATGCACCGGCAATGCCTGACATGGGCGGCATGGGCATGGGCGGTATGGGCGGAATGATGTAATAAGCATCACTCTGTGAAGCTGTGCAATGTATAAATAGTTAATTAGAAGGCTACTTCCTTGATGAGGGGAGGTAGTCTTTTTTATATTTTATGATTGTTTGCGTTTAGATTTTGATGACTATAATAAATTTAAGACTACTAAGGATAAGAGAGTATGTGTTTTGAATCTTTAATTTTTGATGAAATCCACATTAAAATAATAATTATCGACAGTATTTGACATATCCATTGAATAATAAATAGTAGAATATACAGGTATACAGAATTAATTTGACTATATGTTCATTGACGAACGCTATTTTCTATTAGGATTTGTGTTAAGTCGTTATAAATATAAAAAGGAGAACTTGAATATGCTCAATAGTTCATTGAAAAAAGAAGCGATAAATAAATTACAAAACGCTGTACATCAATACGAGGAATCCTCTAAAAATTTACAAAATAATGCAATTAAATTACACAATACAAGGGATTATGGTGTTAAGGTAATTTTAAAAGTGGAGAGCTATATCAACGCTTTGGCTAATACTCCAAAAGAATTTGAAAAAAGTTTGAAAAAAATCCATATTAATATAGCTAGTTTTAAAGTTCTTAGCGAGATTTCATATGACGAAAAAGAAATGATTAAATTAGCAGGAGGAGGAACCGCTGCCGGTGTTGCAGCGGGCGTAGCAACAGCAGCACTTGCCCCAACGGCAGCGATGGCGATTGCCACAACCTTTGGAACTGCATCAACTGGTGCGGCTATTTCTACTTTATCAGGAGCGGCAGCAACCAATGCAGCTTTAGCTTGGTTAGGTGGAGGTGCACTTGCTGCAGGCGGTAGCGGTATGGCAGGAGGAAGTGCTTTATTAGCGCTAGCAGGACCTGTTGGATGGGGGATTGGTGCGGTTAGTTTAGTTGCAGGTGGTTTCTTTGCAAGTAAAAAGAATAGAGATGCTGCTATCAAAGCGGATCAAGAAAGAATTGAAGTTGTAAAGGCAACCAAAATTCTTGATGGCACATCTATTGAAATTACTGCCTTGAAGGATTCTACGCAAAAATTAGCATCAAATTTAGAGCAGAGCTTAATTGCTTTTATTAGTAATACGAAGAATGTAAAATCTTTTATTGATTTTTCACAAGATGAGCGCAATTTTTTAAGAGCTATAATAAATAATACAGAGAGCTTATCGGCGTTATTTATGAAGGAAGTTGGCAAATAAATGTCAACGAATGTATGGAAAGATCAGATTGTTGCTGTTGGGGTAGATGGATTTAATCATTGGAAAAGTCAATCTATTGCAAAGCAACTTGATGAAGTTGTTAGAGAAAAATTGCAGAATCAAGAGCGACAGAATTTGAATTTTGAAAAGGCATTGCAATGTATGATAAAAATGCGTCAGTTTCTTTCTGAACCTAAGCATATATTAGGATCTGAGCAAACGAAACATGGAGAAGTAGCGGAACATCTGGAGGTCAATGTACGAAATGCATGGGCAGCTTTAAAAGGGAATAGTGAGGTTGCTACATTTGAAGGTGTAGCTCGCACAGCACCGGAAGATTTTATTCTAGACGGTGTTAGGTATCAATCAAAATTTATAAATGGTACAAATAATACACTCAAACATGTACTTCATCATTTTGAAAAATATAAAGATGGATCTATGAATTATTCTATTCCTAAAGATCAATATGCAATTATTACATCTATAAAATCTGGTGATTTTTCTGTGGGCCTAAATGACAAATCGGTTCGTGCTATTCTTCAGAAAGTGGAAGAAATAGAGCGTCGAACAGGTCGGGGGTTTCAGGAGATAGTAAAGCCGTCTGTCTCTAATTATAGTGAAGTGCAGTTGGGGAGAGCTGGAGAAACGGTTTCGATGCATCAAGATAGAATTATTGAAGAAAATCAAAGAATTCAAGATGAAATTCAATCAGATGCAAAAGAAAAAGTGAAAATAATCGAAGTTCAAAAGGGACCTTCATTTAGAGAAGGTGGAAAAGTTGCTGGAACAGCAGTAGTGATAGCAACCTCGCTGAATGCAATCACAGTAATTTACAGCAAGGTGAAACATGGAAAGAAAATTCAGGAGTTTGATAAAAATGATTGGAAAGATATAGGTCTAAGCTCTGCTGAAGCTGGAGTGAAAGGTGGTATTACGGCTGGGAGTATATATGCTTTAACTAATTTGACATCGCTTTCAGCTCCATTTGCAGGTGCTGTTACAAGTGCCGTTATGGGACTATCATCTTTACTTGTGGATTTACAGAAAGAACAAATTTCTATGGATGAATTTGTCACTCAAGGACAAATACTTTGTATTGAAGCTGGAATCGCAGCGACAGGAGGAGCGATAGGGCAAATGCTAATACCTATTCCGGTATTAGGCGCAGTTATTGGTACGGTTACTGCGAATTTTGTGTGGGGATTTGCAAAAGATAAACTGGGTGCGAGAGAACGAGAATTAAAAAAAGTGCTTGATGCCTACACAGAATCTATTTTGGTAAAAGTGGAAAAGGCCTATCAGGAGATTATCTCTAAAATAAATGCTAAATATACTCAGTATAATTCTCTAATTGATGCTGCATTTGATGTTCAGGCAAACTCAGAAGTTTTAGCTGCAGCTTCAGTAGAACTAGCATTTGAATTAGGAGTTAATAGGAAAAAAATATTAAAAAGTGATGTGGATTTAGATGCTTTTTTCTTAGGGTGAAATTTTTATCAGTATTCCCAAAAGTAATGTCATAAATTATTACTATAATTCGCATTTTAAAAAGCTGTTAAATATTATCGATTTATAGATAAAATGTTTTAATTCTGCTCGCATTAAAGTAAATATCTTTATTTAGGTAGAGTTATTTTTGGTATTTTGATTAAAAGGAAATGAATTTCTGTAGAATTTTGTCGCTTTCTCTCTTGACCATACCGACACTTCATTGTTAGAATCTAGGAAGATAATATAAAACGATCCTTCATATATCCTCAAAGATATGGTTTGAGAGTCTCTACCGGGTTACCGTAAACAACCTGACTATGAAGGCAGTGTGTCTTATATTTATAAAGAGCGGAGACTATCTTTCTTTATAAAGCCAGACCCCTGCCTTTTCTTTGTTATGAGACTAGAGGCGGAGGACTGGCTTTTTTTATTATATTGGTAATGCTTTTCGCCTAATTGGTGAAAATATTTATATACGAGAACTAACGTTGGGGTGATTATTTTGAAGAAGCAACACGATACAATTATCGTTTTAGATTTTGGAAGTCAATACAATCAGTTAATAGCACGTCGAATTCGTGAGTTCGGTGTATACAGTGAACTTCATCCGCATACAATTACTGCAGAAGAAATTAAAGAAATAAATCCAAAAGGAATTATTTTCTCTGGTGGACCAAATAGTGTATATGGTGAAGGTGCATTACATTGTGATGAAAAAATCTTTGACCTAGGATTACCGATCTTCGGTATTTGTTACGGTATGCAGCTTATGACACAAAAATTCGGTGGTAAAGTAGAACGTGCAAACCACCGTGAGTACGGAAAAGCGGTTCTTAAAGTAGAGAACGAATCAAAATTATATGCGAACCTTCCAGAAGAGCAAGTTGTATGGATGAGCCATGGCGACTTAGTAACTGGTTTACCTGAAGGATTCGTAGTAGACGCAACAAGTGAGTCTTGCCCAATTGCTGGTATGAGCAATGAAGCGAAAAACTTATACGGTGTACAATTCCACCCAGAAGTACGTCACTCTGAGCACGGTAACGATTTAATTAAAAACTTCGTATTCGGCGTATGTGGTTGTTCTGAAGGATGGAACATGGAGAACTTTATCGAAGTAGAATTAGAAAAAATTCGTGAAACTGTTGGAGACAAAAAAGTTCTATGCGCACTTAGTGGCGGTGTAGATTCTTCTGTTGTAGCAGTATTAATTCATAAAGCAATCGGCGATCAATTAACTTGTATCTTCGTTGACCACGGCTTACTTCGTAAAGGCGAAGCAGAAGGCGTTATGAAAACATTTAGCGAAGGCTTCCATATGAACGTTATTAAAGTGGATGCAAAAGAACGCTTCATGAACAAGTTAAAAGGTGTAGAAGATCCAGAACAAAAACGTAAAATTATCGGTAACGAATTCATTTACGTATTTGATGATGAAGCTTCTAAATTAGAAGGAATGGACTTCTTAGCACAAGGTACACTTTACACAGATATCGTTGAAAGTGGTACAGCAACTGCACAAACAATTAAATCTCACCATAACGTTGGTGGACTTCCAGAAGACATGCAGTTCAAATTAATTGAGCCTTTAAACACGTTATTTAAAGATGAAGTGCGTGTATTAGGATCAGAACTAGGAATTCCTGATGAAATCGTATGGCGTCAACCATTCCCAGGCCCTGGTCTTGGTATTCGTGTATTAGGTGAAATCACAGAAGAGAAATTAGAAATCGTTCGTGAATCTGATGCGATTTTACGTGAAGAAATTATTAAAGCAGGCTTAGACCGCGAAATCTGGCAATACTTCACTGCGCTTCCTGGTATGCGTAGCGTAGGTGTTATGGGTGACGAGCGTACTTACGATTACACAGTAGGTATCCGTGCAGTAACATCTATCGACGGTATGACAGCTGACTGGGCACGTATCCCTTGGGACGTATTAGAGAAAATCTCTGTACGTATCGTAAACGAAGTAAAACACGTTAACCGTATCGTGTATGATGTAACGAGTAAGCCACCAGCAACGATTGAGTGGGAATAGTATTTATAAAAAGGTCCATCTATTACTTATGTATAGATGGACCTTTTTGTTTTAGGATTAATACGAACGAAATTATAAGTGTTTACAAAAATGTTCGTATTTAAATTGACAAAAATACTTTCAAGAGTTAATATGAGTATGTAATTCAAACGAAAAGTGAATATTATGCCGTCGTATAATATCGGGGATATGGCCCGAAAGTTTCTACCTAGCTACCGTAAATGGCTTGACTACGAGGCGTTTTTATAAAGGTGAGGGGAATCTTATCTTTATTAATAGAACGCTTCCATGTATATGCAATGGAAGCCTTTTTTATTTTTAATAGATAAAAGAGGGCTAGGAGATTACGGCGAGTAATCATATAACGGGGGAAACGTAAGATGAAACGCTATTTTCAGTTTGATGAACTCGGCACGAATTATAAAACAGAGTTCATAGCAGGTTTAACGACATTTTTATCTATGGCTTATGTGCTATTTGTCAATCCTGCTACGCTGTCACTTGGAAATGTTAAAGGATTACCGGCAGGTACAGGAATGGATCCAGGTGCAGTATTCGTTGCTACAGCATTAGCAGCAGCGATCGGTTCGTTAATTATGGGTATTTTCGCGAAGTATCCAATTGCTTTAGCGCCAGGTATGGGAATTAACGCGTTCTTTGCTTATACAGCAGTGTTAACGATGGGTATTTCGTGGCAAACAGCAATTGCTGGAACGTTAATGTCAGGTATTATCTTTATTATTCTTACAGCTTCAGGTATTCGTGAAAAAATCATTAATGCAATTCCATCAGAGCTAAAGTTTGCAGTAGCGGCAGGTATCGGATTATTCATTGCTTTCCTTGGATTCCAAAATGCTGGAATTATCGTGAAAAATGATGCTGTTCTTGTTGGGTTGGGGGACTTAACAAAGGGCACAACGTTACTAGCAATTTTCGGAGTTGTTACGACCATTATTTTCATGATTAAGAAAGTTAATGGTGCAGTATTTTACGGTATGATTCTTACGGCAATCTTAGGAGTAGCAACCGGATTAATTGATACTCCGAAAGCGGTAGTGGGAGCAATACCGAGTCTAGAACCAACGTTCGGTGCAGCATTAACGCACTTCGGAGATATTTTCACTGTTCAAATGGGGATTGTTATTATAACGTTCTTCTTTATCGATTTCTTTGATACAGCAGGTACACTTGTAGCGGTTGCGAATCAAGCGGGATTAATGAAGAACAATAAATTACCACGTGCAGGAAAAGCATTATTTGCAGATGCAATTGCAACTGTAATTGGTGCGATCTTAGGTACATCAACAACAACGTCTTATATTGAATCTTCTGCAGGGGTAGCAGCGGGTGGACGTTCTGGATTTACAGCAGTTGTAACAGCAGGATTCTTCTTATTGGCACTATTCTTCTCGCCATTATTAAGTGTTGTAACACCAGCTGTAACAGCGCCAGCGTTAATTATTGTAGGAATCTTGATGGTTTCGTCTTTAGGAGAGATTGACTGGAAGAAATTCGAAATTGCAGTACCAGCATTCTTTACTATCATTTCAATGCCACTTACGTATAGTATCGCAACAGGAATTGCAATCGGGTTTATCTTCTATCCAATTACAATGGTAGTAAGTGGTCGACGTAAAGAGATTCATCCAATTATGTATGTTATGGGAGTTTTATTCGTACTATATTTCATCTACGTTCGTAAATAAAAGGGGTTTTTGAAAGGTCTAGACTTAAGGGGAGTCTAGATCTTTTTTGCGTCTTCAGAAAAACTTAAGGATTTCCGAGCGTTTTTCTTCAGAAGTTTTCCTATAATAGAAGTTAGGGATTAAAAAAGTGATGGGGGAGATATTGTGGCAAATGAAACAATACTTGTCGTAGATGATGAAAAAGAAATTAGGAATCTTATTACAATCTATTTAAAGAATGAAGGATATAAAGTATTGCAAGCAGGGGACGGCGAAGAAGGATTACGTTTACTAGAAGAAAACGAAGTACATCTAGTCGTATTAGATATTATGATGCCGAAAGTAGACGGCATTCATATGTGTATGAAAGTAAGGGAAGAAAAAGAAATGCCAATTATTATGCTTTCCGCGAAAACGCAAGATATGGATAAGATTTTAGGGTTAACAACGGGTGCAGATGATTACGTAACGAAACCATTTAATCCGTTAGAGTTAATCGCAAGGATAAAATCTCAGTTACGTCGTTATATGAAAATGAATGGTTTTTCTATTCAAAATGAGGACGAGTTAGAAATTGGAGAGATGAAAATCAACATCTCGACCCATAAAGTTATTGTAGAGGGAGAAGAAGTGAAGTTGACCCCGAGGGAATTTTCAATTCTAGAATTACTAGCTCGTAATCCCGGTATGGTCTTTAGCGCAGAACAAATTTATGAAAAGGTTTGGAACGAACGATCTTTTCAGTCAGATAATACTGTAATGGTGCATATTCGAAAAGTACGTGAAAAGATTGAGGAGAATCCAAGGAAGCCTAGATATATAAAAACAGTATGGGGAGTGGGGTATAAGATTGAAAAAGATATTTAATCCATTTACTTATATAAGGAAAATAAGACAATTAATTGAGAAATTAGTAAAGAGCGTACGAAAGAGTATAAGAATTCAACTGATTACTACTTTCGCTGCTTGTGCGTTATTAGGAGTTTTTTTTGCAAAGGGAGCTGCACCATTTTTTGAGAATGCGAATCGTAAAGCGACTGTCGATTATCGGTCTGGTATGCAACAAATTAATTATCAAGCTCAAAGAGCAGCAAATAGTTCGGTGCATGAAAATAAATTAGAAGCTATATCCAATATGATCGAAACGGAGAATCAAAATTTAGAGCGAGGAAATAGAGCTTTAAAAATATTGGTTACTGACGAAAGTGGTAAAGTTGTATATAAAACGAAGCAGGCACAAGAAGAGCAAATCGATCTGCATAATACGATTCGTAATGCAGCATCATTTGCGATTAACTATTCAAATGGTCAAGATATATTTGAAAATACGAGAAAAGAATTTATAGCTTTTTCACCTATTACAATAGAAGATAAGAATTTATATATGTTCGTTAGTGGAATTCCGGATGGTGTAGTAATGTATGATACGCAAGAAGGCCCATTCCCATTTTTAATTGGTGTACTCGTATTCATTTTCTCTTTCTTCTATATAACAAAGAGAAAGATGAAACAAATTGAAGCGATGGCAGAAGGTGTAAAGGAAATAGAAAAAGGCAACTTAGCGTACCGTATTGAGAAGAAAGGTGAAGATGAGATTGCGTCTTTAACTGAGAATATTAATAATATGGCGGAAGAGCTTATGAATAATATAGAAAAGGAACGTAGATTAGAGAAGCAAAAGAATGAGCTTATTACGAATGTATCTCACGATTTACGTACACCACTGACTTCTATTATGGGTTACTTGCGATTACTTCGAGATTCTAAATATGAAAATAAAGAACAACATGATGAGTATACAAGAATTGCTTTTGCTAAATCGGAGCAGTTAAAGAATTTAATAGAAGATTTATTTGAGTATACGAAGTTAACGAATGAACAAGTTATATTAGAAAAACAAGAAGTATGTATAAATGAGTTATTGGAGCAATTAATAGAAGAGTTAGTACCGCAGGCGGAAGAGCATGGACTTACGTTCGTTAAGAAGTTTCCTGAAGAACGTGCCTATGCAGCGATTGATTCGGAAAAGATGGTTCGTGTATTTGATAATTTATTAATGAACGCGATTAAGTATAGTAAAGATGATGGGGAGATAAAAGTTTCTCTTCAAAGGCAGCGACGGGATATACAAATTGTAATTGCGAATCATAGTGAAGTGTTTACGAGAGAAGAGTTAGCGAGTTTGTTTGAACGTTTTTATAAGAAAGATCAATCTAGAAGTAGAGTAACAGAAGGATCGGGTCTTGGATTGGCGATTGCGAAAAGTATTGTTGAATTACAAGGTGGTAGTATTCGAGCTGAATATGAGGATGGTGTTATTCAGTTTATCGTCTTGTTACCAATTATAGAAAAATAATAAACGAATAGAATGGTATATGATAAAAAGGCTTATTTTAAAAGAAATAAGTCTTTTTATATTTTTTTAGAAAAACATATTGACGATTAGAGATTAGAGGTGTAATATTATACGAGTCGCTGATGACAACAACGTTGAAAGCGACAAACGAAATAAAAAACTTAGTTGACATTGAAAGATGAAGATGTTAACATAAGGAAGTCGCAAATGAGCGGCCAAGTAGTTCTTTGAAAACTGAACGAAACAAACAACGTGAAACGTCAATTTTTATTTTAGATGCTAGACAAACTAACTTTATTGGAGAGTTTGATCCTGGCTCAGGATGA
>NZ_JAQFTZ010000022.1:0-16395 GCF_027715825.1 Bacillus cereus group sp. Bc061
AACTTCTTTTTCCGGCTCTTTTACTTCCTCCTGCTCTTCTTCAACTTCTTTTATCGTTTCTTTCACTTCTTCTTTTGTTTCTTCAACTTCTTTTTCCGGCTCTTTTACTTCTTCTTTCGGTATTAATTTTTCTACTATATTCTGCATGACGATGCCACTATATAATATGCCCGTCTCATAATGATCTGCATCCAAGTCAAATTCATATATTTTTTCTCCTAGAGTACTCCAAATGATTCCCTCATCAGTAAGCATTCCACCTGCACTCTTTAACGTAATCTTTTCAATTCGTTCCCCTTCTAAATCATATACAGGTATTTTCACTTCTTTATTTATTTCTGCATCATCCAAAATGACCTTTTGCCTTCTAACATCAATTGTTCCCCACTGGCCTAATTGTATTAACGGCCTTACATCACGAATCTCATTTTCAGCTAATTTTAAACTAAGTAAGTCTAACATTGATCCAAGAACTGACACATCTTTAATACGATTATCTGTAAGATTTAACCATTGTAAATTTTTTAATGAAGATAATGGAGTAGTATCTTCAATTTGATTATGAGATACATTCAAATTATTCAATTGTTTCATGTTTAAGATGAACTCAATATTTTTCAGACCTACTCCTTCCAAAGTGAGTTTTTCTAAGTTCATCATGTATTCTAAGCCTGTTATATCTTTTATCTCTTTTCCTTTTTCTTTAAGGATCTCTAATTTTTTAATCTGTAATAAATCTTCTTTTGTGATAGGAGCGTTTAAATTCTCTCTACCTAAATTCTCTTTATTAATATGTTGTTGTAAAGTTTTATCGAGAATTACATTTTCCTTTTGTTCATTATCCTCTTTTATTTCATCTAACCTTTCAACAACATTTTGAATTACTGTTCCATTAAACTTAATACGATTTTCTTCTGGCTTTATATCTAATATAAATTCGTATGTTTTTTCACCGGTAGTACTCCATTTAACAGAACCATTATTAACTATTCCATCTCCATTCTTTAATTGAATAGTATCGAGTGGCTCGCCTTGTAAATTATAGATAGGTATTTTAACTTCCTTATCTTTTTCTACATCATCTAAAAAGATTTTTTGTCTTTGAACGTCAATGTACATTCTTTTTCCTAACTCTTGAACCGGTCTAACATCACGAATTTCATTTGACGCTAGCTTTAAATCATATAAACCTGTTAATTGACTAAGTGGTGTTATATCTGAAATATAGTTTTCTTCTAAATTAAGTGATTGTACAGTAGACATTCTTGATAAAGGTTCGATGTTTTCTAATTCATTTTTAGAAAGGTCTAACTCTACTAATTTTTTCATTGGTGTAATATGTTCAATATTAGTAAGTCCATTGTTACTTAAAGATAAACTCTTCACATTCTTCAGTTGCTCAATCCCAGCAAGATTAGCATTACTAATTTGATTATTTGCTACAGTCAAAGTCCTTAAAGATTTCGCTGTAAATAATGGTTTAATATCTTTTATATAATTACTATTTAAATCTAGCAATTTAATCTTCTTCATTTGACTTAGTGGGCTTAAATCTGAAATTTTATTATTTCTCAAGCTTAAACTCTCAATATGTTCTAACTCAGCCAAAGGTCCAATATCTTCAAGTTCGCCATAGGTTATACTTAATGATTTCAATTGCCTCAAATCCGAGATAAATTTTATATTTTCTAACTTAACTTCTTCCAACGTTAAGTTTTCTAAGTTCTTCATATATTCTAGACCGCTTACGTCTTCTATTCCTTTACTTTTAGCTTCAACGACTATTAAAGATTTAACTTTTAATAAATCTTCCTTAGTTATTGGGGTATCTAAATTTTCTCTATTCAAGTTATATTTATTAATATGCTTTTGCAATTGCTTATCTAATATTACATTTCCATTTTCATCTTGTTGATCCACTTTATCCTCTTTATTTTCCTTTTGTGCTTCTGGAACATTATTTTCTAAATTCAATGTATTTACTTCAAATTGTACTTGATACTTATTATCATAGGCTATTGTCGGAATATAAATATGCATTTGCATATTATACCTTTTTCCTAATTCCCCTACTTCAAACTGAATCACTTTCGTTCCATTTTTCTTTTTATCTTCTGATATTACTTTTACATCATGAAACACACCAGGAGTATGTATATCCTCTGTTTTCAAGTATTGAAAGAAATCACTATCACTTAACGTTGCTGTTACAATTTTCTTTCCGTTCTCAACTGTTAATTTCGGATTTTTTATATAAACAGCTGCCATAGACTCTTCATTTGTTTTATCTTTATACGCTTTAATAACAGCGTCATATGTACCATCTTCTAAACCTTGTCCCGTTTTATTCGCCTCAATTGCTACTGCCGCTAAAGCAGGTGTTGAATAAACAGCAAACGGAAGTGATAACGTCGCCGCTATAATCATTGCATTTATATGTTTTCTTTTATTTCTTTTCAACTTTACATCTCCTCCAAAATATATAATTCAAAATGTAATCATTTCTCGAATAAATGATAATGATTTTCATTATCATTGTCAACTAAAAAAATAAAAAGTTTACAAAAAAATAACCCCTCAAAAAGGGGTTATGCCATTTTCTCTCCTGATTCTTCTCTAAAGAAGCTCTTCATCGCATGAAATACGTCTGCTTTTTGCTTTAAAATATAATATCTGAAGTTTTCATCTTTAATATTTTTATAGGCTGACATAAGTGTACTGTGGCGATTGTACTGATTCACTTCTCCATACCCAAACATATTACACTTCTTCATTAATTCTTCAACAAGTTTTACACATCTAGCATTATCTGATGTTAAATTATCACCATCTGAAAAATGGAATGGATAAATATTATAGCGGTCTGGTGAGTATTTATTATCAATTAACTCGAGTGCTTTTTTGTATACAGAAGAACAAATTGTTCCGCCACTTTCTCCTTTTGAGAAAAACTCTTCCTCTGGAACTACTTTTGCCTCCGTATGATGGGCAATAAATTCAATATCTACTGTTTCATACTTTGTACGTAGAAATCTCGTCATCCAGAAAAAGAAGCTCCGTGCCATATATTTCTCCCATATGCCCATCGATCCACTCGTATCCATCATCGCTAATACAACAGCTTTTGAATCTGGCTTTAATACTTCATTCCAAGTGCGGAACTTTAAATCTTCTTGATGAATTGGATGGAAAGATGCTTTACCACGCATCGCATTTCGTTTATATGCGGATATCATCGTTCTTTTCTTATCGATGTTGCCCCATAATCCCGTTTTTCTAATATCATTAAATTCAACATGTTCAATCCTGTTTTCATCCATTTCTTTTCTCTTTAAATTAGGCAGCTCTAACTCTTTGAAAAATGCTTGCTCTAATTCCAAAATAGAGACTTCAGCTTCATAATAATCTTCCCCAGCCGCATCCCCTGCTCCTTGCCCTTTTCCTGGTCCTTTTTGCTTTTGACCACCTGATCCATCTCTCGCAACGACATCACCAACTTTGCTGTCACCATTTCCTTGCCCAACGTGTTTGTTTTTATCATAATTGTACCTAATCTTATATTCATCTAAAGAACGAATTGGTATTTTTACAACATCCTTACCATTAGACATAACAATGCTTTCTTCTGTTACAAGATCGGGTAAATTATTCTTAATTGCCTCTTGTACTTTCTCTTGATGGCGTTGTTGGTCGTCATATCCTTTGCGATGGAGGGACCAGTTTTCCTGTGAAATCGTATAATTTGGTTGGTTTTCTTCACCCATTTCTTTCCCTCCTTACTGTAATTGTCTTCCTATATGAACAGCAAGCTAGAAATTTTGTTTTATACTGTACCAGCTAGAATGAAAGGTAACTGCCCATCGAAAATCATCCCATAAACATATATAACGTTTTTCATATAATACTCCGAGCATCCTAAACAAAATTTTGCCACTCACATACTAGAAAAGAATCATTCAGCCTTTGATAAGAAAGAAACACAATGCATAGTTGCACACATTTACACTTTGCAACATATTGTATTGTGTTGGCTTTTTTCGTATGAATGGTTGGTTACTCTATCATATGCATATTGTAAAAATAATTGACAATAAATTCATAAAATTGCATCTTAATTTATTGCATTTGGACAAGGTATGACACTTTACACATATGACTGGATAATAAAACGCTGTCCCGCAAAATACAAGAGACAGCGTTTTGTTATCAAACTATCGGTTTAGCAGACTACCTACATAGCGTAATAATTCATTTGCTGAAGAAGAATTATAGCCGTGCTCATCAATTAAACGTGCAACAACATCATTAATTTTCTTCAGCTGATTTTCGTCTGGTGTTTTCGTTGATGTTGTAATTTTCACTATATCTTTTAAATCAGCAAATAGCTTCTTCTGAATCGCTTCACGAAGACGTTCGTGCGAATTATAGTCGAAGCGTTTTCCTTTACGTGCATAAGCAGAGATGCGAATTAATATTTCTTCCCGGAATGCTTTTTTAGCATTTTCTGAAATTCCAATTTGCTCCTCAATTGAGCGCATTAGCTTTTCATCTGGACTCATTTCTTCACCTGTTAACGGGTCACGTAATTTTGATTTATTGCAATATGCTTCAACGTTATCTAAGTAATTATCCATAAGTGTCTTAGCGGATTCTTCATACGAATAAACAAACGCTTTTTGTACTTCTTTTTTAGCAATTTCATCATATTCTTTTCTTGCTAATGAAATGAAGTTCATATAGCGCTCTCGGTCTTCATTACTAATCGATGGATGCTGATCCAATCCATCTTTTAAAGATCTAAGCACATCTAGAGCATTAATAGATGGTACCTCTTTTCGAATAATTGTAGAAGAAATGCGGTTAATAACGTAACGAGGATCAATACCTTTCATACCTTCATCTTGATATTCGCGTTGCAACTCCTCTACATCAATCGCATTATAACCTTCTACCGTTTCTCCATCATACAAACGCATCTTTTTAATTAAATCAATATCTGGACGCTTCGGATCTTTTAAACGAGTTAAAATCGTAAACATTGCTGCAACCCGAAGTGTATGCGGTGCAATGTGCACATCGGACACGTCACTTTCACGAATCATTTTTTCATAAATATGTTCTTCTTCACTCACTCGTAAATTATATGGAACTGGCATTACAATAATTCTTGAGTGTAATGCTTCATTTTTCTTATTTGCTATGAAAGAGCGATACTCTGTTTCATTCGTATGCGCTACAATTAATTCATCTGCTGAAATAAGTGCAAATCTTCCCGCTTTAAAATTCCCTTCTTGTGTAAGCGATAATAAATGCCATAAAAACTTCTCGTCGCATTTTAACATCTCTTGGAATTCCATCATCCCACGGTTTGCCTTATTCAATTCTCCATCGAAGCGATACGCTCGTGGATCTGATTCTGAACCATATTCTGCAATTGTAGAAAAGTCCAAGCTACCTGTTAAATCTGCAATATCTTGTGATTTAGGATCAGAAGGGCTAAATGTACCAATACCAGTTCGGCGATCTTCAGAGAAGAAAATACGCTCCACAACTACATCTTCAATTCTCCCACCATATTCTTGCTCTAGGCGCATAACGTTGAGTGGTGATAAATTCCCTTCAATTCTTACTCCATACTCATCAAAGAAATCATCTCGTAAATGATGCGGAATTAAATGAAGTGGATCTTCATGCATTGGGCACCCTTTAATTGCAAAAATTGCTCCTCGATCTGTTCTTGAATATGTTTCTAATCCTCGTTTCAACATCGTAACTAATGTTGATTTACCTCCACTAACAGGACCCATTAATAATAAAATACGTTTTCTAACATCTAATCGTTTTGCAGACGGATGAAAATATTCCTCTACAAGACGTTCTAAAGCATCCTCTAACCCAAATAGCTGATTACTAAAGAAGTTATACTTTCTTCTACCATCAACTTCTTCAATTCCAGCATCTTTTATCATATTGTAAATGCGAGAGTGTGCTGTTTGAGCCACCCATGGTCTTTCCTTCACAAGCTCCAAATACTCCGCAAACGTACCTTCCCATTGTAAGCGTTCTTCTGCTTCTCGATGCTGTTCAATTTTTTTTAGAATATCCATTATAGCTCCTCCCCCATCTCCTTGTTCAATCGGATTATTATAAAAGGTATGCTAGGATGTCCTTAAACATTCTTTAAATCAAAATGAAATATACAGTAGTGTTATAAAATTCTCTCCAAAATTCAAAGAAAATTCTGTATAATATAGGTATTAAAGTTTTTACACCTCTATTCATTTTAAATAAATTCTTTTCTTCCAAGAACATTACATACATTTCGATTCATATTTCAGATTCGTAAACTGAAAAAATAGGAGGGATATTAGTATGAAATTATTATTAATTTTAGGTGTATCACTCACATTTCTTACAGCTATTTTTACATCTGGTTACAATGATAAACCCGGTACACATAAAAAGTGATGTGCTTCTTAGCACATCACTTTTTTTATCGATTATTTATAATACACATTTTCCACATCATATTTTGATAAAGGGCGGCTATAATAATAACCTTGTACAAACTTCACATTCTTTTCCTTCAAAAATTGTATTTGTTCCGCTTTTTCTACCCCTTCTGCAATTACATTCAATTCCAACGTATGAGCTAGATGAATAATTGCAGCCGTAATATTCGTATCGCGTTCATCTACATGTATACCTTCCATAAAAGAACGATCAATTTTCAAAGTATCAATTGGATACGTTTTTAAATAACTCAAAGATGAATACCCTGTACCAAAATCATCTAAATGAATCTTTAAATTTTGTTCTTTTAATTGTAGCAATACTCTTTTCGATATATCTTTATGTATAAGGGCTCCTTCTGTAACCTCTATCGCTAATAAATGAGCTGGTACATTGTACTTATGTAAAGCTCGTGTAATCATCTCTATTAATGTAATAGAGCGAAAATGCCTGGCTGAAATATTAACTGCAATTGGGACAACTTCATATCCTTTATTTAACCATTCGCGTATTTGTCGACACACTTCATTTACTACCCATTCATCAAGCTTAATAATAAATCCTGTTCTTTCTGCTAGCGGAATAAATTGATTGGGAGAGACAAATCCTAATTCTTTATTCTCCCACCTTATTAAAGCCTCCATACTAGCTATTTTTTTCGTTTCAATATTAATTTGCGGCTGATAATATAAGAAGAATTCATTTTTTTCTATAGCACGATGTAATTGGTTTTCTATTATAAATCTTTGTTCACGCTCACAATCTAACCCACTGCAATAAAAATGATAATGCCCTTTTCCTTTTTCTTTTGCTTTTTCCAAAGCAGCATCAACTCTTTGGAATAATATCTTTTCATCTTCTCCATCTGTTGGAGCCATTACAATTCCGATTGAAGCACTTAAATACACGTCCTCTTCTTCGATTACAAAATGTTCACTAATCCTTTTCAGTATGTTTTTGGAAACTCCCTCTACACGTTCTTTCGTTATATTTTCTATTAACATAACAAATTGATCATCGTGTTCTCTAAATAAGTGTATACCGGGTATTTGAAAACTGCTTAAACATTCTGTAACTTTTTGTAACACTTTATCTCCTTCTTTATGACCAAACGTATCATTAATAAGGTGAAATTCATCTAAATCTATAAAGATAAACGCAAAAGCTACCTTCTCATTTAAAAAATCATTTAACTTATTTGTACATGAAATTCTATTCATTAATCCTGTTAGCTGATCATAATAAGCTAAATATTCCGTTCTCATTTCATTTAATATTTGCTTTGTAACATCCCTTGTAACAATATATACTCCAACAATTTCACCATTTACAATAATCGGGATAGTTCTCAAGGAAATATAGAGCTCGTACCCTTCTTTATGAACATATTTCTTTGAAACAATTTGCTTTGCCCTTCCTTGCATGGCTTCTTTAAATATAATTTGAAAATCTTTTTCATATTCTTTATTAATAAATTCAAAAATAAACTTATTATTTAATTCTTCAAATCGGTATCCAAATATTTCATACGTTGCTGGATTTGCATATGTAATTCTTCCTATAGAATCTATAGATATGATGGAGTCATTATTATATTCTAGTAATGACTTAAACAGCATTTGTTTTTCCTCTATCTCCATCTTCTCCTCTATTTGAGCTGTGATATCCCTTGTAATACAAATAATAAACTGACATACTCCTTCTTCATCAAATACAGGATTAAGTGAAGATTCATAATGTAAATTACCAGTTGGTAAACTAACTACATCACAAAAGGTATGTGCTTTCGCTTCGCTCGCTACTTTTGCATATTGCACTTGCAATATTTCCGCCGTATCTTCCGGTAATACTTCTGCAAAAGTTTTTCCATAACATTCTTCACTTAGCTTCGCATAATCCATACCTAACTTATTTACATAAATATATGTAAATGTTTCATCATCAATAACTTTAACAATAAATACTAAATCTTGAATAGCATGTAATAATCCTCTTCTTATTAAATCCATATCTATCATACTTAAAAAGGTATTTTGATTACTATATTGTTCCTTCATATTTATCTCAACCCGTCTGATCTATTTTTATTCATATATCCCATTTTATATGAATATGTATCCTTTTTTAAATGTATGATTACATATTATTTTTATTTTTAGAAAAAAAGTCGCCATATGGCGACTTTTAATAAACAATTTCTAAATCTAATCCTGGATAATTTTGTTGACGGAATGCTTCATAAATTAAAATAGCTGCTGTATTAGATAAATTTAATGAACGCACTTTATCAGTCATTGGAATACGTAAACAATGATCGAAATTTTCTTCGATTACATTAGCTGGTAAGCCGTTCGTTTCTCTTCCAAATACAAAATAGTAATCCTTCTCACGTTTGCTATAATCAAACGCTGTATGAGCTTTCTCGCCATACTTTGTTAAATAGAAGAATTCACCGTCTTTATTTTTCTCATAAAACTCTTCAATTGAATCATAATACGTAATTTTCACGTGCTGCCAATAATCTAATCCTGCACGCTTTAACATTTTATCATCCGTTGAAAATCCAAGCGGTCTAATCAAATGTAATTCTGTTCCAGTTGCTGCACAAGTACGAGCAATATTCCCTGTATTTGCTGGAATTTCTGGTTGATATAAAACAACATGTACTCCCACGCGATATTCACCTCTGTTTTTTGTCTACTACGTATTATACCACTTGAGCGAAAAATCTCTACCCATTAATAATATGAAAGAATTTATATTTCATTTGTGGTGTATATTTACTAGAATCTTCATAGTTCCAATAACGCCGACGGCTATTCGCTGAATGTGCATTTACAAGTGGCATACCATCTGCGTCTTTTGCTACTACAATCGTCGTATGGTTCCACCTACCATCATCCTCGAAATCATAAGCGATGACATCACCAAGAATAAGGTCCTCTGGCCTTTCTACCGCTTCAGCTCGAAGTCCTGATGTAGCACCTGACAAATACCAATAAAAAGAGTGTGCAACAGCCCAGCTCCAACTCCACTGATTCTCCCTTTGCCACCATCCTTTACGAATATTAGGATATCCATTCATTGGTACTTCTCCAGTATGAAGACATTGAGAAATAAAATTCGTACAATTATCAGGGAAATTACGATATGCAGGGTTTCGATCATCCCACCAACGCTCTGCATATTTAACTGCCTCTAAACGGTTGTACTGATAGGAACCGTACTTCTCTTTTGTAACTTCCCTTTCTAATGTCTCACTCATTCCAACTGCTTCTGGCACTTCAATAGCATAATCACCTATTATCCGGCTATTATTTAAACAAACTCTTCGTTTTAATTGTTCCTCTTCAATATAAAATAATTCTTTATGCTTAATTAAATATTTAAAATGTATTTGATAATCAATTTCTTGATGATTGCTATTATTTAATTGCCTCATAAAAGAAACATCCGCAGTTGCTTTTACTATCTCTGCATTACGCTTTTGAAATAATTGTTTCTTTCTCTTTGCTATTTGTAATAAATCTTCAGCAATACCATCTACATTTGTTCGTTTCTCTGTTATATATGCTAAAAAGTGTTGGACTTGCTTTTCAATATTTATTTTTACAACCATTTCGTCTCCCTCCCATATTACAATATGAAAAAGGGAGATATTATCTACTCTTTTTTCTGCGCTAACAGTTCAAGTCCGCGATTCATTTCATGAAGAACCTCTTCGTCTTTCTCACGTTGCATCGCTTTTTCAATAGCTTCGCCCACACCGTCTCCACCAATTTTCCCAAGCGCCCACGCTGCCGTCCCGCGAAGCACTGGTCTTGGATCATCTTTCATAACACCTATTAAATCTGGAATTGCTGATGCTTCTTTAAAATGTGCAAGTGCCAAAATTGCATTTCGTTGCAACGGTTTTTTACCTCTCCATGAACCAGACATAATTCCATATTTCTCTTTAAAGTCACGATTGCTAATTGTTAAAAGCGGTGTTAATAACGGTTTAACTAACTCAGGATCTGGTTCCATCTCAGGGTGATTATGAAAATCCATTCCTTTATTTTTCGGACAAACTGTCTGACACGTATCACATCCATAAATACGATTACCTATTTTGTCGCGATACTCTTCTGGTAGGAATCCTTTCGTCTGTGTTAAAAATGCTATACACTTCTTCGAATCTAACTGTCCTCCTTGTATTAAAGCACCTGTAGGACAAATATCAATACACTTTGTACAGCTCCCGCATTGATCTTCTATCGGCTGATCTGGTGGGAATGGAACGTTTGTAATCATTTCTCCTAAATATACATACGAACCAAATTCAGGTGTAATAATAGAGCAGTTCTTACCGCTCCATCCAATACCAGCACGCTCTGAAACAGCTCGATCACTTAATTCACCCGTATCAACCATTGACTTAACTTCTATATCGGGAAGTTTTTCGATTAAAT
This sequence comes from Bacillus cereus group sp. Bc061, assembly GCF_027715825.1. Lineage (NCBI taxonomy): Bacteria > Bacillati > Bacillota > Bacilli > Caryophanales > Bacillaceae > Bacillus > Bacillus cereus group sp. Bc061. The sequence goes on from NZ_JAQFTZ010000022.1 coordinate 10,965, forward strand.
ATGCTTCTAATTTCTGCAAACGATCTCGTAAAACTAGATGATAATCTTGTCCCCAAGAAGCACGACAAAAAATCCCACGGCGTTCTCCACGCTTACTTAATGGTGCATTTTTTAATTTTGAAGGATACGCTAATGCAATCGCAATAATTGATTTTGCACCAGGTAATAGAAGCTGTGGATTCGTTCTCTTTTCTATATCAGGCTCTTCAAATCCAGATTGATAATTTAATTGTTGCTGCTGGATTAACCGCTGCTTTAATTCTTCAAATGGTGAAGCACTAGCAAAGCCTATTTTATCTATACCAATCGTTTTACTATACGCAATAACATCTTGCTTTAATTGTTCAAAATCCATTCCTAATCATCTCCTCAGATGAATCCATCCTTCATGTAACGATCTATTAGTTAGCAATTCACTTTCGGAATACTATTCTTTACTTCTATTTTCGCATACAATTACGTTTTCCAAACATTAAAAAACGCAATGCCTCGTTTATCTCGGAAACGAAACACTGCGTTGATCACAATTTATAGAAAAACATTTAATAAAATTTGGAGCGGGTGAAGAGAATCGAACTCTCGACCAGAGCTTGGAAGGCTCTTGTTTTACCACTAAACTACACCCGCAAATATGAAATACATATAAGATATTAGAATAACTTATGTAAAGTAGTATAGCATGTAAAAAAAGCGGAAGCAAGAATTTTATCGAAAAAAGTCGAAAAAGTGATGAGTAGCTCATCACTTTTTCAATTCTTTATCAATCGCCTTCTTCATACTATCGAAATCAGGGTTTGCAAGATTTCCGTTTATATATACTGAAGGAGCACCTTGAACTTTTAATTTTTGAGCACGATCTGAATCTTTACGTACTTTTTCTTTTATTTCTTTACTGTGTAAATCTTTCTTAAATTGATCTACATCAACTTTCGGAAGCTTCTCTTTCACAATGTTAAGAAGTAATTCTTCTGTAATCCATTCTTCCGTATCTTTCTTTTGACTTTGATAAATCTCATCATAGAAAGTCCAGAATGAATCTTTATCTTGTTTATAAATTGCTTCACCAGCTGCTGCACCTAAATCAGAGTCTTTCCCAATAAACGGAAAATTAATAAAGTATAACTGCACTTTACCTTTATCAATATACTCTTCTTTTAATCGTGGCAATACTGTTACATCCCAAGTACGACAAGCGGGACATTTGAAGTCTCCAAATTCAACTACCTTAACCGGAGCATCATCTTTCCCTAAAGATTGTTGTGTGGAATAAGCAAACATCTCATTCCCTTTATCTTTTTTGTCATTTATGATGCTATACGCAATCGTTCCGATCACAATCAATACTGCAATGGAAAAAACTATACCAAGAGCCATGAGTTTGTTCGATGATTTCATATACATTCCTCTTTAATTTCATATTCTGTATACAGCATTGTACACAATACACATAATATCAACACTTATATACGTCACGCAATGAACACGCTCACATAAATTACAAAAACACAATAATTGTGACGATATTGTGTCACGATTTGTCACAATTTATTCAAAAAAGAAGCTCCTATGTAGGAACTTCCATTAGCTTACTGCTTTTTCACGAGCACTATTTAACATCGACTGCTCTGTTTTTATATCATGACGAATGACTAACTTCTCACTAACTGCTTGCACATACTCATCATGATTGATATAGCCTTCTTTCTCCATCAATCTCAAAACGACATTTCGTCTCTCTACGGCCTTATCATAATTTTGTGCCGGTGAGTAATAAGCAGGTGCCTTTACTACAGCAGCCATCATTGCACTTTCAGCCAATGTTAATTGGCTCACCTTTTTACCGAAGTATAGGTTTGCTGCTTTTTCAATTCCCCATGCTCCTTCTCCGTAATAAATATTGCTTACATACAATTTTAAAATTTCATCCTTCGTAAATGTACGTTCAATTTTTTTCGTATAGAAAATCTCTTTCCACTTACGAGAAAATGTACGTTCATTCGTTAAAAAAGCATTTTTAGATAACTGCTGTGTAATTGTGCTTCCGCCTTGCACAACACCACCAGCTTTTATATTTTCAACAGACGCTCTGACAATCGCTATATAATCTAAACCGTTATGATGATAAAACCTTTTATCTTCTGTCGCAATAAATGCATGTGTCAATGATTCTGGTACCTCTAACTTAGCCGGTACATGTAATTTACTAATATCACTTTTCTCAATCATTACATTTCCAATGAATAATAACGTAAAACTTAACAATAATAATAAAATAATGGCTTTATAAAAAAACTTAGTCATTGGATTTAATGCAACTTTTTGATGATAGTTCACCCTAGATAATACTCGTTCTTTCATCTTAAACACCTCTTTTCCACATAGCGTATAACTCTTACTTTAAGAATACCTTGTTGTAAAAAAATATCCCATCGATTTCTCTTACACGTACCTTACATCATTGTAAGGTATAAATTGAAACTTTCATCAGACCCCCATCAATCTGGCTGCCCGGCAAATAGCGGGATAAAAAAGTATTGTATCACAGTCCTTTTTTATCTACTATTCATCTGAAATATTGAATATAGATTATGCTAAATCAATAGCAGATTAGATCTTAAGGCTATTATACTTTCTCTATTAAAGCGCCCTATTTTCATTATATCATCTACCAATATATATACTTTTGAGTATCTAGTAATCTAAATGTACATAATATATCATATATTATACAGAACAAACGTTCTTCGAATCAATACTAACGCTATTATTATTTTGACCTTTTTCTTAAACAGTATACAAAAAAGAGTAGTGATTTGACTGTATCTCAAATCGGCTACTCTTTTCTTTACAATCTTCCTATTAAGTTATACGGCTTCACTTCCCACGTTTCATACGGAATGAAATGGGTTGCTCTCATCGCATCAAGCGTTCTGGATTTCATATGAGGACGCGTTATATACTCATTTATGTTCTCTTCGTTTAAAGCTACAAATTTAGCCTCTTGTATTTCTTCATGTTGAATTTTTATTTCACCGCTTACATATGCTACTTTAAAAACGACAGCTAAAATGTTCATGGAAGCATTATAATAAACTCCTGTAACTCCAAGCGGCTTCACAGTTAAACCCGTCTCCTCAAGCATTTCCCTACAAACAGCTTGATCGAGTGCTTCCCCTTCTTCTACCTGTCCTCCTGGTAACTCCCACGTATCAGCTCGCCAGTGTACCTTTGCTAATAACACTTCATCTTTTTCATTTGTTAAATAGCCTGCTACAGCAACGATATGTTTTGGTGTTTTTTGTTCCATGTTAAGCCTCCTAGCAATAATGAATATTTCATATATCCCTATAAGCATATTCCCTGTTTACAATAAAATACCTTTATTAAAAAAGCCCCTATTCGTTAAACGAACAGGGGCTTTTATCGTATTATTCTCCTAAGTCTACGTTGTGATAAACTTGTTGTACATCTTCTAAATCTTCTAATGCATCAACCATTTTTTCAAATTGTGCTTGTGCATCTTCAGGAAGTGTTACATCGTTTTGTGCAAGCATTGTTAATTCGGCAACTGTAAATTCTTCAACACCCGCATCTTTAAGAGCAGATTGTACTGCATGGAATTGATCTGGTTCAGCATACACGATAACAGCATCTTCTTCTTCAAGTATGTCACGTGCATCCACATCTGCTTCCATTAAAATCTCAAGAACTTCATCTGATGTTTTCCCTTCAAGGCCGATAACAGCTGTTGCATCAAACATGTAAGCTACAGAACCGTTTACACCCATGTTACCACCATTTTTGCTAAATGCAGCTCGTACATCTGCTGCAGTACGGTTTACGTTGTTTGTAAGTGTATCTACAATTACCATAGCTCCATTTGGTCCGAATCCTTCATAACGAAGCTCGTCATAATTTTCTTCTGAACCACCTTTTGCTTTTTCAACTGCACGATCGATAATTGTTCTTGGAACATTGTATGTTTTCGCACGTTCTAATACAACTCTAAGCGCTTGGTTTGATTCCGGATCTGGCTCGCCTTGTTTTGCCGCTACATAAATTTCACGTCCAAATTTCGCGTATATACGGCTAGTATTTGCATCTTTTGATGCTTTTTTATCTTTAATATTATTCCATTTACGACCCATACTTTCCACTCTCTTTCCCGTTTTAAATCTACATAAAAATATTAATATGAAATATCATGTGTGTTCAACACATTTTTAAAAGAAATATAAAAAGTTCATTTTTGATTCATATTACAGACATAATATAAATCACTATCATTTTGTTCTTTCGACAAGTTATATTATACATGAATTCCTACGTTTATTACGAATTTTAGAAGCACATAACATAATTTAGCAAAAAAATCCTACCATTTCACCAACACACTATTTATGCTTATTTTGTAGTGTGATGAAAATATAAAAAGACTCTACACATTTGGTGTAGAGTCTTTTTATTACGCCGTTCGTGATACCGATGGTCGGGGTCGAACCGACACTCCCGAAGGAACACGATTTTGAGTCGTGCGCGTCTGCCAATTCCGCCACATCGGCACAAAAGAAAAGGCGGCAACCGGATTTGAACCGGTGATAAAGGTTTTGCAGACCTCTGCCTTACCACTTGGCTATGCCGCCATATAAAATTTTAGTGGAGCGGAAGACGGGATTCGAACCCGCGACCCCAACCTTGGCAAGGTTGTATTCTACCACTGAACTACTTCCGCAAAAATGGCTGGGCTAGCTGGATTCGAACCAGCGCATGACGGAGTCAAAGTCCGTTGCCTTACCGCTTGGCTATAGCCCATCGAATTCTTACTTAATTATATGTAAGTATCCATTAGATTATTTATAATTTTTAAAATAAAAATGGGGCGACTGATGGGAATCGAACCCACGAATGCCGGAGCCACAATCCGGTGCGTTAACCACTTCGCCACAACCGCCATGTTGTGTAAATAATTTGGCAGGGGCAGTAGGAATCGAACCCACACTGGAGGTTTTGGAGACCTCAGTTCTACCTTTAAACTATGCCCCTATGTAAATGGTGGAGGGGGGCAGATTCGAACTGCCGAACCCGAAGGAGCGGATTTACAGTCCGCCGCGTTTAGCCACTTCGCTACCCCTCCGAAACTTACATGGTGCCGGCTAGAGGACTTGAACCCCCAACCTACTGATTACAAGTCAGTTGCTCTACCAATTGAGCTAAGCCGGCGTATTTTATTAAAGTAAATGGTGGCTCGGGACGGAATCGAACCGCCGACACGAGGATTTTCAGTCCTCTGCTCTACCGACTGAGCTACCGAGCCTTATTAAAATGGCGGTCCCGACCGGGGTCGAACCGGCGATCTCCTGCGTGACAGGCAGGCATGTTAACCACTACACCACGGGACCATTTGGTTGCGGGGACAGGATTTGAACCTGCG
>NZ_JAQFTZ010000023.1:0-14868 GCF_027715825.1 Bacillus cereus group sp. Bc061
CTCTCCAATAAAGTTAGTTTGTCTAGCATCTAAAATAAAAATTGACGTTTCACGTTGTTTGTTTCGTTTAGTTTTCAAAGTTCAACATCGCGTTTCAGCGACTTTTATAATTTAACATCTTGCGTTAAATCTGTCAACAACTTTTTTCTTTCGTTCCTGACGACGCTTATTAATTTACCATATTAATCATTCACAAGTCAACACTTTTAAAAAAAATGCCAAAATAAATTTATTTTGGCATGATATAAAGTTTAATAATCACTAATGCAGCAACACCGGGTAGACCTAATAAACTTGTAATTGTTGCGGTGCCCAAGTTAATTGGGATATGAAAATCAAAATACGTTCCTACAACATTTACGATAAAAAGTAATGCTACTCCCAAAGTAACATGAAAGAGCGCTTTTCCTATAAAACGCAACGGCTTAGAAGAAACACCAAAAACAAGGAAAATAAAAACTAACGCAAGAATACCAACAATAATAATTGTAGAATTCATTTTTTCCTCCTTATGAATGACCTATACACATTTATTTGTATGGGACAAGACAATAAAAAAGAACGTTTATTATATAACTCCAGTCGTTTCATCTTATTCACCTTGATTCGACTACACGTTCTTCAAAAAAACTATTAATCGATCTTTCCAAACGAATAAAATAAAAAGGCTCTGCTTTTTCAGCAGAACCTTTTACCATTGCTCCATCTTTACAGGACGACGTTTTGCTTCTTTTAGCAAGAAGAAATATTTCGCCTCTGCTATTTTCAAAGAACAAAGTACATCTTGAGATGGTTCAACACTTTGTTCAACCATTCTCTTTTGACGTAACCATTCATTCTTCACCTTTTCTAATAGTACAATTAGCTTATCATCATACTCTTTACGCAATTTACCCTTTTTTTGAAAGAACATTTTTGTTTCTCCTCTTATACTTCTCTACGACCTTCTAACGCTTTCGACAGTGTCACTTCATCTGCATATTCTAAATCTCCACCAACTGGCAGACCGTGTGCAATACGAGTTACTTTAATACCTGTCGGCTTTAAGAGGCGGGATATATACATCGCTGTAGCTTCCCCTTCAATATTAGGATTTGTTGCTAATATTACTTCTTGTACTGTTTCATCGTGTAGTCGCTTTAGAAGTTGCGGGATATTAATGTCTTCTGGTCCAATTCCCTCCATTGGAGAGATAGCACCACGTAACACATGATATACACCTTGATACTCTTTCATCTTTTCCATCGCGATTACATCTTTCGGTTCTTGCACGACACAAACAACTGATTGATCTCGATGTGAATCGTTACAAATATAACAAGGATCACGATCAGTAATATGCCCGCACACAGAACAATATGCTAAGTCTCGCTTCGCATTTACAAGTGCTTTTGCAAAACCTAACACATCATCTTCTTTCATATCTAATACGAAAAACGCCAATCGAACCGCTGTTTTCGGTCCGATTCCTGGCAATTTCATAAAACTATCAATTAGTTTTGATATTGGTTCTGGATAATGCATATATCAATATCCTCCTAGAACATTCCACCCGGTAAGTTTAAGCCTTTTGTAAATTTACCCATTGTAGAGTTTGAAAGTTCATCAGCTTTCTTAAGTGCATCGTTTGTTGCAGCTAACACTAAGTCTTGTAACATTTCGATATCTTCTGGATCTACAACTTCTTCTTTCACTTTTACTTCAAGAATTTGCTTATGACCATTTGCAATAACTGTGATCATACCGCCGCCAGCTGTACCTTCAACTGTTTTTTCGCCAAGTTCTTCTTGCGCCTTTGCCATTTCCTTCTGCATCTTTTGCATTTGTTTCATCATGTTATTCATATTTCCCATTCCGCCACGCATCATAATTAATTCCTCCTAATTATTATTACTCTTTTATTTCAATGAGTTCTTGCCCTACTAATTTTACAGCCTCTTCTATGAGAGGATCTTCTTTTTTCTCTGGGCTTTCTTCAGAACTTCCACCTTCACGCTGTAAAAAATCTTCACGGATTTTACCCCATTCACTTTTTGGAATGGCAATCATATTTAATCTTTTACTTAGCAATTCAAATAAAGTTTGTTCCACTGTATCCATAGCCTCTCGATTTTCGCTTGCCATTTTACAGTGAATCTCATATTGGAACGCTAAAACGTAAGTATCATCTGAAGCCGCTACCGGTTCGCTATTTTCTAATAAAACAGCAAACGCTACTTTGTTGTATGCTTTGAGTCTTCCTAACAACTCTCCCCATACAGCTTTTAATTGTTCTAAATCTTGACGCTTCGCTTGCTTTAATACTTCATTTACGCGTCCGACAGGTATCTTCATACTTCCTGTCCGTACTGGCTTTGGTGCTGCACGCGTCTCTCTGACTTCCTGCTGCACACCGGCCGGCACACCATTCTTTTTGACTTGTTCTAACTCTTTCTCTAATTGCTGCATCCTGTTCATAATTGCTTGTAAACGATCTGCACCATTTGCTTGCATCATAAACTGTTGACACAGTTGTACCATAACAACTTCTAAGAAAATTCGCGGATGATTTGTCCACTTCATTTCCTGTTGTGCTTTACTAAGAGTATGAATGATCTCATAGATTACTTCCGGCTGCATTTCTTCACTTAACGTCCGGAATTGCTCATCAACCATTACTCGTTCCAACATATGTTCCAATTGTGGTGAAGTTTGATATAAAAGCATATCACGATAATAGTAAATGAAATCCTCCATAAAGCGAACTGGATCTTTCCCTTTACCCATCATCTCATCTATGATACGTAATGCTCTTGATACATCATTTTCACGTATACATTCTACTAAGTTGCCTAAGTATTGCTGAGAAACAGACCCTGTTACAGCTAATACATCTTCTGTCGTAACAGTCTCATCACTATAAGATATTGCCTGATCAATAAGACTAAGCGCATCACGCATACCACCTTCAGCGGCACGTGCAACAATTTGTAATGCCTCATCTTCTACTTGCGTACCTTCATTGTTCACAACTGTCGATAATCTCTCAACAATATCATTTACTGATATCTTTCGAAATTCGAAACGTTGGCAACGCGAAATAATTGTAGGCGGTATCTTATGTGGTTCTGTTGTCGCCAAAATAAAGATAACATGTCCTGGCGGTTCTTCTAACGTTTTTAAAAGCGCATTGAAGGCACCCATGGAAAGCATGTGAACTTCATCAATAATGTATACTTTATATTCTACAGCACTTGGAGCATATTTTACTTTATCTCTAATATCTCGAATTTCATCTACACCGTTATTTGAAGCCGCATCAATTTCTAATACATCTGAAATAGATCCTTGTGTAATCCCCAAACAAGAAGGACATTCATTACAAGGTTCAGCTACCGGAGCATGTTCACAGTTAATTGCTTTTGCAAACACTTTTGCAATTGTCGTTTTTCCTGTTCCTCTCGGCCCAGAAAATAAATAAGCATGTGAAACTTTCTCTTGAAGAAGGGCATTTTGCAACGTTTTTGTCACGTGCTTTTGACCGACTACATCTTCAAACTTTTGCGGTCTCCATGTTCGGTATAACGCTTGGTATGACACGAAAATACGGCCTCCCTCAAAGGTTATTATCTCATTTATTATAACCCATTCTGTTTATAGATTCCAAAAGTTATTTTCTATACAAAAAACCCACCTTAGTATTAAGGTGAGTTTTGTATACATATATAACTGCCGTGCACCTTCTGTCGATTACGTACCATAAGCGTTACTTAAGCAGTTAGCTCGGTTCAGGCACTCCTGCGGCACACGAGAAGACCCGCTTATTGCTGCTTCCTTCCGGACCTGACAAGGTTCACGGGGTCCCGTTGCGCAGGACCCAAACGTCAACACCACTTACTTAAGGCAGGCCTTACAGCAACATAACCTCGAGAAGGGATTCGGCCTCGCTAGAGCGGATTGCGAGTATAGGGCACCGCTACCTCCCCGCTTAGCACGGCAAAGTTAAAACCAATATTCGGTTGCCTTCATTAAAGGCACTATCAGTATAACTTGTTTTTTTATAAAATGCAAATACGTTAATTCTCTTTACTTTTCTCTAATTTCTTAATCGCTTTTCTTTTTTTACGAAGCGCTCTAAAAAAGTTCGTTAACAGCGTACCGCACTCTTCTTCTAATACACCAGCTACTACTTCACATTGATGATTAAAGCGTTCATCCGTTAACAGATTCATCAATGTCCCTGCACATCCACCTTTCGGATCACTCGCACCATATACAACTCGCTTTACTCGTGATAAAACAATTCCACCCGCACACATCGGGCAAGGCTCTAATGTTACATATAACGTCGCATCTTCTAAACGCCATGTCCCTAATTTTTTGCACGCCTCATCAATAGCTAACAACTCAGCGTGAGCTATCGATCTTTGCTCAGTCTCCCTTAAATTATGAGCAACACTAATTACTTCACCATCCAACACTATAACTGCCCCAATCGGTACTTCTTGTATTGCCTCTGCTTTTTTAGCCTCTTCTATTGCTAACTGCATAAAATGAATATCTTGATCACGTTCCATAACATAGTCCTTTCATTACAAATAAAGTACACTTATTTCCATTTACTACACATGGGATAACTTTTATAAATTCAATCCACCCTAAGAAAAAAAGAGAGGGGATTACATATGAAGAATACTGCCTTACTCATTATCGATATGATTAATGACTTTCAATTTTCACACGGGCCTATCCTAGCCAAAAAATGCGAAATTATAACCAATCCTATTTTACAATTAAAGAAAACAATGAAATCCTTCGGTTGCCCCATCATTTATATTAATGACCATTATCAACTTTGGAGGTCTGATATTGACCAATTGATTACTCATTGTACAAATGAGTATAGTAAAAATATCATTCATAAGATCGCTCCAAATGCTGATGATTACATTTTTATTAAACCACATTACTCTGCTTTTTATGAAACACCTTTAAATTCTTTATTAGGCTATTTAAAAATAGAAAATCTAATATTAACAGGTGTCGCCGGGAATATATGTATCCTCTTTACAGCTAACGATGCTCATATGAGGAATTATACATTGTATGTACCACAGGACTGTATTGCATCTAATGATGATCAGGATAACCTGCATGCTTTAAAAATAATGGAAGCCACATTAAAAGCAAATATAGTACCGTCGTTTCAAATAAAATTTAATTAATACATATATCTATTTTCCAACTTTTTATATCAAATTAACCCGCTCGCTTCCCTCTTGTGCTACAATAATTCTGTTTTGTGTTTTTAGTAGTCACGGTAAATCACTGATTGAAAGGAGGAAACAGCGTGACCGGAGTACCATTTATCACGGTTGAAGGACCAATTGGTGTTGGAAAAACTTCACTTGCGAAGGAAATTTCAACTCACATGCAACTCCACTTACTGAAAGAGATTGTTGATGAAAACCCCTTTTTAGGAAAGTTCTATGAAGACATCGACGAATGGAGTTTTCAAACAGAGATGTTCTTTCTTTGTAATAGATACAAACAATTAGAAGATATTAACATAAAGTATTTGAATCAAAGGAAGCCAGTAGTAGCGGATTATCATATATTCAAAAATGTAATTTTTGCATCCCGTACATTAAAAGATTCTCAATACGACAAGTACATGCAAATCTATCGTATCCTTACACAAGATATGCCAGTTCCAAACGTTATCGTTTATTTAACAGCTAGCCTAGAAACATTACAAAAGCGAATTGCAATGCGCGGAAGAGAATTCGAAAAAAATATGGATCCAAATTACTTACTACAGCTCACAAAAGATTATGAAACAGCAATGGATGCTTTTAAAAAGGACCATCCAGATATCCCAGTATTGAAATTTAACGGAGACGATATGGATTTTGTAAAAAATCCTGATGATTTAAACGTCATCCTATCTGCCCTTCAAAATACTCTCTTAAAGGAGTCGAAATAATAATGAATTTAAGGCAAAAATATGATATACCAAATGACGCAGTAATCACTATCGCTGGAACAGTAGGTGTCGGTAAATCCACTATGACAACTGCATTGGCTAACGCTTTAGGGTATCGCACATCATTTGAAAAGGTAGATTCTAATCCGTATTTGGACAAGTTCTATGCTGATTTCACACGCTGGAGCTTTCACTTACAAGTGTATTTTTTAGCAGAACGATTTAAAGAACAAAAAAGAATTTTTGAATACGGTGGCGGTTTTGTTCAAGATCGCTCTATCTATGAAGACACTGGCATTTTTGCAAAAATGCATCACGAAAAAGGTACAATGACGGAAACTGATTATGAAACATATAAAGGTTTATTTGACGCTATGGTCATGACTCCTTACTTCCCACATCCAGATTTATTAATTTACTTAGAAGGTTCTTTCGATGATATTGTTGATCGTATCCAAGAACGTGGACGTCCGATGGAACAGCAAACACCAATCGAGTATTGGAAAGAGATGCATGGGCGTTATGAAAACTGGATTAACAACTTCAATTCATGCCCTGTTTTACGATTAAACATTAATGAATACGATATTTTAAAAGATGGCGATTCCATTGAACCAATCATAAAAAAAATCGGTCATTTTTTAAAACAAACACGTAAACTTGTAAAATAAAAAACCCGTGCATATGCACGGGTTTTTCTATTAAATTACTTTTTCTTTGTTGGAGCAATAATTTCACTCTCAGGTTTTCCAGCGTTAATACGCTGACGAACAGTACTTGTACTAATATCGTACGCCTCAGCAATCTCTTTAACAGTCATTTCTTTCCCGTTAATTACTGCTGTTAATACTTTACCTGTACGTTTTGGAGCTGCTTCTTTCTTTACAGCTTCTTTTTTAACTTTTTTTGGTGCCTCTACTTTTGTTGCAGTTTGCTTTACATCACAAGTGCAACCACAAAGTTTACGGAATGTATCATCGCTAATAATGCGTGATACATTTGCACCACTGTTTAAAATTCTATTGTTCTTACAGACAGGACATTGTACATAATATAAAGTTTTTCCATCTAAAGGAAACGTTTGTATAATAAGATCCATGTTGACTCCTTTCATATCTATGAAGATAATCATCGGAATATGAGTGTGTAATAAGGACAAAATCGCCTTACACCATACTTTATGATTGGTTTTAAAATAAAAACTCGTTACGTGTGGTAACGAGTTCTCCAATCTCCACTTATATGCGCTGTTGTCAATTATATCTGGAGGAGGTAGAGGGATTCGAACCCCCGCGCGACTCTCGCCGCCTGTCGGTTTTCAAGACCGATCCCTTCAGCCAGACTTGGGTATACCTCCATATTGACATCAAATATAATATCAAAAGAAAAACAGTTAGTCAACCCTACTAAAATAAATTATGAGGAAAGGAAAATTTTACTTTTCCTCTCCTACATCATAGTACTGACAACGCTCATAATTACCAATCACTCATACCGATGAATGTTTATAAATTTACTTAATAACTGTTTTTCCTCCCATATAAGGGCGAAGAACTTCTGGAATTATAATTGTACCATCTTCTTGTTGGTAGTTCTCTAAAATAGCTGCCACCGTACGTCCAATTGCAAGACCAGATCCATTTAATGTATGAACATGTTCTGGTTTGCCGTTTGGCTCACGACGGAAACGGATATTTGCACGTCTCGCTTGGAAAGCCTCGAAATTACTACAAGAAGAGATTTCACGATATGTGCCATAGCTTGGAATCCATACTTCGATATCGTATTTCTTCGCTGCTGTAAATCCTAAATCGCCTGTGCACATGCTCATAACGCGATATGGCAACTCTAATAATTGTAACACGCGTTCTGCATCATTTGTTAGTTTTTCTAACTCTTCATAAGAATCTTCTGGTTTTACGAACTTCACAAGCTCTACTTTATTGAACTGGTGCTGACGAATTAAACCACGTGTATCACGGCCAGCTGAACCTGCTTCAGAACGGAAACAAGAGCTAAACGCAGCATATCTTATAGGCAATTGTTCTTTATTTAAGATCTCATCACGGTGCATATTTGTTACAGGTACTTCAGCTGTTGGAATTAAGAAGTAGTCTTCACTTTCAATACGGAATGCATCTTCTTCAAACTTCGGAAGTTGTCCTGTCCCTGTCATGCTTGCACGGTTTACCATATACGGAGGTAATACTTCTTCATATCCATGCTCATCAGTATGAAGATCAAGCATAAAGCTAATTAAAGCACGCTCTAATCTTGCGCCAGCACCTTTGTAGAATACGAAGCGGCTTCCTGTTACTTTTCCAGCACGTTCAAAATCTAGAATTCCTAAATCTGTAGCAAGATCCCAATGTGGTTTTGGTTCAAAAGCAAATTCCTTCACTTCTCCCCAAGTGCGAGCTACTACATTATCATCCTCTGTTTCACCAACTGGAGCAGATTCGTGCGGAATATTTGGAATAGATAGCATCAATCTTTCTAGATCTTCTTCAACTGTACGAAGTTCGTTATCAAGATCTTTTACTTTTTCTCCAACTTCACGCATTTCTAAAATTAGAGCTTCTGCATCTTTCTTTTCGCGCTTCAATACAGAGATTTGTTGAGATACTTCGTTACGTTTACTTTTTAGTTCCTCTGTTTGAACAAGTAGTTCTCTTCTTCTCGTATCTAATTCTTCAAAGCGACCAAAATCAGTTAAATCTTCGCCTCTATGCTGTAACTTAGCTTTTACTTCTTCAAAATTTGTACGTAAAAATTTAATATCAAGCATTATATACTCCTCCTTTTATTTTATAAAACACAAAAAACTCCCGTCCCTATATAAAGGGACGGGAGTTAACCCGCGTTGCCACCCTAGTTGAAAGCATTACCGCTTTCCTCTCAAGTAGAAATAACGGCTCTTCACCGGGAATGTTTACTAATCATAAAGATATTCCACATTCCATTCCAGGATGGATTCACAAACTGTTTCTATCGATTTCCACCAACCATCGACTCTCTATAAGAAACGACATTTGTTACTACTTCCTATCAACACGCTTATTTTATAAAATTGTTACCATCAATTTACTATAATCTTATACAAGTTGCAAGTTACTTATACAACTTTTTTCATTTTCGCTTCTTTTACCATTTCTACAAAGTATGCTGTTACACGATGATCATCTGTTAATTCCGGATGGAAAGAAGCAGCTAAAAACGGCCCTTGCCTTACCGCTACCATTCGATCACCATGTGTAGAAAGTACCTCAACATCATCCGCTACATTTACAACATACGGGGCACGAATAAATACGCCAACAAAATCTTCTCCCACACCTTTAATAGAAAGTGCAGCTTCAAAGCTATCTTTTTGACGTCCAAACGCATTGCGCTCAACTGTAATATCCATAGCACCAATATGTGCTTCGTCATAGCCAATAAGTGTTTTTGCGAGAAGAATCATTCCTGCACATGTACCAAACATTGGTTTACCAGACTTCGCAAATGTACGAAGTGGTTCCATGAAAGCATACTTATCAATAAGACGGCGCATAGTTGTACTTTCACCGCCTGGTAAAATAAGACCATCAATCTCTTCAAGTTGTTCTATACGCTTTACAACAACAGCTTCTGCACCACTTGCTTCAACTGATTTTACATGTTCACGAACTGCACCTTGAAGACCTAGTACACCGATTTTCACCATTTTAAAGTTCTCCTTCAATTACCATCCACGCTCTTGCATGCGTTGCTCTGGTAGTAACGTTGAAATTTCAATACCTTTCATCGCATTACCTAATCCTTTAGAAAGGCTTGCAATTAACTCGTAATCCTCATAATGAGTTGTCGCTTCAACGATTGCACGTGCAAATTTCGCTGGATTCTCTGATTTAAAGATACCAGATCCAACAAATACACCATCCGCACCAAGTTGCATCATTAACGCTGCATCTGCTGGTGTTGCTACACCACCTGCTGCAAAGTTTACAACCGGCAAACGACCAAGGCGTTTAATTTCAAGTAGTACTTCATAAGGAGCACCAGTATTTTTTGCATATGTCATTAACTCATCTTCACGTAGACTTGCAACTTGACGGATTTCTGCATTGACTTGACGCATATGACGCACTGCCTCTACAATGTTTCCTGTTCCTGGTTCGCCTTTTGTACGAAGCATAGATGCACCTTCTGCAATACGACGTGCAGCTTCTCCGATATCACGGCAACCACATACAAATGGAACTGTGTAATCACGTTTATTTAAATGGTATACTTCATCGGCTGGAGTTAATACTTCACTCTCATCGATATAGTCTACCCCTAATGATTCTAATACACGTGCTTCTACAAGGTGACCGATACGGCATTTTGCCATAACCGGAATTGACACTGCACCCATAACTTCTTCAACGATTGTTGGGTCTGCCATACGAGAAACGCCACCTGCTGCACGAATATCTGCTGGTACACGCTCTAATGCCATAACGGCAACTGCGCCTGCCTCTTCTGCAATTTTTGCTTGTTCAGCGTTAATTACGTCCATAATAACGCCGCCTTTTTGCATTTCTGCCATTCCACGTTTTACACGTTCTGTCCCTGTTACATTTGTCATGTTACAAAAACCCCCCTAGGTGAATTGCTTTTCCCCGTTAAAGGCGAAAATTAAGAATACTCTTACATTCTACCACTAACTATCAGATGCTTGTCTACTACTTTTTCATAAAGTCGGTATGAAAAATAGGAATAAGAAAAAGCCCCTACAATGAGGAGCTTTTAAAACCAACCTTTTACTGTATCAACAGCACTATTCCATATACCACTAAAGAAAGAACCGATTCCGCGCATAGCACGAGTAAACCAGTTTGCTTCTTCTACTTCAGATGTTGTTACAAGATCCACTTGTAACGACTTACCAGTTAAAAATCCAGGGTCGTTTGCATCTTTTGGCGTAATTACCATTTGACCAAGCGCAGCTCCCTTTTTAATAGGTGCTTCTTGTCCCTTACTTGATTCTTTTAATTCTGTTTTATAAACATCTTTACTTCCTTTTGGTACTGGAAGTGAAATGGCTTGTTTCGTTTGAACTGCTACATCTTTGTCTTTCGCATTTTCTACTCGTACTGTTTCTTGTCCTTTTACTGAAGAACCTTTTTTATACATTTGTTTCATTTCAAAGTTAGCAAATCCATAATCATATAGCTTCTTTGTTTCATCAAAACGTGCTGTATGAGAACTTGTTTTAATCACTACAGAAATAAAACGCATACCGTTTCTTTCAACCGTACCAGTGAAGCAATCTCCCGCTTCTGGAGTTGAGCCTGTTTTTAGGCCATCTACGCCATCATATTCTTTAACTAAGCCCTTTAACATCCAGTTCCAGTTCGACATTGCAAATTTCTCTTTTTCTGGACGGAATTCTTTTTTCGGGATTTTTGCTGTATCTAACACTTTTGGATAATCTTTAATTAAATGTTGTGCTAAAGTTGCAACATCCTTTGCAGACATTTTATTTTCTTCATCCGCTGTTGTTCCTTCTGGATGCATTCCCTTTAAATCTTTATTCGTTAAACCTGTAGAATTGACAAATTTATAATTTTTCAACCCTAGTTCTTTCGATTTATCATTCATCATTTTTACGAAATCTACTTCTTTACCTGCAATTGCTTCTGCTAATGCAATCGTTGCACCATTTGCAGAGAAGATTGCCATTGCCTCGTATAACTCTTTTACTGTATAAGAGCCACCATTTTCTAATGCCACATTTGATAATGAAGCATCCTGTGAAACTTTATACGCATATTCAGAAACCTTAATTTTCTGATCCCACTTAAGCTTTCCTTTATCCACTGCTTCGTGAACTAAATACTCACTCATCATCTTCGTCATACTAGCAATGGATAATAATTCATCAGCATTCTTTTGATATACAATTTTTCCAGAATTCGCTTCTACTAAAATTGCCGCACCTGCTTCAATATTTAAAGCAGTTCCTGTTTCAGCTGATGCATTGCTATATGGTAACAACATACTACAAGCTAGTGTAAGCATTGTTACTAGTGCAATGAATCTTTTGCAAAACATACCTTTCACTTTTGCTACCCCCAATATCTATGTACTCACATAACCGTTATTCTAACATAATCAAAAAAAAATAGACAGAGATATAAAATCTCCGTCTATTTATATATAAGACATTATAATGAGTAGTTTGGAGCCTCTTTTGTAATTTGTACATGATGAGGATGACTTTCAAGTAAACCAGCACCTGACATACGAACAAATTGTGCATTCTCACGTAAGAATTCTAAATCTTGTGCTCCGCAATATCCCATACCTGCACGTAATCCACCAACTAATTGATGAACCGTATCTGCTAAAGGTCCTTTATATGGTACTCGTCCTTCAATACCTTCTGGAACAAGTTTTTTATTTCCTTCTTGGAAATAACGATCTTTACTTCCTTTTTCCATCGCTCCGACAGAACCCATACCACGATATACTTTAAATTGGCGACCTTGATAAATTTCAGTTTCACCAGGACTTTCAGCAACACCAGCAAACATACTACCTAGCATAACAACATGTGCTCCTGCTGCTAAAGCTTTAACCATATCACCAGAGTACTTAATACCACCGTCAGCAATAACTGGGATACCGTGTTTACGAGCTTCTGTTGCACAATCATAAACCGCTGTTAATTGTGGTACACCAACCCCAGCTACAACACGTGTTGTACAGATAGAGCCTGGTCCAATACCAACTTTAACTACGTTTGCCCCTGCTTCAATTAATGCTCTTGTTGCTTCAGCAGTAGCAACATTTCCAGCGATAATATTTAATGATGGATACTTTGCACGAACTTCTTTTACTTTATCAATAACGCCTTGAGAATGTCCATGGGCTGTATCAAGTACGATTGCATCTACGCTAGCTTTTACTAATGCGTCAATGCGAGTCATAGCATCAGCCGTTACACCAACTGCTGCTCCAACTAATAAGCGCCCTTGCTTATCCTTCGCAGAATTTGGGAATTCAATTACTTTTTCAATATCTTTTATTGTAATAAGCCCTTGTAATACACCGTTGTTATCAACAAGAGGGAGTTTTTCAATTTTATACTTTTGTAGGATCTTTTCAGCCTCATCTAGCGTTGTACCAACTGGAGCTGTAATTAGCTGTTCTTTTGTCATTACGTCGGAAATTTTGATTGAGTAATCTTGGATAAAACGCATATCACGGTTTGTAATAATACCAACTAATTTTCGCTCGTCTAAATTATTTACAACCGGTACACCTGAGATACGATATTTCCCCATAAGGTGCTCTGCATCATACACTTGATGTTCTGGAGTTAAAAAGAAAGGATCTGAAATAACACCACTTTCAGAACGTTTTACTTTATCAACCTGCTCGGCTTGTTGTTCAATAGACATATTTTTATGAATAATTCCTAAACCGCCTTGACGAGCCATTGCAATAGCCATATCCGCTTCTGTTACTGTATCCATTCCTGCACTAATTAACGGGATGTTTAACTGTAAGCTTTCAGATAAAACTGTTTTAACACTTACTTCTCTTGGTAGTACATCTGACTTTGCTGGTACAAGTAATACGTCATCAAAAGTCAAACCTTCTTTAACAAATTTAGATTCCCACATAATTGTTCCCCCCATGATACCAGAAATTATTATTAGTAGCTTATCAATTGGTTAAAATACTGTCAAGGACGTATATATATGTTAGAATTTTTAGACAATAAAAGGAGCGTAATATATGCATCAGACACATTGTACTTGGCAGCAATTAAGTTTCTTCTTTTCATCTCAAAATGTACAACGTTATCTTGCCCGTTGTTATGAAAAATCCTCCATACAAAATGCTGAAAAAAAAAGTTTTGAAAATTGTTATCCCTTTATTTATTACTTAGAACATGGGAAAAATTATTATGAATTATATAAGGTAGCTCCCTTTTCAATTCAGCCAATGTTATTGTTTTATGGAATGAGCCAACTTTTTAAAGCATGCTTATTAACTATTGATCCGAACTATCCTGAATCCACTACTGTTTTAGCTCATGGTGTTACGACTCGTAAGCGGAAAAAACAGGGATATCAATTTTTAGAAGATGAGGTAAAGGTACAAAAAAATGGATTATTTACTCATGTGGCAGAACAGCTGTTTCACATGAAACACTTAGAATCAGAGAAGTTTAACATGTTGGATTTAATGGGGAATATTCCTGAATTACAAAACTTATTTCGCTATAGTCAACGAGGTGCCACTTTGTATAAAATTGATTCAACAAATGCAAATGAACTTTCCTTTTCAGTCAATATACTAGATCGACTTCATATGACTTCAGAAAGATTTTCACGTTATATTGAATCAATTTGTAAGCACTTATCCGTGCAACATGTTACTGGGAAAACGAGCGCCTCCAATTTGCTTTTTACAGCTCCTATTCAATCGTGGAATCCTATATATAGTACGCCTTTATACTACGAATATCTCGCTGATACTTATTACTTACCACTTACAACTGACCCTAGAAATCCTAAACCCGTATTACCTGAACTTCTTGTTCACTATTTATTGCTCTACAATTTAAGTATGATTTCTAGATACGAAACAGATTGGTGGTATGATTTACTTGGAAGCTATGGCTCTGAAGATTACCCATTTATTTATCAATTTCTTACTATTTCTGCTCAAAAAATTCCTTACTATATTTCGAATTTTTTACTAGCAGAACCGAACCTATTTCATGGGAAATAAAAAAACACAAGTCAAAAGACTTGTGTTTTTAGTTGCTTGGCGACGTCCTACTCTCACAGGGACAAGGTCCCAACTACCATCGGCGCTAGAGAGCTTAACTTCCGTGTTCGGTATGGGAACGGGTGTGA
>NZ_JAQFTZ010000024.1:0-10199 GCF_027715825.1 Bacillus cereus group sp. Bc061
AGGTTTCTGTTTTGTTTTACAACAAAATTTAATTTAAAAATCTATTTAATTTAAGAGTATTTTACATTCAAATTGAATGTAAAATACTCTATTTTTAATTTAAAAATAAAAATAAATTAAAAAAAGAAATAAATTACATATAAATTTAATTTAAAAATATATTTAAATTAACATAAAATTTAAATTAAATAAAATTTAATTTAAAAATAATTGTAAAACAAAATAAATTTAATTTATTTTGAAAATAAAAACAACTAAAATTTAAATTAAAATAAAATAAAAATTTTAATTTAAAACTGAATTAAAAACAAATCTATTTTAAATTAAAATAGATTTGTTTTACAAAAATATTTAAAATAAAAAAGGATTAATTTATTTTTTATTTAATTTAAACTATGAGGACAAGGAATGGATATTTATTTTACATTTATGTGTAAAATAAAAAAATAAATGTTTTTCGTTTTCATGTAAAATAAATAAGAAAATGGGAAAGAAACGTTGATTTATCAATGTTTATGATAATGTTTTATTTTTATTTTAAAATAAAACAAAGGAAAAAATAAGAAAAATAAAAAATAAAATAAAGGATATTTATTTTAAAATGTGAAATAAATACATGTAAGTTTATTTTACAAAACGTTGTAAAATAAATGAAAATTATTTGTCAAAAAACTTGAAATGAAATGATTTGCGCGCTACAATTAAGGTAGAGATTAGGACAAGTTTATTTTAAAAAATAGGGGGAAAAATAAATTATGAAAATTGAAAATATTGAATCAGTTGTGAGTAAAATCGAAGATTTAAAAAAGGGAAAATTTTCCAGTGAGAAAATCATGCAAATTTTAGACCTAAAAGAGAAACCTGAAGACATTTTAAAAGAATACGAGAAAGAACAAGGTTTGTATTCTATTGAAGACGCAGCAGTGAAGATCGGTGAAGAATTGAACGACAAATCATGGAATTATCGTAAGTTGTACAACCTTATCAATTGTGAGAATCCAAAAATCAAATCAGTGAAACAAAGCAATAAGAAAGGAAGAAAGATTCATATAAAGGAAATTAATCGTTTTATTGCTGAGAAGAAGCTGACGCGAGATGATTACAAGAATTTATATGACCATCAAATAGATAAGAATATAGAACTTGAAAAACAAATGAACGTATTAAAAGAAGAAAAAGATCAAAAAATAGCCGAATTAGAAGCGAAAATCAAGGAGTTAGAAGCACAAGTAAAGAAATCTGCACCAAAAACTCGTGGTACGAAAAAAGATGAAAAGGAAACTGGAAAGGTTGAGTAACCTCAATCTTTCCACGGTTTCAAAAAAAATTTTCATCAACCCTTGTTTTCAAAAAAAAATCGGGGTACATTGCAGTTAAGGTTTTAAGAAGTACCATTCCAAACAGTCTTTTGGTCTGGGTGTTTGAAGAGGTGATAGTCTATCAAACATACAAACAATTAGATATGTAATTTTTTTATACATAAGTGTATCAAAGGTCTACGTTATAGAAAGTCCTTGGGACTCTAAGGGCGGAACGCAGGAATAAGGGGTTATAGTGTACCAAAGGTACGTTTCAAATATAAGGGGGAATTTTCATGTGGAAATGTGAAGTTTGTGAAAGTATATGTGAAGAGTGGGAAGAATTTTGTAAGGCATGTGAAAACTATGATGAATCAGCAACGTGTGGGTTGTGTGGAGAAGTTTATACAATTCAATTAGGTTGTTGGTGTCAGGATGAAGATTAAGTTTTAGGAGGTAAAACAACATGATATACGGCTATGCGAGGGTTTCGTCCTCTGATCAAAATTTGGATTCACAATTAGTATTGCTGGAGCGATTCGGATGTGACGAAATCGTAACAGAAAAAATAACAGGCATCGCAGAAGAGAAGAAGCTGAATCAATTGATTGATAGCTTACAAGCAGGAGACACGCTCGTGGCGGTCCGAATGGACCGCTTGGGGCGTAATACCATACAGCTTCTTGAATTAGTAGAAGAATTAGAGAAAAAAGATATTCATCTTGTTCTGTTGGATTTGAATATTGATACAAGATCACCAACAGGGAAACTCTTTTTAACTATCATGTCAGCTTTCAGTGATTTAGAAAGAAAGACTTTAAAGGAAAAACAACGTGTCGGAATTGACGTTGCAAAGGCACAGGGAAAGCACTTGGGAAGACCTCGAAATTGGTCAAAATCAGGAATGGAAGAAGCAATTAAGATGTATCAGAATCATAGAATCATTTCTGAAATAGAAGATATAACAGGCGTGAGCAAAGCTTCTTTGTATAGAGAATTGAAGCGAAGAGGAATTACGAGAAATTAATTCAAATTAAGGTAAATAGGAGGTGTAATAATGGAAATAAATAATATGCAGTTTACACAAATAAAATATGGGAAAATTGAGCTTTTAATTCAAGAAAATGCAGTTGAAGTAGATCACTATACTGTTGAAGCAAAAGAAATACATAATCCTGCTTTGGAGCATTTTACGATTATATTTACAGAGGTTTTGGACAAAAGTCTTTTGGAGGAAAATGATGAATTATTCTTTATAGATCGCGTAGCGATTGGACTTACGAATGTGGAAGGTCAAATGTATGGTTTTTATCAGTACAGTAATACGTTTCCAACGATAGAAGAGGAACGTAAGTTCATGGAATACCTAATCCATAGAGAAGATGTACTGGAATCTTCTAAGAAATATGAAGTTCTATATAAGTATTTAAAGGAAAAACCTCGTTTGGATGGTTATACCATCATGGAGAAATTCTATGATGAAAGTGCAGGAAAAATGAAGGATATGGTCATGTATGTGGATTATGATGAAGAGGATGACGAAGAAAAAAGAATATTTTACTAGATTTTTATCGAAATTTAGTGCATATTTAGAACAAGATGACAGGAAAAATTGCATGAAAAAAACGACGCGCCAACGTCGTTTCAGGTAAAATCTCTCTCGCTAAAAAGAAATTTGATAACAGGTTTTATAAAATAAATATACTTACAATAAGTATATTTGTCAAACCTAAAAACAATCCTTTTTGTATTTAATTTAGAAAATAAATTTTGTTTGTTTTGCAAACAAATACAAAATGGGATAACGGATAAAAATGAGAGATTTAACCTTCCAATTTTTCTAACACGTTTTGTGTAAAAGGGAGGTTTTTTATATGGGTGTATTCAGTCTTGTTGATGCAGGAGAATATACAATTCAAGACTTAGTAAGAAAAAGTCGAATTGGTAAAAATCCAATTCAAATATACAATGGTACAAAAGAATCAAAAATGGTTTGGTTCGATGAACCAAAGATTTTACGAGATTTCGAGGACCAGGTGGAATATTATTTTGGGTGGATTCCAGATATGATGGACAACCGTTCACGTTATCTGTATAAAGGTTGGAAGTTTGATGGAATCGATTATCAAACAAAAGAAGATATTGTCATCTTCCAAGAAGCTGGTTTTGATTACAAAACATTACGTCGTGATATAGCAAAGAAAACAAATGGAAAAGAAGATCAATATTTAGTTCCAAATATACTTTCATTTCCAACAACAAGAAAAGTGTCCACTTTGCGTGAATTGCAGTTCTTGTATAGTGATTGTGATGATTATAAGATCATTGACGGTGGCTATACATATGAACAAATCATGAAAGTGATTGATAAATTAGTAGAAGAAAAGAAGATGCCAAGACCAACTGCTTTGTTAAAAGCAAGAGGATGGCAGCCGTTATGGAAACATTCACCGATTCCATTTTTCCGTGAGTTTGAATGGAAAAAGATGCAATCATTAATCCTTGCAGGATTAAAAGAAATTGGTGCTGATCCAGCCGCAACCGATGCGGTGCGTTATCTGAGAGCCAACAATTCTATTCATTCAGGAACAAAAGAACGTGTAAAAATGTATGTATTCACCGATGATTTTTATAGTTTTGATGATTTATACAAAACATATATTGGACCAATGGAACGACCAAAACCACATAAGAAAAAAGAATATAAAAAAGCAGGGAAAATCACACAAGGGAACTATCCTTTATGGAGAAAGTTTAAGTGGGGTTCATCACAACAATTACGTTCATTACATATTACAAGATTAATGGATTTAGAGAAACTTGTATTAGAATTGCGCGGTGGTTGTATCACTGGAAATCGTGAATATGCTTGTTTCTTATATCGTTATTGGCACTTATGTAGTCATGGTGATGAAAAATCAGCTATTTGTGCAATGTTGGACTTTTATCATAGTTTTGCAACTGTAAATGCTCCGTATTCAGACCATGATTTAATCAGACGCACAAACAGTGCGGAGACGGCCTGGAACAACTGGTTAAAGAATGAAAAAGACGGATACAATTACAGTAATGAAAAACTCATTGAAGTATTCGATATTACACTAGAAGAACAATCACAATTAGAAACAATCATTGGTGATAAAGAACACCAATTTCGTAATACCAAATATGTTACCCAAAAACGAAGAAACAATGGTGTAAAAGAACGTTCAGAGTATGAAATGGGTAAACAAGAAAAAATAGAAGCAATCACAAATGAATTAAAAGAGAATCCTAAAGTTAAAAACAAGGAAATTGCAGAAAAGACTGGAATCAAATTTGAAACAGTAAAAGCATATGCAAAATCCATTCGAAAAGACTTAGGAATCGCACGAAACTCCAAATGAAAAATTTGGGGTAAAGTGTGTCAGTTAAGATTGTAAAAAAAGGTATATATATTCGGAGAATATATAACTTCTTAAAAGAAATAAAAGAACTTAAAAGATTTTATCTTTTAGCACTCTTTATCTTTTTACAAACATATAATGTATTGGTGGAATCCTGCATATACACTAATACGGGATGGGGTGTGTTCTGTATTACTGGGAGGTACTTTTATGTTAGAAGAAAAAGAAAATGAAGAACAAGATGAATTAGAAGAACTAAAAACATTTACGATTTCAGAATCAGTAAAAATGAGAAAAGAAAAAAACAAACAACGAAACAAAGAATATGAAAACAAACTAAAAGTACTAAAAGAAAAAGCAGATAAGTTGAAAAAAGAATTAGGGTATTAATGAGACACTATCTTACAAGAAAAAAAGAAACTGTGACAAACAACTGAAGTTCAGTTAGTCCCATCTTCTTTTTCTCTTGACGGTAGTGTTTTTTTTGTTATGTTCTTTTTACATAAGAGAAAGAATGAAATGACTTAATAGATTACCTGCACAAGTACAAGTAATAGTAACAACACTATTGATAAGTATATGTTTCATGATGTATCATCTCCTTTCATTTTTTTAACTATGTATATTACGATGGAAAATTTGTTTCTATCACAAAGATCGGTTCTATATGGTAGAACTTAAAGATTTATATATATTTTTGGCGTTTTGGTGTTTTTAGGGGGCATTTTTATGGATGTACTTACAAATGTAAGTTGGGATGGAGTTTTGTTTATTACTCCACCAGCGATGATTGGATTAGTTTTTTTCTTTTTTTTATTTAGAAGTATTTTGATAGAAGAAGAGAAAGAAGAAAATATGAAATAAATATATTTTTTTAGGAGGTGAGAGGATTGGAATTTAAAGATGTAACAATTGGAGTATTGAAAGATATGTCTGAAGAGGAAGTTATAAAAGTTGCTATGAAAAGCTTTTTGGAAATTCCTAATTTAGATGTAGATCAAAAAGTATTAGATGCAACCACTATGTATCGAGCTGATTTTGATTTAGTAAAAAGGCACATAAAGTATGATTTTAAGAACTTTTTGGTGACCTACCCGTATGTGAATGAGCAAGAAGATGTTTTATATAATAAAGGGGTATTTTCGAAGGGACAAACAGATTTCTTTCCAATGAATAACTACTTCATTTCGGTTCGCGCGAATGTGACTGTTATGCCTTTCGGCATGTTGGAAGTTGTATTTATTGGGGAACATGTCTTTAGAAATAGTAATGACTATCGTCATTACAAAGCAAATACAATTTTCGAGACAACGGATTATTTTTATTTTGATTTCATCAAACAAGAATTTGTACAAGTGAATGAATCAGACCTCAATAATGGCCGCAAATTGAAAGTAAAAAATGAATCTGCTTATGTAGAAAAAACAAAGAAACATATACAAGAATACATAAAAAGGGAAGAGTTGTTAGAATATACGAAACAACGTTTGAAAGTTCGTGCGCGAACGTACCAAGAGCGTTTTCGTAAGTTTAAAGGTGTTTGGGGTTTAGGATCAAAGTTAAATACATTCACAAAAATAGAAAAGTATTTTGAGGAATATATTAATTTTTTAGAAGAACTAGAAGTAGGTTTACAACTGAAATTAATTTACTCGAAACTTACGAATCGTGAATTTCTGCAATTGGAAAAAATCCGTAAGGATTTATTAGAAACGGATATTCCCAAATGCCAAGAAACACTTCATCGCTTAGTTGAAGCAATCTGTGCAAAGGAAGAAAAATATCAATGGGATAATATCAAGGAATTCAATTTGAATTCGCTTGATGATGAAGATTTGGCGATTTTGAATGAATTTAGAGATGCAGATGTTAGAAGATTGTTAGATTTCGTTACACCACGGTCAATGGATTTTAATCCTTCTTTCCTTCTGCAGGGTTACATTGGGTATGATTTAACGTTAAAAGAACTCTACCCAAATCTGGCACAACTGGAGAAAAGGGAAATGAGAACGGATAAAATGGCTTCTGATTTATTAGAACGTGAACGAAAGAAAATGACGTTAGATCGTTTAGAACAACATGAAGCGAAAGCAGAAAATCCATCTGAGGAAAAAGAAGAGGAATATGTAGATGGTTGGTTCACTTTAGAGGAATTAACAGAACTCATTCAATTAAGTTCTTCTGCATTGCTATCAAAGGTACAAACAAGACGTGATGATAAAGGGTATTCAAAAGACGAAGGTATGGATAAATGGAAAGAAATCGGAGCAATGAAAAAGGATGATTTGAAGAAGATAGAAGAAGATTTTAAGAAGAAAAAAGAGAAGTCGTAAAGGCTTCTCTTTTTTTACTTGACTAATTGAAACGACGGTATAATTTAATCACAACATTATTTATTTCTTTTTTCTATTTTATTTCCACGACCTGCATAGAAAAATGCGTATTTCGTGACTGAATGCGATTGTATTGTAACTTAGTTTTTGGATAAAAAATAAATGACATTATTACTCTATTGATAACAACGACGTTAACTTGTTGAATCAATTTCATTATATATAAGGAAAAAATAAAAAATTAGGAGGAATTATTCATGCTTGAGCTCTTTTTTAGTACTTCATAGCATATTGTTTTATTGGAACAAATTTTAAAGCTTGTATCTCTTTGAATTTGTTGTTTTTCAGCTTCTTAATGGTTTTATATTAGATAGGTGAGAAAATCGTCTTATTTGACGAAATGAAGAACGATTTTTAGGTACCTGGTCAAAAATAAGCAACACAAAATTAAAATTAGAAATGGAGGAGATAATTTAATAGAAAAATTGATTTATCAGCAATTCTGCAACACTAGAAAGCACTTTGTTGTTACATGTGATTAGTAAGAAGTACTCTCATCTCGTCGTTCTCAATTTCGAGAACATGCCGAAAGGCGCGGTAGCCCCAAGGGCTCATAAAACAAGCTTGGGCAGCCAATTCGTAGCGGTACGGATTGGGCGTGGATTCTGAAGGGTCTCTGCGTGCATTGCGATAAATCCGTAAGGATTTTGAGGGGTGTCTGTAACTGCACTGAGCAGTTATCTTCGAAGAAGATAATGTGAGATTCTTTAGTGCGGTATGACGAATGAGGGGAGATACGACTACTCATGATGGCGGCGCATTGTTGTTTGTCTCTCGGGTTCCTTCGATGACTGGGAAGGAAACCGAGAGACAGATAATAATAAAAGTGCTTGTTGAACTACGCCCACAATCTGGTTTTGACCTTGTTTTTTAGCTTTTGAACTTGCTTTTTAGATCTTTTTAGTTAGTTTTTTGGGGAGGTGATGACATTGAAAACATACGAAAAAAAGATAGAAAAGATTTTCGAAAGGGGTCGCCAAGAGGGACTTGTAACGAACAGAAATAAGACCTATCAAGAAGCAGTAAATCGGATGGCAAAATGGTTTGAAGAAAATTATGGACCAAAAAAAGCGAATCCTAACCATTGGCGTGGCTGGATGGTAGATGCATATGTAGACCATTTGGTGGATCGATATGAAAAAGGTGATTTTGCAGGTTCTTCAATTCAAAAAGTAGTACATTCAATCGAAAAAGCACGAGTAATTGTGAAAGAAACAAAGTGTTTAGGTAAGAAAGATGGAAAACCTGTCACAATCCGTACAGGATTGAAGGATGAACGATTGGAAATGTTATTAGAAAAAGGAGTCACAAGGTCGAAAAACGACATTTCTGCACGAAAATCAACGATGCCACAGGCTGATCTGGTTCGTAGTCATCTGAATGATAATTTACAGTTTGCCTGTGAAACAGGTAAAAATACAAACGTCACACGAAATGCTGAAAACATTTCAAATGTAGTGCATTTCCAACAATTATTAGGTTCAAGGATAACGGCAGCGATGAAGCTGAAAGTAGAGGATATAGACTTCCAAAAAGGATTTTTAACGTTTCATAAAGATAAAAACAACTTCACTCGTAGAGTGAAGTTGAGTGAAGAAGCAAAAACGTTTTTAAAAGGTGTTATAGATGGGAAATCACCTGGTGCGCTAGTATTTGAATTTAGAAAGAAAAATGGAGATACAATGTCTCCAAAAGGAGCTAGTTCTTTGGTTCAAGAGCAGGTAAAGAATGCGGCCATGGCCGCAGGTTTGTATACGAAAGAATCCAGGTACACAACGCATTCGTTTAGAAAGGCATATGCACAAAACATTTATGATTCAACTCGTAATATGAGTAAATCACAAATCAGAGATTTGATTGCAGAACACCTTGCAGCACAGGGAAGCAATAAATTGCAGATCAAACGAAGATTGAAAAACGAGATGAAACGAATCAATAAAAATAATACATTCAAAAACAATTTTTCTCATGAACAATATAGAAGACTATATTGCTCACTTTGCCTGGGCCACAGTCGCATAGACGTGGTTGCAAGGCACTATATTACGCCAGACAAACCAAAAAGAATTAGCAAAGCAGCATAGGGAATCCGCAAGGATTCCTTTTTAAATAAAGGTAAAATAAAATATAATAAAGAAATATAGAATAAAATATAGAATAATAAAATGGTTTAAAGTTAGAATTAAACTTAGGACAAGTACGTTCTAGAATTGAGTTAAAGCCCTATGTAGAGAGGTTTAACTTAATTCTAGATTTTAAATATGGAGGTGGAATACTTGGAACAAAACAAGGAATATACGCAAAAGCAAGTCTCGGAAATTACTGGACTTTCGAATGATTTACTACGATTATATGAGAAGGAATTTAACTTAGAAATTGCGCGGACAAAAGGAAATCATCGTAGATATTCGGAAGAAGATATAAATAAATTCGTGACAATTAAAAAGATGATTCAAGATCAAAGTTTAAGCTATAAGCAAGTCCGTGCGTGGCTAAATGGCGAAGACATGACACCTGCTTTGCAAGATCACAAAGTCGTTTCGGAATTGGAAAAAATGATGATGGAACAAAAAGAAATGATTCAAGATTTATCAACGAAGTTGGAACAAAGCATAACGCTACAAGTAGCAATGGCGGCGCAAATGAAAGAATTAAAAGAAGACAAACTAAAGCTGGAACAAATAGTGGAAAATCGTAATCAAGATTTGATTAATGTTTTGATAGAAGAAAAACGGAAAGATCGTGAAGAACGAAAAGAGAAGAAATCGTTCTTTCAAAGGATTTTGGGTAACTAAACCAGGCGCGTTATGAGGTTGGACATTGGCTATACAACATACAATGCAGATGCTCGTTGTCAATACACGATCGACCGTATTGATCAATGAGTGGCGTTGTATGTTAGCCTTATTGGGCATTGCCAATCCATAGCGCCAAATCACGAATTTTTTACTTTTTCGAGAAAAACCGAAATCGTACGTTTCATTCGATTTCGGTTTTTTGTTGTTATAACAAGGTTTCTGTTTTGTTTTACAACAAAATTTAATTTAAAAATCTATTTAATTTAAGAGTATTTTACATTCAAATTGAATGTAAAATACTCTATTTTTAATTTAAAAATAAAA
>NZ_JAQFTZ010000025.1:0-8575 GCF_027715825.1 Bacillus cereus group sp. Bc061
ATGATGGCAGAGAGGTCACACCCGTTCCCATACCGAACACGGAAGTTAAGCTCTCTAGCGCCGATGGTAGTTGGGACCTTGTCCCTGTGAGAGTAGGACGTCGCCAAGCAAGCTTAAGACGAGTCAGAATGACTCGTCTTTTTTGTATGCTTTCATGCCTCTGTTAATTGCTTGTTTAACTCCTTCTAAATAGGCAAAGCCATGCCTTTTATCTGGTTCTAAGTAAGTACCTTCTGCCCATTCATTCCACGCATTAATAAATAAAAACTCGCTGTTGTAAAGAGAATAGGTGCGCTGGATTTGCTTACTTAAATATATCGTGAACTTCTCAGGAGTAGAGCCTACGAAAATACTGCTATTTAAATCTTTGCGGCGTGCTGTATTGTCCCAGTCAACAAAGGCACCGGGAAATGTTTTTTTCTCTGGAGGAGACCGCTTTAGTATATACATCCAAACTTTATCATAATCCCAAGCGTTTATTTGTTTACCAGACTCATATATTGTTTTATTTATGTCTGAAGAGCTATCATGAGCAATTGTATAAAAAGGCTCGAATTGAATGCTAGCATCGAACCCATTTATATTAGGAAGTGGGAAGCTGTTTAATGTTTCTACAAAGTATATACCTGCCAAACCATTTTCTTGTGCGAGTGTATTCCAGTAGTTAAGCATTTGCTCACAATTAGGTATATGCCCAGGACGATAAATAATGAATAGTGGTTTATTATCTATACGGATATACCTCTCATCTTGGAAAGCTTGTAATAAATAATCAAAGTGTTCTTTCCAATCCGATAACCCTCCGTAATTTTGAGGCATTAATATGTGACTATCAAGACCATCCCAAGTTTTTGTCCATGGTTCATTTGCCCAAGATAGGCAAAATGGAAAATCTGGTTCGCCCATCTGAAGTACCTCATTAAATGGTCTCTCCAATAGCCTCTTCCCTTTAAACCAGTAATGGTAATAACAAAAACCATATATGCCGTGTGCTTTGGCAATTTCTGCTTGCCATTTTCTTACGGATGGGGTGGTTAAGTCGTAATAAAAATCTTGATAAGGTTCTCTAGGTTGATAATGTCCTGAAAATAAAGGTCGTGCACTTTTAGTATTTGTCCATTCAGTAAAACCTTTTCCCCACCATCGGTCATTTTCTTTTATTTGATGAAACTGTGGTAAGTAAAAAGCAATTATTTTCAAGATATATCCCCCTTATGTGCTTCGTAGTTCAAGTGGTGGGAAGTTATTTTTGATTTTTCGAATCTAGTTAAAGCATGAGAACCGTTATTTACTTACTCTGTTTATGCCTCATAATGAATTTTTTTGTACAGTTTGCTTGATATGGAAATCTTTAATGATTTAATATATACGGCTGAAATATAAAATGATCTTCATTATACAATGAGCGAAAAGAGTTAATCTTTTTGGAGAACAAATAGGGCTTGGGGTAATCGGTTTGCATCATCGAAAAAGTCCCGCAGCTTTAAATACTTCTCATAGTGGTTTTTAATATAAGTTCTAGGTATAATGGTTTCCCCGTAGAAGCTACTATTTCTAACGTCTCCAGCTCCCGTAGGGCTGTGGACGAAATTGCCGCTTTCATAATCCGAGATGGCACGATTTATATCTGGAAAAGCTTGAGATAAAGTTTTATGCCATCCTGTCTGAATTAATTCAGGGTGTTCCTTAAATTGTTGACAAAAATCGAGAAAATAGCGCGCTTGTGTCGTGGCGATGAAGATTCCACCTGGACGAAGAATTCTTGAAAATTCCTTTATCCAATGTTCTGCAGTTTCTTCGGATAAATGTGAGAATACAGAATAAGCGAATATGATGTCCAATGAATTGTCACTAATAAATTCTACAGGAGGTTGTGGATTGGCGGTTTTATATATTCCTCTTCCTAACGTTTCATTGCAAATATTAATCATTGCTGGATCTACATCAATCCCAAGTAAATTTTCATCGCGAACATCTTTGAAAAAAAAGCGTATAATTCTTCCCCAGCCACAACCAAAGTCTAAAATTTTCCGTTCTTTATTCAAGGGAACGCCTAAATTATGGGCATATGTTTTTACAAGTCTATAAAACAAATATGCTTCATAAAGAGCATGTTCATAGGAAGCACCTACAAACTGTTGTTGAATTTCTTCAGGGGGGAACATAGGTACTGGGATACCATTTATCTTTGTTTGTGAGCAACTTTGTATAAATAGATGAAGAAGTTCAACATCAGAAAGCGGGCTAACAAGGTTATCAAAATCACTTCCTAACTTAAAGTCATCCATTTGTTAACCTCCAAATTATATGGTGCCTAAAAATCATTTTCTTGTTTTCTACTAATAAAAACATGTAAAAATTCAGCATCTAAGCCTAGTGATTTATCCTTTTGTAAATAAACTAGGGTATACATATTTGCATGTGTATAAATATATTCAATCATATCTTGGCCCCAATCAAATGTTACTAAAGACCCATTCTCATCAATAGGATTTCCGTGATAAATTGGCTCTTCAATATACTCAATTCCACCCTCATTGATTCTTGCCCTTTGCAAAGTTTTGGGAAGTGTGTGGTACCAAGGGACAGTAAACACATGAGCACCGCCAGGCTTTAATACACGCTCTATTTCTTTAAAGGCTTTGTTTGGTTCCATTACATGTTCAAAGACATCTTGAGTAATGAACAAATCAAAAGATTCATTTTGAAAAGTCATGTTTTCTAAGTTCTCGCATCTAATCCCTTGAAAGTATTGGCCGAGAGGATAGTTTTTAAAGTATTGAGAGTATGTATAGTTTTTGCAGTTTTTTATTAGTAGTTGAGTTGTAATCCCCCCAGGTGAGGATTCGTGAATATGATAGGAACCCCATTTCGGAAAAAATGTATTTAAAACATGAATTAAAGCTCGCTGCCTTGGTATAGAGTGGCATGTAGAACATAAGTAGTGATCTCTAAGCCAATCGTTATGCTCTATAAATGTAGTTTCCTTCTCACAAATAACACAATATCCGTTATTATGTTTCAAATTACCTTCCACATGACATCACTCCTGTGTAAAAAATGTATATGGCACATGCGTCAATAATTAGTGAATTCAAAGAGGGTAGGTGAAATTTAGGGAATCTATAACAGTAAAATTGGTAGAAGGGAATAATTAGCAGGGGAGAACCCCTCTCTAATTAAAGTTTCACTTTATGCTATGCGATACATTCGCTTTTATTCATTGAAGAGTGTATCAATTTAAAATATCCCTTTTGTGTACGGATACATTTCAAAGTCTTGTGCATATATTTCTGTAACTAATGCCATTGTTTCTTCATCATAAAAACTTTTATATGTCGGAAAGCGAGGGAAGGCGGCATCTGTAATGCTGAGCTCTGCATAGCTTCCTGTATACATCATTTTATGAGAGCGATGATGATCTGAATTTGTAAGTAGCGCTAAATTAGATTTAACTAAATCGTACGTATGTTCTATTTTGGTGATTTGTGTATTAAAATCTTCTAAAGGAATATAGTGTTGGATGAAATTTTCTTCACCCGGAACGTATTGCTGACTAAAATGTATGTCCATTGCTACGGAATTGGGATCTAATGCTCGAACGTAATATAAAAATTGTTTAAATGATATTCCTCGGTTACTATATTTGTCATTATATAAATACTGGCAGATACTTTCCCATTGAGGAATTGCATATGGATTGTCAGCAAGTAATAAAAATGAGCTGACGGCCCTTGTATAGGGATTTCGTACAAGTTTACAAACAGCTTTTTCTGCTGTTAGAAGCCCATTTTGTAACTCTGGTATGTAGTTGGTGTTGTTTTTATATACCCAGAATTCATAGTAATGAATAAAGTCATGGTATTTCTTTGCTTCATTAAACAATCCGATTTGAAAAAAGAACCAATTAGCTAAAGTAGTGCATCCGCTTCTATGGCTCCAGAATAGTATAAGGGGAAAGTCTTTATGGAAATGTGGGATTCGATCTTTATGTAGAATTACATGATTTAAAAGCTCCTGATTTACATTCTTCATACATGTAGTGCTCCTTTTTGAAAGTTTTATTTATGGAGAAGGAGAAAGCTTTTACTAATCCAATATATTCATAGGAATGAGTAAATATTATGAATGTTTTTTCGGACGGCTTAAATAAGGTAGTGATTCTAAAGGGAAAATATAAAATAAAGATAATGAAAATTTATAAGGGGCATACAATTATAAGAGACTCAATAATAGAATTGACTAAGTTTATTTATTTGTATTTCTAGGTGAGATAAGCAAAAATCTTATTACTAGAGAGGATATTATGCGGAAGAATAATTATTTAATAGTAGGTGGAAATAGTTTCATTGGTATTAACCTCGCATTAGGTTTATTGAAAAAAGGCCAAAATGTAAAAGTATTTTCCAGACATATAAATAATTTTCCTCAAAATATTATAAGTGAGGTTGAATTTATTAAAGGTGATTTAGCAAATGTTGAAGATATATATAAAGCCTTAGTGAATGTGGATATTATTATTTATTTAGCTGCAACGTCTAATGTAACAACTTCAATTGAAGATGTTTTCGGAGATATAAACAGTAGCCTTTTTTTTCTTAATTTCATGGAAAGTGCTAAAAATTTCCCCATTAAAAAAATCGTATTAGCATCTTCTGGAGGCACAGTTTATGGTGAACCGGAATATCTGCCTATTGATGAGGAACATCCATTAAAACCACTTTCTCCTTATGGAATAACAAAGGTGTCGCTTGAAAATTATTTGTACTTTTATAAGAAAAAATATGGAATGGACTATGTTGTATGTAGATATTCTAATCCGTATGGAAAATATCAAAACCCGTTAAAGAAAGTTGGAGCAATAAATTGTTTTTTGTATCAGCATCTCAGTAATGAAAAGATTAATATATATGGGAATCCACAAGAAATTATTCGAGATTATATTTATATCGATGATTTAGTGGAAGTTACTATACAACTATCGCAATTAAATCACTTGAAATTTTGTGTGTATAATATAGGCAGCGGAAAGGGTCTCTCTTTAAAACGAATTATAGTAGAATTGGAGAAATTAACGGAAAGAAAAGTGGACTTTATCTGCTATAAACAAAAGCAAGAAAACGTTCAAAAAATCATTTTAAATATAGATAGAGTAAGACGAGAATGTAATTGGGAACCGAAAGTGGATTTCAAAAGTGGAATTAGATTAAATAAGCTATGGATTGAAGAGTTCTTATATAGTAAAAAATAATAAGCCATGCCCTACTTCTGTATAAGTAGAGCGTGGTTTATTATCTTATTTCTTTTTTTATTACCCAAAGATCTTGATGTTCCCACCAAAAACCTTCAGTGTATTTTTTGATAATAGGATTATAAGGTAATAATTTAATTTTGTCACATACGTAAGAGGGGCTAACGATCGTTTGCCCGTATTGATGAACATCTAAATCGAGTTGTTCGCTAGAGGGAAGAAACCAATAACCCCGTTCATTTAAAGCGGGAAAGCCGAAGTACTTTTTACTTTGATATCCATGAGTTGTGAAAATGAATAAGCCGCCAGGGGAAACAGCGTTATACAATGTCTGAAGCCAACGAAACCAAGTTGTATCAGGCATATGAGAAAAAAAGGATAGACAAAAAACGATATCATACGTAGACGAGTCTAATTTTACTTGTTCTGGTTCAGGGTGAGATAATAGAGATGAAGTATGTAATGTGTTTTCAATAAAAGTAATAGCCTCTTCGTGTATATCGCAAGTAGTTATACTTAAGTTCATTTGCTGATTTAATAAATGACGTGTTACGCAGCCATATCCGGATGCGAATTCTAATAATTGAATTGGAGTGTCTATAGGAGGATAAAAGGAAGTAATTAAATCTAAGAGTGTTTCTGCTGATTTTCTTCCATCTTTAAAATAATAATCTATTGCTTCTTTTTTAGATGGAAAGACTGGATTTGTGACAAGGAATTGAAAGATATGATCCTCTGGGTGGATATTTGCACTTACATTGTATTTTTGTGCAATTTGAGAAATCAAATGTTTATTTGCCTCTATAAATTCTTTCAAAGAGTAACACCCCTTAAATAATAGTAATGTCTTAAAAGAGCTACTGATGATAAAGAAAATATATAATTAAACCTTCAAATATGTTTCAAGGTACTTTCTATATGCATACATTTTCTTTTTTGAAATGTCGTCGATAGTAAAGGTGTCTTTAATGAAATTCTGCATTTGTACAACTTCACTGTAATGGGAATATGAATCTTCTGTTCTTGTTACGCTATTTGTATGTCGTCTATGATAGTTTAGAGGTTTTGGATTAAAATAAATGTTCCCCTCTTTAAGGAGAGAAACATAGAAAAACCAATCACCAGCTATTTTAAACTTTCGCAATTGTTTTGCTATTGTTTTTATATCTATGTTTTTAAAAACTACACTTGAGACATTAGGTATGGTGTTTTTGATAAATAACGTATCTTGTATTTCATCTATCCCTTTTCGGATATAAGAACTCTGCCATTTTTCCTTATCGATATCATTTGTGTAATTCAAATAATGATTGGCCAAGATATTTCCTTGTTCATCTATTTGTTTTGATTGTGTGTAGCTTAAGGCAACATCACTATCTATATGAAACCCTTGTATTACTTCTTCTAAAAATGTCTGATCACATAAGTCATCGGCCTCAGCAATCCAAATATAATCACCGGTTGCTGCAGAGACACCTTTTATCCATTGTTTAAATACAGAACCAGAATTTTTATCATTAATAATCTGCTGAACTTTCAGGTGGTGTTTATTTTCATTTGAGAGCAGCTTTTCAAATATAGATGCGCTATTGTCAGTAGAGGCATCGTCTAGGAAAATTAGTTCGTAAAGGGGATAGGTTTGATTTAATATTGATTTAACTCGTTCCGGTAAGTATTTTTCGTAATTATAGTTCGGTACAATAACGCTTATTTTTTTATAATTATGCTCAAGCAAGTTTAATAATTGATAAACGTAATCAAGAAAGTTGAAATCTCTTTCAATAAGTTCTTGGCCAAAGGTCCCTTTTTGTAATCGTAAATCTTCATTCCCGATAAGTTCATATATTCTTTCCAGCATCATAGGTAAGTTTAAATAGTCTACTAATGCGCCGGTTTGTTCCGTAACAACATCTTCAAAACCTCCAGCGTTTTTGAACCCTATAACAGGGACTTTTGTATCTAATGCTTCTAAAACTACGTTTGGAAAAGGATCTTCTCTTGAAGTTAATAAATATAAATCAGCACCGGCGTTATATAAACCGATATCTGGAGTTGGTTCCACTAATGTGAAATGTGCTGTATATCTTGGGGAGATTGTATTAAAAAAATGAACATCTGTTTTCCCAACCCAGATAAAATGAATATTCGTATGCATCTTTCTTACTGAGTAAGCAATAAGTGAGAATAAATCTATTCCTTTTCGATGATCAGCGAAACCTACCCCCAAGATGATTTTGCTATCGAGAGGCAGATTGTGCTTTTTTCGTAAATCGCTTCTCGCTTGTGCAATATTTTTCTTATAAGGATTATGGTTGAACAAGCCCTGAGGGAGAATGTGGCATTTTTGATGATCTAATTGGGTGATTGTACGGAATTTTTCATACACGTATTGTGAAGGGAAGACAATTTTGTGAGCAGATTGGGCAATGTTTCTTGCTTTTCCCTCAGCAGAGTACTGTTGTATTAAATGCGGCAATTCATGTATTAATGAAATAACTTTAATATTATGTTTAGCTAGTAATGCAACTATATCACCACTTATGACGGTACTACATATGGCGATGGTATAGTCTTTTAATAATAACTTCTTTATTAATAATTCGACTTTTTCTTCCGTTGGGTAGTCTTCCTCTAGGCAATAAACAGGACCATACTTTTGAAAATCGCGGATTAAAATACCGGTTCCAATAGAAATAATTGCGACGGAGTAATGAAAGTTTTCTTTAAGGGCTTTAATAGTATGTAAAGAAAGCAGCTGTGCTCCGTGGAAATGGGCATCATGGGATACATAAATGATTTTCTTATTAGCATGCATTTCATAACGCCTCCTAATGTAATTAGATTTTAGTAAATGTAGGATGTATTTATAATTCCTAGAGAGAAGTGGTAGGAGATAATTGTGAATGTAACCGAAATAAAAAAGCTACTTTTAATATATATTTGTGTGGCTTGATATTCATTCTTTATAAAGTAGAAACTGTCGATTATAAAAATGACTACACTAGTTTATTAATCTTTAGGGAAGGATTATAAAAATACGCTTTATAATTTATAAAATAAAAAGGATAAAAAGTATTGACGATTAGAGTACAGAAGTGTAATATAGAACAAGTCGCCGATGACAATAACGTCGAAAGCGACAAACGAAATAAAAAACTTAGTTGACATTAACTAACGAAGATGTTAACATAAGGAAGTCGCAAATGAGCGACAGACAAGTTCTTTGAAAACTGAACGAAACAAACAACGTGAAACGTCAATTTTTATTTTAGATGCTAGACAAACTAACTTTATTGGAGAGTTTGATCCTGGCTCAGGATGAAC
>NZ_JAQFTZ010000026.1:0-4456 GCF_027715825.1 Bacillus cereus group sp. Bc061
CGAACACGGAAGTTAAGCTCTCTAGCGCCGATGGTAGTTGGGACCTTGTCCCTGTGAGAGTAGGACGTCGCCAAGCAACTAAAAACACAAGTCTTTTGACTTGTGTTTTTTCGTGTTTAGTAAACAATATTATACTGTTTCAATTATAGACGAACGTTGTATTCTGATGTCTTAATGATGGATGTAGGTTCATCATACGCATTGAATATAAAACTATAATCGCTATTTGGCGATATTGGTTTAGTTTCTAATTCATAATAAATGTGACTGGGGCATATTGCGTTTTTTAACTCATCAATTACTAACCGTGCAAGATAGTTTGGAATGAATATGGTTTATAAAAATATACGATCCCTATACAGCATTGTCCAGTAGACATCTAGATTAATGGAGGGATGTTTAATTTTTAAAAATGCCCGACTAATATAAGGTGGCCGGTAGAAGAGATAGGTAAAAATTCAGCTAACCCCTCTACGATACCGAGTATGAAGGCAATAATGATATCGCTCATAGTTTCACTCCTAAAAATTAATGAATGTCTACTCTCTTAAAATAGAATAGTGTTGCGATAAATCCGAAAATCGTTGTTGCTGCAATGATCATATAAGAATACTCTGGTGGATATGTGGGTTGTAATTCATTATTTGCGATATCTAAAGTGGCGATCCAGGGAAATAAATCTTTATGTTTGGAATTTACGAGCATAAGATTAGTCATTGTAATAATGACTGTTAATATAATAGGCGGTACATAGCTCTTCATTACAAGAGTTAATAGAACAATAGGTGAAGACAATAGAAAAAGAAGTCCACCACAGGTTAAAAATTTTAGGAAAGAACCTAAAAGTAAAGCAGTGTTAAAACCAGGGAAGTTCCCCAATAGCCCTAATATTAAAGTAAGCGACCAAGCAACTAAAGTTAGCATCATGATCCAAAGGAAAAGAATGATGAACTTACTTATAATAAAACTAATACGTGACACGGGGATAGTTAGTAAATTTTTTAATGTGTCTTCTGCATATTCACGGGTAAACAGATAAGCAACTACTACTCCATATAAGGGGAACCCTATAACTAAAGTAGTGTATAAGTTAACTTCAGTGAATAATTGATGGAACCAAATAGTCGGAGTTGGCTGTTTGGTTTTTATATGTATATAAGAAGCTACTACGACTAAGAAAGGTGCGACACCAGCCCCAATAATACTAATTAAAAACATATTAGAGCGTTTTAGTTTTAATAGTTCTGTATAGAGTAGGTTAACCAATTGTTCCACCTCCAACTAGTTTGGTGAAATAATCTTCTAATCTGTCTTCGCTCATCATCATTTTTAATACTTCAATATCATTTAGAACAAACGTTCTGTTGATGTATCCTTGTTGCCCGAAATGAGAGTAAATGCGAATATTCCCTTCATCATGTACCTCATAATCGAAAATTTGAAATTGATTTTCTAATAACATCGTAGCCTTACTGTCATTATTCACCTGAAATTCTATGTATTTACGGTTTGCTTTGCGTAGCGTATCAAGAGAAACTTCTTCTAGTAACTTTCCTTCGTGAATAATTCCGATACGATCAACTAACTGTTCTACCTCGGCTAATATGTGACTAGAAATGAGTATCGTTATATTCCTTTCTTGAGCTAAAGAATGAATAAGTTTTCGCATTTCTTTAATCCCGATGGGGTCTAGTCCGTTAGTTGGTTCATCTAATATAAGTAGTTCGGGATAATGGAGAAGGGCGCGTGCAATTCCTAAACGCTGCTTCATGCCTAAAGAATACTTTCCCACTAACTTTTTTGTTTCATGTTGCAAGCCTACTATTTCTAACGCTTCTTCAATAGCATTCTTTTTGTGAACCCCAATTATCTTTGCGTTAATTAATAAGTTTTCTTTTGCAGTTAAGTTTTCATAAAACCCTGGAACTTCAACGATAGAACCAATTCTACTTAAAATATCTTTTTGATTTTGAAATAAGTCCTCTCCGAATATTTCGATAGTTCCACTTGTAGGCTTTATAAGACCGAGTAGCATACGAATGGTTGTTGTTTTACCAGCACCGTTACGACCTATGAATCCATAAATCTCTCCCTGTTGAACGTTAATATTTAGATTATCTACGGATTTTTGATTGCCATATACTTTAGTAAGATTAGTTGTTTTTATAATTGTATTTATAGGAGACACCTACTTTCTATAAGTTCTTACTTACATGATAAGCAGGAAGGTTTAACTGCATATTAATCATTTCTTAACTATTTCTTAAAAGTATTGTGTTTTGGAATGGAAAATCCAAAAGTGGTTCTTTCCCATGGATTACTTTCAACCCATATATGCCCGCCATTCTTTTCAACGAGCGCTTTAGAAATAGAAAGTCCGAGACCGCTACCACCAAAAGAGGAGTTTCTTGATTGTTCGCTTCGGTACATTCGCTCAAATATGTTTTGCAAATCATGTTTTGGAATACCAGGGCCTTTGTCCCAAATAAGAAGTTCATATTCTGTATCGGTTTCTAATAGTTCGACTCCTACTGTTTTCCCATCCTTTCCGTAATAAATAGCATTTTTCATTAAATTACCTATAATTCGTATAAGGCTAAGTTGATCTGCCATGATAGGAAAAGTAGATTCTGGTATGAGAATTTGTAGTTCAATATTATGTTTTGAGAGCTCAGGTAAAAATTCAATCAAAACTTCTCTAGTAACTTCAGAAAAGTCGAGTTCTTCTTCTTTTAGTGGAAATTCGTTAGCATCTAGCTTCGCCATATTGAATATCTCATCAACTAGGTGCTTCAAGTTATTTGATTTCATATAAAGTATTTTAAGATATTCTTGCTTTTCTATTTCAGAAGCAGCAACCTCATCTTTTAAGGCATCAATATAGCCAATAATGGAGGTAAGTGGTGTTCGTATATCGTGCGAGATACTAGACAGAAGTTTTTTTCTAGATTCCTCAGACCTCTTTGCTTCAATCCGAACCTTTTCTAATTCAGCTATTAGTTCGTTTATTGAAAAAACGATATTATGTAATGAACGATCATTGCTTGTAAATAATCTTGCTTGTAAATTACCTTTTAGTACACGACTTAATTTAGTATCTATTGATTTGCGGTGCTGAATGAATTGTATTCTTGAAAAGAAGAGATACATTGTAATTAAGATAAGGGTAATAAATAAAGATATTTTTACCCTTGGGTCCATTTGTATATTTAAAAGCCCGCAAATGATAAGTTGTAATGAAATAAGGAAAAGGGTTTTATCAGTCTTCAAGCTGTTCACCTACAAACTTATAACCAATTCCCCATACAGTCTGAATGAATTTTGGGTTGGAAGGATCGACTTCTATTTTCTTTCTAAGTTTTCGAATATGTACCATAACGGTATTGTCATCTTCTATATAATTATCGTCCCACACATTTCGGAAGAGCTGTGTTTTTGTAAATACTTGTCCTGGATTTGAAGTGAAGAATTTTAATAGTTCCAGTTCTTTTCCGGTTAAGTTAATTTCTTCTTTGTTTGTATGAACTGTATATGTATTTAAATCAATCAATAGGCCTTTAAAAGTTAGAGTTGTTTTCTTTTGTATATTAGCGTCACTTCCAAGAACTAAAAAACGCCGCATAAGAGCTTTTACACGTGCAATGACTTCATGAATACTGAAAGGCTTTGTAATGTAATCATCAGCACCAATGCTTAAACCTAAAATTTTATCAACTTCATGATCTTTAGCGGTTAGCATTAATATCGGTACGTTCGTTTTATCTCTAAGCTTTCTACATACTTCAATACCATCTACTTTCGGCATCATAAGGTCTAGTATAACGAGGTTATAGTTGTTTTGATTA
Source organism: Bacillus cereus group sp. Bc061 (assembly GCF_027715825.1). Taxonomy (NCBI): domain Bacteria; kingdom Bacillati; phylum Bacillota; class Bacilli; order Caryophanales; family Bacillaceae; genus Bacillus; species Bacillus cereus group sp. Bc061. The sequence continues at coordinate 3,846 of NZ_JAQFTZ010000026.1, forward strand.
AATAATTGTAAGGCTTCATCGCCATTAATCGCAGTATCTACCATATATAATTCTCGTTCCAAATATATTTTTAATAAATTTCGGATTTCTTTATCATCGTCTGCTATAAGGATACGTATATCTTTCATATCTTCACCTGCTTCTAATAGAGTTCATTGATAGTACAACAACCCCCTAATTATATAATATTATTTGTTAAAATAAGGTTAATAGTTTTGTTGGAGGGAAATGTCCACGTAAATTAAATTGAATATGTGTTGCAAGAATGAACTAATGAGAAGCAGAAGGTAGTTTCCGATAATGAATTTTTGCGGGGATGTATCTAGCTAAAAGAGCATAAAAGCATGTAATTAAATATCTTTATAAAAAGGTATTGACGATTGCTACTTAGAGGTGTAATATAGAACAAGTCGCCGATGACAACAACGTCGAAAGCGACAAACGAAATAAAAAACTTAGTTGACATTGAAAGATGAAAATGTTAACATAAGGAAGTCGCGAATGAGCGACCAAGTAGTTCTTTGAAAACTGAACGAAACAAACAACGTGAAACGTCAATTTTTATTTTAGATGCTAGACAAACTAACTTTATTGGAGAGTTTGATCCTGGC
>NZ_JAQFTZ010000027.1:0-3060 GCF_027715825.1 Bacillus cereus group sp. Bc061
AAGTTAGTTTGTCTAGCATCTAAAATAAAAATTGACGTTTCACGTTGTTTGTTTCGTTCAGTTTTCAAAGAACTACTTGGTCGCTCATTTGCGACTTCCTTATGTTAACATTTTCATCTTTCAATGTCAACTAAGTTTTTTATTTCGTTTGTCGCTTTCAACGTTGTTGTCATCGGCGACTTGTTCTATATTACACCCCTATTCAATAATAGTCAATATTAATCTTTCACTTTTTTAGAAAAGATGAAACAGCTACTCATATTCCTCTTTATTTTTCATACATATAATTAAAATACCTGAAAGGGGTGTAGAGATTGTTCGATCCTTCCTTATTACATATCGTCAACGCCCATTCAAGAAACCCACATTATCATAAGAATTTTCCTATCATTCTATTTTGGAGCCAAAAAAGTGGTTGTACTTCTCTTGCTAAGTGGTTTTTTTATCAGATTAACTTATTACAGACAGCTCTAAATTATAGTCCTTTCATTCATAATTATGAATATGACATATACAAAAGTACACCTGCCTATAGTGTTCGACTAGGTATAGCATTACGCGAAAAACAAAAAGAAACTTTTAAGCTTGTTCGTAACCCTTATAGACGAGCAGTGAGCTCTTTCGTATCCTTAATCGCACCTCCCTATATAGAAAATCCCGAATGGAAGCCCATCCGAAAGTTTTTATATCAAGATGAAAACTCCTCCAAAGGCCTCTCATTTAAACAATTTCTATACTATCTATTCATTAATGATGCTCAAGGAAATGATATTAACCCGCATTTCACACAACAATATATAGCTGGTGAAGAAGAATATGTGACCAATTATATATACTTAGAAAACTTCGATCAGGATATGAAAGCATTAGAAAAGCGTTTCGAATTAAAAACTGCACCAATAAATGAGTTCTCAATATCATGGCATCATCAAACTCCCGCCATGATTTATAAAGGGAATTTTAGCGAAGCCGATATTACTGACCCTTTATTTCCTCGCTACCCCACTTTCGAAAGTTTTTATGATACCGAATGTATACAACTCGTTCAAACAATATTTCAAAATGATTTCAATACGTATAAATATAGTAGAGAATACCTATACTGATTTCAATCTATTATCTTTGCCAAATAAAAAAACACCTAATATATATAAGGTGTTTTTTTATATTTAAACTATATACAATATGTTACTTAGCATTCCTTACTATTCAAGTTATTCTTCTTTAATAACTTACTTATTTTTTGTCTATCTGCCCATCCTACTCCTATTAAGACTAAACTTCCTCCTATTACTATCTTCCAAGTTAAAGACTCATCTAATAAAGCAATTGAAGCAACAATACTTATTAACGGTAATGCATTTAAATATAACCCACTTACTGATGCCGAGACTGTCTCTAGTGCTCTATTCCAAAACCAATACGCTAAAATTGTTGCGCCTATAACAAGATACATTACACTAAATCCAGTCTTCCATGTTTCGATTTCTGGGAAACCATAGTAAAAAGTTTCTACCATTGCAAATGGTAATAAAATAACAGCTCCAATAATTAAAGTTAATGTTGTAAAAACCTTGTTTGATAAATACTGTTCTTGTTTTGGTCTTTTCAACAATACTGTATAGAAAGCAAATAAGAAAGTGCTTAATAAAATAAGGGTATCTCCTATTAAAGATACTTCTTGATTACCGTTACTAGATGGGATAGTAATAAGAAGTACTCCAGCAGCTCCCAATACAATACCGATCCAATAATTAAGCTGAATTTTTTCTTTCAAAAAGATCGCTGAAAAAAGAATTGTAACTAACGGTAAAGCAGCATCAATAATACTAACATGTAATCCACTTGTTAAAGAAATACCGTAGGATGTGAACATAAAGTAACCAGCTACACCAGTAAAAGATAGTAAACTCATTCTTTTCCACGGCACTTGTTTATGTACAACCGATTTTTTTAATTGTTTAAATGAAAATAGCAAACAAATTCCACCAGCGAAGAAAAGGCGAATAAATAACAAAGTAAATGGCTGAATAACTTCTAACGCCCACTTTGTTGGCGCAATGGCTGTCCCCCATAATATAACAGCCACTAATAACATGCATATTTCTTTCATAATCCCCCACACCCATCAATAATATATATTAATTACCTTAATTATAGATTTTTTGATGAATGAAATCCTTTAAAAATGAAAAGATATTGTATAAATTGAAACTTTAATCAGCGGGGGTTCACTTCAGCGCATGTCACATAGCTCAAAAGCGTTGCGAAATGTTGGCTTGTACACGATGAAACAAAGTTACTTAAACAATAACAGGATGGCTACTGTAAAAGAAGTAGATACTGCCATGCAAGCCAATACGAATGATTGGGGCGTTCAATCAAATTCTATTCAAGCGATTCGCAGAGCCTTATATGCAGAAGTGAAGAGCTTTTTTAAAGCGTTGGAACAATGTAAGAAAAATCCTGAGCAGTTCACAGGGCGTCCGAAGTTTCCAAATTATTCTCGTTCCACTGACAAACGAATCATTGAAATCTATCAAGTCCCTAAAGTGGATAATAACGGGTATTGGATGGTTCCGATGAATGTGGCATTCAAAAAAAATTGGGTTCCATTAAAATACGTATGCCGAAAAATTTAAGACATAAAAAAATCTTCTACATTGAGATTGTACCGAAGCAAAAAAGTCGGTTCTTTGAGGTGCATGATACATATGAAATGCATGTTTCTCAAATGAAGAAACCATCCACGACTACGAGTAACGCTTTGAATTGCGATTTAGGTGTAGATAGATTAGTAAGTTGCGTGACAAATCGTGGGGTAGCATAAATGCTAGAGCGTCAAACTGTCTAGCGATAGACGAAAAGACCTAGCGCTCGAGCTCAAGCCCCCACTGAAAGGCTTTGTCTCACTGGGGGTAGTTGACTTTAAAACGTCTCCATTTCATCCTTTTCTCTCATTAAGATTACTAAATTTACGGATTATGTCATTTGATATATATAAATAAACACAAAAAAACCTAAGTCGAAACGACTTAGGTTTTTGCTTGGCGACGTCCT
>NZ_JAQFTZ010000028.1:0-2940 GCF_027715825.1 Bacillus cereus group sp. Bc061
TTTTAGTTTGGTTAAGTTAGAAAGGGCGCACGGTGGATGCCTTGACACTAGGAGTCGATGAAGGACGGGACTAACGCCGATATGCTTCGGGGAGCTGTAAGTAAGCTTTGATCCGAAGATTTCCGAATGGGGAAACCCACCATACGTAATGGTATGGTATCCTTATCTGAATACATAGGGTAAGGAAGACAGACCCAGGGAACTGAAACATCTAAGTACCTGGAGGAAGAGAAAGCAAATGCGATTTCCTGAGTAGCGGCGAGCGAAACGGAACATAGCCCAAACCAAGAGGCTTGCCTCTTGGGGTTGTAGGACATTCTATACGGAGTTACAAAGGAACGAGGTAGACGAAGCGACCTGGAAAGGTCCGTCGTAGAGGGTAACAACCCCGTAGTCGAAACTTCGTTCTCTCTTGAATGTATCCTGAGTACGGCGGAACACGTGAAATTCCGTCGGAATCTGGGAGGACCATCTCCCAAGGCTAAATACTCCCTAGTGATCGATAGTGAACCAGTACCGTGAGGGAAAGGTGAAAAGCACCCCGGAAGGGGAGTGAAAGAGATCCTGAAACCGTGTGCCTACAAATAGTCAGAGCCCGTTAACGGGTGATGGCGTGCCTTTTGTAGAATGAACCGGCGAGTTACGATCCCGTGCGAGGTTAAGCTGAAGAGGCGGAGCCGCAGCGAAAGCGAGTCTGAATAGGGCGTTTAGTACGTGGTCGTAGACCCGAAACCAGGTGATCTACCCATGTCCAGGGTGAAGTTCAGGTAACACTGAATGGAGGCCCGAACCCACGCACGTTGAAAAGTGCGGGGATGAGGTGTGGGTAGCGGAGAAATTCCAATCGAACCTGGAGATAGCTGGTTCTCCCCGAAATAGCTTTAGGGCTAGCCTTAAGTGTAAGAGTCTTGGAGGTAGAGCACTGATTGGACTAGGGGTCCTCATCGGATTACCGAATTCAGTCAAACTCCGAATGCCAATGACTTATCCTTAGGAGTCAGACTGCGAGTGATAAGATCCGTAGTCAAAAGGGAAACAGCCCAGACCGCCAGCTAAGGTCCCAAAGTGTGTATTAAGTGGAAAAGGATGTGGAGTTGCTTAGACAACTAGGATGTTGGCTTAGAAGCAGCCACCATTTAAAGAGTGCGTAATAGCTCACTAGTCGAGTGACTCTGCGCCGAAAATGTACCGGGGCTAAATACACCACCGAAGCTGCGGATTGATACCGAATGGTATCAGTGGTAGGGGAGCGTTCTAAGGACAGTGAAGTCAGACCGGAAGGACTGGTGGAGTGCTTAGAAGTGAGAATGCCGGTATGAGTAGCGAAAGACGGGTGAGAATCCCGTCCACCGAATGCCTAAGGTTTCCTGAGGAAGGCTCGTCCGCTCAGGGTTAGTCAGGACCTAAGCCGAGGCCGACAGGCGTAGGCGATGGACAACAGGTTGATATTCCTGTACCACCTCTTTATCGTTTGAGCAATGGAGGGACGCAGAAGGATAGAAGAAGCGTGCGATTGGTTGTGCACGTCCAAGCAGTTAGGCTGATAAGTAGGCAAATCCGCTTATCGTAAAGGCTGAGCTGTGATGGGGAAGCTCCTTATGGAGCGAAGTCTTTGATTCCCCGCTGCCAAGAAAAGCTTCTAGCGAGATAAAAGGTGCCTGTACCGCAAACCGACACAGGTAGGCGAGGAGAGAATCCTAAGGTGTGCGAGAGAACTCTGGTTAAGGAACTCGGCAAAATGACCCCGTAACTTCGGGAGAAGGGGTGCTTTCTTAACGGAAAGCCGCAGTGAATAGGCCCAAGCGACTGTTTAGCAAAAACACAGCTCTCTGCGAAGCCGTAAGGCGAAGTATAGGGGGTGACACCTGCCCGGTGCTGGAAGGTTAAGGAGAGGGGTTAGCGTAAGCGAAGCTCTGAACTGAAGCCCCAGTAAACGGCGGCCGTAACTATAACGGTCCTAAGGTAGCGAAATTCCTTGTCGGGTAAGTTCCGACCCGCACGAAAGGTGTAACGATTTGGGCACTGTCTCAACCAGAGACTCGGTGAAATTATAGTACCTGTGAAGATGCAGGTTACCCGCGACAGGACGGAAAGACCCCGTGGAGCTTTACTGTAGCCTGATATTGAATTTTGGTACAGTTTGTACAGGATAGGCGGGAGCCTTTGAAACCGGAGCGCTAGCTTCGGTGGAGGCGCTGGTGGGATACCGCCCTGACTGTATTGAAATTCTAACCTACGGGTCTTATCGACCCGGGAGACAGTGTCAGGTGGGCAGTTTGACTGGGGCGGTCGCCTCCTAAAGTGTAACGGAGGCGCCCAAAGGTTCCCTCAGAATGGTTGGAAATCATTCGTAGAGTGCAAAGGCATAAGGGAGCTTGACTGCGAGACCTACAAGTCGAGCAGGGACGAAAGTCGGGCTTAGTGATCCGGTGGTTCCGCATGGAAGGGCCATCGCTCAACGGATAAAAGCTACCCCGGGGATAACAGGCTTATCTCCCCCAAGAGTCCACATCGACGGGGAGGTTTGGCACCTCGATGTCGGCTCATCGCATCCTGGGGCTGTAGTCGGTCCCAAGGGTTGGGCTGTTCGCCCATTAAAGCGGTACGCGAGCTGGGTTCAGAACGTCGTGAGACAGTTCGGTCCCTATCCGTCGTGGGCGTAGGAAATTTGAGAGGAGCTGTCCTTAGTACGAGAGGACCGGGATGGACGCACCGCTGGTGTACCAGTTGTTCTGCCAAGGGCATAGCTGGGTAGCTATGTGCGGAAGGGATAAGTGCTGAAAGCATCTAAGCATGAAGCCCCCCTCAAGATGAGATTTCCCATAGCGTAAGCTAGTAAGATCCCTGAAAGATGATCAGGTTGATAGGTTCGAGGTGGAAGCATGGTGACATGTGGAGCTGACGAATACTAATAGATCGAGGACTTAACCATATAATATG
>NZ_JAQFTZ010000029.1:0-2885 GCF_027715825.1 Bacillus cereus group sp. Bc061
AATTGTCGATAGGTAAGTCTTTGAGGTTATCTCCAACTTTTCCCCCGATCCGCACGGTACGTGCCACTTTCACGGCATACCGCGGTCCACCTATATTGTAGTTTTCTTTTCATCTAATAATGATAAGCTCTAAGCAAACAACGCTAGTTGTTCATGTTCCATATCCACTTCATTTTGTGATTACATACAGATTTCCTCATTTTTGACTAATTTCCGCAATTTATTAAGTTTGCCTAACTGTTCCTCGTTGAGTTTTAATTTATTGAGGAATTGGTTTATGGTTTCTATATTGGTCGCGTGTATTAGTGTATGGACACTTGGCTTGATGATGGTAAGATTTTTGTAGCTGTCATCCCTTGTTTCACTCCATAATCGCTTATGGTGACAGTGGATGTCCCAAGGCGAGAGTTTCTCACCTGTTACACTGCATCTTCCTTTTTGTGCAATATAAAGAGAAATTCGATTATCATTGTATTCTATGGTTGCCCGTTCATTTATAACTGGGTTTTCTCTTAACCATTTCAGTTCCGCTTCGGTTATTTCTGCCAAGTTTTTGTGTATAAGGGCTCGTCCTTCTGCGGTGTATCTGTTAATAGATTGCTTTTTCATCATCGGTTTTTTGTGTTGAATATAGGAGATTGGTAAAATAGGACATTTCATGAGAAATCTCATCGCTTTTGACTTTAGGTATGGTTTAATACCTCTGTCTTTCCCTTTATATTTCCCTATATTCGTGTATCCGTTTGTGTTGCTTTTTCCTCTAATTTTTGACTTTGGGAATCTGTTATACATCATGTGACCAAGACTATGGTTCATTTTACTGAAATCCAGGGAAGCATGCGTTGCTATTTTATAATAGTTGTGCTTACCAATGACCATGCTGTTGTATATACTGATTCTCTTAATTGTTTCATTAGAGTTTGGGGTTCTCTGTATCCTTTTCACTTGTTTTGCTAAATCTTGTTTTGTTTTTTCCAGTGCTTTTGGAGAGATGTGTGTTACTGCAATGTATCGTGTGTTACCGTTCTTCTTACCTTTCTTTACAGCCTTAAGAGTGAAACCTAAGAATTCACTCTGTTGCTTTTTCAGATTGGTTACTTTAGACTTTTCGGTTGAGATAGGCAGTTTTAGACGTTCTTCTAACCACATTTGAGTTGCTTCGAAAATTTTCTCCGCATTCCTACGTGTATTTGTAAAGATTTTAAAATCATCTGCGTATCTTACGATATACATTGGTTTCATCTTGGATGTTTTGGATAGACAATATGTTACAGTGTCATTACTCCAAATCCCATCTTTCAATCTCGGCTTTACCTTCTTGGCTTTGAAAGTTTCCCATTGATTACTAATCCACCAGTCAAATTCGTTAAGGTTAACATTGGCGAGTAGTGGACTAAGGATACCACCTTGCGGGGTACCTTTGGTCGGAAATATCGTTTTGCCGTTAGGCAGTTGCACTGGCGCTTTCAATATTTTCCGGATAATGACTAGTAGTTGTTTGTCACGAATACCCAGTGTCCATAGTTGGCGCATGAGTTTGACGTGACTTACTTCGTCAAAGAATCCCTGAATGTCTATATCCACCACATATGTAAGGTTTTGCTGATTTACCCGTTTTGTTGCGTCTGCTATAGCATTTTCAGCACTTCTGTTTGGGCGAAATCCATGACTTCGGTTACAGAAGTGTGCTTCACAGATAGGCTCCATTACTTGTAAGATGCATTGTTGGATAATCCTATCCCACATACTTGGTATTCCCAGAGGTCTGGTTTTCCCATTGGGTTTCGGTATTTCCTTGCGCCTTACTTTCTGCGGTTGATAGTTTTGAAAGCGTCTTTTTACTTCGTTCAAGAAATAGCTTTGTTCCATTCTCTCAATATCCTTAATGTTTACATTGTCACAAGCTGCTGTTTTACTCCCTTTGTTTCCTTTAATATTACGAAACGCGAGGAGTATATTTTCATCTGATATAATGATAGGCATTAAATTTTTAAAAGAATTTTTCTTTGTTGCCTTCTGGTATAAGTTATCTAAGAAAGTTTGGATACCGTAGTATTCGTTGTGTCTTAGTTTCTTATTCTTTGGCGTGGACTTAGTTCTATCATTCATGGTCTATCACCTACTCTCATATTGATTTGGTGACCTTTTGAGTCTTACCAGAATCCATGCAAGATTAGATGAAATTTCAGTTCCTACAAATAGGCTTGTGGCTGTTCCTCCAATTCCATTACAGAATCTTCAACGGTCGTGCCACTACTCTCACCACTATTAAGAATACTTCCCTCGGTTACCCGTTTCGTATTCAACTATATCCGCCGATAGAGTCATAGACCCAACGTTAGTGGCTTTCGACGTTCCGTTCAGACTATCGTTGTTTTAAAGATCTTTCAATCTCCGATTTAGGTGCTTGCTTTACCCCGTGTCTAGCTCCGTTGCCTGTAACAACGTTAGGATTGGTCACTATGCGATGTTTCCAATCCATTAGACAAGTCTTATTTTCAGACTCCGAATCATTTCTGACCCGTAAACCTATCGAGGTGTACATTCGCAAGTTCGTCAGTGTTTACACATTCTCACCTTGTCGGTTGACAGCATACGGTACTTAGTTAGTTCCAGCCGGTTTATTATTCCTGCTGGCTTTCGGTTATCCATATAGACACTACGAACCGTAACCGCATGTTTTACCCTGCTTCCAACATCTCACTCTGCCGAGTGTATGCAGTTGGGAATCTCACTGGGAGAGTTTCGGGGCGTTACTCCTTCATTCCTCTCACTCGCCTGAACAGTTATCCTACTCTTTATTGTTTTCGATGTTTCTACAATTAAGAATAGTCCTCGTTGTCGCCTATGCTCCCGCATTACTTACTCGAGAACGTCTCGCACCG
>NZ_JAQFTZ010000030.1:0-2024 GCF_027715825.1 Bacillus cereus group sp. Bc061
AGCGTAAGCGTTGGATATTTAGGAAGCCCTGAATTAACAGAAAAAGCATTTACTATGATTGACGGTGAGCGCGCCTATAAAACAGGCGATGCTGGCTATGTTGAAAATGGTCTTCTATTCTATAATGGTCGTCTTGATTTCCAAATTAAGCTGCATGGTTATCGAATGGAATTAGAAGAAATTGAGCATCATCTTCGTGCGTGTTCTTACGTAGAAGGAGCAGTTATCGTTCCAATTAAAAAAGGTGAGAAATACGATTATTTATTAGCGGTTGTTGTTCCTGGAGAACATTCATTTGAAAAAGAATTCAAATTAACATCTGCAATCAAAAAAGAACTCAATGAGCGATTACCAAACTACATGATTCCACGTAAATTCATGTATCAATCTTCTATTCCAATGACACCAAATGGAAAGGTAGATCGCAAAAAATTATTGAGTGAGGTTACAGCATGACCGCATATGGATCATTTTATTTTTTCGCTATAGTGGGCATTTTATTAATACCTACTATCATAGCTGGATTAAAAGGTAAAATGTTGCGTAAATATAATGCCGTTTTAACATTAGTCATGCTTGCTATTATCTTCTCAGATAAACCGAAGCAAGCGATTATGTTAGCCGCATTTATTATTTGGCAATATGCCCTAATTAAAGGCTATTTACTTTTAAGAAAACAAAATAATAGTACATTCACGTTTTGTATAGCTGTTATTTTATCAATTTTGCCACTTATTTTGGCAAAAATCGCACCATTTGCACCTGACCTAAAGTTTATTGTATTTTTAGGTATGTCTTATGTAACATTTAGGGCAGTACAAATGGTATTTGAAGTTCGTGATGGTTTAATTAAAGAACTATCCTTCTTTAATTTTTGGGAATTCGTTTTATTCTTCCCAGCAATTTCAACAGGACCTATCGATCGTTACCGTAGATTCCAAAAAGATATTCAAAAGCCACCTAGTGCAGAAGAATATCAAAATTTACTATATACTGGATTAAACCGTATTTTCCAAGGTTTCTTGTATAAATTTATTATCGCTTACTTAATAAAGCAATATTTTATGGATCCGGCATTTGCACAGCAAGATACAATCCTATCCAATATGATTTACATGTATAGCTATAGCTTATATTTATTCTTCGACTTTGCTGGTTATAGCTCATTTGTAATTGGTGTGAGTTATATGATGGGTATTAAAACGCCAGAAAACTTTAATAAACCGTTCCTTAGTCGTAATATTAAAGACTTCTGGAACCGCTGGCACATGAGTTTATCATTCTGGTTCCGTGATTTTATTTACATGCGTTTCGTCTTTTTTGCAACGAAGAAAAAGTTAATTAAGAACCGTTACACTATTTCGTATATCGGGGCGTTTTTAAACTTCTTCATTATGGGAATTTGGCATATTACTGGTGAGCATGTGTATCAATACATTATTTATGGTCTTTATCATGCCGCACTGTTTATTCTATTCGATATTTTCGAACGAAAAAACAAAAAGCATAAGTTTTGGCCAAACAACAAATTTACACACGTCCTTGCGATCGTAATTACGTTCCACGTTGTATGTTTCGGTTTCCTAATTTTCTCTGGACACCTTAACAGATACTTTTAATGCACCCTTCTTATACCATTAAGAAGTTGCACATATAATATATTTCGGATATAAAGGAGATTTTAAAAATGGCAGAATTTAAAGAGCAAGTATTAGATATTTTAGAAGAAGTATGTGAAAACGATATTGTAAAAGAAAACTTAGATGTTCAATTATTTGAAGAAGGTATTCTTGATTCTTTCGCTGTAGTATCTTTATTAGTTGAATTCCAAGAGCGTTTAGATATTGAAGTTTCTATTTCTGATTTTGATCGTGACGAGTGGGCTACTCCAAACATGGTTATTAAGAAGTTGGAAGAAATCCGATGAACAAAGCAAAATTTGGTCCGATGCTTTTAGCATTGGCCCTTTTTGCTGTATTCCTACTTATTCCGACGCGCTTTCTACTCCCGCTTTTAAGTGACGA
>NZ_JAQFTZ010000031.1:0-1940 GCF_027715825.1 Bacillus cereus group sp. Bc061
AACACGGAAGTTAAGCTCTCTAGCGCCGATGGTAGTTGGGACCTTGTCCCTGTGAGAGTAGGACGTCGCCAAGCAAGCTTAAGACGAGTCAGAATGACTCGTCTTTTTTGTGTTTCTAACTTCTAATCAGTCTCAAGTTATTCTGTTATATTCAATTTCGATATGTAGTTTAAGATTTTCTATTTTATTTTTTGTGGAAGCAATCTATCGGTATGTTAAAATAGTACAGTTATTTTTTGAAGTACTTTAATATAGGAAGATTTAATTTTTTTAAAGGAGATAACATGAAAAAAGATAGGTATAATTACAGATTTTCCGAATAGGAAAGCCCGCTACGGTGCGATAGTACCCTCTTTAGGGGTGGGAGTGTCAATATAGTAGTCTTAGTCCTTCTAGCGATTGTATATATGTTAGTTGGGAATTATTTTTATAACTATGCGTTGAATGCGAAACAAGAAAAAGAATTTTTAGAGGATAACCCTCACTTAGTAGAAACTGTGAATGCATCAGGAGATGTGTTCGCTACAAATGAAGAAAAGGATGCTAGCTTTGTCTCAAATCATAAACCTAATACACTACACATAAATTCTTTCGATAAGTTGGAATGGAGAAGCTGAGAAGATAGATTCAAATACGTATTGGAATACCGTATGGAAGTTCGTGGGAAGATATATTCAAGCATAATTAGATTTATATATGCGATAATCAGAAGGTAATACTTTTGATTATCGTTTTTCTATTTATAGATTTATTTTAGGTTGTAGTATATAAGGCTTGAAGCATAAATTTTTGAATTCCTTAGTGCCAGTGCTACAATGATTGAAAACTACATGTTAATGAGGTGTTTCTATGAAAATTGAAGTATGGTCAGATTTTGTATGCCCATTTTGCTACATTGGGAAACGTAGGTTAGAAGTGGCTTTAGAGCAATTTCCTCATAAGAAGGATGTTGAAGTTGAGTTTAAAAGTTTTGAATTAGACCAAAATGCTCCAATCTATTCTGGAACAAGTATTAATGAAGTACTTGCATCAAAGTATGGGATTAGTATTGAAGAAGCGAAACGTAATAACGTGCAGTTAGGTAATCATGCAGCTAGTATGGGTTTAAGTTTTAATTTTGATGAGATGAAGCCGACGAACACTTTTGATGCGCATCGTCTTGCGAAATTTGCAAAGGATCAAGGGAAAGAAAAAGAGATTACGGAAAATCTACTTTTTGCATATTTCACTGAATCGAAAAATTTAAGTGATGTGGATACGCTTGCTTCTATCGCTGAAGCTTCAGGTTTAGATAAACAAGAAGCTTTGCAGGTTATTAATGATAAAAGTGCATATGCAAATGATGTTAGAGTTGATGAAGCGATTGCTCAGCAATATCAAATTTCAGGAGTACCTTATTTTATTATTAATCAAAAGTATGCTATTTCAGGTGCGCAACCACTTGAAACTTTTGTTGGTGCACTTCAGCAAGTGTGGGAAGAAGAGAATCCTGTACCTAAGTTACAAGAGCTCTCTTCAGAAGGTGGAAGTGATATGTCTTGTACAGATGAAAGTTGTTCGGTGCCTTCAAAAGAACAATAGTTTTTATGATGGAAAGCAACCCATAGAGTATTATATGGGTTGCTTATATATTCTGATAGAAGAGGTATGTAAATAGGGTTTTAAAAAAATGAAGTTTTTTTTAAAAAACGTATTGACGATTAGAGATTAGAGGTGTAATATAGAAAAAGTCGCCGATGACAATAACGTCGAAAGCGACAAACGAAATAAAAAACTTAGTTGACATTAACTAACGAAGATGTTAACATAAGGAAGTCGCAAATGAGCGGCAGACAAGTTCTTTGAAAACTGAACGAAACAAACAACGTGAAACGTCAATTTTTATTTTAGATGCTAGACAAACTAACTTTATTGGAGAGTTTGATCCTGGCTCAGGATGA
>NZ_JAQFTZ010000033.1:0-1054 GCF_027715825.1 Bacillus cereus group sp. Bc061
ACCATTTTCAACATAGCCAGCATCGCCTGTTTTATAGGCGCGCTCACCGTCAATCATAGTAAATGCTTTTTCTGTTAATTCAGGGCTTCCTAAATATCCAACGCTTACGCTTGGACCAACAATTACGATTTCACCTTTTTCACCATCAGGCGCAATCGTACCATCTTCTTTCATAATAAGAAGGCGGCAGTCTGATTTACAGTAGCCAACTGGAAGTGATTTGTATTGATCAAGCACTTCTTCTGTAACGTGAATACCTGTTACAGCGACAGTAGCTTCAGTTGGACCGTACGTATTCATAATTGTTGCTTTCGGGAAACGCTCAATTAATTTTCTAGCTACTTCATTTGGTAACACTTCACCGCAGAATAAGAATGTTTTCATGTTTGGTAGCATACTCTCAGAGAAAGATGCTTCCATTAAACACATTTCTGCGAAAGATGGTGTGGAAGTCCATACTTGTATATCCGATTGCTCTAAAGAAGCAAACAAGTCTTTTGGACGTGCAATCATATCTTTATCAATTGCCCAAAGTGTACCACCTGTTACTAATGATGGGTAAATATCCATGACAGATAAATCAAATGAGAAAGGTGCTTGGTTTAAGAATACTTGCCCCGTTTGTAAGTTGAAATCTTCTACAGCCCATTTTGTAAAACTTACAAGGCAGTTATAAGTAATCTGAACCCCTTTCGGATTACCTGTGCTTCCTGATGTGTAAATAATGTAGAAGTTTTCATCACCTTTTACCGCATGTTCAGGATTTGGAGTTTTCCCTTTATGAGTAAAGAAAATATCTTTTAAGTTGTCCTCACTTACAATGCGAACTGGTAAATCAGTTACAGTTACTTCAGTTCCTGATAAAAGTAGTTTCGCACCAGAATTTTCAGCGATACGTTGTACACGATCAGCTGGGATAGATAAATCTACAGGAATATAAGCATGTCCAGCTTTTACACATCCTAAAAAGTTAATAATCATTTCAGGTTGCATATGGCCATACACCATAATTGGTGAACGATCATCTGGATACTCAGAAGAAATCCAATGTGCT
>NZ_JAQFTZ010000034.1:0-862 GCF_027715825.1 Bacillus cereus group sp. Bc061
GCCACCCCGGCATGTCATATTGAAAATTGGAGCGGAAGACGGGATTCGAACCCGCGACCCCAACCTTGGCAAGGTTGTATTCTACCACTGAACTACTTCCGCAAGACATGTATGAGTTATTTTATTAAAAGTGCGGGTGAAGGGAGTCGAACCCCCACGCCAAAGGCGCTAGATCCTAAGTCTAGTGCGTCTGCCAATTCCGCCACACCCGCATATTTTGTTAAAATGGTGAGCCATGAAGGACTCGAACCTTCGACCCTCTGATTAAAAGTCAGATGCTCTACCAACTGAGCTAATGGCTCTTAATGGCTGGGCTAGCTGGATTCGAACCAGCGCATGACGGAGTCAAAGTCCGTTGCCTTACCGCTTGGCTATAGCCCATTAATTAAGAATGGTGGAGGGGGGCAGATTCGAACTGCCGAACCCGAAGGAGCGGATTTACAGTCCGCCGCGTTTAGCCACTTCGCTACCCCTCCGACATATATGGTGGAGGATGACGGGATCGAACCGCCGACCCCCTGCTTGTAAGGCAGGTGCTCTCCCAGCTGAGCTAATCCTCCATTTTGCCTGGCAACGTCCTACTCTCACAGGGACAAGGTCCCAACTACCATCGGCGCTAGAGAGCTTAACTTCCGTGTTCGGTATGGGAACGGGTGTGACCTCTCTGCCATCATTACCAGACTGTATTCATTTAAGACAAGAATCATTATAACTTATTTAACTTTAAAAGTCAACAAGTTTTTTATATTCTTTCAAAACTAGATAACATTGCTTCATATTATATGGTTAAGTCCTCGATCTATTAGTATTCGTCAGCTCCACATGTCACCATGCTTCCACCTCGAACCTATCAACCTGATCA
>NZ_JAQFTZ010000035.1:0-796 GCF_027715825.1 Bacillus cereus group sp. Bc061
CGCCACTGGACCTCAAGGTAACACGGGCGCTACTGGCGCCACTGGACCTCAAGGTAACACAGGCGCTACTGGTGCTACCGGACCTCGAGGTAACACGGGCGCTACTGGCGCCACTGGACCTCAAGGTAACACGGGCGCTACTGGCGCCACTGGACCTCAAGGTAACACAGGCGCTACTGGTGCTACCGGACCTCGAGGTAACACGGGCGCTACTGGCGCTACTGGACCTCAAGGTAACACGGGCGCTACTGGTGCTACCGGACCTCAAGGTAACACAGGACCTGCTGGGGCTACTGGCGCCACTGGTCCTCAAGGGCCTCAAGGTAACACGGGCGCTACTGGCGCTACCGGATCTCAAGGACCTGCTGGTGCTACTGGGGCCACTGGACCTCAAGGACCTCAAGGTAATACGGGCGCTACTGGCGCTACCGGATCTCAGGGACCTCAAGGTAATACAGGGGCTACTGGCGCTACCGGTGCTACTGGTATAGGAGTTACAGGACCGACCGGACCTTCTGGTGGGCCTCCTGGACCGACTGGACCTCAAGGTAACACGGGTGCTACTGGACCTCAAGGACCTCAAGGGCCGGCGGGTGCTACCGGCGCTACTGGACCTCAAGGACCTCAAGGGCCGGCGGGTGCCACTGGTGCCACTGGACCTCAAGGCGTTCAAGGTAACACGGGCGCTACCGGCGCTACTGGACCTCAGGGTGCTCAAGGGCCGGCGGGTGCTACTGGTGCTACTGGACCTCAAGGCGTTCAAGGTAATACAGGTGCTACTGGTGCCACTGGACCT
>NZ_JAQFTZ010000037.1:0-576 GCF_027715825.1 Bacillus cereus group sp. Bc061
TGATGGCAGAGAGGTCACACCCGTTCCCATACCGAACACGGAAGTTAAGCTCTCTAGCGCCGATGGTAGTTGGGACCTTGTCCCTGTGAGAGTAGGACGTTGCCAGGCAAATGGAGGATTAGCTCAGCTGGGAGAGCACCTGCCTTACAAGCAGGGGGTCGGCGGTTCGATCCCGTCATCCTCCACCATTTAGCCGACTTAGCTCAATTGGTAGAGCAACTGACTTGTAATCAGTAGGTTGGGGGTTCAAGTCCTCTAGTCGGCACCAGAAATCATGGCGGTTGTGGCGAAGTGGTTAACGCACCGGATTGTGGCTCCGGCATTCGTGGGTTCGATTCCCATCAGTCGCCCCATTTTTCTTAAATAAATTAATATGCGGGTGTGGCGGAATTGGCAGACGCACCAGACTTAGGATCTGGCGCCTTTGGCGTGGGGGTTCGACTCCCTTCACCCGCACTTTTAATTAAATAACTCATACATGTCTTGCGGAAGTAGTTCAGTGGTAGAATACAACCTTGCCAAGGTTGGGGTCGCGGGTTCGAATCCCGTCTTCCGCTCCAATTTTCAATATGACAT
>NZ_JAQFTZ010000038.1:0-553 GCF_027715825.1 Bacillus cereus group sp. Bc061
TGGACCTCAGGGTGCTCAAGGGCCGGCGGGTGCTACTGGTGCTACTGGACCTCAAGGCGTTCAAGGTAATACAGGTGCTACTGGTGCCACTGGACCTCAAGGCGTTCAAGGTAATACAGGTGCTACTGGTGCTACCGGACCTCAAGGTATTCAAGGACCGGCGGGTGCTACCGGCGCTACTGGACCTCAGGGTGCTCAAGGGCCGGCGGGTGCTACTGGTGCTACTGGACCTCAAGGCGTTCAAGGTAATACAGGTGCTACTGGTGCCACTGGACCTCAAGGCGTTCAAGGGCCGGCGGGTGCTACCGGCGCTACTGGACCTCAAGGCGTTCAAGGTAACACAGGTGCTACTGGTGCTACTGGTGCCACTGGACCTCAAGGCGTTCAAGGTAACACAGGTGCTACCGGCGCTACTGGACCTCAAGGTATTCAAGGACCAGCGGGTGCTACCGGCGCTACTGGACCTCAAGGTATTCAAGGACCAGCGGGTGCTACCGGCGCTACTGGACCTCAAGGCGTTCAAGGTAACACAGGTGCTACCGGCGCTACTGGA